>JAJPYE010000007.1:30944-137840 GCA_021205095.1 Oscillospiraceae bacterium | reverse complement strand
ATAGGCGAACTTGGGTAAACAAAGTGTAAAACTCAATTAAATCAGCGTATCCTTAGATTATTATAACAGACTCCGCGGAACTTTACAAACAATTTTACGCCCCGTCACATATTTTGCCGGGGGCGGCAAACACTAACCACGAGGTGAAACCATTGAAAGCTGTCATACTCTCCGGCGGAGAAGGCACCCGTCTGCGGGCCATATCCGGCGGTCTACCGAAACCCATGATGCCTCTGCTGGGAACGCCCCTTCTGGAACACACGGTAGCCCTTCTGCGGGAAAACGGCTTCGACCGTCTGTGTCTGACCCTGCATTATCAGCCGCAGGTCATACGGGATCATTTCCAAAACGGCGCGGCCTTCGGCGTTTCCATCGAGTATCGGGAGGAGCATTTTCCTCTGGGAACAGCGGGAGCCGTTCTAAACTGCCGGGATTTCATCGGGGACGATACCGTTCTGGTCATCAGCGGGGACAGCGCCTGCGATTTCGACCTCTCCTCCCTGGCGGCGAGTCATCGCCATGGCGTGACCATTGCCCTGGCCGCTCAATCGGATCCTCTTCCCTATGGCCTGGTTATCACAGACCGCACAGGCGCCGTAACCGGCTTTTTGGAAAAACCGCCATGGGAGCGGGTGGTGACAGATCAGGTCAGCACAGGGATATACGTCCTCTCTCCAGACGTTCTGGAGCATATTCCAGCCGGACAGCCCTATGACTTCGCCAAGGATCTGTTCCCTCGGCTGCTGGAGCTTGGCGTTCCCATGCGGGGACAGATCATGGAGGGCTACTGGTGCGACATCGGCACGCCCCACGCCTATTATCAGTGCAATCTGGACGCGCTCAACGGCCTTTACCATCTGCCTTGCATCCAGGAGACGCCTCGGCGGATCGTTCCATGCCGGGATCGGGCAAGATTAATGCGGGCCATCAGCGAAGCCATGACAGAATTTGGCACTGATTTTACAAACGGACTGACCGTCACTTTTCCCAACGGCAGGGTACACCTGGCTCCGCTGGCAGAGCAGAGCGCTCTTTTTCTGGAAGGAGATCGATCTGCCGTATATAAGATGGAGGTACTGGCCAGAAAGCTGAACGAAACCATGTGATTTTGGTCATTTTTTAGGCTTTAAGCGCATATACAGTCCTTGACACAAAAACCTGGTTGGCGTTATAATATTCTTTATGGGAGAAAAATTTTGCACAACTAGGGAGAAAAACTTTATGGATTACAAACGGATCACAAGCAAGCAGGAACGACTGCGTCGGCTGATGAACATTCACTTTTCATCATTCTTTGCCGACATGCCTCTGACCAGCAACCAAGCCTTGGCACTGGAGTTTATCATAAACCAGTCTGAGCAGGGGGATGTCTTCCCCAAGGATTTGGAGGCCCACCTCTCCATTCGGGGTTCTTCCGTGGCCAGTCTGGTCAACCATCTGGATCAAAACGGTTATCTGGTTCGCGAGCCTGTCGCCTTCGACGGACGCTACAAGCGTCTGGTTCCCACAGAAAAGGCTTTCGCCGTCCGCGACAAGATAAATGATCGTGTCAACCGCTATACGGAAAGTCTGTTCGTCGGTATTCCAGACGATGAACTGGAAACCTTCAAGTCTGTGATTGAAAAAATTGAGAGTAACATCGTCAAAAAATAATGCTAATCAGTGAAAAGGTTCAATTCATAAGATTGAACCTTTTTACTATATTACTATATGACGTGACGCGCATAAAGCAAATCATGAGCCGCCTTTTACATTATTATGATGCGAAAGGGGCGTTGGAAGACGATATACACGACAGCAGGAGGATCCTAAAATGGACGAAATACGGCGTATGGCCGAGGCTGAGGCGGCGCAGCTCATCGCCTGGCGCAGAGATTTTCACCAACACCCGGAGCTGGCTTTGCACGAATTTCGCACGGCGGACATCATTGAAGCGGAATTGCATCACCTGGGCATACAGACCCGACGTGTGGGGAAAACCGGCATAATAGGTATGCTGAAGGGAAGCCAGCCAGGGAGTCGAACGATTGCCCTCCGCGCAGATATAGATGCTCTGCCCGTACAGGAGCAGTCTCAAGCGGCGTATCGTTCTGAGACAGACGGAGTCATGCACGCCTGCGGTCACGATGGACACACAGCCTGTCTTTTAGGGGCCGCCCGAATTCTGGCCGCCAAGCGGGACAACTTCGGCGGAGAGATTCGGTTCCTGTTCCAACCGGCAGAAGAGATCGGCGGCGGTGCAGTACCCATGATAGACGCCGGCGCCATCCAGGGGGCGGAACGGGTGTTCGGCCTTCACGCCGCCTCGGATCTGCTCACCGGCACAGTGGGGCTGAAGCCCGGACTGAACAACGCCGCCGTGGATCACTTCACCATTCGGGTGCAGGGAAAAAGCTCTCATGTGGCCGCACCCCATCTGGGGGTGGACGCCCTCTACATCGCAAGCCAGATCGTAATAGCGGTGCAGGCCATTGTGACCCGGCTCTATTCTCCAGTGGAACCGCTGGTCATCGGCATTGGAAAGCTGTCCGCCGGCACCACCTATAACGCCCTGGCAGAGGAGGCCATTCTGGAGGGAACCACCCGCACCATTTCCCTGGAGACTCGCGCCAAAGTACACAAACAGATAGACAATGTCGCCAAAAGCATTGCCGCTCTCTACGGCGGCGCTGTGGAGACACAGTGGGAGAAATTCACCTCTCCCCTCCTGAACGACGCTGAGGCAACGGCGGAGGCCGCTGCGGTTTTAGAACAGCTGTACGGCCCCGGTCACGCTATAAGCGACCGTCCCCTGTCCATGTCCGGGGATGACTTCGCAGAATATGAGCTGGAGGTACCCGGCGTTTACGCTTATCTGGGTACCGGCAACCCCCAAAAGTCAGGCACCCAGGCCGCGCATCATAACGGTCTTTTTGACATAGACGAAGCCGCGCTCCCCATTGGCGCGGCGCTATACGCAGGGTATGCCCTGTCCTGGATGGACACGGAATAGTCTTATCCTGTATTCCGCAAAAACCACGGCCAGACCGCTCGGTCTGGCCGTGGTTTATATACTCGGTTTATTTCGAGTTAAAAATCTTAAATATGCTGTCGAAGGGGTCTTCCTCCTCAGGATCGACCTCAGCAGGCTTTTTGGCCTCGCTGGCCATTTCGGTGGCCTGGGAGAAGAGATTCTCCTTTTTATCCTCCGCCGGGGCAGCCGCAGACGTACCGGCAGTAGAAACGGCACGGGCAGTCTGGCTGTCTTCATCAAAGCCGGTGGCGATGACGATGACGCGGATCTCGTCTTCCATCGAGTTGTCGAAGGACGCGCCAAAGATGATATTGGCTTCCGGGTGGGCCGCCGCCTGAACCAGGTTCGCCGCAGTCTCCACATCCTCCAGCCCCATATCCTCAGAGCCGGTAATATTGATAAGCACGCCCCGCGCCCCGTTAATAGAGGTTTCCATCAGGGGGCTGGAAATAGCCATTTGGGCGGCATCCTCCGCCTTGCCCTTGCCAACGGCATGACCCACGCCCATATGGGCGAAGCCCGCGCCCCGCATAATGGTGCAGACGTCAGCGAAGTCCAGGTTAATGAAGCCTGTATTTTTGATAAGGCCGGAAATGCTGGTAACAGCCTCATGCAGCACCTCGTCCGCAATCTCAAAGGCATTTGCAAACGTGACCTTCTGATCGGTGGCGTATTTCAGCCGATCATTCGGGATGACCAGCAGGCTGTCCACCCGGCCAAGAAGCTCGTCAATACCGCTCATGGCCTGAGCCATGCGCTTTTTTCCCTCAAATCCGAAGGGCTTTGTCACCACGCCTACAGTGAGGATACCGGCCTCTCTGGCAATATCCGCCACCACAGGGCCGGCGCCGGTGCCGGTGCCGCCGCCCATGCCGGCGGTAATGAACAGCATATCTGTTCCCTCCAGGCACTTGGCGATCTCATTGCGGCTTTCCTCCGCCGCTTTCTCTCCAACGGTGGGGTCACTGCCCGCGCCCTGTCCATGGGTCAGCTTTTCACCAATCTGGATTTTCTGATCCGCTGTGGACATAGCAAGCGCCTGCTTGTCCGTGTTAACGGCGATAAATTCAACCCCGTTGGTGCCGGAGCTTACCATCCTATTCACAACATTGCCGCCCGCGCCGCCAATACCGACGACCTTCAGAGTAACAACGTTCTCAGGGCCAGTTTCCAGCGAATGTACTGTTGCCATTATTTTGCCTCCCGTGTATTCTATAAACGGCATGACCGTCCAAACTGCATACGTTATGTTATATTTTATTACGAAAAACCCAACAGGTCAATAGTTATTTTAATTATGTCAAGTGATTTTTTTCTTTTTCATCAAGGAAGCGGGGCTTCGCATCCCTCAATCCGGGGTGACGTGTACCGCAGTCCCCTCTGATACGTCAATAGTGCCGGTCAGGTCATCATCTATCTGCTCCATGGCGCTGAGTATCATGCGGAGCTTGTACTCCGTGTTGTCGTTGGAACCCATCTTCACAGTGAAACGGCCCAGGTACTCAAAGGTAGGGCTTGCCGCATTTTCCATGTCTATCTCCGTCACGTCTGCAAGCATACCCAAGTCCTCCATGGCCCCCAAAAGCTCCTGCAAATAGGACAGCTTCAGGCTCTCATCCGTGGAGACTGTCATGATTTCCCCGGCGGTGGGCGAATCCGGCGTTATATTCAAAACATGAATCAGACCAGACAGCTCGTCCGCCGCAACGGAGCCAAGCAGCTTGCAGTTGGCCGTCATCATCCAATATTGTCCCTCCCAGTCAACATAGGCCAGGGCGGAGCTTTCCTCAATGGTAATCGTGATTTTATTAGGAAGGCTCCGCTCAATCGTTGCCGATTCCACCAGGGCCAGGCGGGAAAAAATGCGGCTGGAGGCGTTCATCTGATTGATGAAAAACAGATTGTCGCCCTCGCTGATGCCGGAGGCCTCGATGACCTCCTCATCCGTGTAGGACGCCGCCCCCACCACTTCGATTGTCTGTACCCGAAAGAATACGCCCATACCAAAAACGATGGCCACTGCCACCAGCAGTACCGACAGAGGGGCAAATAAGCTCCTCTGCCGTCCCTTGCTCTTTCGGGACGCCCCATATCTGTCTCGATTCGCCAAATGTATATACCTCAGTTCTCGGATTCATATTTTATGACCTGCGCACCCAGGGCGTTCAGGGCCTTATCCAGTCCCTCATAGCCCCGATCCACATGGCCCCGGTCAGTAACGGCGGTCTCCCCTTCCGCCCCAAGTCCGGCCAATATCAGGGACGCGCCGCCTCGCAGATCCTCCGCCCGCACCGGCGCGCCGTGCAAACGCTCCACCCCGGTTATGATGGCCACCCGGCCCTCTGTCCGAATATCAGCGCCAAGGCGTTTCAGCTCCTCCGTCTGGCGGTAGCGATTGGTAAAGATGTTTTCCACAAAAACCGTGGTTCCTTCCGCCTTCAGAGAGGCGGCCATCATCAGGGGCTGGGCGTCTGTTGGAAAGCCGGGATATGGCTGCGTTATCACCGTTCGTCCCCCGCGAAGCCGCTGGCGGCAGCGTATCCGCAGGCGGTGGCTCTGCCGCGCCACCTCGGCGCCCATGGCCTCCAGATTCTCCGTCACGCTCTCCGTTTGGCGGGAATCAATGCCCCGCAGCTCCACGTCGCCCCCGGCGCAGGCACAGGCGCACAGCATGGTGGCCGCCGCAATGCGATCCGGCATAATCCGATAGCCAACGCGATCGGCAGGGGTAAAGCTATGTATCGTCACCACAGGGGTTCCCGCCCCGTCTATATCCGCCCCCATGGCCCGGAGGAAGTTTTGCAGATCCACAATCTCCGGCTCACGGGCAGCGTTTGTAATGACCGTCTCCCCTCTGGCGGCGCAGGCGGCAATCATGGCGTTTTCCGTAGCGCCCACGCTGGGCAGCTCCAGGTGGACGATACCGCCCCGCAGCATCGGCGCGGAACAGAAAATCTCTCCGCCCTCTCCCCGAACCTGGCTTCCCAGGGCTTCCATGGCGCTCAAATGCAGATCGATGGGCCTCGGCCCTAACTCGCAGCCGCCGGGCATGGAAAGCCGGGCCTCGCCGCAGCGGGCCAGCACAGCGCCCAGGAATATCACCGATGAACGCATCTCCCGCGTCAGCTCACAGGGGATGACGCACCCGGTCATGGGCCGGGAATCCACCCGGATAACATCCTCCTGTCTCTCCACCCGGCAGCCCAGGTAACGCAGGATATTCAGCGAAGCCTCCACATCCCGCAGGGCGGGACAGTTGGTAAGCTCCGTCTCACAGCCTGTTAATATCGTTGCCGCCAAAATCGGCAGCACGGCATTTTTCGATCCCTGGATGGTCAGGCTCCCCTCCAGGGCAGAACCGCCCTTTATCCGCCATACGCTCATATTCTGTCCTCCCCGCAGATATGCTGCAACATAATGTCACATCACATACTATGCAGGAAAAACAAAATCGTACCGCAGAAACCCTTTGTTTTTTTGATTTTACTCCATTATGTCCTTTTGCGCAAGTCCCAGGACGATGGAGGCAATTCTGTCTGTGGCGTCGTTCACTCCCAGATTCCGGCTGGCAATGTGCATACGAGCCATCGCCTGCGGGTCGTGAAGCAGGCCCGTCACCTCGTCATAGAGGGACGCACCATCAAACTCCCCCTCCAGGAGCATACGGGCCGCCCCGGCGTCCGCCAGAACGCGGGCATTTTTCTCCTGATGATGGTTGACCACGTTGGGACTGGGGACAATCACCGCAGGCTTGCCCAAATATGTCAGCTCGCTGATGGTGGACGCCCCGCTGCGGCATAGGATAACATCGGCAGCCGCCATAACCTTGGGCATATCATAGATATACTCCCGCACATCGGCGGCAGAAGAATTGATATGTTCCTCCGCCAGCGCGGCGCGCACCCGGTCATAGTATTGCTTGCCCGTGGCATAAATCAGCCGAAAACCGGGCTTTGGCCCCATTCGGCGGATAAACTCCAGCATGGCCCGGTTCATATAGTCCGCCCCCAGAGAACCAAACACCGCCAGCACCACCGGCTCCTGTGCATCCAGGCCCAGCTCCCGGCGGGCGCGGCCCTTGTCCGCTCCGCGAAAATCCACCCGGACGGGGGTGCCCGTCACCTCCACCCTGTCCGGGTGATGGTAATAGCTCCGGCTGCCCTCAAAGCCCACCAGAATCCGATCCATTTTCTTTTCCAGCATACGGGTTGTCAGCCCCGGAACGGCGTTGGACTCATGCACCGCCGTAGGGATTCCCATGGCCGCCGCCGCTCTCAGCACGGGGTAGCATACATACCCGCCGGTTCCAATGGCAACATCCGGGCGAAACTCCCGTAATATCCGCCGCGCCTGGGCCGAGGATTTTATCAGCCGTCCCACGGCTCTCACATTTTCCGCCAGCATTTTCGGTTTCATGCTTCGCTCGAAGCCGGAAACGCGGACGGTTCGCAGCTCATAGCCCTCTCTGGGTACCAGCTCCGTCTCCATTTGATTTTCGGCCCCAACGAATAAAACCTCTGCATCCGGCAGCAGTTCTCTGATTCGTCCGGCTACGCCCAGGGCGGGATTGATGTGTCCCGCCGTACCGCCGCAGGTAAATAAAAATTTCATTTACTTCTTCTCCGGGATGTCCCTGGAGAGGGACAGAATAATTCCCATTTCCGCAAGCTGTAGCATCAGCGCCGTGCCGCCATAGCTGAAGAAGGGAAGCGATATGCCTGTTGTGGGGATAGTATTCGTCACCACCGCCACATTCAAAATCACCTGCAAGGCCAGGTGCGTGGTAAGGCCCGCTCCTACCAGGCAGCTATATCTGTCCCTGGCGTGCATGGAAAGCCAATAGCCGCGGATGATAAGCAGCGCGAACAGACACAGAATCAGCATGGCGCCGATATAGCCCAGCTCCTCACAGACAATAGAGAAAATAAAGTCGTTATGCTCCTCCGGCAGATACAGATATTTCTGCCGGGAATTTCCAAGCCCCAGTCCCAGCAGTCCCCCGGAGCCGATGGTATACAGAGACTGAACGATTTGATACCCCGTATCGGAGGCGTCCTCCCAGGGGTCAAGCCAGGCGGTCACTCGATCCTGCACATAGGAAAATCCAAAATATCCCACCACCACCACGCCAGCCACCAAGGCAAAAGCAATGACAAACCATTTCATCGGCACGCCTCCCAGCCAAAGCATAACAATACCCAGGGCCAGGATAATGACGATGCCGGACATATGCGGTTCCTCATAAAGCAAAAAGCACACGATCACCAGCACGATACCAAAGGGGATCAGAGAGCGGAGGGTGTTCAGCTTGCCCTTACTTCGGCATATGAGGGCGGCAAAATACAGCACGATGGCAATTTTCGCCACCTCTGAGGGCTGGAAGGTAGTGAAGCCAAGATTTATCCAGCGTTTGGCGCCGTTGACCGTCTCGCCCACCAGCAGCACCAGCGCCAGCAGGATGATGGATACCAGCATGACAATATCGGAGATGCGGTAAAAGAAGCTCATCGGAAACCGGGACAGGAAAAACATAAACGCCACGCCCAGCAGCGCAAACAGGAACTGCCGAACGAAATAATAGGTGGCGTTGCCTCCCGAACCGCTGGATACGTCATAATAAGCCCTGGCATAGCTGGCGGAAAGCACCATAACGACGCCGATGGTCAGCAGCAGGATCGTCAGCAGCGCAAAGGGCAGATCCACCGGCCCGCGCTCAATGGAGTCGTCATAGGTATAATCGGCCAAGCGCGTATTTTCATAATGAACAGCGCTGTCATTTTTGTCCGGCAATGGCTCCCTCCCCTTTCAGTAATAAAGTGATAACATTGGACGCAATACGTTTTTCACATCAGCCGTAACGACCGATGCACCCTGCGAAGGATATAATGGCAAAGACCAGGGAAACGCTTGTGAACAGAGCCACGATTTGCTTTTCCGTCCACTTATGACCGCTCCAGCCGCCCATCTCCAAATGGTGATGGAAGGGGGCCATTTTGAAAATCCGCTTGCCGTGGGTCAGCTTAAAATAGACGACCTGGAGAATATCCGACAAGGTCTCGATAATGTATATGATGCCCAGGGTCACTAAAATGAGGGGCATATCCAGCGCAAAGGCCATGCCGCACACAGCGCCGCCCAGAAACAGACTGCCCGTGTCGCCCATGAAGCATTTGGCCGGATGAAAGTTATATATCAGAAAACCGAAAAGTCCCCCGGTCAGTCCGGCGGAAAACACCGCCAGGGAGCGATACTGCACCCCCCAGGCGAAGCATACCGCCGTATAGAACACGAACACGGGAACGGTCACGCTGGCCGCCAGGCCGTCCACCCCGTCCGTCAGGTTCACGGAGTTGACCGTACCCACAATGATGAAGGCAGCCAGGATAAAATAGAGCCACTCCGGCATGGAAATCGTCACGTTCCAGAAGGGAATGTATACGGTTTCCGGGGTCAGGTATCCCTCCAGTCGCAGCAGGTACAGCAGAGCAATCGCCACCACAAGCTGCAGGATAAATTTTGCCCTGGCGGAAAGGCCCAGATTCTGCTTCTTTTTTAGCTTTTCAAAATCGTCCAGAAAGCCTATGGCCCCGTAAAACAGAGAAAACAGCAGCACAAATATAGCACCCATATCTCCGTCCCGAATAAAGGTGAAGCCAACCGTCAGCACCACCACTGTCACCGCAACAATGAATATTACGCCGCCCATGGTGGGGGTTCCCGCCTTGGACATATGCCAGGTAGGGCCGTCCTCCCGGATCTCCTGCCCCGCGTGTATTTTTCTCAACCAGGGGACGTATACCCGTCCCAGCAGCGCCGCCGCAATAAACCCCAGTACCAGGGCTGCGATTAGCCGTGTTGTCATCTGCCTCTCTCCTCGTTCCTCTTTACATAGTCCGCCACGATTTCCCGCTCATCCATGTGGCGTTTTTCTCCGTTTATCTCCTGATAGGTCTCGTGACCCTTTCCCGCCAGGACGATCACATCTCCCGGCTGATGATGGGAAATGGCCCAGCCAATAGCCTCCGGGCGGCTACATATAACCTGCCGGGGCGCTTCGGCGGGCATCCCCGCCAGTATATCTCCGATAATTTTTTCCGGGTCTTCCGATCGGGGGTTGTCGCTGGTCACGATGGAGAAATCAGCGTTCTCCGCCGCAATGCGGCCCATAATCGGACGCTTGGTAACGTCTCGATCGCCGCCGCAGCCGAACAGAACGACCAGCCGACCGTCAGACACCTCCCGCATGGTCTTCAGCACCTTTTCCAGCGCGTCCGGCGTGTGGGCATAGTCGATCACCACGGTAAAATCCGTCGGCGTTGGAACAAGCTCCACGCGGCCCTTCACACCCTGGGATCTCCCCAGAGCGGCGGCACAATCCGCCAGAGGAATCCCCAGCAGCAGCCCCGCACTGATAGCAGTCAGAGCATTGCTGACGGAAAACCGGCCAGGAATGTTCAGGCTCACTGGAATCCGTTCCTCTCCCCTTCTGGCCGTAAAGGAGACGCCTCCGGCGAACAGAGAAACATTTTCAGCCGCCAGCGCCGCTCCCGTCCTGTTCTCAGCGGAATAGCCCAGCACCGGGCATTTTGCCTGCCGGGTCATAAACGAAGCCCACGGATCGTCCAGATTCACCGCTCCCGCGCCGCACTGAGAAAACAGCCGCGCCTTCGCTTCGGCATAGCGTTCCATGGTGCCATGAAAATCCAGGTGATCCTGGGTCAGATTGGTGAACAGCCCCGCCTGAAAATGGATGCCCTCCACCCTGTCCAGCGCCAGGGCATGAGAGGAAACCTCCATCACAGCATACTGACAGCCCGCCGATACCATTTGGCTTAAAAGCTTTTGCAAATCATAGGATTCCGGCGTTGTACGCTCCGCAGGAAGCTCCCGGTCTCCTATCCAGTTGGATATGGTTCCCACCAACCCCACCTTGGCATTCAGGCAATCCTCCAAAATATGCTTTATCAGAATGGTGGAGGTGGTTTTTCCATTGGTGCCGGTAACGCCGATCATTTGCAGCTTATCCGCCGGGTGTCCAAAGAACGCCGCCGACGCCAGAGCCAGCGCCTTTCGGCTGTCCGGCGTCAGAACATAAGGGACATCCCCCTCCGGCCTGTGCTGACACAGCACCGCCGCCGCGCCCTTTTCCATCGCCCCCTGAATGAAACGGTGGCCGTCGCTTTTCAGCCCCTCCACCGCCACAAACAGATCCCCCGGTCTGACCCGGCGGGAATCGAAGCATATATCCTGGATGTCCCCGTCCAGGGAAGCCGTAGCCTCCTGGATGGGAACCTCCGCCAAAAGCTCTCGCAGTTTCATACTTATACCAATCTCCTACAAAAAGCGCAAAGCGCCTCGCGGATGTGTTTTTTAGTATCGGCCCAGGTTGCTGGAATCGGACAGGGTGACAGTGACGACCGTTCCCTCGTCCACCAGCTCGCCAGCCTCTACGCTTTGCTTCACCACAGTGACAGTACTGCTCTCCAGAAGCGTTCCCTCCGCCTTGATATACAGGCCATACCATCCCATGCGGATACGGGCCGTCTCATAATCCAGGCCTGTCAGGTCGAGCATTGTCACCTGCTCGGTGGACGCCTCTTCCCCGCAGTAGAGAACGATCTCGCTCCCGGCAGCTACCGTAGAATTGGATTTGGGAAGCTGGTCGGTAACGGAATCTCCGTCGCCCACCACGCGATAGTCCAGTCCCAGCTCCTCCAGGGCCGCCTCCGCCTCTGCAACAGTCTTACCCACCAGGCGGGGTACGGTCTTATCCACCAGTTCCTCCTCCTCGTCGGTGTACTCCGGCTCTACTCCCAGATAGGGCAGGATATTGGACAGAATCGTCCCCACCGTAGGGGCCGCCATCTGGCCGCCGGAAACATAAGTGCCGCTGGCAGAGCTGGGATCCTTTAACAGCACCAGCACGCACACCTCCGGGTCGTCCGCCGGAGCAAAGCCTATGAAGGAAACGATATATTTTTTCGAGCTGGTGCTGGCCTCATAGGTAACGTCCTCAGAGGTGCCGGTCTTGCCGGCCACCCGATAGCCCGCCACATAGGCGTTTTTGCCGGTGCCGCTGGAGTTGCCCACCACCTGCTCCAATATTTCGCAGCAGAGGGCGCTGGTCTCTTCACTGATTACCTGGCGCACCACGGTAGGCTCCGTCTGGCTGATGATATTGCCGTCGGAGTCCAAAACCTGATCCACCACATAGGGCTGCATCAGATAGCCGCCGTTCGCCACGGCGCTGACCGCCGTTATAAGCTGAATCGGCGTGATGGTAAAGGTCTGTCCGAAGGAGGCCGCCGCAAGCTGGGATTTATTGTCCTCATCATAAAAGGTCTCCTCGTCCCACCAAATACTGCTGGCCTCGCCGGGCAAATCAATGCCGGTGGTATCAAACAGGCCGAACGCCTCCGCGTACTCGTAGAAGGTCTCCGCTCCTACGCTGAGGCCGATATTCACAAACGCGATATTGCAGGAGTTCATAACCGCCTGGGTCAGCGTTTCCGTACCGTGACCGCTGCTGCTCCAGCAGTTCAGCTCCGTGGTACGGCCCAGCACGCTCATGCTGCCGCCGCAATAGAAGGTGGAATCCATAGTAATCGCCCCGGACTCCAGGGCCATGGCCAGGGTGATAATTTTGAAGGTGGAGCCCGGTTCATAGGTATCGGATATGGCCTTATTTCTCCACTGGAGCGACCGGGCAGTGCTGATGATCTCGTCCCGCTCCTCTTCCGTCTCCGCCGCATCCGCCTCCGCCTGATCCTCATCGCTGATGGTCAGATAGTCGTTCAGGTCAAAATTCCCGATAGAGGCCATGCCTAAAACGGCCCCGGTGTTCACGTCCATGACGATACCGGCGGCGCCGTCGCTGCACATATAATCCTCCACCGCCTCCTCCAGGGCAGTCTCCAGATAATACTGCACCGTCTCATCGATGGTCAGCACCAGGCTATAGCCGTCCTCGGCGTCATAATAGTCTTCATAATCCGTGAACATCATGTCCGTGCCGTTGGCGTTGGTGGCCCGGACAATACGTCCATCCGTGCCGGACAGATCGTCATCATAATAATACTCAATGCCCGCAAGACCGTAATCATCCGATCCTACATAGCCGATTACATGACAGGCGAGACTGCTGTACGGGTAATAGCGTTTAGACGATTCCTCGATCTTAACGCCCATCAGACCATATTCCTCCTTAAAAGCCCGTACCTGCTCGGCAATGTCGTCATCGACCTTCCGGGCCACGGTGGTATACCAGGAGGATGTATTCTGTGTCAGCTCATATATGTCGTCATATTCCAGATCCAATATCTCCGCCAGGGTGCTGGCAATCAATTCAGCATCCTCGTCATACATTTCGATCTCCGCCGGGCTTATGTATATGTTGCTGGTGGAGGCGCTCATGGCCAGGATGTTCATGTTTCGGTCGTAAATCGTGCCGCGCTTGGCGGAAACGGTCGTCTCCCGAAGCTGCTGCTCCATCGCAGCCGCTTCATACTCGTCGTGGTGAACGATCTGTATGATATACAGCCGCACACCCAATACTATAAAAGCAACTATGCCGCACACGATCAGAAGAAACAGTGTGCGGCGAAGCATCATACGGTTTGGTGACTTGGGTTCCTTTGACTTGCGTTTTTTTGACATAGGGTTCTCCTTTGGGTCGCTTTGGTTGCCTGGGTCGCTGTGTTCCGCCATCCGCTCCTTGTACTACCAGTATAATACGCTTGTCAATTAAAAATGCCATCAACAAACGCCTGGACGGAACTCATCAAGTCCTCAAGTCCCAGCGAGAACAGGTTCGTCTCTTCCTGCGTGATGACCACGGCCTTGTCGCCGGCGGACACGCCGGAGAGGTAATATATCTGATCCTCCTGAGGCTCCTGCATCCCCAGAACGCTCTCGGCATACTCCTCCACGTCCTTCAGATTGAACGTGGTCTCATATTCCGCCGTCAGCTTGTCCTTCTCTGTTTGCAGGTCAGAAATCTGACTTTCCAGATCCGCTGCCGTGTCAGACAGCTCCATTACCTGTATTTGGGCCAGCATCAGCAGGACGCACAGCACTACCACGACCACATAGCCCGCAACGGCTACCGCCGACACATGCTGGCGGGTCTGCGCCTCTTCCCGTGCTTTGACCTTTGATTTTGTCTTTGTCCTTGTTTTTTTGCCGGGCCGTTCCTTGACCCATTCCTGCTCCTCAGGGCTTTGAACAGGATCGCCGGGGTATTCATACTGTTCCTGTCCCACATAAGCGTTGGGATTTCCAAAATCATAGGCCAGGGTGCCATCCACGGCGCCGGTCACGAAGTTATAGCTTTTGAACGTCTTTATATCTGGCATAACTACACCTTCTCCGCAATGCGCAGGCGGGCGCTTCTGGCCCGCGGGTTTTCTTCTGTTTCTGCTGCGGTGGGTACCACCGGCTTTCGTGTTACGCTTTTCATGGTCTGGACGAATCCGCAGGTACACACGGGAAAATCCCGCGGGCAGGTGCAGCCGTTCTCCCTTTTGCGGATAGCCTCCTTCACCAGCCTGTCCTCCAAAGACTGAAAGCTGATGACCAAAAGCCGTCCGCCCGGCGCAAGTCTTTCTTCTACCTGATCCAGCATCCTCTCCAGCTCGCCCAGCTCGTCATTGACGGCAATGCGCACAGCCTGGAAGCACCGCTTCGCGGGATGCTGTCGTTCCCGGCGGGCTGAGGCGGGCATAGCGTCCCGTATCAGCGCCGCAAATTCTTCTGTCGTTTCAATGGGCTTATGCGCCCGGCGGTCAATCACTGCCGCCGCAATGCGCCCAGCGTATCGCTCCTCCCCATAGCGCCAGAAAATACTCCGCAGCTCCGCCTCCGACCAGGTGTTCAGCACATCTCTGGCCGTCAGGGCCATGGAGCGATCCATACGCATGTCCAGTGGCGCGTCGTGCATATAGGAAAAGCCCCGCTCCGCATCGTCAAGCTGAGGAGACGACACCCCCAAGTCGAACAAAAGCCCGTCGGCCTGAGCAATGCCCTGGCTGTCCATGATGGCCCCCAGGTCGCCAAAGCTCCCCTTTACCAGCACCGCCCGCTCTCCGAATCGGGTCAGCCGTTGGCGGGCGTAGTCCAGGGCCATGTCATCCCGATCGATACCAAGAAGCTTTCCTGTGGTCAATCTTTCCAATATCGCCTCGGAGTGACCGCCAAGGCCCAGCGTTCCATCCACATATACCCCGTCTGGATGGATGTTTAAATACTTCACACATTCCTGCAGGAGAACACTTCGATGCTCCATCAGAAATCAAGCGCCTCCATCACCGCTGCGATATTCTCAGGCGATGCCTCGCCATCCCGGATGGCGTCCCACTCATCGCTGTCCCAGAACTCCGCGTGGTTGTTGCTGCCCAATACGGTGACATTCTTCACAAGCCCCGCTCGCTCCCGCAGATTCTGCGGCAGAAGCACCCGTCCCTGGGCGTCAAGCTCGCACTTACTGGCAAACGCATACAAAGGACGCATGGCCCGCTGCTTCACATAGGGCATAGCGTTCACCTTGTCGGAGAATATCTGCCACTGCTCCGCGCTATAGGCGCAGAGACACTTATCCATGGATAGGGTCACATAAAACTCCGGGCCAAGCTCTTCCCGCAGGCGGGAAGGGATAAAAAGGCGTCCCTTAGCGTCAAGAGAATGATGATACTCTCCTGTCATTTGGAACACCCCCACCCGTTTCATGTGAAATTGAGCCACTGTTGTGGGAAAATAAAACATTTTCCCCCACTTCGCCCCACCATGACTTTTATTATAGGGGGCGGCGGCTCAAATTGCAAGCGGAAATTTCTCATTGAAATCGGGTTTTTTTCTTCCATTTTTTTACTATTGTTATTCGGTCGCGCCGCCACCACAATATCTAGTTTTAATCATCCCTTCACCATTCAAATGAAAATCAGCAAAAGCCACTTTTATGAGTTAAAACCATCAATTTTTCTAATTATTTACTACAATTTCACGTTTTTCTCTAAATTTTGCATATACAAGCCTCCACAAAAAAATTTCCCCACCGAAAACAGTGGGGAATGGAAAAGGCAACGCCCAAATTTGGCGCTGCCTTGATTGTGTTTTTCTGTGGGCCGATGGTTACTCCTGTTTTTCCTGCCTTGCAGCGGGCTGACCGGCGGCGCTGCGGAAGCGGGCGCGGCACTGGCGCACAATCTCCAGAGACTGCGCCATGGACTGTTCCGCTCCGCCCAGGGATTCATCCAGATACTCATTAGCAGCCCGGCGTATCTCGCGGGACTTGCTTTCCGCCGTGGCCAATATCTCCTCGGATTTGGCTTTGGCAGCCCGAACGATCTCCTGCTCGTCCACCAGCTTTCTGGCCCGTTCCTCCGCCAGCTTGCGGACAGACTCCGCTTCCTTCTTCGCGCTGCGGATAAACTCATCGCGGGCAGAAACAAGACGCTTCGCCTCCGCCATCTCCGCCGGGAGCTGGGTTTTGATTTCCTCAATCAGGTCAAGGGCCTTTTCCCGATCCACAAGGCATCTGTCGTTGCCAAGAGGCACGCCCCACGCCTCAGAGATCATGGAATATAAAAGCTCAATAAGCTCAAGGATACCTTCGTTGTCGTTCATTTCTCTGTCTGCCTCCTCATTTGTGTTTTTGTCAATACATCGTCAATAATTTCCATGGGAACCAGTTCCGACAAATCGGCTCCATAGGCGGCCATCTCCTTGACGGCGGTGGAGCTTAGAAAAGTATATTTCTCGCTGGCGGTGAGAAACAATGTTTCCAAATCGGGGTTCATTTTTTTGTTGATAAGAGCAATCTGGAACTCATAATCAAAGTCGGACACAGCCCGCAGCCCCTTCACGATGACTGGGTTTTCAAACTGCTTGGCATATTCCACCAGCAGCATATCGGTGGTCGTCACCTCAACATTGACGTACCGGGCCGTGGCCTTTTTGGCCAGTTCCACCCGTTCCTCTAGGGTGAACAGAGGTGATTTTTCCCGGTTTTTCATGACGCAGACAACAACCTTGTCAAAAATCTGTGCGGCACGGCGGATAATGTTCAGATGCCCCAGAGTGATGGGATCGAAGCTGCCCGGATAAATAGCTGTGGTCATGGCGTTCCTCTTATATGCTTATATTTTTCTTATAGGCCGTAAGGGATATTTTTCCGTAGTGATAAGCCCTTGCAAGCCTATAGGGAGGCGCGGCCTCCGGCATCGGCTCGTTTCGCATACTTTCGACCAGTATTATACCACCATCTGTTAATATGTCAAATCTAAAAATCGCGGATAAAACAGGATGATACAATCCCTGGTGATAGGGCGGATCCAGCAAAATAACGTCAAATTTTCCGCAGTTTTCCAGGTAATCCAGTGCATTACGCTGTATGACCGTCCCTTGCATATGACAGATTTCCAGGTTTTTCCGCACCAGTGTCAGGGACGCGGGGCTGCTGTCCACAAAAACGCACTCCGCCGCGCCCCGGCTCAGCGCCTCGATGCCAAGCTGGCCCGTTCCGGCGAACAGATCCAGCACCCGCCGGCCAGCCAAATCAAACTGCAAGATGCTGAAAGCCGCCTCCTTCACCATGTCCGTGGTGGGGCGAACAGACATATCCTTCGGCTCCAGCAGCCGCCGTCCCCGCGCCTCGCCTGCAATCACTCTCATTGCTTTTCCTCCTGATGAAAATGGGCGTAAACCGCCCGCGCGGCAGCGCGGGGAACGGCCTGGGCCAGCTCCTCCTCCGTCGCCTGGGATATGGCCTTGACGCTTTTGAAGCGCTTCAGCAGTGCGGCCCGGCGCTTCGGCCCCACGCCGGGTATCTCGTCAAGCTGGGAGGCAATGGTCTTTTTCCGCAGGGTGCGATGGTATTCAATGGCGAAGCGGTGGGTCTCTTCCTGGATATTCCCCACCAGGGCAAACACGGCGGGGCTTCCTGCAAGCCCAATTTCCCGGCCATCTGGCGTGGTCAGCGCCCGCGTGCGGTGGCGGTCGTCCTTCACCATGCCGAACACCGGCACTCCTGTAATTCCATGCTCCGCCATGGCGTCGCAGGCGGCGCCCACCTGCCCCACGCCGCCGTCTATCAGCAGCAAATCCGGCAGAGGCATGAACTTTTCGTCCCCCTCCGCATAATGGGCCATACGGCGACCAACAGCCTCGTGCATACTGGCGAAATCGTCCTGGGTCTGCACCTCTTTCATGCGGAAGCGGCGGTATTTGCTCTTGGCCGGACGGCCCTCCTCAAACACCACCATGGAGGCCACGATGCCAAAGTCCCCGGTGTTGGAAATATCAAAGGATTCGATGCGCCGTATTTCCCCCTCCAGACCCAGCAGCTTTTGCAGCCATTGCAGGGTTTTGCTCCGGCGCTCCGCCTCGCTCTCGGCCCGAAGGCCCTCGTCCTGGGCGTTTCGCTCCGCCGCCTGCACAAGCTCCCGCTTCACGCCCCGCTTGGGAACGGCAAGCTCCACCCGGTGTCCGGCCATCTGGCTCAAAAGCTGACTCAGCGGCTCCTCGTCCTCCAGCTCCACCGGCAGAAGCACTGTCCGGGGCCATGCGCCCCGGCGGGTATAATACTGCCGGACAAGCGCGGACACCGCCGCAGCGTCCTCCTCCAAAGGCTCCGGCATCAGCTCCGTGTCCTTGCCCGCCAGATCCCCGTCCGCGTAATGCAAGACCACAAAAGCGGTCTTCGCTCCCCGGCGAAAGCCAATGACGTCCGTATCGGCGCGGGCGGCATTTATCACCGTCTGCTGGTTGGAAAGCTCCTTCACCGCCAGCATACGATCCCGCAGCTCTGCGGCCCGCTCAAAGCGCAGCTCCTCCGAGGCCCGAAGCATTTGTGCCTCCAGCTCCCGCGTCAGCATCCCGGCGCCGCCGGTCAGAATCTGAACCGCCTGCTCTATCCGCTCCCGATACTGTTCCCGATCCGGCGTCCCCCGGCACCAGCCCTCGCAGGCTCCCATGTGCCAGTTCAGGCAGGGCCGCTCCTTGCCGATGTCGCGGGGAAAGCGGCGGGTACATCCAGGCAGCCGCAGGGCCTTGGCCAGGGCATCCAATATCCCCTTGCTGACGCTCCGGCCTCCGTAAGGGCCGAAATACTGCGCCCCGTCGGGCTGAATCCGGTTGACAATGGTAAAGACCGGGTATTCCTGCCCCATATCCAGGCGCAGAAAGGGATAAGTTTTATCGTCCCGCAGGAGAATATTATAATGGGGCTGATGCCGTTTTATCAGGCTGTTTTCCAGCACCAGCGCCTCAAACTCCGAGCTGGCTACGATGACGGAAAAATCGTCCACATGGCTGACCATAGCCGCCACCTTGGGCAGATGCTCTCCGCGGAAATAGCTTGTCACCCGGTTTTTCAGCGCCTTGGCCTTGCCCACATAGATGACCTGGCCGGAGGCGTCCATCATAATATACACCCCCGGCTGAAGGGGCAGCTTATTTGCTTTTTCCCGCAACTGGGCAATTTTGTCCATACAATCCCTCAAGCGCGAACAAATCCCGAACGCAAGCAAAGGGTGTGCCGGAACACACCCTTTTGACTTGTTTTCTATTCCCCCGGCACAGCGGCTTCACGCCGGGAACCGTGAATTACTCGACAAACTCCCTGTCTATCAGATCCGTCAAGGTATCGACAGCTTCTGCTTCATCCACGCCGTCAGCGATAATGTTGATGACAGTCCCCTTGACAATGCCAAGAGACAGAACGCCCAGCAGACTTTTCGCGTTTACACGGCGATCGTCCTTCTCCACCCAGATGGTGCTTTTAAACTCGTTGGCCTTTTGAATGAAAAAGGTCGCGGGCCGTGCGTGCAGCCCCACCTGGTTGTTAATAGTCACTTCACGATTAATCATTACGGAACCCCCATTCCAATATTACAAACATTTATTATATATACTCTATCAAAATTCTTCACAGTTCGCAAACCTTTTTTGATGTTTTGGAGGATTGCACAGTTGTAAAAGCTTTGCGGTTCCCGTTTTATTTCAGTTCCACAACAGTTACGCCCGTCTCGCCCTCTCCATAGCGGCCAAGTCGAAAGCTCTTGACCAGCTTATTTCGCCGGAGAAGCTGCTGCACCGCAGCCCGCAGGGCGCCGGTTCCCTTGCCGTGAATAATGGTGACGGTCTCCAGCCGGGCGGCGCTGGCAGAATCCAGATAGCGTTCCACCACAAGCTCGGCCTCGTCCGCCATCATACCGCGGATGTCCAGCTCCGGGGCCACGGAGGCCCGGCGGAGAGTCTGTCCGCCGCCGGAGGACACCGCCTGCTTTTTCTTGGGGGCGTTCTCCACCAGGCGCACCTCCTGGGGGGAGGCTGTGACCTTCATAATCCCCGCCTGAAGATACAGCGTACCGTTATCGTTTACCTTGATAACATCCGCCTTCAATCCCGCAGACAGCAGCTCCACCGTATCCCCCGCCTTGATGGGTCGGCTGGGCGTATTGGAAACAGGCGGCTCCTGAGGCCGGCGAAGGCGGCTCTCCGCCTCGTTCAGCTTCCGGCGCATATCCGCCCGCGCCTCGTTTATCTTCTGGTGATCTGCGGCCTCGTTCGCCATGGCCCGCTCCCGGTCTATCTCCCGGTACGCCTCGTCCGCAGCGGCGCGGGCCTCCTGCAAAATACGCTCCGCCTCCCGGCGGGCCTTCAGCTCCGCCTTTTCCAGACGCACCTCCAGCTCCCGGCGCAGGGCGTCCGCCTTTTTCGCGTCCTCCTCCGCCTGGCGGCGGGCCTTTTCCCGTTCCTCCGTCTGGCGCTCCATAGCCTGGCGCTGCTCCTCCAGGCGCTGAATGGTGCGTTCAAAGTCCGCCGATTCCGCGCTCAGCCGCTGCTTCGCGTCCTCGATGATGGTGTCCGGCAGTCCCAGGCGGCTGCTGATGGCAAAGGCGTTGGATTTGCCGGGAATCCCCACCAGAAGCCGATAGGTAGGCCGCAGGGTCTGCACATCGAACTCGCAGGAGGCGTTCATTACCCCCGCCGTGTTGGTGGCATAGACCTTCAGCTCTGCATAGTGGGTGGTGGCGGCCACCAGCGCCCCGGTCTGGCGCACGTATTCCAGAATCGCCACCGCCAGGGCCGCGCCCTCCGTGGGATCGGTTCCGGCTCCCACCTCATCCAGAAGCACCAGCGTGCCTGGGCCGCAGGCCTCCAGGATGGACACGATCGTCACCATATGGCTGGAAAAGGTGGAGAGGGACTGTTCGATGGACTGCTCATCCCCAATGTCCGCCAGGATATTCCGCACCACCGGCACGGCGCTGCCGTCCCCTGCCGGGATATGCAGTCCGCACCCGGCCATGGCACAGAAAAGGCCCAGGGTTTTCAGCGTCACCGTCTTGCCGCCGGTGTTAGGGCCGGTGATGACCATGGCGTCATATTCCTTCCCGCCCAGAGATACGTCGATAGGTACGGCCTGTCCCTTTGGCAGAAGAGGATGGCGGGCTTTTTTGAGAATAATTTCGTTTTCCGTCAGGATCGGTTCCCCGCAGTTGAGCTGATAGCTCAGCTCTGCCTTGGCAAAAATCAGGTCAAGCTCTGTGAGAACGGTATAATCCAGATCAATGCTCCCCCTGGCGGCGGCGCAGTCCGCACTCAGCTCCATCAGGATGCGCTCGATCTCCGCCTTCTCCTTGGCGGCCAGCTCCCGCAGCTCGTTGTTGGCTTTCACCACGCCCATGGGTTCCACAAAAAGAGTGGCCCCGCTGGAGCTGACGTCATGGACAAGGCCGGGCAGGTCGCCCTTTTTCTCCGCCCGCACGGGGACGACATAGCGTCCATTCCGCTGGGTGATGATGGCCTCCTGCAAAACCTTGGAATAGGAAGGCGAGGAGATGATGCGCTGCAAATTGTCCCGCACACGGGCGGAGGCCGCCCGCATTTTCCGGCGGATGTCTCCCAGCTCCTGGCTGGCCCCGTCGGCAATCTCCTCCTCCCCGGTGATGGATTGTGTGATCTTGTCCTCCAAAAAGCGATTAGGGGAAATGGAAAAAAACAACCGCTTCAGGCACCCGCACTCTCCCCGGCCAGAGCCATAGGAGGCAGCAGCTCTGGCACAGAACAGCACCCCCGCGATGTCCAGCAGCTCGCGGGTGTTCAGCATACCTCCCATGTCCGCACGGGCCAGGGAGGGCCGCACGTCCTTCAGGCCGGAGAAGGAGGGGCTGCCCTTTGTCTCCATCATGGTCTTGGCGTCCGTGGTCTCCGCCAGGCGTTCCTTCACCTGGCGCGGATCGCCGGAAGGCCGCAGGCGGCGGGCCGCCTCCTTCGCTCCCTCCGACGCGGCCTTGGATGCGAGAAGCTCCAACACTGCGGGAAGTTCGATGGTCTGCAATGATTTTTCATATAAATCCATAGCTATCTCACACTTTTCCAGTAATCTAATGCGTTAAAATCCCTGTCAAGCTGACAACGGACAAGCTGCTCACAAGCCCGGCACAGACGTTTTTCTGAATCCTCCGGGATGACAAAGGAAAACTCCTTCCTGGCCTCCGCACCTACGATATGCCTCATGGCGGCCAGGGACGCTTCGTCCAGCGGCGTCGCCCCGCCGGGAACAGCGCTGCCGCAGGCCCGGCAATGCGCCATGCCTGCCTGAGGCGAAAACACCGGCTCGTCCATATCCACTCGTCCGCACACGCCGCAGGCGGACACCTCCGGCTGGAACCCCTCCAAACACATAAGCCGCAGCTCCAGCACCGCTTTTACGTGCTCCGGCCCGTAAATCCCCCGGCTCAGGGCATAAAGGCTGTTCAGCGCCAGGGACAGCACCGGCCCCGCCGGAACCTCCTCCTGGCACACAGTATCCAAAAGCTGCGCGAAATAGGCCCCCAGCGCAAGCTGGGCTATATCCTCCCGCAGGCCCAGAAACTGGTCGATGGTGACGCCCTCGTTTGCCGACCAACGGCCCCGGTTTCCAAACAGGGTAAATTCTGAATAGCACAGAACCTGACTGGCCGCTCCCAGGCGGCTGCCCTTGCGCAGCGCGCCCCTGGCCTTCACCGTCATCTTTCCATGCTCCGCCGTCAGAAGCGTGAGGATAAGGTCGGCCTCCTTATATTTGGCTTGGCGCAGCACCAGACCCTTAATCGTTTCAAACATATGTACCGCCTCGGCCTCAGCGGGGCAATGTGCGCCGGTATAGCATCCAGCACACAGGATCCCCTGTATCCAGAAAAAGCTGCCATAATAGCTCGGCTTTCAAAATGAATCACCCCGCTGGGATTAGTTTGCCACAGTGGGGCTGATTTGATTACTCGTCGGTAAATCCAAAATTATGCAGCAGGGCGTCGCTGTCCCGCCAGTTTTCCTTCACCTTCACCCAGGTCTGCAAAAACACCTTTGTTCCCATGAAGGCCTCAATGTCCTGGCGGGCGGCTGTTCCGATTTTCTTGAGCATGGCCCCCTGCCTGCCGATGATAATGCCCTTGTGGGATTTTTTCTCGCAGTATATGGTCACGTCCATATCGATGATGCCGTCGTCCCGCTCGGAAAATTTCGTCACCACCACCGCCGTGCCGTGGGGTATCTCATCGTCCAGGGCCAGCAGCAGCTTTTCCCGCACGATCTCCGCACAAATCTGCTTTTCCGGCTGGTCGGAGATGACGTCGTCCGGGAACAGGGGCGGCCCCTCCAGGGCATATTTTCCCAGCTCCTGCAAAAGCTCGTCCACGCCCTCCCCGGTCTTGGCGCTGATGGGAACGATGGCATCGAAATCGTAGGCCTGACTATACAGGCTGATGACCGGGAGAAGATTTTTCTTATCCTGCACCGTGTCCGCCTTGTTGACGGCCAGCACCACCGGCGCGCCCGTCTCCTTCAGGCGCTCCAAAAGGCCCCGCTCCTGGGGTCCAATGGAGGCCACAGGCTCCACCAGCATGGCCACCGCGTCCACATCCGCCACGCTCTGGCGAACCACGTTGTCCATATAGGTTCCCAGCTTTGTCCGGGCCTTGTGAAAGCCCGGCGTGTCCGCAAAAACGAACTGCGTATCTCCCCGGCTGGTCACGGCCAGGATGCGGGTGCGGGTGGTTTGAGGCTTGGGGGAGACAATGGCAATTTTCTCTCCCACCAGGGTATTGGTCAGGGTGGACTTGCCCACGTTGGGCCGTCCGGCGATGGTTATCATGGCTGTTTTTGTGGTCATAGCGTTTCTCCTGTTTCAGCTTTCTGTCTGTATGCCCTTTGGCTCCAGGCGGGCCATAATGAGCTTCTCCCGGCCCCGCATTTCCTTTTTCATCGGCCCCTCGTCCACATGGTCGTAGCCCAGCAGATGCAGGACACTGTGGACGGTGAGGTAACTTATTTCATGGGCCGCCCCGTGGCCGAATTCCGCTCCCTGGGCCTCTGCCTGGGGAATGTTCAGCACCATGTCCCCCAGAAGCAGGCGGCCTGTTTTCATGTCCGTGTCCCCCATAGGGAAGGACAGCACATCCGTGGGCCTGTCCACCTGGCGAAATTCGGCGTTAATCCTCTGGATGCCCGCCCCGTCCGTCAGCAGAACGGACAGCTCGCAGGGCTGGGCGACGCCCTCCGCCTCCAGCACGGCGGCAGCGGTCTTTTTGATGCGCCGCCGCAGGGACAGGGGGCATTTCTGGCCGTTCTCGCACCGCAGGCGCAGCTTTAGTCTTTTCCTCATGTGTGTCTCTGCTCCTCCCGGCGGATGGGCTGGGGCTTATATTTCTTCACCGGGGGCGCGGGGGGCATGGATTTTTCATGCTTTTCATAGGCCGCGATGATGCGCTGCACGATGACGTGGCGCACCACGTCCGCCCCGGAAAGGCGGCAGATAGCGATGTCCTCCACCCCGTCCAGCACCTTCATGGCCTCCTTCAGGCCGGATATTTTATCCGCCGGCAGGTCGATCTGGGTCACATCCCCGGTTATCACCGCCGTGGAGCCAAAGCCCAGGCGGGTCAAAAACATCTTCATTTGCTCCCGGCTGGTGTTCTGGGCCTCGTCCAGAATGATGAAGCTGTCGTCCAGCGTCCGGCCCCGCATATAGGCAAGGGGCGCTACCTCGATGTCTCCCCGCTCCATGTATTTGTTAAAGGTCTCCGCTCCCAACATTTCAAACAGCGCGTCGTATAATGGGCGCAGATAGGGGTCTACCTTGCTTTGCAGGTCTCCCGGCAGAAACCCCAGCCGTTCTCCGGCCTCCACCGCCGGGCGGGTCAGGACGATGCGGTTCACCTTTTTCTCCCGGAAGGCGGCCACGGCGCAGGCCACGGCAAGATAGGTCTTGCCCGTACCGGCGGGGCCGATGCCCAGGGTGACGGTGTTTTTCTTGATGGCGTCCACATAGTTCGTCTGGCCGATGGTCTTTGGCTTCACGGGCCGACCCTTGGCGGTGACGCACACCACTCCTCTTGCCAGATCGCCAATGCGGCTCTCCTGGCCAGACTGCACCAGCTTGATAATATAGCGCACATTCTGTGCGTCGATAGTCTCTCCCCGACCAGCCAGGGACAGCAGGCCCTCAATGGCCTTTTCCGCATACATGACGCTCTCCGCCTCGCCGCTGATTTTGAGCTGATCATCCCGGTTGGCGATGGTAACGGACAGCTCCGTTTCGATGATGCGCAGATTCTGGTCAAAGGAGCCAAAAACGCTGATGACGTTTTCCATCCTGTCTATTTGCATGGTTTTCTCTATCATGGCTCTGCTTCCTCGGTGACAACTATTTTTTCCTGTATCTCCAAAATTTCCTCCGCCGTCATGGGGACGGCCTGGGCGATCTGCTCCTGGCACTCGGCAAAAAGGGTGACATACAGCACCCCATCTCCGTTGGACGCGGTAAACCGGGCGGAGAGAATCTCCCCTGTCTGACCAAGCTCCTCCGACAGCGCCGCGAGCAGCATGGCTTCCATCTCCTCCCGCAGCTCCAGCGTTTCTACGCTCTGGGTAACATAGGAGGTATATATAGTCTTTTCCACTGTCAGCGGCAGCGTGAACAGGCCCCCCACAGAGAGGGCATATTCCTTTATGATTTTATCACAATCTGAAGGACAAATACTACTACCTTTGTAAAAATTTATGCGTGTTTTTCCCAAAACCAGCGCCCACTGCACAGTTTTATCCTCCAGGGACGTCTTCTCCTCCACATTCACAGGCGCTTCCACGGTCATTTCATACCAGGTACGGGCCGTGACGGAACCGATGGCCCGCGTAAGGCCCTGTATGGTTCCATAGCGCCCCGTGGCGTATCCGGCCACCAGCACCTCCCCGGCCAGAACCGCCCGGCTCTCCTCCGTCAGCGCCGTCCCCCGCAGGGCCAACACCTCCGTCACCAGCCCCGATTTTGCGGCCACCAGGTTCACATACTCTCCCTCGTCCACCGGCTCTATATACGTCCGCTTTTCCCGGATGATGACCTCTGCATGGCTGCCCCGGATGGTAACGGTCATCCAGCGGATGCCCGGCAGCTTTAATATCATGCTGTTTCGCACCTGATCCTGGGACATGGCGGGCCAAAAGCTCCCGATGTCCACCCCGCATTCCGCCAGGGCCTGCCGGATAACGCCCTCCGGGATGGTCTCGTTGCCGCTGATCTGGATGTCCCACACAAAGGCTCCGCTGACAAACAGCAGCCCCAGCATGACGGCCAGGCACACCAGCAGAACCACCCGCTGCCGCAGCTTTTTGAATACCGCCGGAAGGCCGTGACAGCTAATTATCCGCACCTCGCAGCCAATGGACGCGCCCAGGGCCGGAGTCAGCTTTATCGCCCGCCAGGGTATCTCTACCGTCAGGGAAAAATCCCTGGGCGGTTCCGCCCCCCAAAAGGGGATGCCCCGCTCCGCCAGGGCGTACAGCAGCTTTTCCGGCTGCGCCCCGGAGGCCTCCGCCGTCGCCCAGCCTGTGACATACCGCACATAGTTCCTTTTCATTCCAGCTCCACCGCCCACAGCCGCCCGGAAACTATCATTTCATCCTTATCCATGGCCACCAGGCCCAGGTTCTCCCCCTTGATCAAGATGCGGCAGCCGCTCCCCGCCGCCGCGATTCGGTCGTCTGCGTACTCCAAAAGGCCCCTGTGGCCTTCGATCAGCACCCTCGTTCCCCCGGAAATCGTCACTCTTGGCGCCGCAGAAATGGACTCAGCAGGTATATCCAACCGCCGAATCACCCGCTGAAACAGCTTTTCTGTCATAAAACATCACCCGAAACAAATCTATGCGGGTGAAGTTCAAAAAAGGACAGGACATTCATACACTGAAAGCATGAAACATTATTTTAAGCATCTGCCGGTATTGGCTGTTCTGGTTCTGTTCGGGGCGTTGGTTCTTTTCAGCGACGAGGCGGCGGAGGGCGCAAGACAGGGTCTCTCCGTATGCGCCGCCACGCTTATTCCCTCCCTGCTGCCCTTTTTTGTGCTGGCAAATCTCCTGGCCTCCATGGGGTTGCCGGAGCTTTTGGGACATATGGCCGGAGGGGTCATGGAGGGGCTGTTTCACATCTCCCCTGCCGGAGCGCAGGCGTTTTTCCTGGGGCTGTCCGGGGGCTATCCCCTGGGTGCCTCCGTAGTGGCGGATCTGCGCCGCTCCGAACGGGTGACAAAAAGCGAGGGAGAACGGCTTCTGGCCTTCTGCAACAATTCCGGCCCTGCCTTTATCATCGGCGCGGCGGGGGGCGTTTTCCAAAGTCCCAGAGCGGGAATTCTGCTTTATATCGCTCATGTTCTCGGTGCCGTCACCGTGGGCGTCCTGCTTCGGGGCCGCAGGACAGAGTTGTCCGCAATCGACACACCAAATTTGCCAGAGCCGCGCTCTTTTTCCGCCGCCTTCCCGGCGGCGGTGGCCAAGGCGGTGGGTTCCGCCATGACCGTTTGCGGCTACGTGGTGCTGTTTTCCGCTCTTTTAAATCTGCTGACGCCCCTGGCTCTGTTGCCGCCGCTGCCGCGGGCGGTCGTCACTGGGTTTCTGGAGCTGGGGAGCGGCGTCTCGGCGCTGGCAGGGCTGTCCCCCACCCCCGGCGCGCTGGCCGCCGCCTCCTTCATGCTGGGCTGGGGCGGAATCAGTGTCCATTGCCAGACCCTGGGCGTGCTGGACGGGACGGACATAAGCTGCGCCCGGCACCTTCTGGGCCGGGCGCTGTGCGGTCTTTTTTCCGCAGGGTATACATTTTTACTGGCGCGTTTGCTATAGACTATTCATCCACCGTATAGGGAAAATCCAGAGTCACGCCGCCGTTTTCCACGTCATAATCCGCCCCCAGAAGGGTCTGGAGGTCGCTGACGCCGGTTAAAATGGCCTGATAGGTTTCCTCCGACACCGCATCGGAAGCGCCGGACTCATAGTCCTCTATGGCGCTGTATGCGTCCAGAAGACGGTATTTATATTCCGGGTCGGTATAATCGCTGTAATCATCCGTGTCCAGCATGAACAGGGGATAATAGCTGACGCCGCTGACCCATACCTCCCCGGTGTCTACGTCCCGGCTGATCTCAATGCGGGCCGTGGCGGACAGGTTTGTATAGTTGTCGTTAAAGCAGCTCATCAGGTTGGACAGACTATAGCATATAACGCAGTTGGCGTTGCCGTCCTCCCGCGCCACTGTACGCACCTCAATGGGCTGAGGGGTCTTGACGCCGCTTCCAATAATGATGTCCACCCCGTTTTCGCACAGGTAGTCCACCACTTCCGTCTGGTTGTCGCGGGGAACCGTGTAATACTGGGTATTATCCCACCAATACAGGAAGCACACCACGATGTCCGCTCCCGCCTCCTTCACGGCGGCAATGTCCGCGTCGATCTGGTCGTAATCCACCGTCTCCTGATCGGTCATGTAGTCCGTGGTCAAAAGGTTTATGCACCAGCTATTGTCCACCACGGAAACGCCTCCCGTTCCGTATGTATAGCTGAGGAAGGCCACCTGCACCTCCCCAACGCTGGCCACCAAAAGGCCGGTGCTGATCTCATTGCTGTAAGCGCCGACGACGCCCATACCCGTATCCTTCAAAAGGGAAACTGTCTCGGAAAGGCCCTCCAGGTCGTCGTCCAGGATGTGATCCGTGGCCGCATTTACCAAAGAGAAGCCCGCGCCGACGATGGCGTCCGCCATGGCCTTATTCATCCGATAGCCCTCGTACTCCGTGCCGGAGGACAGAGTGCCGACCAGGGTGCAGGCCGCCAGATCCGCCCCCTCCAGAGAGGCGGTAACACCGGCCAGCTCTGCGGAGTAGTCATAGGTCGTGGTGTCGCCGTCCGTTTCGGCGGCGTCTGTGGTCAAGCCGGCCTGACCCACAATATCCCCGGCAAAGGCCAGGGTAATCGTCTCCGTCGTGCGGTTGGGGGTTGCCGTCGGCGCAGGGGTTGCCGTCGGCGCAGGCGTGGGCGTGACCGCAGCGGCAGCCTCCGCCGCAGCGATTTCCGCCATCTGCTCCGTGTTTGCCTGGTAATTGAAAAATATCAGCACGGCCAGACCCACCGCCAGAAAGACCATCAGCACATAGAGAAGACCCGTCACAAATCCGTTTCTACGCATAGCTTACCTCAGCTCACCGATGGCCCGCGCCAGATAATCCAGGCTGTCCGTCTCATAATCGCCCAGCTTTCCTTCGCTGGCGGCGTGGTACAGAGCAGGGTCATAGCACATGGAGGCTACCACCGGGATAGTCTCGCAGGAGGCGGGAAGATTCATGTCCTCCTGGGCAAAATTTTCCACAATGCCCATAACGGGTACGCGGAGCATATCCGCCAGATTTATAGCCCGCCGCAGGGAGCCGGAGGACAGCTCGCCCGGCTCTCCCACCGCCAGAGCATAATCCAGAGGCATGGTGGTGTAGTATTCCAGAGGAATATCTCCCGCCCCGGAGGGCATATCGATCAGCAGCACGTCCAGGTCTTCGGGCCAGTTGGTATCCTTCAGCAGCCACACGGCCAGCTTTGCCATGTCCTTTCCCGGCCACAGCACCGGCTCCATCGGATCCTCAGAAATCAGCCCCATGCTCACCACACCGAAGCCTGCAGGCCCCGGCACGGGAGCCAGCTCCGGCATATCCCCCAGCACCGGCTCCTTCATACTTAAAAGCGCAGGTACCGCAGGACAGGCCACGTCCGCGTCCAGCACGGCCACGGAAATTCCCTGTTTTAAAAGGGCCTTCGCCAGCAGAACGGACACCACGCTCTTGCCTGTGCCGCCCTTGCCGCCGGTGATAACAATGACAACCTTGGCCGGTTTTTTCACCTTGGCCCCACATTCCTGGGAGCAGGTGGAGCAGTCATGCTCGCAGGCCTGAAGCTGATCCAGATATGCCTGCTGCTCCTCCGGGGTCATATTTTTGATTTTTTCAAGCTCGTCCATATTGGTTCTCCATCGAAGAATTTCTCTTTATTATGCCGCGCTGCGGCGGATTTAAAAGCTCTGATGCTTCGCTTTTAATTTTTTATTATACTCTAAATTCCCTTAAAATGGAAGTCTTCCAAATTGTCTGTTCACAGCGCCAGATACCGCACCAAAATAGCGCATACCTCCGCGCGGGTCGCCGCGTTGGCGGGTCGCAGGGTACTGTCCGCGCTGTAGCCCTGGATAATTCCCTTCTCCACCGCCCAAATCATTGCGTTCTGGGCATAGGACTGAACGGTGTCTCCATCGCTGTAGGCGCTCAGATTGCCGCTGACCGAGGGACTTCCAGCCAGGCGATAGAGCATCGTCACCAGATCCTGCCGGGTGATGGAATTATTCGGCGCAAAGGATGTTTCGCTGACGCCCTGGACGACCTGGTTTTCCTCCGCCCATGTTACCGCATCAATATAATAATCCTGCGTCAGATCCGTAAAGGCAGTCGTACTGGTGGTTTCCGGCTCTCCCATCATGCGGTAGATCATGGTGATGACCTGGGCGCGCGTTGCCGTGTTATTAGGGCAGAAGGTGGTTGAGGTAACTCCCTTCACGATGCCTCCGTTATATGCCTCCATTACGACGCTGTAATACCAATCGTCCTCATCCACATCGGTAAACGGGTTGCTGGTGGTCGTCCCGGAGCTGCCAGAGCTGGAATCCTCCGTCCCAGTGCTGCCAGAGCTGGAATCTCCCGTCCCGGAGCTGCCTGAGCCGGAGCTGTCTGACCCGGAAGAGGAGGACGAGCTGTTCGACTTGAACCAGAAATCCAGATCCACCAGGGTGGAAATGCCGTCCACCGCGCCGGAGGAGGAACACTGCCAGTATTCATAATCCCCGGAATAGCTGGTTTCCGTGGTGTAATGAGCAAGCCACACCCGTCCAAGCTCGTCTGCATAGAGATTGCTGTTGAGCATGGAGGCATTGGCATAAACCATGCTTTCATAGCCTGCCGATTCCACCACGTCGCAGAAGGCATTGCAAATATCCGTAGCCTCCTGCCTGCTCAAATCCGCCTCATAAAGACGACCGCCAAGGCCGCTGCTGCCGGAATAATATTCATAATCGATAACCAGGGGAAGGGTAATGTCATAATCCGACACAAGGTCGATCAGGTATTGCGCCTCGGCTTTGCCCTCCTCCTCGGTGATGGCCTGAGAATATATGTATACGCCGACCTCCAGCCCGGCGGCCAGCGCCCCGGTGATATTGGTCTCAAAGCTGGTATCCTCATTCAATTCGCCGGTGCTGACGCCTCTGTATGCGCCGCGAATGATGACAAACTGGATGCCGTCCGCCGCTACCGCCTCCCAGTCGATCGTCCCCTGGAAAACGGACACGTCTATACCAAGATAAAGCGTCTCATCCTTCAGCGCACGGGTAGTGAAGTCATCGTGGGACGCACCGCTGGACGCCAGCAGACTGAAGGAAGAGGCATAGGGATCCGCATGGTTTGTTACCCAATACTGGGGATCCTCTGACATAATATCATCGGTATCGGCCTCCTCCTGCTCCTCCGCAGTATCCGCCTCGCCGTCGGTCTCCGCGGCTTCCTCTTCCTCCGCTTCGCTTTCATCGTCCGCAGAGGAATCCGCAGTATCCGCCTCTGTTTCCTCCACAGAAACAGGCAGCGGCGCATCGATCGCCAGGACAGGTATCGCCATCATCGCTATCAGCAGCACAAGACATAATCCCACGCAAATCGCTCGTTTCATTACGCACACGTCCTTATAAAAGTAACAAAAGTTACAAATAGTATAGCATAGTTTTCTTTTATATGCAATAGTCTTTGTCAGGATAATCCTACCTCTTTTTCCCTTTTTGCAGGAAAGGCGGTAGATTTTTCCCGGATATGTGATAAAATTGGGCGTATGATGAATGAGTTAACCAAAAACGACATATATGAGGCGCAAATCACCGGCTTCACCTCTCAGGGGGCCGGCGTCTGTCACATTGAGGGACGGGCGGTGTTCGTTCCCGGCGCGCTCCCGGAGGAGCTGTGGCGGGTTCGAATTGTAAAGGTCACGCGTACAGCGGTATGGGGCCGGGGGGAGGCGCTGCTTCGTCCCTCCCCCGCCAGGACGGAACCGATATGCCCCGCCTTCGGCAAATGCGGAGGCTGCGCCGCCATGCATATGACCTATGACCAGGAGCTGCAATTCAAGCTGGAACGGGTCAACAACGCTCTTCGGCGCATTGGCAGTCTGCCCCTTCAGGCAGACGGTATCCTTGGCGCACCGCAGCAGGAGGGCTATCGGAACAAGGCTATCTATAATTTCGCGCCCGGCCCGGTCTGCGGCTTTTACCGTGCCCGCAGTCATGAGGTGATACCGGCCCAGCGGTGCTATTTGCAGCCGCCCTGCTTTGACCAGGCCGCCGACGCCCTGCTCCAGTGGATGAAGGGAAACGACATCCCCGTTTATGACGAGCGCACCGGGGACGGAGCTGTGCGCCACCTGTTTCTGCGCCGCACAGTCAGGGACTTCGCCGCCTGCATCGTTTCCGCCAGGCCCCTGCCGGAGAGCGCCGTGGACGCTCTCCGGGCGGCCTGCCCGGAGCTGACCGGCGTACTGCTTTGCGAAAACCGCGCCAGAGGCAACACCGTGCTGGACGGATCCATCCGCCTTCTGTGGGGCCGGGACACTGTGGAGGAAACTCTGTGCGGCGCAGTGTTCGAGCTGTCGCCCCTGACCTTTTTCCAGGTCAACACACGACAGGCGGAGGCGCTGTATTCCCTGGCCGGGGAATACGCGGAGCCGACGGGCAAGACGGTGCTGGATCTATACTGCGGGGCCGGAACCATCGGCCTTTCCATCGCACGGGACGCCGCCAGGCTTATCGGCAGCGACATCGTCCCCTCCGCCATCGAAAATGCAAAAAGAAACGCCGCGAAAAACGGCGTGAAAAATGCGGAATATCTCTGCGGCGACGCAAAGGACGTGGCCCAAAGGCTGGCCGCCAACGGCCTGCACCCCGACGTGATTATAACCGACCCTCCCCGTAAAGGTATGGACAGGCAGGTGCTGGACGCTATCGTCTCCATGGCCCCGGAACGCATCATCTATGTTTCCTGCGACCCCGCCACCCTATCCCGCGACCTGAATCAAATGACCAAAATGGGCTACGCCGCAGAAAAATGCCGCGCCGTGGATATGTTCCCCAGAACGCACCATGTGGAGACAATTTGTTCCTTAAGCCTTGAAAAATAAGGCTTTTCAAGGGGTACAAGGCGCTGAAAAAGGTGGTGCTGCCACCCATTTGCCACCCTAATTTTGAAAAAAGCTGCTGATCAGAAAAAGAGGGCTGAACACGCTAAACTTTTGCGGTTTCAGTCCTCTTTTTGGCTTGAAGTGGAGGTTCAGGCGTGTTTTCTGCTGCTAATCCGTTCAAACAGTTCAACTGACTGCTCCCCCATCTTTTCAGTATCATGCACACATATCTGCAAGGTGGTTTTGATGTTGGTATGTCCAGGCCCTGCCTGAACATTCTTCGCATTTGCGCCGGATTCAATCGGCAATGTGGCGTGTGTATGGCGCAAGCTGTGATAATCAAAGGCACGTCACGCTCTCACAGAGCGGGCATCACAGGTCATCATCCATTATATCGAGTGTTTCGAGGTACTCGTCAACCTCCTGGCGAATCGTGTCCTTCATCTCCTGCTCTAACCGTTCGGCTTGTTCGATCCCTGTGCGCCGAGCGGCCCTTTGCGCCGCTATCCGCGCCTGCCTTTGGCGTTCTTGATCCCGCACACTTTTCACGCCAAGAACAATTCCCGCAATTATGCCTCCAATCACAATAATTACGAACGACCAAATCATAAAACTATCTACATCCACATTCGTTTCCCCCACTTCTATGTTATGTATTATTTTCTATACTCTACTCTATCTAACTCATCTTTTTGTGTGGGCTTCTCTTGTTCGTTGACCATCCCTGGTACTTGTAGTGCCGGGGACCGCTTTTTAAAAATTACGTAAAATTACGTAAGATTACTTGACATACGTGTTAATACGTGCCGATAATATGATTATCGGGAGGGGTAGGATATGAGATACGGCGAACTTGAAAAGATGCTACGAGAACTTAACTGCGAGATCGTCCGAGAAGGAAAGCGGCATACAATTGGTACAGTCCACTCACGGGAAAGCAATTCCCGGTTGGACGACACAAGCAAGAGGAAGTCGCAGAAGGGACGTTAAAATCAATTAAGAGGGACGCAGGGCTGAAATAAGTCCCCACTCCCCCAATACCCAAAAGGAGGATATTGAGATGGCAAAATATATTTATCCCGCCGTATTCACCCAGGAAAACGAAGGCTATTCCATCAATTTTCCGGATTTAGAAAGCTGCTACACTCAGGGAGAGGATTTGACCGATGGCCTGGAGGCTGCCAGCGATGTGCTTTGTCTGACCCTCTACGGCATGGAACAGGACGGACTGGAAATTCCAACACCCAGTGCAATCAATGACGTTCCCCATGGCGATAATGAGTTTGTAACGCTGGTTTCCTGTGACACCATTGAATATCGCAGATTCTACGACAACCGGGCCGTCAAGAAAACGCTGTCAATTCCCAGTTGGCTGAACGACATGGCCGAACGCAGTGGGGTCAACTTCTCCGGTGTGTTACAGGAAGCCTTGAAAGCGAAACTGAATATCACTTAAATCTTTCTGATTTTCTTCTCTTGGACTGTCCCCGGTGGTTTTTCGCCGGGGATGGCTTTTTTGTCGATAAACAGATCAAGCGTTTCATCGGCGCTGTCTATCGTTTTCTCTGCTTCGCTGATGGTATCCTCAAACCGTTGATATATAAAAAAACCGGGAACCGTGATGTTTCAACGATTCCCGATTTTGGTACGGCTGACGGGATTCGAACCCACGACCTTTGGCTCCGGAGGCCAACGCTCTATCCAGCTGAGCTACAGCCGCATACCGCTTCTGAAATTTTCAGCTTGATTATTATAACGCATTTCACTTGGAATAGCAAGAGGTTTGTGATATACTTTTTTTCGAGGTGATTATTCATGGAAACCATGCTTTTGGGACAGACAAATCTTCTGGTGACAAAGCCGGCCTTCGGGGCGCTGCCCATCCAGCGGCGGGAGCGGGACGAGGCTGTCCGCATCCTTCGGCGGGCCTATGAGGGCGGCATCCGCTTCTTCGACACCGCGAATATGTATACGGACTCGGAGGAAAAAATCGGCGCGGCCCTGGGGGATGTGCGGGAGAATATCGTTATCTCCACCAAGAGCATGGCCAGAGATTACGATACCACCCTCCAACACATACAGCTCTCCCTGGAGCGGATGCGGACAGATTACATCGACCTGTTCCAGTTCCACCAGGTCTCCGGCTGGGACGAGCTGAACGGCCCGTATGAGGCGGCGCTGGAGGCAAAGCGCCGGGGCTATATCCGCCACATTGGAGCCACAAGCCACAGCCTGCGCTTCGCCATGGAGATGGTAGAGTCCGGCAAATTCGAGACCATGCAGTACCCCTTCAGCTATCTATCCAGCCCGGAGGAATTTCAGCTTGTCCAGCGCTGCCGGGAGAAGAACATGGGCTTTATCGCCATGAAGGCCCTGGCGGGGGGCCTGCTCACCAACGCCAGAGCCGTATACGCCTTCATGTCCCAGCAGGCCGGGGTGGTTCCCATCTACGGGATTCAGACCATGGACGAGCTGGAGCAGTGGCTGGCCCTGTCCGCGGAGGAGCCGCCCCTGGACGAAGCGGCCCAGGCCGTCATAGACGCCGACCGAAAGGCCCTTTCCGGCCAGTTCTGCCGGAGCTGCGGCTACTGTATGCCCTGCCCCCAGGGCATTGAGATCCGCAACTGCGCCCGGATGGATATGCTCATCCGCCGCAGTCCGTGGCAGCCCTACTTCACCCCGGAGTGGCAGGAAAAAATGAACAAGATAAACGACTGCGTAGACTGTGGCCGGTGCCGCTCCCGGTGTCCCTATCACCTGGACACCCCGAAGGTACTGAAATATATGCTGGCCGACTACTGGCAGTTCTACGAGGAGCATAAGGATGCACTGTAAAAAGCTGACGCCGCTGCTGCTGGCGATTCTTATTGTAATTATGTCAAACTCCTGTGCCGCCGCAGCAACCGAGAGTTCCGCTTCAAGCGATGAGAAATATCAAAAGCAGGTCTACGCCATGGACACGGTGATGATTCTCACCGCCTACGGCGAAAATGCTGAGGAAGCCCTGGAGGAAGCGGAGGAGGCCATTTTGTCCCTGGAGTCCGACCTTGACCCGGAGGCGGAGGGCGGGTCTGTCTACGCCCTGAACCAAAACGCCGGTGCGGCAGTGGCCGTATCGGAGGATTGTTTCAGCATTATGTCAACTGTTCTGTCCGTTTTCCAGGAGACCGGCGGAGCGCTCGATCCTGGCCTGTACCCGGTTATCAAAGCCTGGGGCTTTATCTCCGGGGACTACCGGGTGCCGTCCCAGACAGAGCTTGACGCGCTTCTGGCCCAGATGGACACTGCGTCCATCTCCCTGGACGAAGAGAACACCACCATCACCCTTCCGGCGGGGATGGAGGTATCCTTTGGGGCGGCGGCCAAGGGCTATACCGCCCAAAAAATTCTGGATATTATGGCGGAGGCCGGAGTGGAAAGCGCCATCGTCTCCCTGGGGGGCAACGTGCAGACCCTGGGAGACACCAAGCCGGACGGCTCCCAATGGACGGTGGCCGTCATTGACCCCAACGACACCGGCTCCTATGTGGGGCTGCTGTCCATCGGCCAGGCGGCGGTTGTCACCTCCGGCGGCTATCAGCGGTATTTTGAGGAGGACGGCGTGACCTATATTCACATTCTGAACCCGGAGACCGGCTGTCCTGTGGACAACGACCTGCTGTCCATGACGGTTGTCACGAGCGACGGGACAAGGGCCGACGCCCTGTCCACCGCTCTTTTCGTTCTGGGAAGCGAGGGGGCGCTGGACTACGCGGAGAGCCATGACGACGTGGAGCTTGTCATCATCACAAAGGACAACCGCGTCATCGTCACCGCCGGGCTGACGAACTGCTTTACCGAATCCGGGGAGGGGTATACCTATGAATACCTTGGATAAAAACGCCCCGGAGGCGGCCAGAGAGCTGGTAGGACAGATACTCCTGCGCCGCCTGCCGGACGGGCAAATCCTGCGAGTGCGGATCACGGAGACAGAGGCGTATTTCGGCGAGGCAGACACCGCCTGCCACGCCCACAAGGGCCGAACGAAGCGAACAGAAATTCTGTACCGCCCGGCGGGAACCATTTATGTGTATCTTTGCTATGGCATCCACTGGATGCTGAATCTTGTCACCGGCCCGGAGGATATGCCCCAGGCGGTGCTGATTCGGGGCGTAGACGATGTTTTCGGCCCCGGACGGGTGACAAAGCGGCTGGCCATAGACGGCAGTCTTAACGGCAAACCACTGGGGGACGAGCTGACCCTGGAATCGGATGGCTTCGCGCCGCAAATCACCGCCTCGCCCCGGGTTGGCATTGGTTACGCCTCCCCGGAGGATCAGGCCCGGTTGTGGAGGTTCACCGCCATATGACCTGTACAATATGCCCGCGCACGTGCGGAGTGGAGCGGGAAAAGGGACATCTGGGCTTTTGCGCCATGGGGCAGAACCCTGTCGTTGCGCGGGCCGCCCCCCATTATTGGGAGGAGCCATGCATCAGCGGGGAGCGGGGCAGCGGCTGTGTGTTCTTCTCCGGGTGCAACCTGCGGTGCGTGTTCTGCCAGAACTATGAAATCAGCGCCCAAGGCCGGGGACAGGAGGTGACAGTCCCCCATCTGCGGGATATTTTCCGCCGCCTGGAGGCCCAGGGTGTACACAACCTGAACCTTGTCACCGGCGCCCACTTCACCCCCGCCATTGCAGAAGCGCTGAATCCTTCTCCTCCCCTGCCGGTGGTATGGAACAGCGCGGGCTACGAGACTGTGCAGACCCTTCGGACGCTGGAGGGAAAAGTGCAGGTGTATCTGCCGGACATGAAGTATTCGGACGCGGCCCTAGCGAGGCAGCTCTCCGCCGCCCCGGATTATCCCGCTGTGGCCAGCGCCGCCATACAGGAGATGTTCCGCCAGACCGGGCCATACGAATTGGACAAGGATGGTATGCTGGTTCGGGGCGTGATGATACGGCACCTTGTCCTGCCGGGGTATTTAAACAACACCTTCGGCGTTCTGGACTGGATCCGGGAGACCTTCCGCCCCGGCGACGTACTGGTCAGCCTGATGGGGCAGTACACGCCAAACCATCGCGGCGGCCCCGACCGCCCCCTGACCCCGGAGGAATACGCCCGCGCCGTCGATTACATGACCGCCCTGGGTCTTCTGGAGGGCTATACCCAGGAGCTTGACAGTGCGGAAGAAGCATATACTCCCGCCTTTGACGGAACAGGCGTATAAAACAAGAGGGCTGTCCCTTTCGAGACAGCCCCCCTTTTTGTTCATATACAGATTAATACTGCGCGGCAAATTCCTCAAAGGTCATGGGGTTGCCGGTTTCCAGCATATCGCCCCAGAGCATTTCCGCCGGGAAGGTGTAGTAGTCGCCCGCCTCGATGAGGGGCATGAACTCATTTTCCACAACATCCTCGGTCATGGTCTCGTTCACCGCGTCCTCCGCCTGAAGCCACTCGTGGAGATATTCCACATAGGCGGCTTCCACGCTGTCCGCGCCGGTCTCGGCGCTGGCCTCGCCGGAGGCGGCCTCCGCGGGGGATACCACGATCTCGCCCTCGTAGGTTCCGGCGGCAATCTCGGTCTCCACGCCGTCCACAGTCATGGTGCCGTTTACCACAGAAGCCTCGTCAATGACCAGCTTGGTCAGATAGCTGGTCTCGGTCACGTTCCAGACAGAGCCGGTCAGGGTCAGCTCCAGGCCATGCTCCCCGTCGGTGTAGAAGCCCAGCTCCGTGGAGGCGGCATACTGGAACTCGTTCTCCCCGCCGGAGATGGTGGTCAGGATGTTGCTGTCCCAGGTGTCCTGGCCCAGGGAGACAGCGCCGGTAATCTCAGAGTCGGTGACATAGACCTCAAGGCTCCGGGAGGGCCGCTCCTTCGTCACCTCGCTACCCATCATGGTGGTGGTCACGGAAAGCACGTCCGCGCAGGTGTTCAGGAAATCGCCCTCCAGCACAGAGTCGGTCACGTTCACAACCACGGCCTGTTGCTCATCGTCGGAGCCGGAACCGGCGTCCGCGTTGTGCTGCACCTTCACGATGGCGGTGATATTGGTCTGGTTATACAGCGCCCGGTCGTAGGTCTCATAGTCGAAAATCTCGTCGTCCACGTCCACACCGTAGCTGGCCGCCAGCTCCGGGTCAAATTCCGCCGTGCCGTCGAAGGCCACAGTGGAGTTTTCAATGTTCACGGTCATCATGGAGTCCTTAATAAGGAACGCCACCCCGTTTACATGGAACTCGGAATTGATGGCGTTGATAGTGCCGCCGCCGCCGGAATGAACCATGACGGCGTTGGCCCCGGCATTCACATAGGTGCCGTCAAAGGTGGCCTCGCCGGTGCCGGTCATAATCACAGCGGTGTCCGCCACGTCCAGGGCGCTGTCATAGAAGCGGTCAAGGGCGCCGCCGTCGGCATACGCGCCATAGCCGGAATACAGGGTGGCTACATAGGTGTTATAGGTGGTCAGCTCCACATGGCCCCCATCCACCTGGGTGCCTGCGTCATAGGAGGAGCCGATGGAGTCGGTGGACAGCGCGCCCCAGTCATAGGCCACAATGACGGAATTTGTCCAGGTGGTCGCGGTGCCGCCCAAGGCGTTGGTGGCCCGGCAGTCGCCGATAAGGCCGAGCATCCAGGGAACCTCCATGTTGTTCAGGTCGCTGGTACCCTCCGGCAGATCGCCGGAATAGGTGTAGACCTGGACGTTATCCAGATTCACCACGTTGTCCCCGCCGGTGAATACCGCCGTGCGGGTGGCCCCGTAGGTGCGGATGGTCACGTCGGAGATGTTGGCCGTCAGGTCGGAGCCGACGACATAGAGACCGGCGCCCACGCCGCCCATATCGTTCTCGCCCCAGCCGGTGAGGTTGATCTCATAGTCGGAAACGTCAATCTCTGAGCCGTCGTCGCCGGTAATCATAATGCCGTTGAAGTTGGTTCCCTCGGAGGTGATGGTGTTGTCCACCACGGCGGCATCCACGGAGAGGGAATCCACCTTCTCCCCATTATAATAATAGAGGGCCGCCCGCTGCTCATAGGTGTAGGTGGAACCCATGTTGGGGCCGCTGAGGTACGCCTCGTCCGTCAGGGTGAGGACGATGTTGCCGGTGTAGCTCTCGCCGGAGACGATGTCCGTCTGCACGCCGTCGATGGTCATGGTGACAAGCTCCCCGTTGGGGCCGCGCAGCTCCTCATTCTCGCCCACGGTCAGCTCCTCCAGCTCGCAGCTTTCCTCGATGACCACGATGTCCTTTGGCTCCTCGGTGGCCTCGTCGGAAGTATCGCTGCTCACGTCCACGCCGGCCTCGATAAGCTCCGTGCCCAGGCCGCCGCCCAGATCCTCCGTCGCCTCTTCCGAGGCAAACGCGCCCACAGCGCCAAGGGAGAGGGCCATGGCCAGCACCAGGGCCAGCGACAGGACTTTCTTGAACTTCATACTCGTTCCTCCGTTTCTTTATAAAGATTGTTTATCCATGATACCATATGGTTATGAGAATGTCAAAAGCAAAACGCCCGCCCTTGTGCGGAATCCACGAAAAAACGGCTGTTCCGGCCATCAATTTTGGCAGGAGCATAAGCGTTCCGCGGTTGACTTCATTCCTTTAGCGTGATAGTATGATAGCGAGATGATTTGACATCCAGGAGGTATTTGTACTATGTCTCTGCCACAGACCCAGGAGACAGACCAGCTTTTCCGCTCCATCCTCGCCCTGCAAAGCGTGGAGGAGTGCTATCAATATTTTGAGGACTTATGCACCGTGCGGGAGATCCAGTCCATCTCCCAGCGGCTTGCCGTGGCCGAAATGCTGGCCGGGGGCCGCTCCTATCAGCAGACCATCCAGGAGACGGGCGCAAGCTCCGCTACCATCAGCCGGGTGAAGCGCTGCCTGGAATACGGCGCGGGCGGCTATCAGCTCGTGCTGGAGCGCCTGAACGCAGACAAGGAGGACGGTCAATGACGACTACCACAAGGCCGGAGGATCGGCTCTCCGCCACGCTTTGCGCGCTTTACCAGCGCTATGGATACCGGCAGTACCGCATGAGCAAGTTTGAGGAATACGACCTCTACGCCCAGAATCGGAATTTTCTGGAAAGCGAACAGATCCTCACCTTCAGCGACACCAATGGCCGCCTGATGGCGCTCAAGCCGGACATTACTCTCTCCATCATCAAAAACAGCCGGGAGGGCCAGGGGCCGCAGAAGGTGTTTTACCGCGAGAGCGTCTACCGCGTGCCGCGAAACGGCATGGGCTTCCAGGAGATCATGCAGACGGGGCTTGAGTGCATCGGCGCGGTGGACGATTACGCCATGGCCGAGGTGCTGATGCTGGCGGCGCGGAGCCTGGAGGCCGTCAGCCCAAGCTATGTACTCGACCTGTCGCACATGGGCATTTTGCGGGGGCTTCTCGCCTCGCTGGACATTCCGCAGGAGGGGCGGGCGGCACTGCTGGCCGCCATGGGAGAGAAAAATCTCCCCGCGCTGGAGGATACCGGCGCGGCGCTTGGCCTTTCCCGCGACACGCAGCGGCTGCTGCGGAAGCTCACCTGGCTGGCCGGCCCCATCGGGCAGGCGCTGCCGAAGCTCATGGCCCTGCCGCTGCCCCCCGCCAGCCGCCAGGCAGCGGAGGAGCTGGAGGCGCTGGGGAAAATCCTCGCCGGGTTCGGAACGTATCACATAAACCTCGACCTCTCCGTGGTAAACGACATGGACTACTATAACGGCCTGACGTTCCGGGGATTCGTGGACGGGGTCTCCGTCGGCGTACTCTCCGGCGGGCGGTATGACAGCCTTCTGCACCGCATGGGAAAGACCGGCGGAGCGATTGGCTTTGCCGTATACCTAAACGAGCTGGAGAGGCTTCTGACAAGCCCCGCGCCCTACGACGTGGACACCCTTCTCGTCTATGCGCCGGAGGACGACCCCGCCGCCGTGGCGGCCATGGCGAAGGCACTGGAGGCCGATGGCGAGACCTTCCGCGTGCAGCCGGCGGGAGAATGTGGCCTCACCTATAAGCGGCGCATAGGCCCGGACGGCAGGGAGGTATAATAATCATGGGACAGATGCTGAACATTGCCCTGCCAAAGGGACGGCTGGGCGAGAAGGTATATGATATATTCGAGGCTGCGGGGTACGACTGCCCCGCCCTGCTGGAGCCGAACCGGCGGCTTATCTTTGAAAACGAAAGGGCCGGGGTGCGCTACTTCTGGGCAAAGCCCATGGACGTTCCCATCTATGTGGAGCGCGGCGCGGCGGACATCGGCGTGGCCGGAAAGGACATTCTGCTGGAATACGCCCCCGACGTATACGAGCTGCTCGACCTGCACATGGGCCGGTGCCGGATGTGCGTCGCCGGCCCGGCGGATTTCCGGGACGATTACGCCCGCACGCTGCGGGTGGCGACGAAGTTCCCCAACATCGCCCGCCGCCATTACAGCGCCCAGAGCCGCCAGATTGACATTATTAAATTAAACGGTTCCATAGAGCTGGCCCCCATCGTGGGTCTCTCGGACGTGATCGTGGACATTGTGGAGACGGGCAAGACGCTGGAGGAAAACGGCCTTCTGCCCCTGGAGACCATCGCCCCCATCAGCGCCCGGCTTATCGCAAACAAGGCACGGTATAAATTTGTAGGGGACGAGATAAACGCCCTATGCACAAGGGTCGCCGCCCTGGTGCGGGACAGGGAGGAGACGACATGAAAATATACCGCTATGGGGAGATCCCCCTTTCTGCGCTTCTCATCCGCACGATAGAGACCTCCGGCGTCAGCGACACGGTGCGGGAGATCATCGACGATGTGGCCAACCGCGGGGACGAGGCGCTCTTTGACTACGCCCGCCGGTTCGACGGCGCGCACATGGAAAGCCTGGAGGTATCCCAGGAAGAAATCGACCGGGCCTATGAAAGCACCGACCCCGCCTTTATCAAAACCCTGGAGACCGCCGCCGCCAACATCCGCGCCTTCCACGAAAAGCAGATGGAGCAGGGCTTTCGCATGGCGGGGCCGAACGGGTCTTTCATGGGCGTGAAGATAACGCCCATTGAAAAGGTCGGCCTGTGCGTTCCCGGACGCACCGCCGCCTATCCCTCCACCGTGCTGATGACCGCTATCCCGGCGAAAATCGCGGGGTGTCGCGAGCTTGTTATGGTCTCGCCACCGGGGGCGGACGGACGCCAGCCGAACGCGATCCTGGCCGCCGCAAAAATCGCCGGGGTTGACCGCATTTTCCGCACCGGCGGGGCGCAGGGCGTCGCGGCGCTGGCCTATGGCACGCAGTCCGTTCCGAAAGTGGACAAGATCGTCGGCCCCGGCAGCGCTTTTGTGGCGGAGGCAAAGCGCCAGGTGTTCGGTCTCGTGGACATCGACATGATTGCCGGGCCCAGCGAGATTCTGGTAGTGGCGGACGAAACCTGCGACCCCGCGTATATCGCCGCCGACCTTCTCAGCCAGGCGGAGCATGACGTGCTGGCCTCCGCCGTGCTGATAACGGACAGCATGGCGCTGGCGGAGGCCGTGGAAAAGGAGCTTTCCCGCCAGCTCGCCCTCCTGCCAAGGAAGGATATTGCGGGGGAGTCTCTGGAAAAGAATGGAAAAATTATCGTAACGGACGACCTGCCCTCCGCCGTGGAGGCGGCAAACGCCCTGGCCCCGGAGCATTTGGAGCTTTGCATGGACGACCCGCTCCCCTATCTCGACCTGGTGCGAAACGCCGGGAGCGTGTTTCTGGGCAAAAGCTGCCCGGAGGCGCTGGGGGATTATCTGGCCGGGCCGAACCACACGCTGCCCACCTGCGGCGCGGCAAGGTTTTCAAGCCCGCTGGGCGTCGCGGATTTCATAAAACGCACCCAGTACACCTATTACACCCGTGAGGCCCTGGCCGCGGTGAAGGACGACATCGCCCGCTTCGCCAGAAAAGAAGGGCTGGAAGCCCACGCCCGCTCTGCCCTGATTCGATTTGAGGAGGTCTGACCATGAGCCGCTTTTTTAGTGAAAAATACGCCTCCCTGCAAGCCTATACGCCGGGGGAGCAGCCCAGGGACGCCCAATATGTGAAGCTGAACACCAACGAGTCCCCCTTCCCTCCCGCGCCCGCCGTGGTTTCCGCCGCCGCCCAGGAGGCGGAGCAGTTGAATCTCTACTGCGACCCGGCCTGCACGGAGCTTTGCAAGTCCGCCGCGCGGCTTTACGGCCTCGCGCCGGAGAACATTCTGCCGGTGAACGGCTCGGATGAGATTTTATACTTCTCCTTCATGGCCTTCGGGGACGAGCGCCACCCCTTCGCGTTCCCGGATGTGACCTATGGCTTCTATCCCGTCTACGCGAATGTGAACCATGTTCCGGCCCATATTATCCCCCTGCGGGAGGATTTTTCCATCGACCCGGCGGATTACTGCGGACTGGGGGAAAACATCGTCATCCCGAACCCCAACGCCCCCACGGGCATGGCCCTTTCCGTCGGCCAGATCGAGGAGATCGTCCGCACGAACCCGGACAGCGTCGTTATCATTGACGAGGCGTATGTGGATTTCGGGGGCGAGAGCTGCATCCCGCTGCTGGGGAAATATGAAAATCTTCTTGTGACGCAGACCTTCTCCAAATCCCGCTCCCTGGCAGGGGCGCGGCTGGGCTTCGGACTGGGAAATCCCGCCCTTATCCAGGATTTGAACACGGTGAAATACTCCGTGAACCCCTATAACGTCAACCGCATGACCCAGGCCGCGGGCGTCGCCGCCATCGAAAGCCGGGACTACTATCAGAAAAACTGCGAGACGATTGCGGAAAACCGGGCCTACACCACGCAGGCCCTCGCCGCTCTGGGCTTCGAGACGCTGCCGTCTCTCGCGAACTTCATCTTCACCCAAAGCCCGGCCATCCCCGGCGGGGCGCTGTATCAGGCGCTGAAGGAGCGGGGCGTCCTAGTGCGCCACTTTGACCAGGCGCGGATAAGCAATTTCATCCGCGTCACCATCGGCTCCCGCCCGCAGATGGACGCCTTTCTGGACGCTGTGCGGGCCATTTTGAAGGAAAGGGGACTTTGACCCATGCGAAACGCCGTCATTGACCGCAAGACCGCCGAGACCGACATCACTCTGGGCCTGTGCCTGGACGGAACGGGCGAGGCGCAGATTAGCACCGGCATTGGCTTTTTAGACCATATGCTGACCCTGTTCGCCAGCCACGGACAGTTTGACCTCTCCGTCTCCTGCAAGGGAGACATTCAGGTGGACGGCCACCACACCACGGAGGACATCGCCATCGCCCTGGGGACGGCCTTTTCCCAGGCCATAGGAGACAAGCGCGGCATCCGCCGGTATGGGAGCATATTGCTGCCTATGGACGAGGCCCTGGTTCTCTGCGCCGTGGACATATCCGGGCGGAGCTGCCTGCGGTATCAGATGGCCCTGCCCGCCCAGCGGGTCGGGGATTTTGACACCGAGCTTACGGAGGAGTTTTTCACCTCCTTCACCCGCACCGCCGGGGTCACGCTCCACATAAGGCAGCTTGACGGGACGAACACCCATCACATCATCGAGGCGGCCTTCAAGGGCTTTGGCCGGGCGCTTCGCGAGGCCGTCAGTCTGGACGAGGCAAGGCCGGACGCCATTCCCTCCACCAAGGGGGTGCTGTGATGATTGCCATTATCGACTACGGGGTAGGAAACCTCTTTTCCCTCCGGCACTCCCTGGCCGCCATCGGGGCAGAGGCCGTCGTCACCGGGGATGCGGGCGAGATACAGCGGGCGGAGAAGCTGATTCTCCCCGGCGTAGGGGCCTTCGGGGACGCGGCGGAAAAGCTCCGCGCCGCGGGGCTTGACGAGACAGTGAAAGCCCAGGCCAAAAGCGGGAAATATATTCTGGGCATATGCCTGGGTATGCAGCTTCTGCTGGACAGGAGCTTTGAGTTCGGGGAGCATCCGGGTCTGGGGCTTATCCACGGGGACGTGGTGGATATGTCCCCCATTCTCCCGGAGGGATACAAGGTTCCCCACATCGGCTGGAACGCGCTGCATCTGCGGCAGAAGGATCACCCCCTGTTCCGCCATATCCAGGAGGGCGACTGCGTCTATTTTGTCCACAGCTTCTATGGCGCCAACTGCGGCGACGCGGTGCTGGCCACCGCCGAATACGGCCCGGAGCTGACCGCCGCCGTGGGCGTGGAAAACGTCATGGGCTGTCAGTTCCACCCGGAAAAGAGCGGCCCGGTGGGCCTGCGGATTTTGCAGGCGTTCTGCGAAATGTGAGGGCCGCCATGATTATTTTACCTGCCATTGATTTATACGAGGGCAAGGCCGTCCGCCTGCTGCGGGGGGACTACGCCCAAATGACCGTATACAGCGACAGCCCCCTTGCGGTCGCCAAGGATTTCCAGGCCGCCGGGGCAGAATACATCCACATGGTAGACCTGGCCGGGGCCAGGGACGGGGACACCCCCAACTTCGACACCGTGGCCGCCGTCGCCGCCGGAACAGATTTGAAGGTCGAGATCGGCGGGGGCATCCGCAGCGAGGCCGTCATCCGCCGCTATCTGGACGCCGGAGTGGAGCGGGTGATTTTAGGCACCGCCGCCATCACGGACTGGGATTTTTTCCGGGAGATGGTGGAAAAATACGGAAGTCATATCGCCGCCGGGGCGGACTGCCGGGACGGCTATGTGGCCATCAAGGGCTGGCTGGAGACCAGCGCCGTCACCTGTGACGAGTTCTGCCAGCGGCTGGATGCCATCGGGGTCAAGACCCTCATCTGCACAGACATATCCAAGGACGGGGCCATGGGCGGCGCGAACCGGGCGCTTTACAGCGAGCTTTCCGCCCGGTATTCCATGGACATTATCGCCAGCGGCGGGGTATCCAGTCTTGAGGACATTCAGGCCCTGCGGGACATGGGCCTGCACGGGGCCATCCTGGGCCGGGCCTATTACACCGGGGCGGTAAAGCTCCGGGAGGCAATCGAGGTGGCATTATGATTACAAAACGCATTATCCCCTGCCTGGACGTAAAGGACGGGCGGGTGGTCAAGGGCGTGAACTTCCTGGGTCTGGCCGACGTGTCGAACCCAGTGAAGCTCGCGGAATATTATTCCTGCAGCGGCGCGGACGAACTGGTGTTTTACGACATCACCGCCTCCGCCGAGGGCCGCGCCCTGTTCACGGACATCCTGCGCCAGACGGCCTCCACGGTATTCATTCCCCTGACCGTGGGCGGCGGCATCAACACCGTGGCCGATTTCGACCGGGTGCTGAAATGCGGGGCGGACAAGGTCAGCGTGAACTCCGGGGCCATCAAAAATCCCCAGCTCATCCATGACGCCGCCCAGCGGTACGGCAGCCAGTGCGTTGTGCTGTCCGTGGACGCGAAGCGCCTGGACGGCGGCTTCCGGGTCTTTGCCCGCGGGGGCCGGGACGACACGGGCCTTGACGCGATAGAATGGATCAAGCGGGGCGTGGCCCTGGGCGCGGGCGAGATCGTCCTAAACTCCATCGACACGGACGGCGTGAAGGGCGGCTTCGACCTGGAAATGCTGGACGCCGTGTGCCAGGCCGTGAGCGTGCCGGTGATCGCCTCCGGCGGGGCCGGGTGCGCGGAGGATTTTGTGACGCTGTTCAAAACGCTTCCCAAGGTGGACGCGGGGCTGGCCGCGGGGATATTCCACTTCGGGGAGCTGACCATCCCGGATTTGAAGGATACCCTGGCAGAAAACGGAATTTTGGTAAGGAGAGAGAACCATGCTTAATATAGACGAACTGACCTTTGACCACCGGGGGCTTATCCCCGCCATCGTCATTGATTCCCAGACGAAAAAGGTGCTGACCCTGGCCTATATGAGCCGGGAGAGCCTGGAAATTTCCATGGAAAAGGACATGACCTGCTTTTTCAGCCGCAGCCGCCAGGAGCTTTGGCTCAAGGGCGAGACCAGCGGCAACTATCAGCATATCGTGTCCATCACCGCCGACTGTGACCGGGACGCCCTGGTGGTGGAGGTGGTGAAGGACGGCCCCGCCTGCCATCTGGGGACGGATAGCTGCTTTAACGACCTTGTGTATACCGGCGAGACCGCCCCGGCCTTTTCCTATGAGGGCCTGATGGCCCTTTTGCAGGGTCGGAAGGACAACCCGCCCCCCAACTCCTATACCTCCTATCTCTTTGAGAAGGGGACGGACAAGATTCTCAAAAAGATAGGGGAGGAGGCCACGGAGGTGGTCATTGCCGCCAAGGACAACGACAAGGAAAACACCGTTTATGAGCTGGCAGACCTCGCCTATCACGCCATGGTGCTGATGGTGCAGATGGGCATTTCCCTGGACGATGTGACGGCGGAGCTTGCCTCCCGGCACGTCATCGACCACAAGGTCAAGCAGGAAAAGATGAAGTAATGGGCCGCCAGAATCTTCACACCCATACCGTCTTTGACGACGGGCAGAACACCCCCATGGAGATGGCCCAGGCCGCCCTGGACGCGGGGTTTGCCAGTCTTGGGTTTTCCTGCCACTCCATCCTCCCCTATGAAAACGACTGGAGCCTGACGGCGGAGACTCTCTCCGCTTATCTCGCCGCCGTGAAGGAGACCAGGGCCGCCTTCGCCGGGCGGCTTGCGGTCTACAGCGGCATAGAGATGGACGGTCTCTCCGTCCAGGACACGTCGGGCTTTGACTATGTCATCGGCTCCCTGCACCATATTGCCCTGGAGGGCTGGACGCCCACCATCGACGAGAGCGGCGAGAGTACCAGAAGGACGCTGGAGACCTATTTTCACGGGGACGAAAAGGCCATGATGGAGGCGTATTTCGCCCAGTACCAGGCCATAGCCCAGGGCTGGAGGGCGGACATCGTGGGCCACTTCGACCTTCTCAGCAAGTTCTGGGAGACGGACGGCCTGTTCGACCCGGAGGGGGAGGCGTTCCAGACCTGCGCCCGGCAGGCCATGCTGCCCCTGGTGCAGGCGGGGCGGATTTTTGAGGTGAACACCGGGGCCATGAGCCGGGGCTACCGCCATACGCCATACCCCAGCCCCGCCCTCCTCCGAACCCTGAAGGCCCTGGACGGGCGCGTCACCATCACCACCGACGCCCATGCCACTTCCGGCATCGCCTACGCCTTCCGCGAAACCGAAGCCCTCCTCCGGGACGTTGGCTTCGAGAGAATATGGCAGTTTGACGGAGAACGGTTTGTGGCCGTGCCGTTGTGAGAGCAGGACAAGGCGGCATCTTCATGCTGCCCACGCGCCTTTCCCACTTACTAAAAACTCCTCTGCGTTTTCCGCAGAGGAGTTATAATTATTTATAATTATTATGACAGTCTTTCGATACCGTCTTGCAGCCGCCGGAGTGTCTCCTCCCGGCCCAGAATCCGGCACAGCTCCACCGCGCCGCCGGGGGTGACAGCGGTGCCGGTGGCGGCGATACGCACCGGCCACATCAGCTTGGCGTTTTTCACCTCCAGCTTTTCCGCCAGGGAGGTCATAGCCTCGTGGATATGCTCGTCGTCCCAGACGGGCAGGGCCGCCAGCACCGGCAGGGCCGCCTCCAGCATGGCCAGGGAGCTTTCCTTATCCGACTTGGATTTCTTGTGGACGTAAAGCTCCGTGTCATAGTCCGGCAGCGCGTCGAAAAATCCAAGCTTGCCGGGAATGTCCGTCAGTACCTCCGTCCGCTGCTGAAGCAGGGCGGCGATGGCGGCGGGGTCTATAGCCGGATTTTTCACCGCCTGGCGGATGTACGGCTCCGCCGCCGCCGCAAAGTCCCCAGGCTCCATGGCCCGGATATAGGTAGCGTTAAAGTATGTAAGCTTTTCCTTGTCGAAGATAGCAGGGCTTTTGGATATGCCGGAAACGTCGAACGCCTCCGCCAGCTCCCGGATGGAATAGATCTCCCGCTCCCCGCCGGGGGCCCAGCCCAGCAGCGCCACATAGTTCACAATGGCCGCCCGGAGATAGCCCTCCTCCACCAGATCCTCATAGGAGGGGTCGCCGTGGCGCTTGGACATCTTGCTGTGGGCGTCCCGCATTACCGGCGGGCAGTGGACATATTTGGGAATATCCCAGCCGAAGCCCTCATACAGCAGGTTATACTTGGGAGAGCTGGAGAGATATTCCGAACCCCGCACCACATGGGTGATCCCCATCAGGTGGTCGTCTATGACATTCGCAAAATTATAGGTGGGCAGGCCGTCCCGCTTTATAAGCACCTGGTCGTCCAAGTCCTTGTTGGGAACCGTAACGTCTCCGAAAATCTCGTCGTGGAAGGTGGTGGTTCCCTCCTGGGGAATCTTCTGGCGGATGACGTAGGCGTCCCCCGCCGCCAGCCGGCGCTGAACCTCCTCCTCCGATAGCTCCCGGCATGGGTCGGCCTCCCGCTCAAAATCTCCGCTGTCCTCCTCCGAGGCCGCCTTCTCGCAGAAGCAGTAATAGGCGTGGCCCCGGCGAACCAAACGCTGGGCATAGGGCAGATACAGCCCCCGCCGCTCCGTCTGGACATACGGCCCCACCGGGCCGCCCTTGTCCGGCCCCTCGTCCCAGTCCAGGCCGCAGTCCGTCAGGGTGTTGTAAATAACATCCACCGCGCCCTCCACCAGGCGGGCCTGATCCGTGTCCTCAATACGCAGGAGGAATTTTCCCCCGCTGTGGCGGGCAATGCACCAGGTATACAGGGCCGTCCGCAGGTTTCCAACGTGCATATACCCCGTGGGGCTTGGGGCGAACCGGGTGCGCACCTCCCCCTTGGGGATGCGGCTTTCCAGCTCCTCAAAAAACTTTTCGTTTGGTTCAGTCATAATTTGTCCTTCCTCCTCCGCAAAAACGGCGTCACTGCGCCTTCATTCAATAGTATTTTATTCTTTCCCACTTGTCAAGCGTTAATCGGTTGTGTTAAGATAAATAAATACTGAAATAACAACGTAAGCACGGCCTGGGATGCGTCCCGCCGTAGAAAGAGCGAACAATATGGACGAGAAAAGAAAAGTAATGCTCTCCGGCATACAGCCCTCCGGGGACTTGACCCTCGGCTCCTATCTGGGGGCCATCAAAACCTGGGCGGAACGGGCGGAGCAGTTTGACTGCTACTACTTCATGGCCGACCTCCACTCCCTGACCTCCCGGCAGGTTCCCGCCGACCTGCGGAGGCGCACCCTGGAGCAGATGGCCCAGTATGTGGCCTGCGGCCTTGACCCGGACAAAAACACCCTGTTCATTCAGTCCCACGTTCCCGCCCATGCGGAGCTGGGGTGGATTCTCAACTGCTACACCATGTTCGGGGAGCTGTCCCGCATGACCCAGTTTAAAGAGAAATCCGCCAAAAACGCGGATAACGTCAACGGCGGTCTGTTCACCTACCCCGCTCTGATGGCGGCGGACATTCTGCTCTATCAGCCGGACTACGTCCCCGTGGGCGGCGACCAGAAGCAGCACGTCGAACTGACCCGCGACGTGGCCCACCGCTTCAACGGCATTTACGGGGACGTGTTCAAAATCCCGGAGCCTTACATTCCCAAGGTAGGGGCCAGGGTGATGGATTTGCTGGAGCCGACGAAAAAAATGTCCAAGTCCGACAAGACCGGCAACGGGCGGGTGTGCCTGATGGACGACCCGGCGGACATTATGCGGAAATTCAAGCGGGCTGTCACGGACAGCGACACCGGCGAAAACTGCGTCCGCTACGACCCGGAAAACAAGCCCGGCGTGGCAAATCTGATGCAGATATACGCCTCCTGCACCGGCAGAGACTACGACCAGATAACCGCTGAATTTGCGGGTCACGGCTATGGCGATTTCAAAGCCGCCGTGGGTGAGGCCGTGGTAGAGACTCTCCGCCCCATCCGGGAGGAATCCCAGCGGCTCATCAAGGATAAGGCGTATCTGGAAGATCTCTGCCGCACCGGCGCAGAAAAAGCCTCCTACGTGGCGAACAAGACTCTGCGGAAGGTTCGCAAAAAGGTGGGCCTGGTGGCGATGCCCTGAGGGTTCATCAGCCATATTGAATACCGATTCCAAGCTACAGGGGTACTGTCAAAACGACCATTTTGACGGTACCCCTGTAGTATATTATAATATTGGAAGGTTCCTTAACCTGAGCCTGTGCTTCTCCTGTTTACGTCCCGATGTATTCCCTTTGCTCTTCGGTCAGGGTGTCTATTGCTACGCCCAGGGTGGAGAGCTTTTTGCGGGCTACCTCCAGGTCAATCTCCCTGGGAACGGGTACCACGCCGGGGGACAGCCTGCCCCGGTTATCTGCCAGGTAACGGGCGCTCAGGGCCTGAATGGCGAAGCTCATATCCATAATCTCCGCCGGGTGGCCGTCGCCGGAGGCCAGGTTTACAAGCCGCCCCTCCGCAATGACGAACGCCGTCCGGCCATTGGGCAGGCGATAGCCGGTGATATTCTGACGGGCTTCATATTTGTCTGTGGCGTAAGCCTCCAGCGCCTCCATGTCCACCTCCACGTTGAAGTGACCGGCATTGGTGAGAATAGCGCCGTCCTTCAGCAGGGGGAAATGCTCCCGCCCGATGACCTTGCAGTCCCCCGTGACGGTGCAGAAAATATCTCCCAGCGCGGCGGCCTGGGCCATGGGCATGACCCGGTATCCGTCCATCACCGCCTCGATGGCCCGGATGGGATCGGTCTCCGTCACAATGACTCTGGCCCCCAGGCCGTTGGCCCGCATGGCCACGCCCTTGCCGCACCAGCCGTACCCGGCCACCACCACGTCCTTCCCGGCCACGATTAGGTTTGTGGTACGCATAATGCCGTCCCAGACGGACTGGCCGGTGCCGTAGCGGTTATCGAACAGGTGCTTGCAGTCCGCCTCGTTCACCATGACTGCGGGAAACCGCAGCGTCCCGGCCTTGGCCATCTGCTTCAGGCGGATGATGCCGGTGGTGGTCTCCTCGCAGGAACCAATCACGCCGGGGAGCAGTTCAGGGAACTTCTCATGGATACGATGAACCAGGTCTCCCCCGTCGTCGATGATGATATTCGGCCCGACGGCCAGCACCTTGTCGATATTTGCGTCATACTCCTCCGCCGTGCAGCCGTGGACAGCGTGAACCTCCAGCCCTCCAGCCGCCAGGGCGGCGGCTACGTCGTCCTGGGTGGACAGGGGGTTGGAGCCTGTGATGTGCATTTCCGCGCCGCCCTGGGCCAGCACCCGGCAGAGGTAGGCGGTCTTGGCCTCCAGGTGGACGGACAGGGCCACCTTTAACCCCACAAAGGGCTTGTCACGCCGAAAATCCTCTGCAATCGCGCTGCAAAGGGGCATATTCCGGGCTACCCAGGCAATTTTTCTCTCCCCCGACGGGGCGAGCTGTATGTCACGAACGGTACTCATAGGATTCCGCCTTTCCGCATAAACTGATACTGTCTCACCCCTGGATGGCCGCCACAGCAGCCTTGAGGGCCTCCACCTTATCCCGCTGCTCCCATCGGACGCCTAGATCCTCCCGGCCCATGTGGCCGTAGGCCGCCAGCTTGCGGTAGATGGGCTTACGCAAATCCAGATCCCGGATGATTGCCGCCGGGCGCAGGTCGAACACCTGGCTCACCGCCTGCTGAAGCACATCGTCGGACACCGTGCCGGTGCCGAAGGTGGTCACGTTGATGGACACCGGGGTGGCCACGCCGATGGCATAGGCAAGCTGCACCTGGCAGCGGCTGGCCAATCCGGCGGCTACGATATTCTTCGCCACCCAGCGGGCAGCATAGGCCGCGCTGCGGTCAACCTTGGTGGGATCCTTGCCGGAGAAGGCACCGCCGCCGTGGGGGGCGCTGCCGCCGTAGGTGTCCACAATGATCTTCCGCCCGGTCAGGCCGGAATCCCCCTGGGGCCCGCCCACTACGAAACGGCCCGTGGGGTTTACATAATATTTAATATCCCCCTTGTTCAAATCGGCGGGAATAATCGGCTCCACCACATATTTGATGATGTCCTCCCGAATCTGCTCCAGAGAGACCTCCGGGGCGTGCTGGGTGGACACCACCACCGTTTCCACCTTCACGGGCTTGTTGTCGCCGTCATATTCCACTGTGACCTGGGTCTTCCCGTCCGGGCGGAGATAGGGCAGGGTGCCGTCCTTCCGCACTTGGGCCAGGCGGCGGGCCATTTTCTGGGCCAGGCTGATGGGCAGGGGCATAAGCTCCGGGGTCTCGTCACAGGCATAGCCGAACATCATGCCCTGGTCGCCTGCGCCGGTCTCCAGCTCCGCATCCGTGCCGCCCTCCTTCTGCTCCAGGCTTTTGTTCACGCCCATGGCAATGTCCGGGGACTGCTCGTCGATGGCCGTCAGCACGGCGCAGGTCTCCGCGTCCATGCCGTATTTAGCCCGGTCATAGCCGATGTCCCGCAGCACGTCTCTCGCAATTTTGGGAATGTCCACATAGCAGCTTGTGCTAATCTCGCCCATGACGTAGATCACGCCGGTGGTGGCGGTACACTCGCAGGCCACATGGCCCTGGGGATCCTGGGCCATGATGGCGTCCAGCACGGCGTCCGATATTTGGTCGCAAACCTTGTCAGGATGCCCCTCCGTAACCGATTCAGAGGTGAATAAATAGTGTCCCATTATGTATCTAACTCCTTTTTTCCTCGCGTCTTACACGCGAACATGAATGATAAAAGCCATAAAAAAAGCGCCGCCGGGAAACCGGCTGGCACAGAACATGGATGTGTTCCTTATCTTTCGATTTATACCGCCGGATTTGGCACCTTGCGCATGGATGCACAGGTTGCCGGGCTTCACAGGGCCGGTCCCTCCGCCACTCTCGATAAGGCTATTGAATTGTAAACATTTTACCACGCTGTGCCGGAATGTCAATAGGGATATTGACAAAATCAGCATTTTGGCGGAAAATAAGGACATGGGAAAGACAGCTAGACGAATCGTTATCGTGTTGATGGGACTGATGATCCTGTTCATCTGGGGCAATTCCATGCTCCCATCCGACATTTCCAGCGCGGAAAGCGGCTGGGTTCAATCTCTTTTAGAGCCAATATTAAGCGTTCTGCAAAGCGGCAAAATACAGGCGTCCCTGACCCGGATTGCCGAGGGCATCACGGAGCCGAGACTTCAGGCCCTGTTTTATAAAGGCATCAACTGGCTGGACGTTCATATCCTTTCTCAGTCCGCCTCCTATCTGGTGAGAAAGACCGCTCACTTCACGGAATATATGATTCTGGGCGTGCTGATGGGTCTGCTTCTGTCGAAACCAAACGGAAGGGCCCGCTTCTGGTGGCCGGAGGTCATGTGCCTGGCCGTAGCCTCCATCGATGAGACCATCCAACTCTTTTCAGAGGGCCGGGGCGCGGCCTTCCGGGACGTGATGATAGACCTGTCCGGGGCCACGCTGGGAGTTATACTCGCCGCGATTGTGCTTTTTATTCTGCGGAAACGATAACATCTTTGGAAAAAAATAGGCAAATAGGCTTGTCGAAACCATAAATGTGTGATATACTTTTCACAGAGGAGGTACTGCCATGACTTTTACTTTTACCAGCAAAAAATACGAGGTGTCCGATGAGCTGAAAGCCTATGCGGAAAAGAAGATCGGCAAGATCGACCGTCTGTTCCGCTCAGAGAGCGAAGCGTCCGTCACCTTCAGCGAAGAACGGGGCCGCTACCTGGCAGAGGTCACGCTGCGCAATAACGGAATGTACTACCGTGTCAGCGAGACGACCAGCGATATGTTCGCCTCCATCGATTCCGCCGTGGCCGCCATCGAGCGCCAGGTGCGGAAAAACAAGACCCGTCTGGCCAAGCGTCTGCGGGACGGCGCCTTTGAGCGCACCGCCGCCGTTGTCGCTCCGGCAGACGATCAGGACGAGACCGAATACCCCATCATCCGCACCAAACGTTTCTCCATGAAGCCCATGTCCCCGGAGGAGGCCATTCTCCAAATGGATCTGCTGGGCCACGAGTTTTTCGCCTTCCGCAACGAGCAGGAGGACGACGCTTTTGCCGTGGTCTATAAGCGCAAAAACGGCGGCTACGGCCTGATTTCCGATGCGGAGGACGAGGAGTAACCCTTATTATAAAAATCAGTAAAAATCACAGGCCCTGCGGCTTTCGCCGCGGGGCCTGTTTCATTGCAGACAGTGCTGCGTATTTCACTGGATGACTCGATTCATATACCTTGCCCGCCGCCGGATGGAAACGAGTATTACAACGGCGAAAATCGCAATCACCACCGACAGCAGATTGGTCAGTCGCGCCGCCCAGCCGATATGAAACAGGGAGGAAAGCACACTTTCTACCATGCTGGCCGCACTTGACCCCATGCCTCCTCCATAAAGCGAGCTGGTATAAAGCAGGGAGCTGAGCAGAGAGCTGACAGACGCCCGAATCTGCGATGCCGCCATCAGAACGATCAGCATATACACAGCGCGAATACAAAGGATAACAATGGCGTACATAGACGTTTCCCATTCTGCCGCGCCCCCACGCAGAATCGTCCTGGCCGTAACGGCGGATTTGCGCAGACCGTTCCAATACAGCGTCACCAAAAGAATCCCCAGGGCGCAGACCGCAATAACAACAAGTCCAATCGCGGTGGTAGGCTGGCTTTTCCCTACCGCCATAACCACAATGCCGAGTGTAACGCCCAGCGCAATCAGAATATCCGTAAGAATCTCTATCACCAGGATCCCCGCTCCTATCAGGGAAAAGCCCTTGGTATTCGGCGTCTGCCTGGCGCAGCTTACATACACAATCCAGCAGCCTATGCACATAAGGATAACCGGGATCGAGGATATGATATTCAAAAACGTGAACGACTGAATAAGGCTGAAAAAGAGGTACGCCGTCAGCACAATGGTAAAAATCAACGCCATCGTGCCGCCGCAGAAGGACGCTACGGATCTGGCCGCATAGGAGCCATACATGGGCTGACGAAGCTGACGCCCGGCGGGCTGCGACGACCGATTCCCCGCATCGTCATAGCCTGCGCTTCCCCACGCCTGGGCGGAACCCCCGGTCGGCGCGGCACCCGCCTGCAGCTTTCCACAGACAGGGCAGAATCTGGCGCCGGGAGAAAGGGCGGTTCCGCAACTGCCGCAGAAGCTGTTTTTTGGCTTCCCGGACGCGCGTTGGGAATTGCCTTCATTGTCCCTTCCCGCTCTGCGGAACGGCGTCTCCTGCTCTCCGTATCGGTTATGCGCAAATGCACAGCGCAGGAAATAAAACGCCAGCAAACCATAGAACACAAGATAGACAACGCGGTTAAGTGTGGCATACCGAATGATATAAACCAAATAGCTCAGTCCATTCAGGACAAACGCACTCCCGATCGCCCAGTCGATAGACTCCGCAAAGCACAAAATCAGTCCAAACAGGTACAGAATATACCAAACGGACTCGATGGCGTCAAATATCCCTATGCCCCACAGGGTAAAGGAATCGATCAGTCCCAGAACGGGGTAAATCAGCAAAAAAACAAAGGCCACCGGCATAATCGACACGATAAAGCGATTGCCCTCCAGCAGCTTCTTCAGGCTGTTACGCACTTCCGTCATGAATAAGCACTCCTTTTCTGTTTCTGTTTAATACAGCATCGCGCCGCAATTCGCACAAAAAATTACATCCTCCGTCTGTTCTGCTCCGCAGCGGGGGCAGCGCCGTCCCGGAACAGTTCGCTCTGACTCCTGCGGCGGCATATCCCCGCTTTTCTCCCCAGTGGGAACAACGTCCGCCGGATCTCCCGCTCCCTGATAGGACGGCGGCTCCTCACGCGGCATATCGGCTCCGCCATCCGCTGCGGCTTCATCGGACTTCTCCTCCGGCGTCTGCCTGCGAGCGCCGCAGTTGGGGCAAAACAGAGTTCCCTCCTCCAGCACCGTCCCGCACAGGTGGCACACCTCCTGGGTATGTTGCCCCTCCGACGGACGTTCCGGCAGACGGGTACCGCAGTTTTCACAGAAAAGCGCCCCGCCGTCGATCACCGCGCCGCATCCAGGACAGACGACCGCCGTCTCCGGCAGCAGCCGACAGCCGCAGGCCGTGCAAAACGGCGCGTTGCCCGCAACATACTCTCCGCACTGCGGGCATTTCGTCATCCCCCGCAGAACCTGAATCTGGTCGTTCCACTCCTCATTTTGCCGCTGCATCTGCAATACAGCCCCCACATGGCGGGCATAGGCCGGCTCCGCATCCGTAGGATGGGCCTTGCAGTACATCTCTCCGATCTCCGCATAAAGCCGATTGATCCGTTCGTTGTTTTCCGTGATTTGACCGCTGAGCCTTGCAATATCCGCAAGCTCCCTGGTTTTTTGAATCGCGCTTTGACTGGTCGCAGAAAACGCTCTTCCTACCTTATCAAAAAACGCCACCGTGATACCTCCTATGCTATGTCCTTTCAGATGCGTGTGAATACAGCTTCCTAGCCTGTGAGTTAAGTGTAGCTCCTCCCCGCTGTCGACCGCAACCAAATCTGACGAACGGCAGGATTTTTGCCGTCAATAACACGCAACGCTCCGTCACGTCTGGATGTGGTGCTCCTGATTTCATTAGGAAAACTTATACCATTCTTCAAAAGTTACATATTGTGTTCGCCCGATGGGGTTTACACTGGGGAATGTGCCGTTTTTCTCTCTGGTGGCTTGAAATGGGAGGGAGAATCCATTATAATAGGTACACAGGGTTTGGCGCTGGGTTGTTCTGGCAGACATGATACCTATAACACAACAGCATACGGAATCAGACCTTGAGCATGGACGAACCATCGCCCAGGGACTTTTTTGTGCCAAACCGATGGAGAATCCCTCCCCCGGCAGACAAACGGAGAAAGATTGAGGTTCAAAGCATGACAAAGTATATTTTCGTGACCGGCGGAGTCGTTTCCGGCCTTGGCAAGGGCATTACCGCCGCATCCCTGGGACGGCTTTTAAAGTCCCGCGGACTGAAGGTCGCCGCCCAAAAGCTGGATCCCTACATAAACGTAGATCCCGGCACCATGAGTCCCTATCAGCACGGAGAGGTCTACGTCACCGAGGACGGCGCGGAGACCGACCTGGATTTGGGCCACTACGAGCGGTTCATCGACGAGGATCTGAACAAATACTCAAACCTTACCACCGGCAAGGTATATTGGAACGTGCTGAATAAGGAGCGCCGGGGGGAGTATCTGGGTAGCACCGTGCAGATCATCCCTCACATCACCAACGAGATAAAAGCCTTTATATATAACGTGGGCAAAAAGACCAACGCCGACGTGGTCATCACGGAAATCGGCGGCACCACCGGCGACATCGAGAGCCAGCCTTTTTTGGAGGCCATCCGCCAGGTGGGCCATGAGGTAGGGCCGCACAACGCGCTGTTCATTCATGTCACCCTTGTTCCCTTCATCCATGGCAGCGACGAGCACAAGACGAAGCCCACCCAGCACTCCGTCAAGGAGCTTCAGGGCATGGGCATCGCCCCGGACATCATCGTCCTGCGCAGCGACGTACCCATCCAGGACGACGGCATTTTCCGCAAGATCGCCATGTTCTGCAACGTAAAGCCGGAGTGCGTCATTGAAAATCTCACCATCCCCGTGCTGTACGAGGCCCCCCTTATGCTGGAGCGCAGCGATTTTTCCGGCATTGTTTGCCGGGAGCTGGGCATCTGGACAAAGGCCCCGGATTTGAGCGAGTGGCAGGCCATGGTGGACAGCATCCACAGTCTGTCCCACACCGTGTCTATCGCCCTGGTGGGGAAATACGTCCAGCTTCACGACGCCTATCTCTCCGTGTCCGAGGCGCTGAAGCACGCGGGCTATACCAAGGGAACCAGCGTAGACATCCACTGGATAGACTCCGAGACTGTCACCCCGGAGACGGTAGACAGCCTGTTTTCGGATGTGGACGGCATCCTCGTACCCGGTGGCTTCGGAAACCGGGGCATCGAGGGGAAAATTCTGGCAGCCCAATACGCCAGGGAACACAAAATCCCCTATCTGGGCCTGTGCCTTGGTATGCAGATCGCGGTGATAGAATTTGCCCGCCATGTGGCCGGTATGGAGGGGGCCAACTCCCGTGAGTTTGACGAATACGCTCCCTACCGGGTCATCGACTTCATGCCCGGTCAGAACGACGAGATTGACAAAGGCGGCACGCTCCGCCTGGGGGCCTATCCCTGCCATATCAAGCCCGGCACCATGATGGAAAAATGCTATGGCACGCTGGAAATATCCGAGCGCCACCGGCACAGATATGAATTTAACAACGACTACCGCCAGCGTCTGGAGGAAGCGGGCCTTGTCATCAGCGGTCTGTCCCCGGACGACCGACTGGTGGAGACTATTGAAATCGCCGATCATCCCTTCTTCGTCGGCGTGCAGTATCACCCGGAATTTAAGAGCCGCCCCAACCGGGCCCACCCCCTGTTCGTAGGCTTTGTATCGGCTGCTCTGGACAATTCCCCCAACCGAAAGGAGTAATATCCATGTGCGGAATCGTCGGCTTTGTCGGCGCTGAGCCAGCCGCTCCTATCCTGCTGGATGGACTGGAACGACTGGAATACCGAGGCTATGACTCCGCAGGCGTCGCTGTTCTGTCCCCGGAGGGACGCCTGCAGATCGAAAAATGCAAGGGCCGCCTGGCCGTCCTCCGGCAAAAGCTGGCCGAGCAGCCCCCTATGACAGGTTGCGTGGGCATTGGCCATACCCGTTGGGCCACGCATGGAGAGCCAAACGACATAAACTCCCATCCCCACGTCAGCGAAAACGGCAAGGTAGCGGTGGTTCATAACGGCATTATCGAAAACTATGTGGAGATTAAGGAATTTCTGCTCCACAAGGGGGTTCGCTTCCGCTCCGACACGGATTCGGAGGTAGTGGCCCAGCTTCTGGAATACTATTTTACCGACGGCGCGGACATCATGGACGCGGTGTATCAGGTGCTGGAACGAATTGACGGCTCCTACGCCCTGGGGATTCTTTGCGCGGACGCGCCAGATTGCTTTATTGCCGCCCGGAAGGACGCGCCTCTGCTCCTGGGCTATGGGGAGGGGTGCAGCTTCATTGCCTCAGATGTGACGGCCATCATCCGTCACACCCGGAACGTGGCCTACATGGAGGACGGAGAGGTAGCCGTACTGACCAAGGACGGCATCAACGTCTACGACCGGCTGCGCCGCCCCATCGAAAAGGAGCATCATTTTGTGGATTGGGACGTTTCCGCCGCTGAAAAGGGCGGCTACGCCCACTTCATGCTCAAGGAGATTATGGAGCAGCCGGAGGCCGTCCGGCACACCGTCGCCCCCCGGCTCCAAGACGGACGGGTGGTTTTTGAGGAGCTTTCCATTGACGCGGCGTATATCAAAAGCCTCTCCCGCATTTTCATTATCGCCTGCGGCTCCTCCTATCATGTGGGGATGCTGGGGAAATACAACCTGGAAAAGCTTATGCGCGTCCCGGTGGAGGTAAGTCTCGCCTCGGAATTTCGATACAGCGACCCCCTGGTGGGGCCGGACACCCTGGTCATCGTCATCAGCCAGTCCGGGGAGACCCTGGATACCATGGCTGCCCTGCGGGAGGCCAAAAAGCGGGGAGCGCACATTCTGTCCATCGTAAACGTGGTGGGAAGCTCCATCGCCCGCGAATCGGACGACGTGCTCTACACCTGGGCCGGGCCGGAAATCGCCGTGGCCACCACCAAGGCCTACAGCACACAGCTTGTGCTGCTGGATATGCTGGGCCTTTACATGGCAGACATCCTGGGCCGGATAGACCCCGCGGAATACGCCGCCATCATTACAGAGCTTAAAGCCCTGCCCGGCAAGATGGAATCCGTTTTGCAGGACGTGGAGCGTTATCAGTATCTGGCCTCCCGGTATTTTAACCACGACAGCGTGTTTTTTATTGGCCGGAACCTGGACTACGCCCTGGGGCTGGAGGGTTCCCTGAAGCTGAAGGAAATATCCTACATCCATTCCGAGTCCTACGCCGCCGGGGAGCTGAAGCACGGCACCATCTCCCTCATCGAAAAGGGCACCCTGGTGGTGGCCCTGGCCACCTACGCGCCGCTGTTTGAAAAGGCCGTTTCCAACATCGTAGAGGTCAAGGCCAGAGGCGCGGACGTGGTGGCCCTGACCACGGAGAGCCAGCGGGAGAAGATGGAGAAAATCGCCCCCAACATTCTAACTATCCCGGACACCCATTTGATTTTACAGCCCAGTCTGGGGGTCGTCCCCCTCCAGCTCTTCGCCTATTACATTGCCCTGCAGCGAGGCTGCGACATAGATAAACCAAAGAACCTGGCAAAATCTGTCACTGTGGAGTGAATAACATACCATGAAAAAGGAAATTTATGAAAATCCCCTGTGCGCCCGGTACGCCTCCCGCACCATGCAGCATATCTTCTCCCCCGACTTCAAGTTCTCCACCTGGCGGCGGCTTTGGATCGCCCTGGCGGAGAGCGAGCAGGAGCTGGGTCTGCCCATCACCGACGAGCAGATAGAGGAGATGAAGGCCCACATAGACGACATCGACTATGACAAGGCGGCGGAATATGAAAGCCGTCTGCGCCATGACGTGATGGCCCACATCCGCACCTACGGAGACCTTTGTCCCAAGGCAAAGCCCATCATTCACCTGGGGGCCACCTCCTGCTATGTGGGGGACAACACGGACGTTATCCAGCTTCGGGAGGGGCTTATCCAAATTCGGAAGCTGCTGGTGAACGCCATCGACGCCCTGACCACCTTCGCCCGGACGAACAAGGACGTTCCCACCCTGGCCTATACCCATTATCAGGCCGCCCAGCCCACCACCGTGGGAAAGCGGGCGTGCCTGTGGCTCCAGGATTTGCTGATGGATCTGGAGCGGCTGGAGTTTGAGCTTGACCACCTGCGGCTGCTGGGCTGCAAGGGAACCACCGGCACCGGGGCCAGCTTTTTGGAGCTGTTCGGCGGCGACGGGGAAAAGGTGGTAGCACTGGAAGAAAAAATCGCCGCGAAAATGGGCTTTTCCGCCTGTATGCCCGTGTCCGGCCAGACCTACTCCCGCAAGGTGGACGCCTATGTGCTGAACGTGCTGGCGGACATCGCCCAGAGTATGTGCAAAATGGCTACCGATCTGCGGCTGCTGGCCCATATGAAGGAATTTGACGAACCCTTCGAGGCCGAACAGGTCGGCTCCTCCGCCATGGCGTATAAGCGCAATCCCATGCGCTGCGAGCGGGTCTGCTCCCTGTCCCGGTATGTGATAAACGCCGTGCGGAACACGGCGGACACTGCCTCCGCCCAGTGGCTGGAACGGACGCTGGACGATTCCGCCAACCGGCGGATAACCCTGCCGGAGGCGTTTCTCGCCACGGACGGGGCCTTGACCCTGATCATCAACGTCATCCGGGGCGGGCGGATATATCCCAAGGTGATGGAAAAGCACCTGAACGAGGAAATGCCCTTCATGGCCACAGAAAACATCCTCATGCACGCCGTCACCCAGGGAGGCGACCGGCAGGAGCTGCATGAGGCCATCCGCCAGCACTCCCAGGCCGCCGCCGCCAAGGTGAAGCTGGAGGGCGGCGAGAACGACCTTCTGGATCGGCTGCTGGCCGACCCGGCCTTCCACCTGACACAGGAGGATTTGGAAAAGGTTCTGGACGTTCGGAAATTCGTGGGCCTGGCCCCGGAGCAGACCCAGACCTTCCTTGACCAATACGCGGAGCCTGTGCTGAGGCGCTACGCCGACGACCTGGGTATCCAGGCCACCACCAATGTGTAAATTTTTTCCTACTGGGAAACTTTAAAAGGAGAGACACGCAACATGATTACAGCAGTCGTGGGAATCAACTGGGGCGACGAGGGCAAGGGCCGCATGGTTGACCTGCTCAGCAGCCAGTATGACATCGTATCCCGTTACCAGGGCGGCAACAACGCCGGTCACACCGTGGTAAACGAGCGGGGCAAGTTCATTTTGAATCTTCTGCCCTCCGGCATCCTGCGCCCGGAGACCGTGAACGTCATGGGCCCCGGCATGGTCATCGACCTGGAGCATCTGGCCGGGGAGACCGCAGCCCTGCGGGACAAAGGGGTGGAGGTCGGCCCCGACAACCTGAAAATCAGCGACCGGGCCACCATATGCCTGCCCTATCACAAGCTGCTGGACGGTCTGGAAGAGGATCGGATGGGCGACAAGAAGCAAGGCTCCACCCGCCGGGGCATCGGCCCGGTGTATTCCGACAAATATATGCGCAAATCCATCCGCATGGGCGACCTGCTGTTCCCGGAGGTTTTAAAGGAGCGGCTGGGCGACATCGTGGAGTGGAAAAACCTGACCGTGGTCGGCGGCTATGGCCACGAACCCCTCAGCGCCACCGAGCTTTACGACTGGCTGATGAAATACGGCGAGCCGCTGCTGGACAACATCTGCAACACCACGGACTACCTGACCCAGGCGGACGAGGCGGGCAAATCCATTCTCCTGGAGGCCCAGCTCGGCGCCCTGCGGGATCTGGACTTCGGCATCTTCCCCTATACCTCCTCCTCCTGCACACTGGCGGCCTACGCGCCTCTGGGTGCTGGCATCCCGGCCAAGCGGCTGGATAACGTGGTGGGCATCATGAAGGCCTATTCCTCCTGCGTTGGCGGCGGCCCCTTCGTGTGCGAGTTCTTCGGCGAGCAGGCCCACGAGCTGCGAGAGGCCGGCGGCGAATACGGCGCTGCCACCGGGCGCCCCCGCCGGGTGGGCGGCTTCGACGTTCCCGCCTCCCGCTACGGCGTGCAGCTTCAGGGTGCTACGGAGCTTGCCGCGACCAAGCTGGACGTCCTGTCCGGCCTGGAAAAAATCCCCGTCTGCACCGCCTATGAGCTGGACGGCCAGCGCATCGACACCTTCCCCCTGGAGCCTGTTCTGGAAAAATGCACCCCCGTCTATGAATATATGGAGGGCTTCTCCGGGGACATCACCGGCTGCCGGAGCTTTTCCGACCTGCCCCTGGCGGCACAGAAATACGTCCGCTATCTGGAGGAGGCCGTGAACTGCAAAATCGGCTACGTCTCCGTGGGCGCGGACAGAGACCAGTATATCCGCATGAGCTAAAGGCTCTTATAATAATCAAATCCACACGCAAGGAGGAAACTACAATGCGGGACTATGAAAAGGAATTTGAAAGCCGGGTGGCCTTTGTGAAGGAGCTTGTGGAAAGCAGCGGCGCAAAGGGCATCGTATACGGCAACAGCGGCGGCAAGGACTCCGCCCTGGTGGGCATCATCTGCAAAGCCGCCTGCGACAATACGGTGGGCATCCTCATGCCCTGCGTATCCCAGCGCAATTTCAGCATCGACCTGACCGATGGCAAAGAAGTCGCGGAAAAATTCAATATCGAGACCCGCATGGTAGACCTGACCCCCCTGCGCGAGCAGGCCGTGAAGAGCCTGGAACCTATCACCGACCTGACCCCCGCCGCCATCGCCAACATTGCGCCTCGTCTGCGCATGACCACCCTTTACGCGGTGGCCGGGGCGGAGGGCCGCCTGGTGGCCGGTACCGGCAACGCCAGCGAGGCGTATATGGGCTACTTCACCAAATGGGGCGACGGGGCCTATGACTTCAACCCTATTGCCGACCTGACGGTCACGGAGATATTTGAATTTCTGGCCTATTTGGACGCCCCCATGTCCGTGCGGACAAAGGCTCCCTCCGCCGGTCTTTTCGAGGGCCAGACGGATGAGAGCGAAATGGGCATCTCCTATGCAAAGATAGACCAGTACCTCCTGACCGGCACGGCCACGGAGGAGGACAAAAAGATCCTCGACCGTTTCCACCAGGCCAGCGAGCATAAGAGGGTTCCCCAGGTGGTATATCATCCATGAGCATGACAGAGATAACCGCCGCCCGGATAACCGACGCCGTGGAGCGGCTGTATGTGGACGCCTGCCTCCATCTGCCGGAGCCGGTAAAAAAGCGGCTGTATGACTTTGGAAACCCCTATATCATTGAAAATTTTGAGAAAAACGGCATCATCCCCCTGTGCCAGGACACGGGTCTGGCCGCCGTGTATCTGGAAATCGGCCAGGACGTTCACATCACCGGCTCCATCCAGAGCGCGGTGGACGAGGGCGTCCGCCGGGCGGTGAAGGCCGGGTATCTGCGGGCCTCCATCGTCTCCGATCCTCTGCGGCGGGAAAACACCGGGGACAACACCCCCGCCCTGGTATACATGGACATGGTGCCGGGGAACACTCTGAAAATCACCGTGGCCCCGCGGGGCTTTGGCTGCGAGAACAAGGCCAGAGTCTCCATGCTGGCCCCGGCGGACGGCCTGGAGGGCGTGAAGCGCTTCGTTTTGGAGACGGCTCGTCTGGCCGTGCCGGACGCCTGTCCCCCGGTGATGATCGGGGTGGGCATCGGGGCCAGCTTTGACCGGGTGGCTTATCTCTCCAAAAAGGCGGTGCTTCGCATGGAGCCGAATCCTGATCCCTATTACGCCGCCCTGGAGCAGGAGCTTTACGACCAAGTGAAGAAATTTTCCATCGGCGTGAACATCATCCAGGCTCCCACCCATATTGCGGGCCTGCCCTGCGCCGTCAGCGTGGGGTGCCACAGCCTGCGCTACGCATCGGAGGTGCTGCAATGACCGCTCCTGTCCAGATTCAAACGCCCCTGACCCCGGAGACGGTGAAAGCCCTCCACGCAGGGGATGAGGTGCGCATCACCGGCACCATATACACCGCACGGGACGCCGCCCACAAAAAGCTCTGCCAGCTTTTGGACGAGGGGTCTCCCCTGCCCTTTGACATTAAAGACCAAATCATCTTCTATACCGGCCCCACCCCGGCCCCGCCGGGATACCCTATCGGCTCCTGCGGCCCCACCACCTCCTATCGGATGGACAGATACACCCCCCGGCTTCTGAAGCTGGGACTGCGGGGCATGATCGGTAAGGGCCGCCGGGGACAGCCGGTCATAGATTCCATTGTGGAAAACACCGCGGTATATTTTTCCGCCGAGGGCGGCTGCGGCGCGCTGCTGGCCCGGTATATCCTGGAAAGCCAGGTGGTGGCCTTCCCCGAACTGGGAACGGAGGCCATCCGCCGCCTGCGGGTGGAAAATTTCCCGGTCAGCGTTTTCTGCGACTGCGGCGGCAATATATACTCGCCATACCTATAACACACACGGAGGAAACATCCTTGGATTACTTACAGCGCTCCCTGGAGGAGCATTATCAGTGGCGGGGCAAGCTGTCAACCCAGCCGAAAATGCGGGTGGACAGCGCGGACGCCCTCTCCCTGGCCTACACCCCCGGCGTGGCCGCGCCCTGCCTGGAAATTCAGAAGGATCCGGCCAAGAGCTATGAGCTGACTGGCCGGTGGAACACCGTGGCCGTAGTCACGGACGGCACCGCCGTCCTGGGCCTGGGGGACATCGGCCCGGAGGCGGGTATGCCCGTCATGGAGGGCAAGTGCGTCCTGTTCAAGGAATTTGGCGGCGTGGACGCTGTGCCGCTTTGCATCCGCTCCAAGAACCCGGACGACATCGTGAACACCGTGGCGCTCCTGGCCGGGAGCTTTGGCGGCATCAACCTGGAGGACATCTCCGCCCCCCACTGCTTTGAAATAGAGCGGCGGCTCAAGGAAATCTGCGACATCCCCATCTTCCACGACGACCAGCACGGCACCGCCATCATTGCCCTGGCCGGTATGCTGAACGCCCTGAAGGTGGTAGAAAAATCCCTCTCCGACGTGCGCATCGTCATCAACGGCGCCGGCGCGGCGGGAACGGCTATCGCCCGGCTTCTGGTGTCCTCCGGGGCCGGGGACGTAATCGTCTGCGACCGCAAGGGCCCCATCGCCGTGGGCAGGGAGGGACTGAACCCCGCCAAGGCGGATCTGGCCGCAATCACCAACAAGACCGGCCTGACCGGCACGCTGGCGGACGCCCTCCGGGGTGCGGACGCCTTCATCGGCGTGTCCTCCCCCGGCGTCGTCACCGGGGAGATGGTGCGTTCCATGGCGCGGGACGCCATCATCTTTGCCTGCGCCAACCCCACGCCGGAGATATTCCCCGACGAGGCCAAGGCCAACGGGGCCGCCGTGGCCGCCACAGGCCGGAGCGATCTGCCGAACCAGCTCAATAACGTGCTGGCCTTCCCCGGCGTCTTCCGCGGCGCTCTGGACGTGCGGGCCTCGGATATTAACGACGCCATGAAGGAGGCCGCCGCCTATGCCCTGGCCGGACTGGTCAGCGAGGAGGAGCTGAACGCGGAGTACATCATCCCCCGCCCCTTCGACCCCCGCGTAAAGGACGCCATTGCCGCCGCCGTAGCCCAGGCCGCCCGCGACACCGGCGTGGCGCGGATATAAGAAATGGGCATCCCCCATTCTCCCGCTAAGGGAGAGCATACTTAACGTTAATACAGCAAATATCCGGGGCCATATCCAATATGGATATGGCCCCGGATGGGTTTTATGGTTTTATGTTTTTCTGAAAGCTCAGAAGTCGTATTCCGGGCGATCCACGCCGATGAAGTCGGCAGCGGCGTCGATGACGGCCTTGAACTGGTCTTCCTTCTCAAGCTCCGTGGCCGTGTTCTTGGCACGGGTCGCGGCGGAGTTGATGGCCGTGGCCCACTCCTCCAACTCCTCATCGGTCAGCTCAATGGCTGCGGCCTCGCCGGAAGCACCGCCAGCCTCGCCGGAGGCTTCGCCGGAAGCGCCGGAGCCGTCGATCAGCTCAGCGGAGTAATCCGCCGTGTCCTGGGCAGCCTGGAGGATGAACTCCTGGGCCTCGTCGGACAGGGTCTCCCACCATTCAAGGTCGGCCACCAGCAGGTTGCCGCCGCTGAATCCGTCGCCAACCTCGTCCTTGACCACAAAGGCGGCCAGGTAGGTCGCGCCGTTCTCTTTGCCCTCTTCCTCAAGAGCCGCAGCCGCGTCCTCATCGTCCTGGAAGAGGTTCTTGTAATAATCCACTGTGTTCTGCGCCGTCGCAGGCGTGAAGTCAGGAACAGCGTTGATCAGAGGGATACGATTCCTATACTCCGTGCGGGCAAAGGCCACGATCTGGGCCTCGCCGTCAGCCAAAGGCTCCAGCGTATCCAGCTCCTCGTCAGCCTCCACCTCGACTTCATAGTTGACAGTCACGGTGATCTTGCCGTCGGTGGACTCAGACAGCGTCTCCCGGAAGTAGGCCAGAATCTCGCTCTCCGCGTCCGTGGCCGCAACGGCAGTGTTCAGAATGATGGCAACTTCCTCGCCGCCATAGGTCTTCTTAGCCTCGCCGCTGGCGCCACCCATGCCGCCAGGAGCACCGCCAGGGCCGCCCATGCCGCCGCCGGGTTCGCCGCTGCCACCGCTGGGTTCACTACTGGACTCATTATTGGTCTCGCCGCCTACTTCGCCGCTGGTCTCGCCGCTGGCAGTGGTATTCTCCGCGACGATTCCAACCGCGTTCAGGGCCTCTACCGCATCATTGACCTTTTCCTGGAGCGCCTTAGCAGCTTCAATAGATACTTCTATTGCCGAACCAGCAGTCGTATCAGCAACGGCATCACCCTCGGAAGAATCTGTTCCCTCCGCAGCGGCTTCATTTTGAGCTTCGACAGCCTCGTTATAGGCCTCTGCCTCTTCAAGAACTTCGATGGCGGCCTCCACGGCTGTCTGTTGCTCTTCACTTAACTGTTCTATTGCCACTCCCCTGGCTGCGTCGATGGCGGCAATCAGGGCAGCGTAATTTACGCCGTTCTCAGTTACATATTTTTCAGAATCCACGGTTCCGTTGGTTTCGTCGGTTTCCTCCGTCTCCTCGGAATCCTCTGCCGCCGTCGCTTTGTCGATTTCTGCCTGCAACGCCGCAGTAGCCGCATCGACCTCCGCCTGGGTCACGGTCTCATCACCGGCCTCAATGCGGGCAAGCAGAACCTGGGCATCGTCCATGGCGGACTGCATTTCCTCTGCGTTCTCCAGCTCCGAAATGCCCAGCTCGATACCGGCCTCAATGGTAGCCTCCAGACGCTCGGTGTCCACCGTGCCGTCCTCGTTCACCGTGTCGGTGACTTCGGTGTCATCGTTCTCACCATCGCCGTTCTCACCATCGCCGTTCTCGCCGTCACCGTTCTCGCCGTCACCGTTCTCGCCGTCACCGGTCTCACCGTCGCCAGTCTCGCTGTCTCCGGAAACAGGTACCTCAGGAATTTCATCATCTTCACTAGGTGGTGTCTCACTGCCTCCTTCGGGGGGCGCCTCGTCACCGCCATCAGGTGGTGGGGGTGGATCGTCGTACGCAGCGACGACGGGAACCGCCACCAGCGCGAAAACGAATACGACTACCAGAAGCAAGCTAAGTATACGTTTCATCATACGTTCTCCTTCATCTCGATTTTTGAAAAAAGCGCCAGCCGCCGGGGTTTCCGGCAACAGAGAGAAATCCTTTCCTTTTTCGTCACTTTTTTCATAATGTTTCTTTAGTATATTCTCTTCCTGCCACTTTGTCAAGTGTTTGGCAAATTATTACGTTTCCTAAATAGTCCTAACATTATATTAATATTCATATACATTTTGTAATATACTTTTATGGGATTTGTAAAACCGCCTCACCCATTGACAAAAAAGGGCTTGTATAATTATAATAAGGTGCAAATGAGAAATGCAGGAGGCGGCAGTCCATGCGAATGAGAAACAAGAAGAATTTGATACCCCGAATGGAGCGGTGCGCGGCGGTGCAGGTGTTCCAGCCGGAGGAGCTGCGGGGCCAGTGGGCCGGGCTGCTCCCCGGCTGCCGGGAGGTACGGGCAGAGATGGGCTGCGGCAAGGGCCGGTTCACCGCCGCCACCGCCCAGGCCGCGCCGGAGGCGCTGCTGGTGGCGCTGGAAAAGGTTCCCAACGCCATGGTGACGGCCATGGAGCGGGTATGCGCTGAGAAAATAGAAAACGTCCGCTTTATCGATACGGACGTGCTGAACGTCCCGGCCATTTTCGCGCCGGGGGAGGTATCGGTCATTTACATAAACTTTCCCGACCCCTGGCCTCGGAAGAAGGAGGCCAAGCACCGGCTGACGGCCCCGAAGTTTCTCGCGATGTACTGGGACATTCTGCCCGTGGGGGGGCGCATCGAGTACAAGACCGACCAGGCGTGGCTTTTCGACTGGAGCCTGGAGCAGTTCGCCTTCATGGGCTATGAGCTGGAGGAGGCCACCCACGACCTGCACCAGAACGGCCCCACCGGGGTGATGACCGACTATGAGCAGCGGTTTTACGAGCAGGGCGTCCCCATCTGCCGGTGCGTGGCATACAAACGGGAGGACAGGCCCGCCACCCCCGTCCCGGAGAAAAAGCCCGCCCCGGAGGCTCCATGAGGGAGGAACGGCCCTATCTTGCCGCGGCGGACATGCTGCGGGTGGTCTGCATCGGGCTGATCGCCTGGTATCACATATGGCAGCAGAGCTGGCTCGATCCCGGATTTTCCCTGGGCGGGGTGCGGGTCAATTTGCAGCAGATGGTGCGCCACGGGTACATGATGGTGGACGTGCTGCTGGTGCTGTCCGGCTTTCTGCTGGCCCTGCCCCACGCCAGGGCCGCCCAGAGCCGGGGCCTTACGCCGGAGACCGGGGTCTTTTACCAAAAGCGTTTTTGGCGGGTCGTGCCGTCCTATATGCTGTCCGTGGTGCTGATTTTGCTGCTGTGGGCCATTCCCCAGGGAGAATACGCCACCGTTGGGGCTATGCTGAAGGATTTGCTGGCCCATATGACCTACACCCACAACCTGTTTTTCGACCTTTACGCCTCCACCCCCTTGAACGGCGTGCTATGGACCATGGCGGTGGAGGTGCAATTTTATGCCCTGTTCCCCCTGCTGGCCTGGGCCTATCGCCGGAGGCCGGGCTGTACCTGCCTGGGGCTGTGTTTCGCGGCCTTCGCCTGCCGGGCGGTGGTATACACTATAGACAGCAACACCTATTTGGTCAATCAGCTCCCCTGTATGCTGGATTTATACGCCTGCGGCATGGGGGCCGCCTGGGTGCTGGCCCGGTGGGAGGAGCGGGAGATCTCCCCCGGCCTCCGGCGGCTTCTGGCGGCGGGGAGCGTGCTGTGTCTGCTGGTCATATTCCAAATCTTATATGTGCAGACCACCGGGGACTACGCCCAAATGCGCCGGGAACAGCTATTATGGCGGCTGCCCCTGGGCCTTTTGAGCGGAACGCTTCTGGTGTGCGGCTGTCTGGGGCCTGCTGGCTTCTGCCGGGCGGTGGGAAACCCTGTGACAAAATTCCTGGCCGGTATCTCCTATAACTATTATATATGGCATCAGTTTCTGGCTTGCCGCCTGAAGGACTGGCACATCCCCGCCTACGTCTCGCCCCTGCCCAACCAGGCCATGGAGCAGCCCTGGCAGATACAATATACATTATTGTGCTTCCTGGCCGCTGGTGTTGTCGCCGCCGCCGTCACCTATCTATGGGAAAAGCCCCTGTACCGGTGGGGGACAAGGCATTTATAGCGCATGGCGGGCGCAATGCCGCGTTAATCTTTATTATGCTTGACAAACCGAATCCCGCCGTGATAGCATGAGCCATAAAATCAATCGAACAGGCCGGCGGCTGTCCGCCGGAGCCGGGTCACGGACGTGACAGTGGACGCAGACATATAATAATCCACGGGACAACGCTTTCAAAAAACCGTCCCGTGGATTTTTCTGTCCCCATGGAGGAATTGAAATGAAACGAGTTGGAAAAAACGACCCCCAGGCCATGCTGCCGGTGGTGATGCGGGTGTCCGCCGTGACGCTGGCAGGAAACATCCTGCTGATGGTCATGAAGCTGCTGGCGGGGCTGCTGGGCCATTCCGGGGCCATGCTCTCCGACGCGGTACACACCGCCTCGGACGTTTTCAGCACCCTGATCGTCATGGTGGGAGTGCGCCTGTCCCAAAAGGCGGCGGACGCCGAGCATCCCTACGGCCACGAACGGATGGAGTGCGCGGCGGCGATCCTGCTGGCAGGCATCCTGGTCCTCACCGGCCTGGGCCTGGGCTGGAACGGGCTGAACACCCTTATCGCCGGGGATTTCGAAAGCCTGGAAACGCCGGGAGCGCTGGCCCTGGGGGCGGCGATCGTGTCCATTCTCGCCAAGGAGGGGATGTACCGCTACACCCGCCGCCACGCCCTGCGGGTCAATTCCACAGCGCTAATGGCGGACGCGTGGCACCACCGCTCGGACGCGCTTTCCTCCATCGGGGCGCTTATCGGCGTGGGCGGCTCCATGCTGGGTCTGCCCTTCATGGACGCGGCGGCCAGCGTGGTCATATCCCTGTGTATTCTGAAGGCGGCCTGGGACATAGGCCGGGATGCCCTGGACAAAATGGTTGACCGCGCCTGCGACCAGCAGACGGAGGCGCAGATGCGCGCCTGCGCCCTGGCCCAGCCGGGGGTGCTGGACATCGACCTGCTCCACACGCGGATGTTCGGCAGCCGGGTCTATGTGGAAATGGAAATACGGGCCGACGGCTCCATGCCCCTCCGCCAGGCCCACGCCATCGCCGAGGCCGTCCACCTGGCCCTGGAAACTGAGTTCCCCCAGGTGAAGCACGTCATGGTTCATGTGAATCCCACGGAGGAGGATACGTGAGCCGACCCGGTCAGGGCCTGTTTTTAAAGCCCCGATATATCACGGAACAACGTCGAGTCATTCTTATTGAAACAAAAGCGGGAGCGCTGCGGTTTGGTTTCGCAGCGCTCCCTTGGCTTTATGATACAACAGCCGCAGACGGCCATTGTATTTTTATCTTAGCTCCTGCCCTGCGGACGGATCCGCAAAGCATGATGTTTCAGTCCGTATACGCCACAGCCTTGTCGAACAGATCCTCTACATCCTTGGAGGGTTCCTTGGTGCAGTAGGTGGTGATGACGGCGGCCAGGAGTCCGGCGATAAAGCCGGGGATGATCTCATAGACGCCGGTGCCGGACAGGAACGCAAGCCACAGGATGTCAACCACAGCGCCTGCCAGAATACCGGCCACAGCGCCCTTGAAGTTAAAGCGCTTCCAGTACAGGCTCAGAAGGATGACCGGGCCAAAGGCCGCGCCGAACACGCCCCAGGCGTTAGAAACCAGGCTCATGATCGTCCCCGCGTTGGGGTTGGAGGCGATAATAACGGCCACCACCGCAATAATCACCACCACGATACGACCGGCCCAGAGCATTTCCTTGTCGGAGGACTTGCCCTTGCGGATGATGGGCTTATACACATCGCTGGAGAAAGCGGAGGACGCCGCCAGAAGCTGGCTGTCCGCCGTGCTCATGGAAGCGGCCAGCACCGCAGAGAGCAGGATGCCGGAGATGATACCGGGGAAGATGGTGCGAACCATGGTGATGAACACCAGGGAGTCGCCGTAAATCCCCTCGTCATAGCCCAGGAACATACGGCCCACAATGCCCACCACAGCGGCAAAGACCAGGATCAGAACCGTCCAGATAATGCCGATTTTGGCGGACTTTTTCAGATCCTTCTGGCTTTTCAGGGACATGAAGCGGATGATGATATGGGGCATACCAAAATATCCCAGACCCCAACCAAGGCCGGAAATCACATCCTGCCAGCTAGAGAACAGGTTCCAATATCCGTCGGACACCGCGGTAGTGGCGGAGCCGTCCAGCATGAACGCCGCAAAAATGGGGGCAATCAGCAGCGCGCCCAGCATTAGCATACCCTGGAAGAAGTCTGTCCAGCAGACGGCGGAAAAGCCGCCCAGGAAGGTGTAGGCCACGATGATGACGGCGGCAAGATACATGGCCACCGTCTCGTCCATGCCGATAACGGTATGGAACAGGGTGCCGCAGGCCTTCATACTGGAAGCGGCGTAAATAGTGTACGCCACCAGGAAGATGACCGCGCAAATCACCTGGAGGGACTTGGATTTTGACAAAAAGCGGTTGGTCAGGTACTGCGGGATGGTAATGGAGTCGTCCGCCACGATGGAAAACCGCCGCAGACGGGGCGCCTCAAAAATCCAGCTCAGAGCATAACCAAGAGCCAGACCAATGGGAATCCATAACTGTCCCAGGCCCAGTGCGTAAATCGAGGTGGGCAGGCCCATCAGCACCCAGGCGCTCATATCGGATGCGCCGGCGGACAGCGCCGTGACCCACGGCCCCATCTGGCGGTTTCCAAGGAAATACCCCTTTTCGCCGCTGGATTTGCTCTTCACAAAGAACCAAATGCCAACGCCAAGCATAAAGCATAGGTACAGGATAAAGATGACAACTTCTGACACGTTCATGGGAGACAACCCCTTCCAATAAGTATAATGTAGTAGCGGTTTAACAAGTAAAATTATAAGTTTTTTTGTCGCGGTTGTAAAGAGTTTTTGAACAAATAAGATGTTCTATTTGAGAATATTAGTTAAAATGATTATACGCAAGAGGATCCCAACATTAATTTTTGTTTAAAATCGGGAAAATGCCCGGAAACCATGATTTCCTCTTGAAATTAAGAGTTTCTTATGGTAGCCTTTAAATAACCTCACCGATAGAAAATTGGATATGCGGGCAGACCAACGCAGGAACCGTCAATGGCGATGGCAACTGTGTTGCGACCGCACTCTGGAGAAGCCAGGCAACAGGATCAACTTCTGTGCTGCCGGGTGCCGAAGGGGCAAACGGACGGAGTATCGTCCGCAATCTCTCAGGCGAAAGGACAGAGCCTTTTCAATCAGACCCGATTGGATTTGGATTGGATAAGCGGCTTTGGCTTATCCATTTTTTGTTGGCCGGGAAATCAAAACTCAGAGGGAGATAACAAAAATGTTGCAAGTAGTTACCAACATTAACAGCGCCATTAACAACGTAGTTTGGGGCTGGCCAGCCATTATCCTGCTGGCAGTCGTTGGCGTACTGATGACCGTCCTGACAAAGGTCTTTCAGATCTCGCACCTGAAGCACTGGTGGAAAAACACCATCGGCGCTATTTTCAAGGACAAAAACGTAACGGGACACACCAAAGACAAGTCCATTTCCCAGTTCCAGTCTCTCTGCACCGCCCTGGCGGCTACGGTCGGTACCGGCAACATCGTCGGCGTGGCTGGCGCTATCATCGTGGGCGGCCCCGGCGCTGTGTTCTGGATGTGGCTCATTGCCTTCTTCGGCATGATGACCAACTATTCCGAAAACGTCCTGGGCATCTATTATCGCCGCAAGAATAAAGACGGCGAGTGGTCTGGCGGCGCTATGTATTACCTCCAGGACGGCCTGGGCGCCAAGAAGGGCTGCAAGGGCATCGGCAAGGTGCTTGCTGTTCTGTTCGCGATATTCTGCTTTCTGGCTTCCTTCGGTATTGGCAACATGACCCAGGTCAACTCCATCTCCGGCAACCTGCTGTCCGTATTTAACATCCCCACTTGGGTCAGCGGCATTCTGATTCTCGTTCTGGCCGGTCTGGTTATCGTGGGCGGCCTGAAGCGTATCGCCAACGTGACCGAGAAAATCGTTCCCTTCATGGTCATTCTTTACATCGTTGGCGCAATCGTCATCCTCATCACCAACATCTCCCAGGTTCCTGCCGTGTTCGGCGCTATCTTCAAGGGCGCTTTCGCGTGGAAGGCCGCTGGCGGCGGCGTTGTAGGCTACGGCATCAAGCTGGCCATCGAGCAGGGCTGCAAGCGCGGCGTGTTCTCCAACGAGGCTGGCCTTGGCTCCTCCGTTATGGTTCACTCCAACTCCAACGTCAAGGAGCCTGTCCGCCAGGGTATGTGGGGCATCTTTGAGGTGTTCGCGGACACCATCATTGTCTGCACCCTGACTGCTTTCGCAGTTCTTTCCTCCGGCCTGGTCGATCTGGAAACCGGCGTGACCGTCACCGAGTATGCCGGCGAGGCCATTTCCAAGTCCAATATCGTTGCTACCGTGTTCAGTATGCACTTTGGCGTTGTAGGCGGTGCCTTCGTTGCCATCGCCATCGCCCTGTTCGCTTATTCCACCATCCTTGGCTGGAGTCACTACGGCACCAAGTCCTTTGAGTACCTGTTCGGTGAGAAGTACACCATTATCTATCGTGTGATTTTCGTCGTTGCCATCTTTGGCGGCGCTGTTATGAGCGACAACATCGCATGGGATATTGCCGATACCCTGAACGGCCTGATGATGATCCCGAACCTTATCGCTGTGCTGGTGCTGTCCCCGCAGGTTATGCGGATCACCCAGAACTATGTTGATCGCAAGCTCCACGGCAAGGACATTGAGCCTATGCTCTCCGCCTTCCCTGACATTCAGGCGGAGCACGCGGCGGAAATCAAGACCGCCGAGACCGCCGAGGCTGCGGAGTAAGCGACAATACTTTGCCTATACCCATACCATAACATACAGAGCTGCGCCGCCGAGAAACCGGCAGCGCAGCTTTTTCATGCGTCCTGCGGCAAAAAAACTTGTCTAACAGGACAAAATCGCTTATAATAGCGCTATTTAATACCGATAAATGCAGGAGGACGCCATGGCAAAAGATATGACACAAGGCAAGGAGTGGAAGCTCATTTTGTCCTTTACGCTGCCGCTGATTGGCGGCAACCTGCTTCAGCAGGTATATTCCCTGACGGACAGTCTGGTGGTGGGCAATTTTGCCGGGCAGAACGCGCTGGCCGCCGTGGGAACCAGCTTTCCCCTGACCTATCTGCTGCTGGCTCTGGCTACGGGCCTGACCAATGGCGTGGGCATTATGGCCGCCCAGTTTTACGGGGCAAAGCGAGCGGACGCCTTCCGAAAAAACCTCTCCACGGCCTGTTTTACCCTCCTGGCGGCGGGCGTTATTATCACTGCGCTCGGAATCGCCTTGAGCCGACCTCTGCTGCAGGATCTTCTCCAGGCGGACGCAGTCATTCTGGACAGCGCGCTGGTGTATCTGCGCATCTACTGCATTGGGCTTGTGTTCCAGTTTGCCTACAACACCTTTGCGGCCATTCTCCGCTCCATTGGGGACAGCCGCTCCACCATGTATTTTCTGCTGGTGTCCACCGTTTTGAACGTGGTTCTGGACGTGATTTTCGTCCGGCTCTGGGGCGTGGCGGGCGCTGCCTGGGCCACGGTCATCGCCCAGGCCGTATCCGCAGCGCTTTCAGGCGTATACCTATTTCGCAGGGTCGAGCTGGCTCACTTTCGAAAGGGCGAGTTTCGCTTTGACAGGGCCAGCTTCTCCAAGTCTCTGCGGCTTGGAATTCCCACCTCTGTGCAGCAGTGCGCCGTGGGTCTGGGCATGGTAATCATGCAGCGGCTCATCAACTCCTTTGGGGTCGATACCATTTCCGCCGTGGCGGCAGCCATGAAGCTGGAAAGCTTCGCCATGGTGCCGATTATGATGTTTTACATGGGCCTGTCCAATTTCACGGGGCAGAACATGGGAGCGGGCAATATCGACCGCATTAAGCGGGGCTACCACCAAACCATGGTCATGGCGCTGGTCACATGCGCCGGTATTATTCTGCTGCTGATCTTCGCCGGGCCATACGCGGTGCGGCTTTTTAACATGAACGAGACAGCCACTGCCATCGGTGTGGAGTACCTGCGGACGCTGGCGGCGTTTTTCCTCATTTTTGGCGTCATGTATATCACCAACGGCGTCCTCCAGGGCAGCGGCGATGTAATCTTCCCTACCATCGCCAGCATGACCAGCCTGATTACCCGCATTATCGCAGCCAACATCATGGCCATGTTCCCGGCCATAGGCTATCGCTGTATTTTCTACGCCACCCCCATTGGCTGGGCCTTGGGCGCGCTGATTGTGTGGATTCGATACCTGACAGGCCGCTGGATGAACAAGAGTATAGCGTCAGCATAATGAAATCAAAAATAAAGTCAAAAGCGCCGGACTGCGAAGCAACGCAGCCCGGCGCTGTCTTATGAGGGAAAAGGAAATGAGGCTCCCTCCTCCCAGGGAAAGGTTCTGGCCAGCGTGTCGGTTAAAAGCTCTATCAGAGGATTGTGATCCCCTTCCCGCCAGACGATGCAGATGGGGATTCTATCCTCCATTGGGCAGAAGGCAAGCCTGGGTTCGTTGCGCCAGTAGGTATACTGGTCTATCACCGTGAAGCCGTCCCCGATAAGCACAGCCTGCAAAATGGTCTCCCGGTCAGGCACCCATATGGGATTTACCGTTATTTTTCTGGCCTGAAATTGCAGCAGCGCCAATTCCATGGCCATTGGGGACTCCTTTTCCTCCAGCATGAAAAGATTTTTCCCTGCAAAATCCCCGATTTGAAGCGGCTCATTTTCCGGGCGCAGAAGCCCCCGGCGCACATAGGCCCTGGATTCCAGGCTGGCAATTTGATGTATTTCCAGGCCGTCAAAATCCATGACACTGGTTTTTGTACACATCGTCACGTCCAGCTCGTTTGATTGCAGCTTTTGCCGCAGGCTGCGGAAGGTGCCGCACTCAAAATGCAGCGTCGCCTGGGGGTATTGACGAAGCACCACGGAACGGAACTGCCGCAGCTCCTCACTGAGATCCCAGCCCGCGCCAATGCCGACCCGCAACTGAAGAGGCGAAGGACTGGCAAGCGCTTTGACCGCCGTGTGCGCCGCCTCCACACTTCGGGCCGCGCTTTGAAAGCTCTCCCGAAACAGGATCCCCGCCGGCGTTATGCGAATTTTATTTTTCTGCGTTCGGTCAAACAGGCGGCATCCCAGCTCGTCCTCCAGAAGCTTTACCTGCCGACTGACAGAGGGCTGGGATACAAACAGGGCCTCCGCCGCCTGGGAAAAGCTCATGTACTCGGCCACCGCCAGAAAATACTGAATTTGCAGGGATGTCATCGGTACCGCCTCCCATGGAAAATCTGGGTTCATTATAACCAAACGGCTATAACAAGTCAACCGTTTTAGATATTGGCGGTCTCCCGCGGAGAATGTTATAATTCTGATAAATCAACAAAAGGGAAGATGTGGTATGAACTATCAGGAGCAATACCAAGGCAAATTGCAGACCCTGGAGGCGGCGCAGGCGCTGATTCATTCCGGCGACGTGATTGCGGTATCGGGAGCCATTACAGAGCCGACAGCCTTTCTGGGACGGCTGCAGGAGATTATTCCAAGGCTGGAGGACGTTATTCTTGTGAAAAGCAAGGATAACGATTATGAGTATCTTCGCGACCCGGCGACCAAGGGACATATTCTGACTCTGGGGCATTTCTACCACACGAACTTCCGGGAGGGCCACGCACTGGGCATTGCTTCCTATCTGCCCTCTGACCTGCACAACTATATGCGGCTTCGCACGGCGTATAAGCCCAATAACGTTTTCATCGCCAAGGTCACGGACATGGATGAAAACGGCAATTTCCAAATTCCCTACTGCCAGATGTTCGAGCGGGAGGCGTATGCCTGCGCGGAGACGGTAATTCTGGAAATTAACCCCCGGTTCCGAAGAGTACGCGGCGGCGTGGACATTCCCATCGACCGGGTGGCCTGCTGCTATATCGCGGACTCGCCGCTGCTGACCATCCCCCGCTCCAAGCCCAGTCCTGTGGACGAGGCCATCGGGGCGTATATCGCCGATATGATCCACGACGGGGACTGCTTCCAGCTCGGCATAGGCGGGCTGCCGGACACCATCGGGCGGCATTTGTTTGACAAAAATGACCTAGGGATCCATTCAGAAGTGTTTTCCTCCACCATGGCGGATCTGATCGAAAACGGCAACGTGACCGGCAAATATAAACAGATCGACAAGGGAGAGCATATCGCCGCCTTCGCCCTGGGGGACGATCATTTGTATGCCACGCTGTCGGAAAACGACGCCTGCCATATCATGCCCTCCAGCTACGCGAACGACCCCTTTGTCATTGCCCAGAACGACAACATGATTTCCGTGAACACAGCCCTGGAAATCGACCTGACCGGCCAGATCTGCTCAGAATCCATCGGCCCGGTGCAGTGGAGCGGCACCGGCGGCGCGGCGGATTTCGCCTATGGCGCCCTTCATTCCAGGGGCGGACGGGGCGTGATTGCCTTTTCCTCCACGGCGAAAAAGGGCAGCGTCTCCCGCATTAAGGTCACGCTCACCCCCGGCGCGGCGGTGTCCATCAGCCGAAACCTGGCGGATATTATTGTAACAGAGTACGGCGTTGCCTATATGCGGGGCCGGTCTGTGCAGGAGCGGGCGGCCCAGCTCATCGAGATTGCCCACCCAGATTTCCGGGACGAGCTGCGGGATGGGGCAAAAGCGCTGGGGTATATTTGATAAATCATTCCATCAATAAATATGAAATAGGAGGAACAAAATTATGGAGCCATTGGCTGAGTACGTTAAGCTGCCGGAGCTGGAAGAATACCGGGAGTGGTTCAAGGACTTTGCGGATCTGTACCGGGAGGATGGCATCCTTCAGGTCACATGGCACACCAAAGGCCATCCCATGCATCACAGCATGTCCCACCGGGCCATGAGCCAGCTCACCCGCGTCCTGTCCCTGGACTGGAAAAATGAAATCATCATCTTCACCCACATTGGGGACAGTTGGATGACGGAGTCCGACCCCAACGGCTGGGACACCTATTCCCAGCTCCCCACGGAGCGGTTCCAGCACCAGTATTTCGACGACACCAATCTGATCAAGAACATGGTGTTCGACCTGGATGTTCCCACCATCGGTGCCATCCCCGGCCCCGGCTTCCACTGGGATTCCGCCATGCTCTGCGATGTGACCATCGCCTCGGAGGACACCTGGATGGAGGTTCCCCACGCCCACGGCGGTCTGGTACCCGGCGACGGCATGGGTCTGATGGCCCAGCACTATTTCGGCACCAAGCGGGGCAACTACTACATGATGACCACCCGCCAGTTCACGGCCCAGCAGATGCTGGACTGGGGCATGGTCAGCGAGGTAGTAGCCAAGGATAAGGTCATGGATCGGGCCTGGGAGATAGCCCGTATGTGGAAGACCATGCCCTATGAAAACCGCACCATCATGGCGAACCTCGCCAAGCGGCCCCTGAAAAAGCTGTTTGTGGAGGATTTGAAGCTGCACACGGTTTCGGAGCAGTACGGTTCTCTGCTGCGGGTGGCTGCCGGCGACCTGGGCGATGAAAATTCCGCCCAGCAGGATGAGAAGTACATCAGCCGCACCAACGACTGGCGGTATACCTACAATTATATGCAACAGCCGCCCACCAGCGAGACCTGGGAAGCCTTCCGCAGGGAGCCTATCAAATGGTTCAAAAAGGTAGAAGCAGGCGAAGAAACAAATCCATATGCTGATGAAATTAAAACCCCCTACCGGCCAAAATAATCAGTGTAACCTTTAGGATAACGCATACCAACACAGAGCGGTGAGCTTCCCGTTTGGAGGCTCACCGTTTCTGTAATGCGCTCTTCCAGGAGAAGAATCCTTCGGGCGGGTAAACGGTATGTGTTTTGTGGTATTTCACACAAATTCGGTGTGAAATACCACAAAATCCGGCGAAATGGTGGTTGACAAGGGAAAAAGAGGAGTATATAATATGAGAAAGTTTCCAGCCAGGACTGGAACAGCACAACAAAATACCACAAAAGGCAATGAAAAGAAGAGTAAGCGGGAGGTTATGCCGCAGAGAACCCCGGTAGCTGTGAAGGGGTGCAGATGGCCCGCTGAACATGGTCTTGGAGCTGCACGGACGATATGTAGTCCGCGACGGGTGCGCCCGTTATAGCGCAGGAGTTTGTTGGAACTCTGTAAGGCCCCCATCGTGAGGTGTGGGTGAAACAAGGTGGTACCGCGGCGTTATATGCGTTCGTCCTTGATGATGTCTCATTAAGGGCGTTTTTTAATGTTTGAATCGAAGCAAGGAAGGAAAAAACTGTGAGTGAGACGATCATCCAGGTCAAAGACCTGTGCAAGACCTTCGGCGCGGGAGACGGTTCTGTGGAGGCCCTCCACAACATCAATCTGGACATCCAAAAGGGCGAGATATTCGGCATCATCGGTCTCTCCGGCGCGGGAAAATCCACCCTTGTGCGGTGCATCAATCTGTTGGAGCGCCCCTCCTCCGGCCAGGTCATTTTTGACGGCCAGGAGCTGACCTCTCTTTCAGAGAAGAACCTCCGCAAGGCGAGGCAGTCCATGAGCATGATATTTCAGAGCTTTAATCTGCTGATGCAGCGCACAGCCCTGGAAAATATATGTTTCCCCCTGGAGCTGGCCGGGACAAAAAAGCCCGCCGCCAGGGAGCGGGCTAGGGAACTGCTTGAAATCGTAGGCTTGCCGGACAAGGCGGATGCCTACCCTGTGCAGCTTTCCGGCGGTCAGAAACAGCGCATTGCCATCGCAAGGGCGTTGGCAAGCGACCCCCAGGTGCTGCTGTGTGACGAGGCCACCTCCGCCCTGGATCCAACCACTACCCAATCCATTCTGACTCTGTTGCGGGAGCTGAACCGAGACTTGGGCGTTACCGTGGTGGTGATAACCCACGAAATGCGGGTGGTGGAGCAGATATGCAGCCGGGTAGCCATTCTTGACCAGGGCGTTATTCAGGAGCAGGGCCTGGTAAGCGAAATCTTCTCCAACCCGCAAACCGAGGCGGGCCGGCGGCTGGTCATGCCGGAGGGAGAAAAAATACACGTTCTGCCCCAAAACCGGCTGGTACGCCTGGTGTTTAACGGGGCCGCCGCCGGGGAGCCGATCATCTCCTCCCTGGCCATCGAGCAGGGCATCCGGCTGAATATCGTCAGTGCGGACACCCGCACCATTGGAGACAAGGCTTTCGGCACCATGGTGCTGGGACTGCCGGAGGACGAGACAGAGGCCGCCCGCGCCCTGATTTATCTGCGGGAGCTGAGCGGCGTGACCGCAGAGGAGGTGACGGACTATGTTCAGTGAAGCGAATGTTACCTTGCTGACCAATATTATCCAAAACGACCTGCTGGACGCCATCGGCGAAACGCTGGTCATGACCTTCCTCCCCACCCTGTTTGCGTTCATCATTGGTATGCCCCTTGGCATTATCCTCGTGACCGGCGAAGAGCGGGGGATCCGTCCCCTGCCGAAGCTGCTGATGCGAATCATCAACGTTATTATAAACCTGCTGCGCTCGGTGCCGTTTCTCATCTTGCTTGTTGTTGTGCTGCCCCTTTCCCGTCTGATCGTGGGAACCTCCGTCGGCACCAAGGCCATTATCGTCCCCCTGACCATCGCGGCCTTCCCCTTTGTGGCCCGTCTGGTGGAGACCTCCATCCGGGAAATCGACCACGGCGTCATCGAGGCGGCTCAGGCCATGGGCGCAAGCCCCATGCAGATCGTATGGAAGGTACTTATCCCGGAGGCAAAGCCCTCTTTGCTTTCAAATCTTGTCACCGCGCTGATAACCATTTTCGGCTACGGGGCCATGTCCGGCATCCTGGGTGGCGGCGGCATCGGCGCACTGGCTATCAACTATGGCTACTATCGAACAAAATACCTTGTCATGTATTTCATGGTCATCCTGCTCATCATTCTGGTGCAGATATTCCAGAGCGTTGGCAACGTGATTATCCGTAGGAGCGACAAGCGTATTCGGTAACATCCACCTTATTTTTGCGCGCATACCTATTTATATAAATCATTCAGAAAAGGAGAACGAACATGAAAAAGACACTTGCTCTGCTGTTGGCGCTGGTGATGCTGTTCGGCGTTCTGGCCGGCTGCTCCAGCTCCTCTGACAGCGACACCACCGAGGAAGAGACCGAGGCCACCGTCGAGGAGACCACGGAAGCCGCCGAAACCGCTGAAGAGGCCGAGGAGACCACCGAGCTGGTGACTATCCGCGTCGGCGCTTCCCCCACCCCCCACGCTGAGATTCTGGAGGTCGCCAAGGCCATCCTGGCTGAGCAGGGCTATGACCTGGAGATCGTGGAGTACACCGACTACGTGCAGCCCAACCTGGCTGTGGATTCCGGCGACCTGGACGCGAACTACTTCCAGCATCAGCCCTATCTGACCACCTTCAACGAGGAGAACGGCACCGATCTGGTCAGCGTTGGCTCCATCCACTATGAGCCCTTCGGCATCTATGCCGGTCAGACCGCTTCCATCGAAGAGCTGGCTGAGGGCGCTACCATCGCCATCCCCAACGACGGTTCCAACGAGACCCGTGCGCTGCTCTTGCTCCAGCAGGAGGGCATCATCACCCTGGCTGACGGCATCGACGCCTCCTCCAATGCCACCATCTATGACATCGCAGAAAATCCCCTGAACATCGAGTTTGTGGAGATGGAGGCTGCTCAGATTGCCAACTCCCTCGGCGACGTTGACCTGGGCGTTATCAACGGCAACTATGCTCTGGACGCTGGCCTGAACGCCGCTACTGACGCGCTGGCCATTGAGAACTCCGACGGCGACGCCGCGCAGACCTACGCCAACATCGTGGCCGTCAAGGCTGGCAACGAGGACAACGAGGCCATTCAGGCCCTGGTCGCCGCTCTCCAGTCCGAGGAGGTTCGCGAGTACATCGAGGAGACCTACAGCGGCGCTGTTGTAGCTATCTTCTAATCATCAACGACAAAATCTCAAAGGAGGCCGCATTTCTGCGGCCTCCTTTCTTGTTGCGTCCATATTATGAATCCGTACTCTTTTTCTGCCCCTTCGCTGTACTTTTGAAGCTCACATCCAGCAGTTCGAAAATCTTATCGTCTGCTACGGTGCCGTCCAGCAGGATGCTGATCCAGGTTTTCTTATTCATGTGATAGCCGGGGAGAAAGCCCGGCTGCTGCCGCAGTTGGTCGGCCATCAGTGGATCGCACTTAATATCCAGCACATCCGTTACATCTGTCCCCGGCAGGCCCAGCTTATTTCTGGGAACATCCATGATAATGCCATACCATTTCCGATTATCCGAACGCCGCAGGACGGCATAGGACGGATATTGCACCCACAAATACTCCGGCTCCGTCCCATATTTCTGTTTGACATAGTCAAAAATCCTTTGCCTGTCCATAGGCACCTCCCGTCAGCCGCTTTTCTAATGGCTTTATTTCTCCGGCACAATCTCCAGCCAGTATCCGTCCGGGTCTTCGATGAAATATATGCCCATGGCGGGGTTTTCAAAACAGATGCAGCCCATGGCCTGATGTTTGGCGTGGGCGGCCTCCATATTGGGGACGGTGAAGGCCACATGGAACTCCCCTTCCCCCAGGTCATACGGTTCGGTTCTGTCCCGCAGCCAGGTCAGCTCCATGCGAAACCCGGTCTGACCGTCCCCCAGATAGACCAGCTTAAACGACCCGTCCGCTGCGTCCTTCGTTTTCACCGGCTCCAGACCCAGAGCGTCCCGATAAAACGCCAGGCTCTTGTCCAGGTCGAGAACGTTGAAATTCACATGGTTAAAGGCAAAGGTACTCATTTTTTACTCCTTTTCAGTCTTGTTTGATTGCAATTCGTGTCACGCGGCGCTACCCAGGATTTACCCACGGGACGCGGAGCGTTCCCGGTGGACGACGAAGCACATCACCACGGCCATCACGGCGGCGCAGGCAGCGCTCAACAGGAAGCGGGGGCCGACGGCCTCGCTGCCGGAAATCAGGCGGGCTGCTGCTGTCAGCACCGGGGCGCAGAAGCCGCCCAGGTTTGCGCAGGCCGTGATAAGCGCCATGCCGAAGGCCACCTTCGCCCCGGAGCTGGCTGCAGCGTCCGTCAGCACACGGGCCATCACAAAGCCCAGAGACGCACCGCCTATCACACAGCCCAGATACACCTGCCACAGCCCGGCGGCGGTGCCGCATACCACCTGGCCCGCAACCATCAGGGCAAAACCGATAGCGTACACATACCGACCCACCCGGCTGACCACCCGGCCATAGAGTATTCCGCCGACCACGCCCATCAGTAGCAGAATGGTTGTAGCCGTGCCGGATTGAGCCGTGGTTCCGATTCCTTTTTCCGCCAGGTACAGGCTCATATTCACCGGGAAGGTATTATACAGCAGCGTTGCCAGCAGGGCCAGAGCGCAGCAGAAGGCCAGCGATCCATACTTTGGTTTTTCCTGCCCCATGGCGGTCTCCCCCGCCGCAGCCTGCTGCCGCCCCGTGTCCCTTGGCAGGCACAGAAGGGACAGAATCAGCCCCGGCAGCGCCACCAGGTAGACCAGATAATTCAGGCTCCAATGAATCTCCGCCAAAAGGCCGCCGAAGAAGGTCATCAGCATGGCGCCCACGCTGGCCGCGCTGGAAAGCCAGCCCATGACGCTGTCCTGCCGTTCAGTGCTTACGCAGTCGGAGATAAGGCTGGTGGCAATAGGTATCACAAGGCCGATGCCCGCTCCCATCAGCACCGCCCAAATGTACAGAACGGGCAGGGAACCGTGGAACGCCAGACTCAGCAGACCACTGGCGCAGAAAAGCCCGCTTCCCAATGCGGTCAGGTACTTTTTCGGCACCCGCTCCGCCAGCTTCCCCGCCAGAAGGCTGACCGGGATGACGATAAGGCTTGGGAAGGTCATCAAAAACTGCACCGCCGACGTCCCCGCCTGGGGAAACGCCGCCGCAAGCTCCGCAATGATGGGCGAAATGCCGTTTGCGCCCATCTGCATCACTTCCAGGCACAGAATGGCCGCGATAATCCAAATCTCTTTCCTTTTCATGGCGCCGTCTCCTTCACCTCTCACTGTATCACACCTGGAAAATAGACCGTATCAACCCCTGGCCGGAGGCGGTCTTGCAGACCGTGTGCAGAAACCGCTCTATATTCTCCGGGGGGGTAGCCGTTCTCCTCGGCGTTAGCTATATAATCGGCCTCAATCAGAATCTGATAGTCCGGGCCGTCTATCCCGGCGGGGGTGTGGTGATGGCCCACCAGATAGGCCACCCGGTCTATGTCCGCCTGGGTCATGCCGGTGTCCCCCAGGAAGTCCGCCGTCAGGGCAAGGCCCTCCCGCTCCTGATACTTGCCGTTGGTATTGCCGTATTTCTCCCGGCACAGGGGACAGGCAATGTCATGGGTGATGGCGGCTGCTTCCGTGATAAACTGGGTGTGTTCATCCAGCCCCTCCAGCTCCCCGATAGTCTTGGCATAGGCCCACACCCGTATCAGGTGATCTATGTCGTGGACGTTCCCTTGGGAAAAGACAATCATCTTTTTCATAATCTCCGCGACGGTCATAGAAAATCCTCCCTGCAACCTTTTTTTCAACAGGTATAGCATACCAGCAGCAAGCAAAAAAGGCAAGATGTTTCATCCTGCCTTTTTTGCTTTTGCGGTCTTTATGATCAATGGTTCATAATCAGCATTTGCAGACGGTTCTCCACGTTGGCAAAGCTGGTGTCCGGGTCAAGGTCAAGGGGGAGAATCTGAATGTCCGGGTACCGGGCCTTCAGCTTCTTGATGGTGCCGCGGCCACAGATGTGGTTCGGCAGACAGCCGAAGGGCTGGAGGATGATGAAGCTTCTGACCCCCTCCTGGGCGTACCGGGCAATCTCCGCAGCCATCAGCCACCCCTCGCCACAGCTCAGTGTCTCCGGGATGATGTCGCTGACGCCGTCATACATCTCCTTGGAGGAGTGGCCCTTTTCAAACAGAGGGTGCCTGGCCGCCACCTTCTCCAAGGCGTGCTGCACATAGTCGAACAGCCCGTTGACCAGGAAGGGATAGGGAGGGATATTGGCGTGGTAATCCTTAATCTCCGCCCCGGTGGCCTGGAAATCCTTCCGAAGCTGATCGGTGATCCGGGGGAACACGGTTTCCATGCCGTTTTGCTCAATATATTCCTCAATATGGAAGTTAGAGCCGGGGTGATAAGTGACAAGCAGCTCCCCGGTAACGAACACACGGGGCTTCAGATGAGAGCGGTCGTATGGGATGGCGGCCAGGTCGTCAATGCAGCGCTCAAACGCCCGCCGGGCCGGGGATATGCCCTCCTTCAGCGCCTGCGCTATATCCTCCACACACTGGTGATAGACCCGGTTCGTCTCGCCGGGGTTTATTTCATAGGGCCGGATTTTGCGGACGATCTCCGTCATAATGTCCAGCATCATAAAGCCCCACACCGCCCCCAGCACGGCGCTCAGGCCAAGCAGGGCCACGCCGGGGTGCATATCCTTCGTGTCGTTCACATCCGTGGTCAGCACCGGCACCCCGTCAAACCCGGCGGCGTCCAGCCCCTTCCGCAGCAGCCCGGCATAGTGGGACATCCGGCAGTCGCACTGGAATTTCACCATACCCACGGCCACCTCGTCCTGGTTGTAATTGCCCCGCTTCAGCTCGCTGATCAGCTCGCCGATGACCATTTGGGCGGGGAAGCAGATGTCGTTGTGGACGTATTTTTTCCCCAGGCGTATCTGTTCCAGACCGCCGATGGGGACGGACTTCACGATGTAATTTTCCTTTTCCAGCAGGGCGCACAGCAGCACCGCCGCCTCCCCGGTGATGTTGGGAAGGAGCAGCGTACGCTTTTTCTTGTCCCCCGGCAGAAATTTTGCAGGACTTGGCGGAGGCAGCTCCCGGAAATACGGGCTTTGGTAGACCTGAAGCGCCGGGTCTGTGGTCTGGCTCCGACGGCGGTGGAGACGGACGCCCCCGGTGCTTCCACTGGCCGCCAGCGGTTCAGAGGCGGCAGGGGCAATCGTGACCCCAGCGGCCTGCCGTTCCTCCGCCAGCCTGCGACGGATATGGACGGTCTCAATGAAGGACTGCACCCGGATCGCCAGGGAACCGGCGGCGTCGCTCTCGTCCAGCTTCAGGACAAGGGGGGATTTCTGCCCGCTCTCCGTCAGGATGCGGATAATCTCATCCGACAGCACTGCGTCATGGCCGCAGCCGAAGCTGACGAGCTGGACATATTCCAAATGCTCCTCCCTGGCGGCGATCATAGCGCCCCCCAGCATACGGGTGTGGAAGTCGTTGGTTATCTCAATGCGGGTGTTGTGCAGATCCACCTTTTCCAGTCCCGGCAGACTGTCCACTGGCAGGACGGGGATGCCCTGATTCGCGAACAGCTTGGAAAGACCGTGGCAGACGAAGGAATCCGAATGATAGGGCCGCCCGGCCAGGACGACGGCAAAGCTGTTTTCCCGCCGCGCCTTCTCCAAAATCTGCGCCGCCTCTTCCCGGAGGGTCTGGCGGAAGGAACGCAGGGCCTCCTCCGCCTGGACGAAGGCGGCCTCCGCCTGTTTTTCGCTGGCGCCCAGGGTCTCCACAGCGTAGCGGCGTATCTGCTTTTCCCTGTCCTTCTCCGTGAACCAGTGGAACACGGGGGTATCGAAGGGGATATGATACCGCTCCTCCGGGTTCTGGGAATTTCGCACCACCATGGGATAGCCCATGACCACGGAGCAGACGTAAGGGCTGAGCTTATCCTTTCCTTCTGGGGGCATATGCATGACATAGGGCATGAAAATGCGGTCTGCCCCCTGCTCCGCCAAGTCCATCACATGACCGTGGGCCAGCTTGGCCGGGAAGCAGATGGTGTCCGAGGCCACATAGGTAATCCCCTGCTCGTAGAGCTTTCGTCCACTGGGGTGGGAGAATTTGGTGTCATATCCCAAAGCCCGGAAAAAGGTACTCCAAAAGGGCATACTGTCCCAAAATTCCAGCACGCGGGGAAGGCCAATGGTCTGGCCCTGGCTTTCCCGCACCGGCTCACAGGGATACAGCTCAAACAGCATTTTCTCCCGCCTGGCAAACAGATCCGGGGCAGGCTCCGCCTTCTTCTCCGCCTGAGGTGCGGGCTGGCTCTCCCCCGTCCTTTTCCCGCCGGGGTATTCATCATCCACCGTGGCTCCCCGCTCGCAGCGGTTGCCCGTGACCCAGGCCCCGCCGGTGGAAAACAGCATGACCGTCCGGCTGCAGTGGTTGGCGCAGCCGGGGCAGCGGTCGCCGTTGCGGGTGATATAGTCAAAGTCCCGCAGGCCGTCCAGCCCGATGAAGGAGGTGGATTCCCCGTTGGCGTAGCCCTCATGCTCCACCTGCTGCTTCACAAGAAGGGCCGCGCCCAAGGCCCCCATCTCGCCGGGATAGGGCGCGAGAGAGACCTCACGGCCCAGGTATTCCTCCAGCGCCCGCAGAACCGCCCGGTTGCGGAAGGTGCCGCCCTGGACGACCACATGGTTCCCCAGCTCATCCTTGTTGCCAATGCGGACAACCTTTGTAAAAACGTTCTCGATAATAGACCGGCACAGCCCCGCCATGATGTCGTCCGGCAGCTTGCCGTCCCGCTGCTCGTTTATAATAGTGCTGTTCATAAACACGGTGCAGCGGCTCCCCAGAGAGGCGGGGTTTTCCGAGCGGAAGGCGGCGGCGGCGATCTCCTCCACCGGCATACCCAGGTTGGAGGCGAAGTTCTCCAAAAACGAGCCGCAGCCGGAGGAGCAGGCTTCGTTCAGCATGATGTTTGTGATGATGCCGTCGTTCAGCCAGATGGCCTTCATGTCCTGGCCGCCGATGTCCAGCAGGAAGGTGGCGTCCGGGAAATACTGCAAACAGCCCTTGGCGTGGGCCACGGTCTCCACCACATGGTAATCCGCCCCCAGGGCGCGGGCAAAGAGCTTTTCCCCATAGCCCGTGGTGCCAAGGCCCAGAATTTCCAGAGGACGGCCCTGGGCCTGGTATTTATCCGCCAGGGCCAGCAGGCCCTCCTTGATCACCCGCAGGGGTTCCCCGTTGTTATTGGCGTAAAAGCGGTCAATGACCCGCTCGTCCTCGTCCAGCAGCACCAGCTTGGAGGTAGTGCTGCCGGAGTCGATGCCAAGGTACACCTGTAACGGCCCCTGGCCGGTTGGCTCCTGCACCGGCAACAGCTCCCGGTCATGGCGGGCCATAAAGGCGTCCCGCTCCTGGGCTGATTTAAAAAACGGCTCCGCTGTGTGGCTGACGACAGAGGCCGTGGCCGCCGTGCTTTTCAGCCGCTCCCACAGCTCCCCAGCGGTCAGCATGGCGCACTCGTCGTCTGTGGGGGCGAAAATGCGGTCAATGGCGATGGCGGTGCCGAAGGCCACGATGGTTTCCGGGTGTTCCGGGATGATGACCTGCTCCGGCGTGAGCTGGAGCCGCTCCCCAAAGACCCGGATCAGGGTGGGGTTAAAGGTGAGCGGCCCGCCCTCGAACACCACCGGCGGGGCGATCTCAAGGCCCTGGGCCAGGCCGCCGATGGTCTGCCTCGCAATGGCGTGAAAGACCGAGAGGGCCACGTCCTCATGGGAGGCCCCCTGAATCAGCAGGGGCTGAATGTCCGTTTTGGCAAAGACCCCGCACCGGCCCGATATATCGAACACCGTGGTTCCCCTGGCGGCCAGAGACTCAAACTCTGTGGTCTCGATGTTCAGCAGCTTCGCGATCTCGTCGATAAAGGCCCCAGTACCGCCGGCGCAGCTCCCGTTCATGCGCATATCGGAGGCGACCAGCTTTTCCGTTTTTTCGTCAAGGTGGAAAAAAATAATCTTGGCATCCTGGCCGCCCAGCTCGATAGCGGTGCGGGCCTGGGGATACCAAGTGCTTACGGCGGCGGCGTTTGCCACCACCTCCTGTATGTAATGGACGCCAAGGCGCTCCGCCACCGGCTTGCCGCCGGAGCCGCACACCGCCGCCCGAAAGCGTCTGCCGGGAAATTGCTCCTCCAGCAGGCCCAAAAGCTGCTCCACCGTCTCCGCCTGGCGGGCGTTGTGGCGGTAATAGCAGGAATAGAGCATTTTCCCGCTCCCGCCCTCCGCCACGGCCAGCTTTACCGTGGTGGAGCCAACATCTATCCCAAGCCTCAAATCCTCATGACTCGGCTGCATATCTGAAATTCCCTCTTTCTATCTGGCCGCCGCCGGTATCCACCCGGCGATGTCGCTGTCCTCGAAATCGTAGGTCAGGGGCTTGCCGTAGGCTTTTTCATAGGCGGCCCGCTTCTGCTCATAATCCTTTTCCATCATAGCGATGCTGTTCTGCCGCACGTTCCGGCCCTCCTGGGGATAGACCGGCGGCAGCACATGAACCACATACCGCACCTGGCGGAAATCGTCCCGGTTTTTCTCCTTCTCCGGCAGGTCGATGATCTCCACAAAGCAGGACACCACCGGCACGCCGCACTTGACGGCGTAGTAATAGGCCCCCCGCTTGGGCGGGCGGGGCTTGCGGTAATTAAACCACATCTCCTGCTCCGGGTATATCAGCACCCAGTTGCCCCCTTCCAGCAGGGCGGCCAGCCTTTTCAGAAACGTCCCCGCCAGATAGTCGGGGTCAGTGGTCATGGGGACAGTGTCCGCATAGTTCATCAGAAAGCCGAAAAGCCCGGTCATGGCCAGATTGCTCTCCTGGCTGATGATGAACAGCCGTTTCCGCCCGGTTTTCTTCACCATGGTGAAAACGGCGGTGTTGTCCACCGGGTTAAAATGGTTGCTGGTAATGACCGCGCCGCCGGTAATACCCTTCAGGTTTTCCAGCCCCTCTATTTGGGTGGAGCCGTTCACCAGCTTCGCCGCCGTGTTCTCTATGACCCGCGCTATCCAATTGCAGACGCTGTACCGGGGCCGTTTTCGCTTTTCCCAAAATTCCCGCACCAGCGCGGATTTCTGCTCATCCGTCAGGTCTGGGTCGTCCACCTCCACCTTGGCGTGAAAATCCCCCCGGCCCGCGGCGGCGCGGATATTTTCAATGACCTGATCCTTCACTCCCCCAAAGATCATAAACGTATCGTTCCTTCACTTTCGTGTATCTTTTTAAAGGTGACAGGGTTATTGGGAATCCGCATGGCGTTTTCCAGCATATTTTGCAGGCATTTTGTGTCGGATTCCTTCTGCTCGTCGGAATAATTCCGTTTTATCTCCAATAGCTCCTGATAGTAGACGTTTTCCCTGGCGTACTGCCAGAAATAGTCCTCATACTGCACATCGTCATAGCACCAGGGCTTGTCGAACAGGTTATAGTGTATCAGGCTGGGATGGGCCATGGGTTCCTTCTGCTTGTTGGGCATGGCGTCCCATTCCTCCTCCAGAAAATGAATTCGCCCAAGGCACATGGCGTTGAGATAATCCTGGTCGGGGGCGATGCTGCCAAAGTGATAGGTATTCAGCAGATGAAGGAAATGCTCCGTCATATGGCATTTCCGCATTTCCGCCAGATTCATCAGCAATATGCCGGAATTTATGTATTGATAGCGGTTCACACCGGTGGATTCCTCGATGTAATGGGCAAACTCCGGGATCTCCGACACGGAATGATCCGGGCAGGCCCCCACCAGATTGTCCCCCAGCCCGATGTTATACAGGCGGGAGATGTCCCCCGGCACCACAATGTCGCTGTCCAGGTAGATACCCTTATCATATTCCGGGAACATTTCAGGTATGAACAGGCGGAAGTAGATGGTCATGGTAAAGTAATCACACCGCAGACGATTTTCCTTGCGGTCAGTGATACTCTCCAGTCCCTCCTTCATCTCCTCAAACAGCACCTGGAACCAGTCCTCCCCGATGGAGGACAGCTTTTCCATGTTTTCCTCCGTCAGCTCCTGGTGGAGAATATGAACATGGTATTGATAGTCGCGGGAGGCGTTAGCCTTCATGGAGGCCAGCGCCACCCCCAGACAGGGGGCATAGCCGTTATCGATGGTGAAAAATATAGGGATAATGGGTTTTTCCTGGGTCATATTAAAAGTCCTTTCTCCTTAAAAAAGCTGTGGTTTAAGCTGGGTAAATTCCTGCAACAGGTCGTCGTATTCATGGAGCTTCAGCTTCTCATGCACCTGCTCCACCTGCCAGGGCTTGACGCAAAGGGTGTGGAACCAGGGGAAGAAGCGGAAACTGGTAGTAAAGTGCTGAAGCACTGTGTCGTCCCGCAGGATACGCTGCTCGTTGAAGCGGCGGGGGCATATCTTTTTCCGCACGCACAGCTTATTGATGGCCGACTGGTCGGGCATGAACATCTCCTTCTCCCGGCAGCGGGCGCGGCATTTTTCAAAAAGGCCGGTCTTGCGGATCTCCTTCAGATTCAGCAGCAGCACGCCGGAGTTGAGATAGTCCATGTGCAGTGGGCGGTTGCGGAAGAAGAAGCGGCCATAATAATCCAGCACCCCGGCCAGCTCATACTCAAGACCCTCCTGCCCCGCACCGTCCTTTTTCACGGGATAGGTCAAATCCTGGGTGTAAAACGCCGTGCAGTCCCGGCGGCATATGACGTCATAGTCAAGATACAGCAGCCTGTCCGGCAGCTCCGGCACCAGGTCGGCATACAGCCGGAGCATACAGCCTGCCGTGAAGCGGGTGCTGAGGTTCGCCTCCGGCGTGTCGGCAACGAAGAGGTCTGTTATATCCAGCTTTTTCACAAAGCTGTCCTGATTTTCCGCCTTGACCTGCATATCCAAAAAGGCCACGGCCTGGTCGGTCACGGGAAGATAGGCCTTCTCCCCCTCCTGATAGCGCATGGTCAGGACATAGATGTGCAGCGCCTCCCGCACCGTTCTACGAAGGGAAAGGACGGACAGCAGCAGCCCTTCCTGTATATTTTTATCCCCGCAATAGAGAATGTTCATAAAAATACTCCTCTCGCGCCCCTCCGGCTTCTCTCCTCCCGGTATGTCATAACAATGGGTAGTCTTTGTTAATTGTATTGTAGCCGCCTTTTGTCAACGGAACTTCAAGTATAAGCCGGGAAAGAAAAAATTTTCTCATTTTGTAAATCACGGAAAATCGTTCTTTTTCGCATTTTTCATCCGCAGTTTTACGCGTCGCCCACATATGTTTTTAGCCCTTCTCTTGGCGCGTCTCCGGCAAAGCTCCAAAAGTACGACAAACGCCCGGACAGATAATTGTAAAATTTGTTCGTCCATGTTATACTGGGTGACAGCGTCTGTTGAGACATAGAAAAATAATAAAAAGAACCGGCGGCTGTATTCGGCCTCCGGCTAAGGTCTTTTTGCGATTGAAAGGAGTTTTCCCATGAGCGATTATCGTCCCGATACCATTTGCGTCCAGGGCGGCTATACCCCCGGAAACGGCGAGCCGCGGCAGATACCCATTATCCAGTCCACCACCTTTAAATACGCCACCTCGGAGGACATGGGAAAGCTGTTTGACCTGGAGGCCAGCGGCTATTTCTACACCCGGCTCCAGAACCCCACCAACGACCATGTGGCCGCAAAAATCGCCGCCCTGGAGGGCGGCACCGCCGGTATGCTGACCTCCTCCGGCCAGGCGGCCAACTTCTTCGCCATGTTCAATATCGCAGGCTGCGGAGACCATATCGTGTCCTCCTCCAGCATTTACGGCGGCACCTTCAACCTGATGGCCGTCACCATGGCCAAGATGGGCATTGAGACCACCTTTGTGGCCCCGGACTGCACGGAGGAGGAGCTGAACGCCGCCTTCCGGCCCAACACTAAATGCGTCTTTGGAGAGACCATTGCAAACCCGGCCCTGACCGTGCTTGACATTGAGCGCTTCGCCAAGGCCGCCCACGACCACGGGGTTCCCCTGATTGTGGATAACACCTTCCCCACCCCGGTGAACTGCCGACCCATCCAGTGGGGCGCGGACATTGTGACCCACTCCACCACCAAATATATGGACGGCCACGGCGTTGCGGTGGGCGGGGCCATTGTGGACTCCGGCAATTTCGACTGGATGGCCCACGCGGAGAAATTCCCCGGCCTCTGCACCCCGGACGACAGCTATCACGGCATCACCTATGCGGAAAAATTCGGCCAGGGGGGCGCGTTCATCACCAAATGCACCGCACAGCTCATGCGGGACTTCGGCGCTATCCAGTCCCCACAGAACGCCTTTTACCTGAACATGGGGCTGGAGAGCCTTCACGTCCGCATGGCCCGGCACTGCGAAAACGGTCAGGCCGTGGCGGAATATCTGGCCGCTCATCCCAAGGTAGCGCGGGTCATATACTGCGGTCTGCCTGACGACCCCTACTATCCCCTGGCCCAAAAGTATCTGCCGAACGGCTCCTGCGGCGTGGTGTCCTTTGAGCTGAAGGGCGGGCGGGACGCCGCCAGCGCCTTTATGCGCTCCCTGCGCCTGGCCGCCATCGAGACCCATGTGGCCGACGCCCGCACCTGCTGCCTGAACCCCGCCAGCTCCACCCACCGCCAGATGACGGACGAGCAGCTCCAGGCCGCTGGAATCCCAGCGGGGCTGGTGCGCCTGTCCTGCGGCCTGGAGGACAAGCGGGATTTGATAGACGATATAGCCAGCGCCCTGGAGGCCGTGTAAAATGCCCATCAAGATACCAAACCGCCTCCCGGCCACCGACGTCCTGACCCAGGAAAACATCTTCGTCATGACGGAGACCAGGGCCGTCAGCCAGGAGATCCGGCCCCTGCAAATCCTGCTTCTGAACCTGATGCCGGACAAAATCACCACGGAGACCCAGCTTGCCCGCGTACTGGGAAATACCCCCCTGCAAATTGAAATGGAGCTGCTGGCTCCGTCGGGCCATGTCTCCAAAAACACGTCAGAGGAGCATATGCTGGCCTTTTACAAGACCTTTGACCAGGTTTCCGACCGCTATTTCGACGGGCTTGTCATCACCGGCGCGCCGGTGGAGCTGATGCCCTTCGAGGAGGTGGACTACTGGCCGGAGCTGTGCGAAATCATGGAGTGGTCAAAGACCCATGTCCACTCCACTCTCCACATCTGCTGGGGGGCACAGGCGGCCCTGTATTACCACTACGGCATACCCAAGCGGACGCTGGACAAGAAGCTCTTCGGCGTATTCCGGCACACGGTGGAGGAGCCGAACTATATCCTCTTTCGCGGCTTTGACGACCATTTCCTTGTCCCCCACTCCCGGAACACCACCACCGACCGGGCGGACATCGAGGCCGTCCCAGAGCTGAAAATCCTGGCCGCCTCCCCGGAGGCCGGGGTATACGCAGTCAAGACTGACCGCTGCCGCCAGGTGTTTCTCATGGGCCACGCGGAATATGACCGGGACACCCTGAAGCGGGAGTATCTCCGGGACGTAGCCGCGGGGAAGGACATTGACCTGCCGAAAAACTATTTTCCCAACGACGACATCACCCGCGACCCGGTGGTGACATGGCGCTCCTGCGCCCATCTGCTGTACGGCAACTGGCTGAACTACTGCGTCTACCAGACCGTCCCCTACGACATCCGGGATATTGAACACGGTGTCCGCACAGAGGATATATAAATATGGAGCCGATTCTTGTCATTATGGCCGCCGGGATGGGTAGTCGCTTTGGGGGACTGAAGCAGATGACCCCCGTTGACCAGGCGGGTCAGGTGATTTTGGACTATTCCGTCTACGACGCGGTGCGGGCCGGATTTCAAAAGGTGATATGCGTCATCAAAAAGGAGATAGAGGCGGATTTCCGCACCCAAATCGGAGACCGCATCGCCTCCCGGTGCGACCTGCATTACGCCTTCCAGGCCCTGGACGACCTGCCGAAGGGCTATGCCGTCCCTCCCACCCGGCAAAAGCCCTGGGGTACCGCCCACGCGGTATGGGCGGCCCGGCAGGAGATAGACGGCCCCTTCGCCGTCATCAACGCCGATGATTTCTATGGCCAGGGGGCCTTCACCGCCCTGTATGACTTCCTCTCCCAGCCGGGGGACGCCCACACCCACGGCCTGGTGGCCTACCGGCTGAAAAACACCCTGACGGAAAACGGCACGGTGGCCCGCGGGGTATGCACGGCGGACGACGCTGGCCGCCTCCTCACCGTGACGGAGCTGACCGCCATCCGCGGCCCGGCAAGCGATCCCTCCTATACCGCCGACGGGGGCCAAACCTGGACGGCCCTTGACCCGGAATCCCCTGTCAGCCTGAATACCTGGGCCTTCCGGGAGGGCTTTCTGGACGCCATCGGGAAGCATCTCGTGGAATTTTTGGAAAAGGATATGCCCGCGAACCCGGAGAAAGCGGAGTTTTTCCTCCCCGGCGTGGTAAACGCCCGCCTGGCCGCCGGAACAGACCGGGTAAAAATCCTCCCCACCGACGAGGTCTGGCACGGCGTCACCTATCGCGCCGACCTCCCGGCCCTGCAGGCCGCCATCCTCCAAATGCAGGAGGCCGGACTTTACCCGGCGCGTCTGTGGGTGTGACAGAGCCGACGGAACACGCCTTATGTCGATTTTTGTTCTAAAGCTCATCGCCCTGGTCTCCATGGTCATCGACCACATAGGGGAATTTATTCCGGGAACCCCCGTGTGTCTGCGGTGGGTTGGGCGGCTGGCCGCCCCCATCTTTCTGTTCTGCGGGGCGGAGGGCTGGAGCCATACAAAAAGCCGCCGGAGATACCTCCTGCGGCTGTACATCGCCGGGGCAGCGATGGGGGTTATCCAGTATTTCCTTGAGATAGACAACAACTTTTTCCGGCAGTTGTTTACCATGTGCTGCCTTTTGGGCCTGATCGACCTGGGCAAGGCCCACGACGGGCGGTTCAAAAAATACCTGCTCCTGTATATTCTGTGGCAGGCCGCCGCCCTGCTCATCATCCTGTTTTTGCCGGACGCGCTCCCCTTTATGAATTACACCAACACCCAGGAGTATCTGCTCCCGGCCCTGACAGGCAGTCTGCTCTTTGTAGAGGGCGGGCTGATATACGCCCTGCTGGGGGTAATAATTTACCTCACCAGGGGCAGCCGGAGGAAGCTGGCCATCGGCTATACGATTTCCTGGGGCGTCATGTCCCTGCTGCTGTGTACCAGCTTCGTCTCGGCGGCCCTGGGCGTTTTAAATCGGATAGAATACCAGCTTTTCGGCGTTTTCGGCTTTGGCTCGGATTTTTTGGACACCCTTCTCTATTTCCTTGGCGTCTCCCCCATGATGACAGGCGGCTCACTCCTGTACCAGAGCTATCAGTGGATGCTTATCCTCGCCTTGCCGCTGCTGCTGGCCTACAACGGCAAAAAAGGCCGGGGCATGAAGGTTTTCTTCTACCTCTTCTACCCGGCCCATATTCTGCTGCTGTACTGGCTGGGTGCAGCGATTGGTTAATCAGAAGGATTGCCCCCCTTTTCGGGAGGCAATCCTTTTGGTTTATTCCAGGCCGATGCTGTTGCCTGTGTATAGCTGGTAGTAGCGGCCTTTTTTCTCCATGAGCTGGTCGTGGGTGCCGCGCTCTATGATGCAGCCCTGCTCCATGACCATGATGCAGTCGGAGTTTCGCACGGTGGAGAGCCGGTGGGCAATGACGAAGCTGGTGCGGCCCTTCATCAGGGCGTCCATGCCCTCCTGCACCAGGGCTTCGGTGCGGGTGTCGATGGAGCTTGTGGCCTCGTCCAGAATCAGCACCGGCGGGTCGGCCACGGCGGCGCGGGCAATAGACAGTAGCTGGCGCTGTCCCTGGCTCAGGCTCCCCCCGTCGCCGGTCAGCATGGTCTGATAGCCGTCGGGCAGGCGCTTGATGAAGCTGTGGGCGTTCGCAAGCTTCGCGGCTGCGATGCACTCCTCATCCGTGGCGTCTAGGCGGCCATAGCGGATGTTATCCATGACCGTGCCGGTAAACAGGTGAGTGTCCTGAAGCACCATGCCAAGGCTGCGGCGCAGGTCGGACTTCCTTATCTTGTTAATATTAATGCCGTCGTAACGAATCTTGCCGTCCTGGATGTCGTAAAACCGATTGATCAGGTTGGTGATGGTGGTCTTGCCCGCGCCGGTGGAGCCGACAAAGGCGATTTTTTGACCCGGCGTGGCATAGATATGTATGTCGTGCAGGACGGGCTTATCCTCCGTATAGCCGAAGTCCACTCCGTCGAAGGTGACGCCGCCTTCCACTTTGATATAATCCGCCTGGCCGGTCTCGCCGTTCTGCCGTTTCCAGGCCCATACGCCGGTTTTTTCCTCTGTCTCGGCAAGGGTTCCGTCCGACTGCTCCACGGCGTTCACCAGCTCCACATAGCCCTCGTCCGTCTCCGGCTTTTCATCCCGGAGATTGAACAGTCTGTCCGCGCCGGCGGCGGCCATGACCACGCTTCCAAGCTGCATACTGACCTGGGTGATGGGCTGGGTGAAGCTCTTATTCAGGCTCAGAAAGGACACCAGCGTGCCGATGGTCAGCGCTCCGCCGCCGCCCAGGGCCAGCACGCCGCCTACCACGGCGCACAGCACATAGCTGATGTTTCCCAGGTTTGCGTTAATAGGCATCAAAATATTAGCAATGCGGTTGGCGTTGTTGGCGCTCTCCCGCAGCTTATGGTTCAGCTCCTTGAACTGCTCCAGGCTCTTTTCCTCATGGCAGAAGACCTTGACGACCCGCTGGCCCTCCATCATCTCCTCAATATAGCCGTTGACAGCGCCCAAGTCCTTCTGCTGCTGGACGTAATAGGCCCCGGAGCGTCCGCTGAGCTTGCCGGAAACAAGCAGCATGACAACCACCATGCACACAGACACAACCGTCAGCGGCGGACTCAGCACCACCATGCTCACAAAGGTGGACACCAGCGTAATAACCGAGTTCAAAAGCTGGGGCAGGCTCTGGCTTATCATCTGGCGCAGGGTGTCCACGTCGTTGGTATAAACGGACATAATGTCCCCGTGGGCATGAGTGTCGAAATATTTGATGGGCAGAGACTCCATGTTGGTGAACATCTCTACGCGCAGACGCTTGAGTGTCCCCTGGGTGACGCTCACCATGATTCGGTTATAGGCATAAGAGCATGCAACGCCGCACAACAGTATAGCGGCCAGCTTCAAAATGGCTTGGGCCAGCGGCGCAAAATCCGGCGCAGAGGCCGACAGCATGGGTGTGATATAATCATCTATCAGTGCCTGCATGAACAGCGTGGCGCTCAAAGTGGCCAGCACCGTACACACCAGACATATAATTACAATCAGGCAGCAGCCCCTATAGTTTTTGAACACATAGCCGACAGCCCGCGCAAGGGAGCTGAGCTGATCCCGGCTTATTTTCATGCTTGCGGGCCTGGCTCCACGATTAGGCGCCGGTCTCGGCGCTTTTTCATTTGCCATTATCTGTCACCGCTCCTTTCCTCAGGCTGTTTGCTCATCAAAGTCGCCCCCGGCGGCCATCTGAGCCTCGTATATCTCCTGATAAATCTGATTTGTTTCCAACAGATTCTCATGGGTGTCAAAGCCGTTCACCTGACCGTCGTCCAGCACAAGAATACGATCCGCATCCTTTACACTGGAAATGCGCTGGGAAATGATCAACTTTGTGGTGCCGGGGATACGCTGGGCGAAGGCCTCGCGTATTTTCGCGTCGGTGGCGGTGTCCACCGCGCTGGTGGAGTCGTCCAGAATCAGCACCTTGGGCTTTTTCAGCAGGGCGCGGGCAATGCAAAGCCGCTGGCGCTGGCCCCCAGAGACGTTTGTGCCGCCCTGCTCAATCCAGGTGTCGTATTGATCCGGCAGTCGCTGGATGAACTCGTCGGCACAGGCCTGGCGGCAGGCCTCCTGGCATTCCTCCAGAGTGGCGTCCTCCTTGCCCCAGCGAAGATTGTCGAGAATCGTGCCGGAAAACAGCACGTTCTTTTGCAGCACCACGGCCACCTGATTTCGCAGGGTCTCCAGGTCGTACTCCCGCACGTCCCGGCCTCCCACCCGAACGGCGCCGCCGGTCACGTCGTAAAGGCGGCTGATAAGGCTCACCAGGCTGGACTTGCCGGAGCCGGTGCCACCGATGATGCCGATGGTTTCGCCGGCATGAATATGCAGGTCGATGTCGTGCAGCACGTCCTCCCCGCTGCCTTTCTGATAAGCAAAGCAGACATGGTCGAAGTCGATGTCTCCGGTGGGAACCTCTGTCACCGGCTCGGCGGGATTTGTCAGGTCAGCCTTCTCATTGAGTACCTGGGCAATACGCCGGGCACTGGCAGCGGACATGGACACCATGACGAAGACCATGGACAGCATCATAAGGCTCATCATCATGCTCATCACATAGCTGAAAAGGCTGGTAAGATTTCCCGTGGTCATGGAACCGGCCACGATGAACCGTGCGCCGAACCAGCTCAGCGCGATAATGCAGCCGTAGATGGTCAGCATCATAACCGGGTTATTAAAAGCCAGAATGGACTCCGCCTTCACAAACATCCGGCACAGGTTTTCCGAAGCCTTGGAAAATTTCTTATCCTCATAGTCCTCCCGGACGTAGGCCTTCACCACCCGGATGCCGGAGACATTCTCCTGTACACTGGCATTCAGGTCGTCGTATTTATCGAACACACGCCGGAATACGGGCATGGATTTCGCCGCGATGGAAAAAAGCACAATACCCAAAAATATCAGCGCCACCAGAAACACTGCGCTCAGCCTTGGGCTGATAATAAAGCACATGATCATACTGCTAATCAGCATCAGAGGTGAGCGCACGACCATACGAAGAATCATCTGATAGGCGTTCTGTAAATTAGTTACGTCTGTGGTCATACGTGTTACAAGACCGGCGGTGCTGTATTTGTCAATATCCGAAAAGGAAAAAGTCTGGATATTCTCATACATGGCGTCCCGCAGGTTGCAGGCAAAGCCGGAGGAGGCGGAGGCCCCGTAGCTCCCGGCCCGCATCCCGAAAAACAGGCTCAAAAACGCCATCACCAGCATCAGCGCGCCATAGAGCAGCACCTTTCTCATATCACCGCCCTGAATCCCGGAGTCGATAATTGCCGCCGTGACAAAGGGTATCAGCACCTCCATCAGCACCTCCAGCGCCGTAAACACCGGGCAGAGAATGGAGTCCCGCTTATACTCCTTCACCTGACGGCCAAGGGTTTTTAAGGTATTCATAATATGTTATCTCATCCCTCCTACTGAATTTTCGCATTGATTCGTCCTTCATCTACACTTTGAAAGCCCGCGATTGATTGTCCCAAACAAAAGAACGTCACACCTCCAGAGAGGCATACACCCGCAGAAGCAGAGATTTAAGCTGCTCCTGTTCCTGGCCGGACAAGTCTTTGAGAAGGATCGCCTCGTTTTGCCCCATCTCCTCATGGTGCGCCTCGCACAGCGCCCGGCCCGCCGGAGTGATCTGCACCCGCTTCACCCGCCGGTCGCGGGCATCGGCGTAGCTGGTGATAAGCCCTTTCTTTTCAAGCCGCACAGCCACTCCCGCGGCGGTGGACTGGGCCACTCCAAACCCACGCTCCAGTTCCTTCAGCGTGGCGGTGCCGTCCTTCGACTGAAACAGGATGATCAGCATTCTTAGCTGGAAAAAGGTAATGTCATGCTTCTGCAGGGCGTTATTGGCCCGTTTTTCCAGGGTGTCGTTAATCCGCTTTATCAGCGCGCCGCACTCCACCTGGCCATCCGGCCCCAGATAACATTCATCATCCCGCATCCTGTGTCCGCCCGCCTTTCATGCTTTCAAAATTTACAAGGTAAATCATAGCAAATCAATCGCCCGCTGTCAATAGCGAGCGATTGATTTTTCAATTTGTTCATAATTACAATCCCTCCGGGGCAGGATCATGTCTCCCGGAGGGGGTTCTTTTTGATTTGAGCATAACGCCGGGGGTAGCGGATTGGGGTAGGAGCCGTCTTTTCCACCACCAGGGCCGTATGCGAAATATCCGTGCCGGGGATAGTATAAGGCCGGATTTCCCGGAGCTGTCCCCCCAGGGTGCGGATGGCATAATCCGCCTGGGCCGCCTCCGCCTGGCAGTCCGGCCCCTTCATGGCAATAAACAGACCGCCCCGCCCCACCAGGGGCAGACACAGCTCCGCCAGCACGTCCAGCTCCGCAACCGCGCGGCTGACCACAATGTCGAATTTCTCCCGAAGCTGAGGCAGTTCCTCCGCCCGGCCCCAAATGCAGTTCACATTTTCAATGCCCAGGCGGCGGCAGGAGGCGTCCACGAAGTCCATCTTTTTCCCCACGCTGTCCATCACCGTCAGGTGCATATCCGGCTGAAGCACCCGCAGGGGGATACCGGGAAATCCGGCCCCAGAACCCACGTCCGCCACCCGTTTGCCGGAAAAATCCGCCACGGTCAGCAGGGCGGCGCTGTCCAGAAAGTGCAGACGGGCCATGTCTGCCGGGTCAGTAATGGCGGTCAGATTCATGACCCTGTTGGTAGCCGCCAAAAGGCGGCCATAGGCCGCAAGAGTCTCTACTGTTTCCCGCTCCGCCGGGATACTCAGGGCCTCCAGCCCTTCCGTCAGAATGTTTTCCATAGCCTCTCCTTAAAAAATTAAAAGGATGCGCGTCAGGCGCATCCTTTTCACGGTTTTGCTTCTGCCTTTCGGCCATTGTATCACACTCGTCTTCGTCTTTCAAGCCGGAACCAAAAAGCGAATATCCTCTACCTGGGTCACACAGTCGTAGCCCTCCTCGCCGGTGACGCCGTCGTCCACGTCGTCGCCCTCGCGGGTGAAATAGGTGGCGCCGCAGGCCATATCATAGCCCTCCAGAACCAGCTTTGCCGCTATCTCCGCCGTTTCATCCGGCGTCATATAGACCATACCGTTAATAACCACGTCAAACTGATTCTTTGCAAAAATCACCTCATACACTGTATCCGGGAAGGCCTCGTCCGCCACACGGTTCATAACGACGCTGCCTATAGCCGCCTGCGCTGCCAGGGATTGCCCTCCGGCCTCCGCATAAATCACACGGCTGAGCCAGTAAACATCCGTCTCACTGTAATAGGAAGCACCCTCCGTCAAAGGAGAAAGCTCTCCCTCCTCCACGGTAATGCGCCATTCCACACGATCCCAGGTGACAGAAGCGCCCGTACACTTCACCAGCGCCTCCACCGGCAGACAGATACTGCCATCAATGCTCTGCACGCCGTCTTCCACATATAAGTACCGATCATTGCAGATGAAATAAATCGCTCCGGCCTCTGCCGTCATGGTCAACGCGCCGCCTGACAGGGTCAGGCTGCTGCCGCTGTCATAGGCCGTTCCACCCACGCCCAGGGCGGACAAAAATGCAGTTACATTCACATAGGGCGTCCCATCTATCAGCGTACACTCGCCATATTCCGTCTGCCCCACATAATAGGGAACAGTGGTGCGGTTATCCGTTACCTCAAGCTGCGTCTCGTTCCCGGAGCTATCGCCAAAAACCACATAGCTCTCCTCCAGGGCTTCCGCCTCCGATGACGCCTCTGCCGCCTCCGCCTGGGTAAAGACAGGCTTGCTCATCACTGCAGCAGTCAGCACCAGCGCACACACCACGGCCAGCGTCCTCTCCAGCCATCTGCTCTTCATCCAGTCGCCTCCTTTATCCCTGCGCCAATTTTGCAGGATGGAATAACCCGACTTTCATCAGGTTTATTTATATTATAGCGAATGGAAATTGTCGAATGCAATCGGCATTGTGCCTAAATGGAAGCTTTTCAAACTGGGAATTGTGACAAATGCACAATAATTTGTGTCAATTTTGCGTATTTATGCCCAATAAAAATCTACATCTTGTGTTTGGAAATTGGAAAAAAATTACTTTCCTCTTTCAAAGTTTTTGATTTTTTTGAAAAATCGTTTTTTATCCAGTTGTCATAATCTTAAATTATGGAAAGGAATTTTCAATTTTTCCGTCATTTTATGTCAACTGTTTGAGAGCCTGCGCAAGCTGATCCGGGCAGGAAGTGGGCTTGCCGCCGCAGCGAATGCCC
>JAJPYE010000007.1:0-30934 GCA_021205095.1 Oscillospiraceae bacterium | reverse complement strand
CCAGGCGGGAAATGGCCTCCTGCACCGGCATATCCACCACCAGGCGGGAAATACCCTGCAAATTTCCGTCGCATCCCCCCACTACCTCCACACTTTTGATGACGCCCTCCTCGGCTGTCACCCGCATCAGGCGGGAGCAAACGCCCTTTGGCTTATACGTTACGGTCATTTTTATGTTTTCTCCTTTTCTGCCGCGAGCGGCGAAATTTTTTTGGGCAAAAAGATTCATATTCAAAATTTTCCCCGCATATACTTCATATAAGTATATTCTTTCCTATTTATACAACTATACAACAGAAATGGGGGCCTGTATATGAAAACCAAGCTGCTGTCCGCGCTGCTTCTGCTGTGCTGCTTCGGCGCGCTGGCCATACTGTCCGGGGCGATTCCCGTGTTAGCTGAAGAGGAATCCGTCGCCGCCGGGGAATTTCCAGCCACAGAGGAAGCCGCTGTCCCAACAGAGACCATTACCACTGCGCCATCACCCACCTATTTGGCAACGCCGGAAGCTGCGAACGAATTGGAAATGGAGGCCTCACCCACGCCGGAGGCTACATATGTTCCCACGCCCACACCCGCGCCGGAGGCCACTGCCGTTCCCGCCATGCCGGACTGGAGCCTGGACACCACAGTTTTATCCACCACCGTCACCGGCGACGCTCTCAATAACGGCACCGATTACGAAGTGGATGTGTCCGCCCTGCTGGCGGAGGGCCTGAGCCTGACTCTTCCGGCGGAAGGGTATCAAATTCTCATCATGCATACCCACGGGACAGAGGCGTACACCCCGGAGGGGGACGACGTATACCAGGCCACCGCCGAATACCGCACCACGGACATCAACTACAGCGTCGTCCGGGTAGGCCAGGCGCTGGCGGACACGCTGTCCGCCTATGGGCTGCGGGTACTGCACGACACGGAGTTGTACGACTACCCCAGCTACAACGGCTCCTACGCCCGCTCCGGCGAGGCCATTGAGGCGTATCTGGCGGAAAATCCCGGCATTGCCCTTGTCATCGATCTGCACCGGGACGCCCTGGGCGAAGGGGACACCATATACAAAACCGTGACCCAGGCCGCCGGGGAGACCGTGGCCCAAATCATGTTCGTCATGGGTTCGGACGTGAACCTGTCCCACCCCAACTGGCGGGAAAATCTCGCCCTGGCCCTGACCCTTCAGCAGACGGTGGCCCTTCGGTATGAGACCCTGATGCGGCCCACGACCTTGTGCGATTACCGCTATAACCAGCAACTCACCACCGGCAGCCTTCTCATGGAGGTAGGCACCGCCGGGAACACCCTGCAGGAAGCCATCACCGCCGTGCAGCTTTTCGCGGACGCCGTGGCCCCAACCCTTCTGAGCCTGGTGGAATAAGCCATCCAAAAGCCGGACATACTATCATTATCTACCATAGGTTATACCTTATTATATCACCAGGGGGCAGAAAATGAAAGTATGGGATATTATGACAGACAGCATAGTCTCCATCGGCCAGCAGGAGCCGGTGTCCGCCGCCGCAAGGCTGATGAAGCGGCATAATTTAGGGGCGCTGCCGGTCTGCGACGACGGTGGCCGTTTGCTGGGCATTGTCACCGACCGGGACATTGTGACCCGCTGCGTGGCGGTAGACCTTCCCGCCGGAAGCACCCAGATCCGGGAGGTGATGAGCCGGGGCGTAAACACCTGCGCCGCCGGGGACGACATAGACGCCGCCGCCCAGACCATGCGCCAGCAGCAGGTTCGCCGCCTGCCGGTCATGGACGGGGGCAGGCTTGTTGGCATGGTAAGCCTGTGCGACCTGGCCCGCCGGGACGCCTGCTCCATGGAGGCGGCGGAGGCGCTGGGGGATATATCCGCCAATATCCGAAGATGGTAAAACAGGGGCCTGAATCAAACCATGGTTTGGTTCAGGCCCCCTTCTACATGAACTTGTTAATCCGTTTCAGCCTCATCCCCGGTCTCGGACTCTGCTTCTACCGTTTCCTCAGTCTCAGCGGCATCGTCAGCTTCCTCCGTGGACTCTTCGGCTTCAGCAGATTCCTCTGTTTCGGCAGTCTCCTCGGCCTCAGCGGAATCCTCCGTTTCGGTGGTTTCCTCCGTCTCAGCGGAATCCTCCGTTTCGGCGGTTTCCTCGGCCTCAGCGGCTTCTTCGGTTTCGGTGGTTTCCTCGGTTTCAGTGGATTCTTCCGTGGTAGTCTCTTCGGTCTCGGTGGTATCTGTCTCCTCCGTCTCATCGGAGGAGCTGCTGCATCCGACCATACAGGTCAGGCACAGGCATAATACAAGCATAATGGACAACAGCTTTTTCATGGTATAGCCTCCTAAATTTTTGATAATTCCACAGCCTGCGCGCTCTCCGCACAAGCTCTGGTAAATTACGCTCCCAAATGTGTAAGGGATTGTATGATAGGATTTTACAGAAAAAGCCATGTCCATGGATGAATTAGATGTTACAATATTATTACATCTTTGTTAAGATTTGATTGTTCGTTTTCTTCCTTTCCTTGGCAGAAGCAGCACCAGGGCGATTCCGACGGCCAGCGCCGCCGTTACGGCCAGCCCGCCCTCCAGGCCGAAGCTGCCGCCGGTTATCCAATCGCTGCCGCTGACGGAGGCACTGAACAGGGACGGCCCCATGCTCCCGCCGCTGACCTGAACGCCCAAAATGTTTCCCTGGAAGAAGTTCCAGGCACTGTGAAAGGCGCACACGCCCCATATGCTGTCCCGCCGAAGCATATATACCCCGGCCAGCACCCCGAACAGAGTCAGATTCACAATGGCCAGGGCCGTGACTCCATCGTTTCCCAGGTGCAGCAGGGCAAAGACCACGGCGCTGATCCCCACCGCCGCCGCCAGAGGGACGCGGTTTGCCAGGGACACCATAAAATAGCCCCGGAGCATAAACTCCTCCCCGGCCCCCTGGATGAGAAAGCCCAGGAGGAACAGGGCCAGCATCCCCCAGGAAACGCCGCTGTTCAGCCGGAAGGACATGGCGCCGCAGGCCGCAGCCAGTCCCGCCGCCCCGCACAGCGCCGCAGCGCCAGCGGCAAAGCCCAGCAGGTATTCCCTCAGCCAGCCCCTTTTCCCGCAGCCCACAGAGCGCACAGGCCGCCGTTCCAGACAGACGCAGTATATAATCGGTACCGCGATTTCCGCGGCGCAGGCCAGCAGGGACAGAAGAGTATACAAGGACTCATCCTCCCCGATTCCCAGGCCCCGCAAAATCCCCAGGGGCAGCCCGATGAGTACGCCCATCACTCCACTGGACGCCAGCATCACCGCCAGAAAAATCAGAAGCTGAAACACCAGCCTGGGCTTTTTCGCCGCCAGCCTGGCCTGGGCCAGAGTCTCGCTCTCAAGGGCAAATCGTTGCAGCACAGCACTCGTCTCCTTAACTAAATTCTACTGTCAGCACCAGGCCGGAGGTTCCCTGGGCATACTGCACGCTGTCGGCCCAGGACGGGGCCAGATCAAACACGCCCTGACCGTTGAACAGATCCTGCACCGCCTGGTTCAGCGTCTCCGAATCGGCGAATTTGATTTGAAAGGCGTCTCCCAGCGCCAGGGCCGCCAGGGCCGCCCGGTCATAATCTTCAAAATACAGTCCGTTCCAGCGGAAATAGTCGTACGTCACCGCCGTGCAGTCTGGGACGCTCTGCTCATCCTCTATGGTATGGGTCAGCAGCAGTTCCGCCGTGGTGACGCCGAAAAACTCGTGAGACACCACGCTGGTGGAAAGGCCCGCGTACACCGGGTCGTCCCAGGTCACGTCCACATAGTACCATTCCCCGTCCATGACCACGGCGTTCCACTCATGAGCGCCTCCCTCCAGCCCCTGGCCAGACACCCGGACGCAGGTCAGGCCCAGCCGCTGGGCCAGGAGCTGAAAGGCCCTGGCATAGCCGGAGCAGACCGCGCTGCCGTTTACCAGCGCGCCGTAAGCGGTGGAGCAGTCGGGAATGGTATCCTGATAATAGTCGGAAGCAATCAGCGCCGCCTCCTGCTGGTCATAGTCCACAGCCGCCACCAGGTAATCGTGGATAAACAGGGCCTTTTGATAGTCTGTGGCTTCCCCTAGCTGGCCGGTAATCGCATCCGTCACCGCCTCCAGCACCGCTTGCTTTTCTTTGATTTCCTCCTCCGTCTCCCCGGAGAGGGTCGGCGTAAGAGTGACAGTGGTTTCCTCCCCCTTGGTAACGGAAGACCAGCGATAGCCCTCGCTGACCCAGAACAGCTCCGGATGCTCCGCCACCACCTGCTTATAAGCGGCGGCGACATCCTCTCCGTCGCAGTTGTAAAGGACTATCTCCGTCTCATACGCTTCCAGCCCGGCCAGAATTTGTTCGTACAGGGCATCTGTACTCTGGGTCGGCGCGGGAGAGACATCCGTTTCCACCTGCGCCGCTGCCGTCGCGAAAAGCGAATCCGCCAGCCCCTCCATTTCAGTCGCCGTCTCCCGCAGGGTACAGCCGGACAGGCACAGCAGCAGGATGGCCGGAATCCAGCGAGGGATCCGTCTCATTGGCGTTCTCCCTCGTCCCCCTCCAGATGGACGGAAATATACGTATGTCCCATGGCGGGCAGGAGCTTTTCCAGTAAATCCGCCGTCCGAAAGCGGACAGAGCTGGTGTTGACGCAGGGATGGCAGGCGAACATCTCCTCCCCCAGTACGTCCTCGTCGATGACGAGCTGGACATGGTTTTCCCTGTCGTTCGCCAGGCCCAGCACGGACACGCTGCCGGGGGTAACATCCAGGTATTCCTCCATATGCTCCGCATCGGCAAAGGACAGCCGCGCCACGCCGAGCTGATGGGAAAGCTCCTTGGTGCGGAAGGGCTTATCCCCCGGCATAACGAGCAGATAGAAGCTGGTCTTCTGGCGGTTGCACAAAAACAGGTTTTTGCAGATATGCACCTGCAAAATCGCGTCCACGCTAGCGCAGACCTCCATGCTGGTGGCGGGCTGGTCGGGATGGTCGGTACGGTCGAAGTCCACCCCCTGACTGTCCAGCAGGCGATAGGCCCGAATTTCCTTGTCAAGCCGCCCGGTCATATCCAGGGGCGAACCGTGTATAAGCTCCATGTTCTTCTCCTTACTGTACGATATAGGTCTTTCGCAGAGCGACCCGGTCTATTTTGTCGTTGATGGTCATAGGCAGCCGTTCCAGGCGCACATAGCGGTTTGGCATCATATAAGGGGGCAGCTTTTCCCGTAGCTGTGGTACCAGAGCGGCTTCGTCCTCTTCCCCCACATAGATGCAGTATATCTCGTCGTTTTCCCCGTCGAACAGACAGCAGCCGTTGGATACAGAGGGGACAGACAGCAGGATATTCTCAATCTCCCCCAGCTCCACCCGGTAGCAGCCCTGGTGCTTTATCTGGAAATCCTTCCGGCCCAGAAACATGATCTCCCCCCGCTCGTTATACTTCGCCAAATCGCCGGTGCGGTACATTCGCTCCGCGAAGGCTTGGTTCAGCGGGTTTTGGACAAAGGCCCTGGCCGTCTGCTCCGGGTTATTGTAATACCCCAGAGACAGGCAGGTGCCAAGCACGCATATCTCCCCGGTCTCGCCCTCCCCCACAGGCTGGTCGTCCTGGTTCAGCAGCAGCAGCCGGGTGTTTTCGCAGGCTTTGCCAATGGGAAGGGGTTCATCGTCGTCAAAGGGACGGTCTACGACATAATAAGCGCAGACGTCGGTTATCTCCGTCGGGCCGTACATATTGCAGAAGCTGGCATTTGGCAAGGCCCGCCGCCACTGGTTTAGCTGCCGGTTCGGCATGACCTCCCCGCAGAAATACACCCGCTCCAGGCTTGTGGGCCGGGTCGTTTCCAGGATGCCGGAGTTTGCTATGGCAATCAGGGCCGATGGCACAAAAAAGATGGTATTAATACTATGCTCCGCCAGAAACCGCATCATGGATTTATGGAATGAGAAGCATTTCCGCGGAATGATCCAAGCAGTGGCCCCATTTTTCAGGGTGCTGTATATATCCAATGTGGAGTTATCGAACACAAAGGGAGCCTGGTTTCCAAAAACGCAGTGTTCGTCTATCCCCAGGGCGCTGTGGAGCCACTCGGCATAGTCTATCATGCTGCGGTGGCTGATGGTGACGCCCTTGGGTACGCCGGTGGAGCCGCTGGTGAACAGGACATATAACAAATCCGTATCCACATGGGCGGCCCGAACCGCCTCCAGCGCCAACCAATCCTCCGTCGTTTCGCAGGCATCCTCAAAGAGGGCAGCGGGGACGTCGCCCGCCAGGGCCTTGGCCGCTTCGGCATTTTTCCCGTCATAAAACACAAAGGCGGGCTGTAGGGTATCGAATATAAGCCGCACCCGGTCGGGGGGCATTTTCGTGTCCAGCGGGACATAAAAGCACCCGGCGCTGACCGCCGCGAAAAAGGCCGCCAGGCAGTCCGGCGTTTTTTCCATATACACCGCCACCGGCTGCCCCCGTCCGATGTGCGCCGCGAGATAGCTTCCCGCCCGGCAGGTCTTCTCCCGCAGCTGGGCGAAGGTCAGGGCTGTTTTCTCGTCTCCAAAGGCAATTTTATCAGGAACCCGCGACGCCGAGGCGTCCAGGTATTCCAATACATTCGTTATCATAGCCGTTTTTCTCCGCTTTTCCGTGGATTTGAATGGAGCTATTATATAACTTTGACCCCGTCCCGTCAATCCACAGCACACTCGTTCAAATGAACCCGCCGCCCGCAAAACGCCAGTCAAGTCCGAAAAGTGGTGTAAAATGCCTCAGGTAATTTTATACAGGGGATGCCCTGCAACATGAGTGCAAGGCGGAGTACTGTCAAGGCCACCGCCGCTTGGCATCTTAAATTCCGAACAGAGAGGGTATCGCTTCAAACTAAATTCGTTTTGGTTGTCTCATGCCTACAGAAAACAAAAGTGTAGAAAGACACTCTTGACAGCAATAAAGATATATGATATTATAATTCAAACAGTTCGAAATCAAACAATAAGAATTGTAATATACGAAGGGAGATAGCATGGCATTACAATACTATTTGATGGCAAATTACACAATTTTTCGTAAACTGCTGATGAAACGCTTGGGCAGCACTGGCCTGACTATAAGCCAGCCCAAGATCTTGGACTATCTGTACAGAAACGATGGATCTAACCAGGTAGAAATTGCTGCTGCCTGTTATATGGAGGCTGCCTCGCTCAGTTCGGCATTGAATGGTATGGAGGCAAAAGGACTGATTGAGCGCCGACGATTAGAGGGGGATAGACGATCCTATTATATTTTTCTTACAGAAAACGGGATGGAGATGGCACAGTTTGTTGAAAAGACCTTTTCTGAATTGGAGGAACTTCTGCTTTTGCGGATTCCGGACAGCATATCTGATCACATCACCGAGGAACTGGCTTCTGTATACGAAACACTGGATGTCATGCTACGGGAGGAGACAAGAGAATGAGCGAAGGAATAAAAAAGCGTGATATGCGTTTAGTTGTGATTGAGGGAGTTGCGGCAAATCTACTGCTTGGAACTTTGTTCGTGTGGTCCGTACTGCGCGATCCTTTATTAGAACTTTTTCCTAGCTGGACAGAAGGAATGTTATCCCTGATATTTGGTATCCATAATCTTTTTACCTGTATTGGAATCCTGATCAGCGGAACTCTACGCAAACGGTTTTCTGCAAGACAGAACATGGTTATTTTTTTGACTATGACTGGTATCGGGTTGGGGGGCTTCGCATTGCTTCCGGTGAAATACCCGATGGTCAGCTATGTGATGGCATTTATCCTTTTCTGTGGTTTTGCTGCAACCGGAATTGGCATTGGTATCAATACTGTGCAGTCTACGACAATTCCCTGGTTTCCCAATAATAGCGGAGCAATTTCTGGCGCACTGTATATGGCATTGGGTGTCTCCTCAGTGATTCTGGCTGCAATTGCGAGAAAGCTCCTGACTGTCATAAGCGTTCAATTTGTTCTGCCTGTATTCGGTGCCATTATCGTACTTGTGGCGCTGTTGATTCTGATGGACAAAAACAGCATACAGGCTCCGATGGCATCAGTTACAGAAGCCCCCTCTACCGGCATTCCTGCGAGGAGGATGTTGCGCTCTGGTACATTTATTGTTCTGCTAATCTGGAATATTTGTCTGCGTACCAGCGGCTTGATTTTACTGGATCATGCCGCAAGCATGGCCAGCTTTTACGGTGGCCTGGTTCTGACAGCAATGTTGATTGCTCCCGCCAACGGACTGGGCAGCCTAAGCGTCGGGGTGACGATGGACTATCTTGGGATAAAAAGGATCGTAGTAATTGGTGCCGTTTTAATGATTATTGCCGGGGGCGCACTATGTGCAGGGACGCTCTCCCAGAGTTATCCAGTTATTTTTGTCGGTCTTTTGTTAGGTGGTTTTGCCTACGGCGGCTCCAGCAGCTCTTATGCGGCTGCAATAAAAAACAGCTTTGGTGAAAAGTATTATGCACAGAATTTTGCAGTTTCCAATATTGCTATGGGTTGTGCTGCGCTGCTGGAATCGACCTCCGGTACAGTGCTGGATATGTTCGGTTCATATTCTGCAGTGATGACGGTTGTACTAATCCTGGCGCTGATTGCACTTCTTTTCGCATTGATTGGACAAAAATTTCTGACTCCACATTTGCAATGAGCATAAACCGAAGCAAGCAATTAGAATCCGTCAGCCTTTGCACAAAGGATTCTAATTTCTCGTACTTGTATAATATAACCCATAAAGAAGCCAAAGACGATTAAAATATGCGTCTCCGGCAACAGGGATCGCCTGATGGCATTTTGACCGATAGATCTTCATTTTTCGGCGAATTGCCATGAATCATCAAAACACACAAAAAATTGCCTCTCATATCTGCGGCAAAAATGCAGAACATATAGCCGGACAAGTCAAGAGGGCGGCAATGCGATATGGCCAATGGCCGTTTCGGACAGCCGATCCTCCCCGTCCAAAGCAGAGAAAAGGAGATGCAATGAAATGTCTAATTCCAATAATCTTGTGAACCCCAACGCCCGCGAGGCCATGGATCGCTTCAAGATGGAGGCCGCCTCTGAGGTGGGCGTCAACCTGAAGCAGGGCTACAACGGTGATCTGACCAGCAAGCAGGCCGGCTCCGTCGGCGGTCAGATGGTCAAAAAAATGATCGAAGCCTACGAAAACGGCATGAAGTAAGCAAATTGGCGCTGCCAAAACGTATGTTTTGGCAGCGCCATCCTGTATTAAATCTTCATTCTGCAATAGCTTTGGCCAGGGCCGCCGTATGGCCGGAGCGGGAGAAGTAGCGCACGGCAACCCTCATTCCACGCCCTCCATGGGTACCAGGGGAATGATGCCGATGCCCAACGCGCCCTCGGCTACGTGGCAGGAGATGCTGATGGGCAGGGGGTCTTTTTCAACGGTGACATCAGGGAACGCCTCCGCCACGGCGAGACGCCAGTTCTCCCCCACTTCCTCCGCGCCGGACCAGGCCGCCCGTATCTCCACGGGCCGTCCGGCAAAGCGGGTCTCCCGGTCGGTTTTGATGCCCTGAATCATGGTGTCCATGGCAGCCTTCATGCCCCGCACCTTTTTATAGGCGTCCAGCTTGCCGCCCTGGATTTGCAGGACGGGCTTTATGTTCAGAACAGTACCGATGGCAGCCCCGGCGGCGGTGACGCGTCCGCTCTTTTTCAGCAACTCCAGGGTGTTCACAGTGACGTATATGCTGGCGTCCAGGCCGTCCCGCTCCAGGACGCGGGCAATCTCTGCGGCGGGAACGCCCTCGTCCGCCATGCGCTTGGCCTGGAGGGCGGCGGGACGCAGGGTGACGGAAATGCGGCGATTGTTCACTACATAGACCCGGCCCGGATATTCCGCCGCCGCCAGGGCCGCCGCTGATTCATAGGAGGCGGAAAGGCCGCTGGACATGGGCATATGCACCACCGCGTCGTGATCCTCCAGGGCTTTGTCCCAAATCTCCATCAGGTCGCCGGGGGCGGGCTGCGAGGAGCTTACGTTGGCCCCGGCCCGCAGGCGCTGGAAAAATTCGTCATAGGTGATGGAAACGCCTTCCAGATATGTCTCATCGTCCACGATGACCGGCATGGGAACCACATAGATCCCCAGGGCTTCGGCCTCTTCCGTCAAAATTCCGCTGTTGGTATCGGTCACGATGGCAGTTTTTTGTGTCATAGCTAATGAACCTTGCCTTTCTCGATTTTGTCTTTCTCTTGACTATAAGTATAACTCAGACTAACGTCGCAGACAAGCGGACAAATGACGACTTTTGTCCAAAATACGACTCTTCTGCGCTTTGTCACACCGCGAAGGAACCCCTTCACCATGCGTCGGCAGCGTGAAGGGGTTCCTTTTCCGCTTATTCTCACTCGGAAAAGGTGAATTTTGGCTCCTCGTGGCGGATGAGCCGACAGATATTCTCCCGGTGGCGGAAGAGGAGCAGGGCCATAGCCATGACCGCGATCACCATGACGGCGGGGGTCTGGAACCCAAAGGCGGCCAGGGCAATGGGGAAGGCCACGGCCCCGCTCATGGTGGCGAGGGACATATAGCGGAAGCTGACCAGCAAAATCAGGGCCACCGCCGTAACGATCAGGCCCACCCGCCAGTCCACCAGCCAGGTATAGGCCCCGCCCACCAGGACGCACTTGCCCCCCTTGAAGCAATACCACAGGGGATAGGCGTGGCCCAGCATGGCGGCAAAGCCCGCCACGGAGACCCCCACCTGCCACAGGCCGAACAGCTCTCGGTAGAGCAGCCCCGCCGCGAGGCAGGGTACCAGGGACTTCACCACGTCCAGCAAAAACACCAGCCATGCGTACCGCCCGCCGAAGCTCCGCCGGAAGTTGGTAAACCCAGGGTTCCCGCTGCCCAAGGTACGCACGTCCGTATGATAAATGGCCTTGGAAAGCTCTATGGCCGGATTGATGCTTGCTATCAGATAGCTCACAATGACCGCAAGGATATGCGCGATCCAGATTCTCATGTCGTATGTTTCCTCCCCCTGTCCTCGATGGCGGAGAACAGGCTTCGCAGACGGATGTTCACAGCCCCCATGTTGGATATTTCGTCTATTTTTATCTGTGTGTAAATTTTGCCGCTCCGCTCCAGAATGGCCCGCACCTCGTCCGTGGTGACAGCGTCCACGCCGCAGCCGAAGGACACGAGCTGCACCAGGTTTATGTTCGCCTCTGCCGGGGCCTCGGCCACGAATTTTGCCGCCGCATAGAGCCGCGCGTGATAGGTCCACTGGTTCCGCACGTTCACCGGGAAGGGCTGTACCAGATGGCTGACGCTGTCCTCCGTCAGCACCACCGCCCCCAGGCGGCAGATAAGCGTATGGATGCCGTGGTTTATCTCCGGGTCGATGTGATAGGGCCGTCCGGCCAGAACGATAACCGGCAGGCCCTGGGTTTTGGCAATATTCAGGTATTCCTGTCCCTTCTGCCGCAGGTCGCGGAAATACTGGCCATACGCCTCATAGGCCCGCTGGGCCGCCAGCTTTATCTGCCCCTTCGGCACGGCGGGGAAGTATTTTCGCACGATTTCCCCCATGCGCTTTGTGAACTGCTTCTGGTCGGCAATGCTCACAAAATCGTCGATGAAGGTCGTCTCTCCCAGGCGGGGGACATTGATGCGCAGCACCTGGGGATAATAGGCCACCACCGGGCAGTTGAAGTGGTTGACCCCCAGGCCCTCCTCCGCGTTGTAGCTCATGTCGGGATAGAAGATGGCGTCCGGCTTCTCGTCCAGCAGCGCCTCCATATGGCCGTGCATCAGCTTGGCGGGATAGCAGGCCGTGTCTGAGGGGATGGTGTACTGCCCCCGGAGATACAGCTCCCTGGTGGACAGGGGCGACACCACCACATTGAAGCCCAAGGTCTCCCAGAAGGTGCGCCAGAAGGGGAGCAGCTCATAGAAATTCAGCCCCATGGGTATGCCGATGGTAGGCTTTCCAGGCTCCCGTTCTCCGCCCTGATATTTTTCCAGGAGGGAGAGCTTATAGTCATACAGGTCATAATGGGCCGCCTGCTCCCGCTTGCCGGTGACAGGCCGGTCGCAGCGGTTGCCCGCGATAAAACGGCGGCCACTGCCGAAGTCGTTGATGGTCAGATTGCAGTGGTTGCCGCAGCCGGAGCAGGTCACAGCCTTGACGCTGTGGGTAAAGCCCGCAAGCTCCTCCGCCGTCAGCACCGCCTTGTGGGGCTGCTCCTCATGAGCCAGGGCGTACAGGGCCGCGCCGTAGGCCCCCATCAGGGCCGCATAGCCGGGGCGGACGACCTGGCGGCCCGTCTCCCGCTCAAAGGCCCGGAGGACGGCGTCGTTCAGAAACGTACCCCCCTGCACCACGATATGTTCCCCCAGGGATTCCGCGTTGGCGCAGCGGATAACCTTATAAAGGGCGTTTTTCACCACGCTGATGGAAAGCCCGGCAGCGATGTCCTCCACTGTGGCCCCGTCCTTCTGGGCCTGCTTCACGGAGCTGTTCATAAACACCGTGCAGCGGGAGCCCAGGTCAACCGGCCTTTTGGCGAACAGGCCCAGCCTCGCGAACTCCGCCGGGCTGTAGCCCAAGGCCCCGGCAAAGGTCTGCAAAAAGGAGCCGCAGCCGGAGGAGCAGGCTTCATTTAAATAAATGCTGTCGATGGCCCCGTTTCGTATCTGGAAGCACTTGATGTCCTGGCCACCGATGTCCAGGATAAAGTCCACCGCCGGCAGGAATTTCTTCGCCGCCGTATAGTGGGCCACGGTCTCCACCAGGCCCCGGTCTATCCCGAAGGCGTTGCAGATGATGTCCTCCCCATAGCCGGTGACGGCGGAGGCGCGAATCTCAATATCCGGGAAATCCTGATACAGCTTGGTGAGATAATCCCGGATGATAGGCACGGGATTGCCGTTATTCGGCGTATAAAAGGGCCGGAGGATATTCCCCTCCTCGTCGCACAGCAGGGCCTTCACGGTGGTGGAGCCTGCGTCTATGCCGAGATACATGGGGCCGCTGGGGGCGTCTATCCGGCGGATGCCCTCGGAGGCCGCCCGGTGGCGAGCAGTGAAGGCGTCGTATTCCTCCTGATTTTCAAAAAGCGGCGGGCAGGCGGTATACCGTCCCGCCCGGCTGCGGTGCTGAAGCCGCTGGATAAGCTCGTCCAGGGGCTGCGCCTGACCGGTTCCGGCGAAGGCCGCCCCCATGGCAACGTAGTACAGGGCGTTTTCCGGGCAGAGGCCCTCCGTTTGGAGGACATGGTCAAAGCTCTTTCGCAGCTCCGGGATATAGGTCAGCGGCCCGCCAAGATAGAGGATATTCCCCTTTATCTCCCGGCCCTGGGCAAGCCCGGCGATGGTCTGGTTCACCACAGCATAGAAAATGCTGGCGCAGACGTCCTCCTTCCTGGCCCCCTGATTCAGGAGGGGCTGGATGTCGCTTTTCGCGAAAACGCCGCAGCGGGAGGCGATGGTATAGAGCTTTTCATGCCGGGCGGCCATGCCGTCCATGTCCTCGATGGATATTTCCATCAGGGCGGCCATCTGGTCGATAAAGGCCCCGGTACCCCCGGCGCAGGTGCCGTTCATGCGCATTTCAAAGCCGCCAGTGAGGAAGAGGATCTTGGCGTCCTCGCCGCCCAGCTCGATGACCACGTCCGTGCCGGGAGCCAGACGGCCCACGGCCACCCGCTCCGCGTACACCTCCTGGACGAAGGGCAAATCCGCCTCCTCCGCGAGGCCCATCCCGGCGGAGCCGGAGAGGGACACCTCCATGCTCTCCCCTGGAAACTGCTCCGCCACCTGGCGCAGCAGTTCCCCAAGCCGCTGGTCTATTTTAGAGTAATGCCGCATATAGCGGGCGAAGCACAGCGCGCCTGTCTCATCCACCACCGCGCATTTCAGGGTGGTGGAGCCAACGTCAACACCCAACCGCTTCATACTGCGCCTCCTGTTCCTGCTCCTGGTCGCGGGCGATCGCCAGCATCAGCTTGATGCGGTTTTCCTGGTTCACCTTGGAAGCCCCCGCGTCATAGTCCACCGGGAAGATATTGGCCTCTGGATACAGCTCCCGCAGCCGCCGGACGGTTCCCTTGCCCACGATGTGATTGGGAAGGCAGCCGAAGGGCTGGGCGCATATCACGTTGGTATAGCCCTTTTCTATCAGCTCCGCCGTCTCGCCGGGAAGAAGCCAGCCCTCCCCCATCTTCACGCCGGGGTCAATAATCCTGGCGGCAAGCTCCCGCACCTTGTCGAAGGAAACAGGGGTGGAAAACTCCGGGTAATCTGCCAGCGCCGCCAGCATATCCTCCTCCCATTTGTCCGCCACGTACCCGGCCAGCCGTCCGCCTAACACAGCCAGCTTCGAGCCGCCGTAATAGCCGTGGTCTATCTCCGTGTTGGCGAAGCAATACTGCAAAAAGCCCAGCACGCCGGGAACCATATACTCGCAGTCCTGGCTGAGCAGAAACTCCTCCAGTCCGTTGTTGCCAAAGGAGGAGTATTTCACGTAAATCTCCCCCACAATGCCCACGCGGGTCAGCTTTTTGTCCGTTTTGGGTATGTTATGGAAATCCTCCGCCATGCGCCGGAGATTCCGCTTCATGCTCCGGCCTGAAAGGCCCTTCTTATGGCGGAACTGCTCCGTTAGCTCCACCACCCATTTATCCACCACGGCTCTGGTGTCCCCCTGGTTTGCCTCGCGGGGGAGGGTCTGGTTTTTCAGGAGCAGCAGCATATCCCCATAGATAATGGCCCGCAGGGCGGTCAGCATCATAAGGGGGGTCAGCTTGAAACCGGAATATTTTTCCAGGCCGGAAAAGCTCAGGGAAATCACCGGCACATAGTCCATGCCCATGTTGTGCAGCGCCTTGCGCAGCAGCATAATATAGTTGGAAGCGCGGCAGCCGCCGCCGGTCTGGAACTGAATCAGGGCGCATTTGTGGGGGTCGTAGTCCCCGCAGGTCAGGGCGTATATCTGCTGGCCCAGGGCGCATATGGCCGGGTAGCACATATCGTTGTGGAGGTATTTCAGCCCCTGGTCAATGACCTTCTGTCCCTCGTAATGCAGCACCTCGGTCTTATAGCCATAGATGGCGAACACCGACTGAAGCAGCTCCATGTGTGTGGGAAAAATATCCGGCGAGAGAATGGTATACTCCCGCTTCATCTGCTTTGTAAAATCAACTGCGGCCATTTCTGTCTCTGTTATTCTCCGTTGATAGTTATTGAACTCATATTTTATCACGCCCACCCGCAAAACGCAATACACCTCGCACGGGGTTTTACGAAAGCGGCGACACAATGATTACCTTTGGCATTACCGGGGACAAGGTATCGACCGTGGAAATCAGCGCGATTACGGAATAGCGCTTCCCCTTCCCGCCTGACGTACCTTTTCACTGAATGTAAATATACAATATTTATACAATATTTTACCGCCAAGCCCGTGGTTTCCGTGCCTGGCGGTATTTTTTATACTTCAAAAATAAAGCGCGTTCACGCCGTATAAGCCGTAAGCTTTACGGCGATTATGCGCCGCCGTTCACTCGCGCAAAACGTCGGCGTTCTGCACCAGATAGATGACCCCGGAAATAACGGTCAGAGCGGCGCAGAGCCAAATCAGGGTCAGGGACATAGGCGCCAGGAAGGACACGCCCACCGCACGGAACAGGAGGATAGCGGCCAGGGAAACATCCTGCACCAGGGTCTTGATTTTCCCCCAGATATTGGCGGCGATGACCTTCCCCTGCTCCACGGCCACCTGGCGGATGCCGGAAACGAGAAATTCCCGAAACAGGATGATGACCAGAGCCACGGGCGGAATAAGCCCTTCCGGGATTAGAAGAACCATGACGGAATAATTTAAAATCTTATCTGCCAGGGGATCCATAAATTTCCCAAGATTCGTCACCAGATTCCGGCTGCGGGCAATATGGCCGTCCGCCATATCCGTCAGGGACGCGGCCACGAACATCAGGACGCTGAGCCAGGCAAAAACCGGGCCGTCTATCAGCAGGAACACCACCATCAAAACGGTGCAGCCAATCCGGGAGAGCGTCAGCTTATTGGGTAGATTCATTGTCAGATACTTCCTCCTTTGGGGCCGATTGAGGCGCATGATGCTTCCACCACAGGGAAAAGCCCAGGGCGGCAAAGACCTGCACCAGTATAAACAGGGCGGCAGACAGGATAAAGCCGGGAGAGGCAGGGTCTTCCAGGCACAGGCCCATCACGGTGGTGATAACCATAGAGGGCAGGTAGCCCAGCACACCGCCTATCACAAAATCCAGGTAAGGCATACCGCTGGCTCCAAGCAAAATGCTGACTGCGTCCGCCGGAAATATCCCCACTGCACGGCAGAGAATGGAAAACCATCGGTTGCTGGCCTGGCGGAGGGTCGCCAGCTTTTGCAACACAGGCTGGCGGGCCGTGACCTGCTCCATGGCCCGCTGGCCCCGGCTGCGGCCAAACAGGTAAGGCAGCGTCATTTCCAGCGCCGTTCCCACAATGTTCACCGCCAATGCCACTGGCAGCGGAAATACCAGCCCCGCCGCGACGTACAGCAGCTTCAGGTATATCACAACCACAACGCTCTTGACAGCATATAGCCCCATGAACACCAGGGCCGCTAACCAAAGATTTTCCGGGGTGAAGCTCAATATGGTATCGACCGTCACATCATTGCCGAACAGGAGAAATGCAATTAACGCTATCAACGCCAAAGCTATGGCGATTTCCGCCGCAATCATGGCCCTGCGGGACGCATTTTCCGGCAGCAGTCGCTGAAAAAAGCGCTTAAACCGTTCCATTACCTGTATCTCCTTCTTTGTATTGCTTATTTTATTAGAATCGCCTTGACCTGTCAAGTCTATGCAAGCCAATTCTAAAGCATACCGTTACAGGTTGACTCCATATTGTTACGATTTTATGTTGCAAGAAAATCATAATTAAGATATAATGTTCCTTGTAATTTATTTATTAGGAGGAACGTAACGCATGAAGAAATTCACCAAGCTCCTGTCCCTGTGCCTGGCCGTCGCCATGCTCCTGGGGCTGAGCGTCACGGCCTTTGCCGCAGAGGACGACTGGGCTGATTATCAACAGTATGTCATCAGCTATGCCGAGGCCGGCGCTCCCACAGAGGAAGACGCTGTCTCCATGACTGAGATCATTCTGGCCTGTGAGGATATGGACGACATCGCCGCCGCCTCGGAGATCCAGGTGTTCTTTGAAGTCCTGGGCGCGCTGGACTATGACGCCTGGGTAGAGGCCGGACAGCCTTCTTCCGGGGATATGGACAGCTCCGCCTCCGGCGAGGCTTCTGACGAGGCTTCCAGTGAGGCTTCCAGTGAGGCTTCCGGCGAGGCTTCCGGCGAGACTGCTGCTCCCGCCTACGGCGATCTGGAGGAGGAAGCCGGGGACAATGCTGTTGTCTCCTATCACGAGGACTATGTCACCTACGTCACCGACGGCGAGGAAGTGACTGTGGAGATTGCCGAGGGTCAGACCGCCTATCTGACCGTGGACGGCGTGAACATTCCCATGGCTGTTGGCAACTATGACGGCACCGTGTCCATCGACGTGGTTGACCCCATCTTTGAGTCTGAGGACTATCAGTCCAGCGACAAGGATGTTGACCTGACCACCGAGCTTGCCAGCGTTATCTACATCACCGAGGACGGCCTTCAGGAGAGCCAGTCCGTTCTCTCCGCCGCTGTGGACGGCGAGATCACCGACACCTCCGTCACCGGCGTGACCATCACCTCTGAGGATGTGGCCGCTCTGTCCGGCATCCGTGCCGGCGGCAGCGCCACTGTGGAGGTCTCCGACGTCACCATCACCCTGTCCGGCGAGGGCGGCAACGACTTCATGGGCCAGGGCGCTGCGCTCTGCGCCACTGACGGCGCCACCCTGATCGCCACCAACGTAACCGCCACCGTTTCCGGCTATGTCCGGGGCTGCACCTTTGCCGGCGGCGAGTCCACCCTGATGGTTTATGATTCCACCTTCATCTGCGACGCCGGTGAATATAACGCCGACGCCACCGTCTCCGGCGCTGCCATGAGCCAGCCCCCTGCGGGCCTGGGCGTTTACGGCAACACCCGTCTGAACAACATGGTTCACAACGCCACCGAGTACTTTGAAAACTGCACCTTCATCAGCCGCAACTGGGGCTGCCTGGGCGTGGACGCCGTTGAGAACGGCACCCTGACCTGCGTTGACTGCTCCATCACCATCACCGAGAGCGGCTACGGCGCTTACTCCATCGGCGCCTGCGTGGACACCTTCACTGGCTGCACCTTCGACATCAACAACGGCGTCGTGGCCTTCGTGGCCGCCGACGGCACCGTTATCCTCAACGGCGGCACCGTCGCCAACTCCAACCGCTATGGCATCGTGACCCACCAGGCCATGGGCTACACCTCTGTGGTCAAGGTTCTGGGCGAAGGCACCGAGCTGAACTCCGCCTACTGCGCCATCATGGTCAAGGGCCGTTCCTCTGACATCGAGGTGGGCGACGGCGCTGTCCTGACCGCCTCTGAGACCGGCGTTCTGATTCAGGCCCAGGATAACGACGACACCGGCGCAGGCTCCGTCAACAACGAGGCCCTGGTCGCTGTCACCATCCACGACACTGAGCTGGAGGGCGACGTAGTCATGAGCATGGCTCCTGCCGAGGGCAGCACCGCCACAATGGCTGTGGCCCTGGATAACGCCACCATCACCGGCGCTGTCACCCTCGCCAACTCCACTCTGGCCATCGAGGACGGCAACATCTCCTTCGACAACATCCTGGACGTGGGCATGATTGAAAACGAGTACGGCCCCCGCGCCGATGAGACCTATCTGACCGTCACCCTGACCAACGGCGCTGTCTGGAACGTCACCGAGACCAGCTACGTCTCCGAGCTGACCGTGGACGAGACCTCCACCGTCAACGGCACCGTCACCGAGGCCGACGGCTACTACATCGTGGAGCCTGCTGAGGCCGCCGCTTCTGACGAGGCCTCCGGCGAGGCTTCCGCTGAGACCGCTGCCGCTGGGGACACCAGCGAGGAGGCTTATCAGGAGTACCTCCACGCCTGGCTCCAGGCCGAGGACGAGGTCAATGAGACCATGACCGAAGACATCGTGGAAAATGAGTTCATGCCTCTGATTTACGCCGGGGATTACACCACCTTCCCCGCCGAAATGCTCTGGGGCGATATGCTGGAGACCGGCAACCCCATGACCTACGATGAGTTCGTAGCCGCTGGTGGCGTATATTAACCATCCAAGGGCTTGATCGGAAACCCTCAAGCCCTTCCCCTTCCCTGTGTCAGCATCACACAGGGAAGCCTTCGAACACATAGCCAGCGGAGGCTGGCGCCCATCCCCCGCGCTTGACGTGCAGTTGAAAAACGGTTACTATAATGGTATACCAACAACGGCACAGGAGGCGCGGGGGATGTTTAATATTCTGATTGCGGAGGACGACCAGGAGCTGCGGGGGCTGTTCTCTCACGTTCTGGAAAAAAATGGATATACCGTGACCGGGGTCTCCAATGGCCGGGAGGCGCTGGAGGCCACGGATGAGACGTATTTTGACCTCATCATCACGGACATCATGATGCCGGAGATGGACGGCTACGAGCTGGTGCGCCTGATGCGGGAGGCGGGAAGCTCCGTGCCGTTTCTCATGATAACCGCGAAAAACGAGTTTGACGATATGCGGGAGGGGTTTCTGGCCGGGACGGACGACTACATGACGAAGCCTGTGAACGTAAACGAAATGGTGCTGCGCGTGGGCGCGCTGCTGCGCCGGGCGGAGATGATGAGCGAGCGGCGGCTGACCATTGGCGGCACGGTGATGGACTGCGACAGCCTGACCGTCACCGTCGGCGGGGAGAAACAGATGCTGCCCCAGAAGGAGTTTATGCTGCTGTTCAAAATGGCCTCCTTCCCCGGCCACATCTTCACCCGCCAGCAGCTTATGGACGACATTTGGGGCTATGACAGCGAGACCGGCATCCACACCGTAGACGTGCATATTGGCCGCCTGCGGGACAGGTTCCGGGACAGCCCGGATTTTGAGATTGTCACCCTCCGGGGGGTAGGCTACAAGGTGGAGAAAAAATGAAAAAGAAAAGGCGGGTTCGATTCAGTCTCTATTTCGGTCTGGCTGCCATTTTAATGGTGGTCATGGTTCTGGTGATTATCATCGCCAACCTCATCAGCCAGGCCTTCCGGGTGGATCTGGCCATGTATCCCATGATATTTATCAGCGCAGCCATCCTGATTATCGCCGTTGGGGTGGCGGTCATCATCGCCAAGTGGCTGTTCGACCCCATCGCGGAGCTGGGCCGCGCCATGGATCGGGTGGCCCAGGGGGACTACACCGTCCGGGTGTCCACCAGAAGCCGGTTCCGGGAGGTGCGAAGCATTTATAAAAACTTTAACCTGATGGCTAAGGAGCTGGAGGCCACGGAGATATTACAGACAGATTTTGTTTCCAACGTCTCCCACGAGTTCAAAACCCCCATCAACGCCATCGAGGGCTACGCGACCCTGCTCCAGAACAGCACTCAGACCAAGGAGGACGCCCAGGGCTACGCAGCCCGGATTTTGTTCAACACCCAGCGTCTCAGCGAGCTGGTGGGGAACATCCTGCTCCTGTCCCGGCTGGACAATCAGGCCATCCAGAACCGCCGGACGGCCTTCCGCCTGGACGAGCAGATACGCAAGGCCATCATCCTCCTGGAGCCGAAGTGGAGCAAAAAGGACATCGAGTTCGACGTGGAGATGGAGGAGCTAACCTATGTGGGGGACGAGAGTCTGCTGCTCCATGTGTGGTCGAATCTCATCGACAACGCGGTGAAGTTCGACCCGGAGGGCGGTCTTGTCCGCATCCGTCTGAGCGGGACGGCGGACGGCGCGGTGTTCACCGTCGAGGACAGCGGCCCCGGCGTGCCGGAGGAGGCCCAGAAGCATATTTTCGACCAGTTCTACCAGACGGACAGCTCCCATAAAATGGAGGGCAACGGCCTGGGCCTGGCCCTGGTGAAGAAAATTCTCACCCTGGCAGGCGGCACAGTGGGGGTGGAAAACCTGCCGGAGCACGGCTGCCGCTTCACCGTGACCCTTCCCAGGGAGGAAGCATGATAAAGCGCGTCCTCCGCGTGGCGGCGCTGGGCCTGTGCGCGTATATTCTTTTGGGCCTGCTGCTGCCGCCGCTGTTCCGCCCGGAAACGGACGAGTCCGCTCTTGTCGTCCAGGATACGACCGGAACGCCCCGCGTCCTAGCACTGGAAACGAACGAGGAGGCCCTGGAATGGCGGCTGCGGGTCATCGAATCGGCGCAGGAGGAGCTGGTGCTGTCCACCTTCAAGTGGGAGGACGACGAGACAGGCCAGGCAGTGATGGCCGCGGTGTACGACGCGGCGGAGCGGGGGGTACACGTCCGTATTCTCATCGACGGGATGAACGGCCAGCTTCGCCTGACCTTCAGCGACGCCTTTCACGCCCTGGCCGCCCTGGAAAATGTGGAGGTGCGGTATTATAACCCGGTGAATATTTTGAAGCCGTGGCTTCTGAATTACCGGCTCCACGACAAATACATCATTGCTGACGGCAGCGCCTACATTCTGGGGGGCCGGAATGTGAACGACCTGTCCCTTTCAGAAAACGCAGACGCGAACGCCGACCGGGACGTGCTGATATACGAGACGGAGCCGGGGGAGGACACATCGCTTGCGCAGCTCATGGCGTATTTTGAGCAGGTGTGGGATATGGACTGCGTGAAGGAGGTCTCCTGGTCTCCCTCGGACAAGCGCCTGACCCAGGGCGTTTCCGAGCTGGAGGCGGCCCGGATGGAGGCGACGGCGGCGGATTTTGAGGCGTCCACCCTGGAGGCGGCGTCCGTGACGCTGCTTTCCAATCCCTCCGAGGCCGGAACAAAGGCGCCGGTTTTATTTGAGAGCCTGTGTGCGGTGATGGCGGAAGGGGAGGACGTGGTGATACAAACGCCCTATATCATCTGCAACCGCCAGATGTATCAGGCCCTGGAATCCCTTTGCGAAAACCGGGCCGTGAGCCTTGTGACAAATTCTCCCGCCACCGGCGCGAACCCCTGGGGCTGCTCGGATTTTCTGAACCAGCAGGAGAGAATCAGCGCCACCGGGGCCGAGCTGTATCTCTGGTACGGTGACCGCTCCAACCACGCAAAGACCGTCCTGGTGGACGACGCCGTCAGCGTCGTCGGCTCCTATAACCTGGATATGCGAAGCACCTATCTCGATACGGAGCTGATGCTGGTGATAGAAAGCCCCGCCCTGAACGCCCAGCTCCGGGAGACCATAACACAAATCCAGCAGGAAAGTCTTCTCATAACCCCCGACGGCCAGGAAACCCCCGGCCCCGCCTGTACCCCGCAGTCCCTCTCCGCCGCCCGCAAAGCCGTTTTCACTGTCCTCCGCGTCGTGATGCTGCCGTTTCGGTATCTGCTGTAAAAAACAAAACCCGCCGCAGTATACCTGCGGCGGGTTTTTCACATAAGCGGCGCCATAACCTTCAGCAGCGCGCCGGAGAGCTTTACTCTAAGCTTTTCCTTTTTCACGTCCTCCAGCGTGACACGCTGGCATTTTTCCAAGGTTTTTTGGAAATCCTCGTAAATATCCCGGATGGCCGGGGTTTTATACAGGTACACCCCACACTCGAAGTGAAGGTACAGGCTGCGGTAATCGAGATTGATGGTGCCGACCACCGCCTTTTTATCGTCGCTCACGAACTGCTTGGCGTGGACGAAGCCGGGGGTGTATTCGTATATCTCCACGCCGCCCTCCAGAAGCTCCCGGTAATGGCTCTTGGCCAGGGTGAAGGCGTATTTTTTGTCCGGGATATGAGGCAAAATCAGCTTCACGTCCACGCCCCGCTTCGCGGCGAACAGCAGCGCCGTCGTCATCTGGGAATCCAGTATCAGGTAGGGGGTCATGATGTATACGTAGTCCCGCGCCGTGTTCAGAATATCGAAATACACCATCTCCCCGGTCAGCTCGTCGTCCAGCGGGCTGTCCCCATAGGGCATGACATAGCCCTCGACCTCCGACGGCCCCGTTCCGGGAGCAATGAGATATGGCTCATATGCCCGCTCCTCCGGCGTTCCGGCATTCCACAGCTGCAAAAACATCATGGTGAGGCTGCGCACGCCGTCCCCCTGGAGCATGACGGCGGTGTCCTTCCAGTGGCCGAAGCGAGACGCCTCGTTGATGTATTCGTCCGCCAGGTTCACGCCGCCGGTGAACCCCGTGTGGCCGTCGATCACCAATATCTTCCGATGATCGCGGTTGTTGTAAACCGTGGAGATGAAGGGCCGGATAGGGGAAAATACCCGGCACTGGATGCCCGCCGCCTCCATCTGGCGGGGATAATTGCCCGGCAGCTTGGAAAATGAGCAGGTGCCGTCGTACATCAGCCGCACCTCCACCCCCTGCGCCGCCTTGCGCTTTAATATTTCCAGCACGTCCCCCCACATATGCCCGTCCTGGATGATGAAGTATTCCAGGAAGATGAATTTCTCCGCCTTTTCCAGCGCGGGGATAAGCGCCCGGAATTTATCCTCGCCCAGGGGGAAATAGGTGACGCGGGTATTTTCATAGGGGGGGTAACCAAGTCTTGCCCCATATACCGCAAGGGGATAGAAGTCCGGCTCCTGCTCCTTTATCCGCGCCATCAACTCGCTCTGGTCTGCAACCTGGGGGGCGCTCTCGTCGATGATTTGCTGAATCCGTTTTTTCTCCGCCCGGTGGCCCATGTCGGAAACGACGTAAAAATACAGTAACGTTCCAAACACCGGGGCCACGCCGATGAGAATGCACCAGGTGAGCTTATACGTCGGGTCGCGCCGGGTATTCAGAATGTATATCATCATGATTACGCCAATGACCGCCATGCCGCCCGTGGCGTACACAACATACCGCTGGAGCAGCCCGAAAAACGCGAAAATAAACAGCACCTGCACCAGCAGCAGAAAAATCACCACAAATGAGCGGCTGAACACCGCCCTGGACAAAGCACGCTTGCCTCGCCCTGGGGTCGTCCCGTCCTTGTTTTTTGCCATCAACCGTCCTCCTTCTTCTGTACACCATTCCTATTGTATGTTATCATGCCACTTCCTGCCAAAAAAATCAACTCTCAATCTGTACCTTTTGACAAAAAGTGCGCAGGATGAAAAAATTTTCTCCCGTCTATTGACAGACACATGAGAATATGCTAACATATGAACATCCTTTCATATGTTTGTTTTGGAGGTAAATCAATGCCGGAAAATGGAGACATCGAGCGCTGCGGCTATCTGTGCGTCCATGAGGAGACCGTGGAGCAGGTGCTGGGCCAGATGCCGGACGACGAGACGCTGTACGATTTGGCGGAGCTGTTCAAGATTTTTGGGGATTCCACCCGCATAAAAATACTATACGCCCTGTTTGAGGCGGAGCTTTGCGTCTGCGACATCGCCCAGCTTCTCGGCCTGACCCAGTCCGCCGTGTCCCATCAGCTCCGAGTGCTGAAAACCAGCCGCCTGGTGAAGCCCCGGAAGGAGGGCAAGACGGTGTTTTATTCCCTGGCGGACGACCATGTGAGAAAAATAATCGCCCAAGGTATGGAGCATATCAACGAGTAATATTTTAAAAGGAGAGCCTGTGATGAAAAAGACCTACAAGCTGATCGATTTGGACTGCGCCAACTGTGCCCAGAAGATGGAGACGGCCATTAAGAAGCTGGACGGAGTGACGGACGCCTCCGTCAGCTTCCTGACCCAGAAGATGACCATCGAGACGGAGGGGGACGAGGCGGCCCTGAACGAGCTGATGAAGAAGGTAGTCAAGACCTGCAAGCGGGTGGAGCCGGACTGCCAGATTGTCCTGTGAGCCGCCATGACGAGAAAGCATAAAAAGGCCCTGGCCCGGATCATCCTAAGCGCCGCCCTGCTGCTGACCGCCGCCCTGCTGCCCACGGAGGGGTGGCTGCGGTGGATCACGTTCCTGGTTCCCTACGCCATCGTGGGGTGGGATGTGCTGTGGAAGGCGGTGCGGAATATCGCCCACGGCCAGGTGTTCGACGAGAACTTCCTCATGGCCCTGGCCACAGTGGGGGCCATGGTGCTGGGGGAGTATTCCGAGGCCGTGGGGGTCATGCTGTTCTACCAGGTGGGAGAGCTATTTCAGTCTGTGGCGGTGGGCCGCTCCCGGCAGTCTATCGCCCAGCTTATGGACATCCGCCCGGATTCCGCCCGCGTTCTCCGCAACGGGTCGGCCCAGGAGGTTGACCCGGAGGAGGTGGAAGTGGGCGAGTCCATTCTTATCCGCCCTGGGGAGAAAATCCCCCTGGACGGGGTGGTGACAGAGGGTTCCTCCTCCCTGGACACCGCCGCATTAACCGGGGAGAGCCTGCCGAGAGACGCGGCGGTTGGGGACTCCGTGGCCTCCGGCTGCGTAAATCTGACCGGGGTGCTGACCGTGGAGGTGACGAAGCCCTACGGAGAGTCCACGGTGGCGAAGATTTTGGAGCTGGTGGAAAACGCCGCCTCCAAAAAGGCCAGGGCGGAGAATTTTATCACCAAATTCGCCCGGTATTATACCCCCGCCGTGGTCATCGGCGCGGTGCTGCTGGCCGTTGTCCCGCCGCTTTTTGTGGGGAACTGGTCGGAGTGGATCCACCGGGCGCTGATATTCCTGGTGATCTCCTGCCCCTGCGCCCTGGTCATCTCCATCCCCCTGTCCTTTTTCGGGGGCATTGGCGGGGCCTCCCGCCAGGGCATCCTGGTCAAGGGGGGGAACTATTTGGAGCTGTTGGCCAAGCTGGAGGCGGTGGTGTTCGACAAGACCGGCACCCTGACCCAGGGGGTCTTTCAGCTTCAGGCCCTGTACCCGGCGGAGGGGGCAACAGAGGCGGAGCTGCTGGAGACGGCGGCCCTGGCGGAATGTCACTCCGGCCACCCCATCGCCCAGTCTCTCCGCCGGGCCTATGAGGGGGATATAAACCCCGACCGGCTGGAGGACGTGACGGAAACCCCCGGCCTGGGCGTTTCCGCGGTGCTGGACGGGGCGGCGATCTGCGCCGGGAACCGGCGGCTCATGGAATCCCTGGGGCTTTGCCCCCCGGAGACTGACGACCTGGGTACAGTGGTGTATGTGGCAAAGAATGGAAGATACCTGGGCCGGGCGGTGATCGCGGACGGGGTGAAGCCCTCGGCCCAGGAGGCGGTCAAGGCCCTGAAAGCGCGGGGGATTCAGACCGTTATGCTCACCGGGGACAGCCAGGGGGCGGCGGAGGCGGTGGGGCAGCGCCTGGGTCTCGACCAGGTTCACGCCCAGCTTCTCCCCGGCGACAAGGTGGATTGTCTGGAGGCCCTGCTGGCGGCCAAGTCCCCCAGGGGAACCCTGGCCTACGTGGGGGACGGGGTGAACGATGCCCCGGTTCTCAGCCGGGCGGACATTGGCATCGCCATGGGGGCCATGGGTTCCGACGCGGCCCTGGAGGCGGCGGACATGGTGTTGATGGACGACGACCTGACAAAACTCCCCGCCGCCATGGACATATCCCGGAAGTGCCTTCGCATCGTCCGGCAGAACATCGTCCTGGCTCTGACCATCAAGGGCCTGTGCCTGATCCTGGGCGCCTTCGGCCTGGCCTCCATGTGGGAGGCCGTCTTCGCCGACGTCGGCGTGGCGGTGATCGCGATTATAAATGCCAGCCGTATGCTGGGGCGGAAATGAGGCGATTTCTCGCAAAATCCCCGTTGACCTTGTACGACAGGGAACAGAGAGCGACGCCCATGGATACGGTCACAAAGTTCAAATAGAACGCAGCTTCTTCCCAGCGGCTCCCGGTTCTTGGCAGTCGCTGGGAAGATGTGGTATAATAGCTGCAAGCTGTCATTATATTTTAGTTTGAATCGTCTTGCTCCCGCCCTTTGGGCAGAACCGCAAGACATGATATAATAGTCGCAAGCGCCTATTATATTTTGATTTCAATCGTCTTGCTCCCGCCCTTTGGGCAGAACCGCAAGACATGATATAATGACAATGAAACAACAACGTCGCAAAACATTGCCGTAAGGAGCGCCCTATGTCTGACACACTGCAAACAGAAAGGCCCAGCGCCTACCGATGGCTTATGCTCATCCTGGTTTCTCTTCCAAATTTTGGAACGAACTATGCCCAGTTTCAGCTTTCCGCTTTCGCGGCGGATTTTATGGCGGATCTTGGGCTGACCACCATACAGTTTTCTGCCGTCACCCTCTCGTTTTCCATTGTGGCCGGCATTATCGGAGTATGCGGCGGAACGCTGGCTGACCGACTGGGAACGCGGCGGGTAGCCGTCGTCCTGTGCTTTATCTCGGCGGCGGCCTCCCTGGGGCGGTTGCTGACCCATAGCTATGGGGTATTTTTCCTGCTGAGCCTGTTCGTGGGCTGCGGTCTTGGCGCCGTCCACGCTACCTCCAGCAAAATTATCAGCGCCTGGTTTCCCCAAAAGGAGGCCAGCTTCGCCTTTTCCCTTTACTGCGCCATCGGCGCGGCAGGCATCTCCCTGGCTCAACTGACCAGCTCCCTTTACGCCGGATACCGCCAGGCGCTGCTGGCCGCCGGTCTGCTTTTGCTGCTAGCCGCCGTGTTGTGGCTGCTCCTTGGCCGGGACGCGCCTAAAGGCACCGCTCTGCCCCCGTCCCAGCCGGTGCTGAAATACATCTCTCAGGTAGTCCGGCTGCGGAATGTATGGATCGTCGCCCTGTGCTGCGCTCTTTTCAGCGCCTTTATCTATACCGTCTCCACTCTTTTGCCCACCGTGCTGGTTGGCACCCGCTCCATGGACGCAGCCCAAGCCAACAGCATCGCCGGTATGCTGAACATCGCGGCCATCATTGGCTCCGTGGTCATCCCGCCCATCCAGACACGGCTGGGCAAATTCCGGCCCGTACTCGCCGTTCTCATGCTGCTGGCCGCCGTCTTCATCCTGCCTCTGGCCATTGCGCCGGACGGTCTCGTTCTGCCCCTAGTCTGCCTGCTGGGATTTTGTGTCAGCATCGGCTGCGCCTTTTTCATGGCCATTCTGGCAGGTCTCCCGGAGGTGGGAACAGAATACCTAGGCAGCGCCCAGGGCCTTGTCACGCTGATACACTATGTGGTGGGCGGGTTTATTATCCCCTCCTTCATCATCACCCCGCTGGTGGACATATCCGGCAATCTTCTCTTCGTGGCCGCCGCCGGTCTGTGTGTGCTGATGACCGTTGGCACCCTACTTCTGCCCGAAACAGGCCGCGGGGCAAAAAAATAACCCCACGCGACCGTTCCCGCTTCCTTCCGACAAAAAACCAGCCATCATGGAAGATGGCTGGTTTTTTCATAGATTCTTATGCCTCCAGCATGGTGCCAGTCTCCTGGAAACGCTGGTGGAAGGAGAAGCACTTGTCCAGCATATGGGGTGTTTGCGCACCGTGGGTGGCGGCACAGGCTTCGCTGAAATAGCGGCGGAGCTGGGGCCGGTAATCCGGGTGGGCGCAGTTTTCGATGATGAGGGCGGCCCGCTCCTTGGGACACAGGCCCCGCAGGTCGGCGTAGCCCTGCTCGGTGACGATCACATCCACGTCGTGCTCCGTGTGATCCACATGGCTGACCATGGGGACGATGCTGGAAATCCGCCCGCCCTTGGCGGTGGAGCTGGTCATGAAAATGGTGACGGAGGCGTTCCGGGCGTAATCCCCGGAGCCGCCGATGCCGTTATAAATCGTGGTGCCGTTCATCTGGGAGGAGTTGACGTTGCCGTAAATATCCGCCTCCACGGCGGTGTTCATGGCGATGACCCCCAGGCGGCGGATGGTCTCCGCCCCGTTGGATATTTCCGACTCCCGCAGGATGATTTTGTCCCGGTACGCCTCGATGTTCCCCAGCATATGCCGCATACCCGCGTCGGACATACTCAGGGAGGTGCCGGAGGCCATATCCGCACACCCGGCGTCGATCAGGTCGATAATGCCGTCCTGGATGACCTCGGAATAGAAGGTCAGATGCTCAAACCCGGCCCCCTTCAGGCCCAGCAGCACGGCGTTGGCCACGGAGCCGACCCCGGACTGGAGAGGCACCGTTCCGGCGGACAGGCGTCCGGCGGCCTTTTCCGCCTTTAAAAAGGCCACGATATTGTCCGCTATCTTCTGGCTGGTCTCATCCGCCGGGGCCAGGGAACGGGGCTTTTCCACCACGTCGCTGTATACTACAGCGGCGATTTTTTCCTGCGGACAGGTCACATAGGGAACGCCGATGCGCTGGCCCACCGCGGTCAGCGGGATAGGCTGGCGGTTTGGCGGGTCGGAAACGTTATATATGTCATGGAAGCCCTCCAGCCCCTCCGGCTGAATCAGGCTGACCTCCACAATCACCTGCTTTGCCAGGTTCACGAAGGTTTGCACGCAGCCCAGGCCGGTGGAGGGGATGATGTTGCCCTCCTCCGTGATGGCCACGGCCTCCACGATGGCCACGTCAATGTCCCCGTAAAACCCATACCGGGTGTTCTGGGCCATCATGCCCAGATGCTGGTCCATATAGGCCGTCGATTCCCGGCCTCCGCCGTTGACCACCCGGCGATACTGGGCGCTGTTGACATAGGGTATGCGCCGGGCGATCATCTCCTCCTGGCCCCAGACGCAGTCCAGCTCATCCCCGGTGGAGGCCCCGGTGAGAAGATTCACCCGCACCCGCCGTTTCCCGGAGCGCACCTGCTCGGCCAGGGCCAGGGGTACGGCCTTGGGGTTGCCGGAGGGGGAAAACCCGCTGGCGGCAACGGTCATACCGTCCTGGATAAGGTTCGCGGCCTCCTCCGCCGTCATTACCTTCGATAAAAGCTCTTTGCAACGGATACGTTCACTCAATGGCAGCTCCTCCTTATTCAAGGGTCTGACGGAATTTCTCCGCCTGCTCCGGGGTTATGAGCTTTGCGCCCTCCTCCAGAGCCTTCCAGTTCAGCTCCTCCGTCCCGGCGGGGATATGGCGGCGCACGCCCTCCCGCAGGGATTCCTGGTCGAACAGGCCCAGGGCGGCGTTGATGGCCCCCACGGCCACGATGTTCGCGGTCATCACCTTGCCAACCTTCTTCCGGGCAGTCTCCAGAATGGGGACGGAAAGCACCTGCTCCGGGTCAAGAATGTCCGGCACAGTCAGGGAGCTGTCCGCCATGACCACCGCGCCTGGGGCGATGTCCTGGGCGAATTTATCCAGGGACGCCTGGGTCAGGGCCAGCAGAAAGCTGGGCTGTATCACCTTGGAAAACCAAATCTGCTCCCGGCTCAAAATGGTCTCCGCCTTGCAGAGACCGCCACGGGCCTCCGGGCCGTAGGCCTGGCTCTGCACCGCCTGGTGTCCGGCCACCACGGCGGCCTCCGCCAATATCACACTGGCCAGGATAACGCCCTGACCGCCGGAGCCGGTAAAACGCATTTCATATCTCGAACTCATGGCTGTCACCTCACTTGTGGGCCTTGGCCTTCATATCGGCCTGGCAGCGCTGCACCATTTTCTCGTATTCCTCGGTATACTCAGGGTAGTTGTTGTGGGTCAGAGCGCCCACCAGCAGCTTGCCCTTCCGCTCCTCCTCGCTCATGGAGTAGTAGCGGACGGCGGGGGCCATATGCTCCTTCTGCCACTGAAGCATTTCCACCGCGTCTCCTTTTTTGTTTTTCCGGCCATAATAGGTGGGGCAGACGGAGTACACGTCTATCAGGGAGAAGCCCTTGTGCTTGATGCCCTGCTTTATCAGGTCGATGGTCTCCCGCACATGATAGGCGGAGCCTCTGGCTGTGTAGGACGCCCCCGCGCCCGCCGCCAGCTTCGCGATGTCGAAGGGGCGGTCAACGTTTCCATAAGGGGCGGTGGTGGCCTTGTCCCCGGTGGGGGTGGTGGGGGAGTACTGGCCGCCGGTCATG
>JAJPYE010000030.1:11070-36380 GCA_021205095.1 Oscillospiraceae bacterium | reverse complement strand
GTATTATTTATACGTTAGCACTCCAACCCGTTGAGTGCTAACGTATAAAGCTTGTTTAAAAAAATATTATTATACAACAGGAGGCAGTAACATTATGACACTGAAACCGTTGGCAGACAAGGTAGTCGTCAAGCGCCTGGAGGCGGAGGAAAAGACCAAGAGCGGCATCATTCTTGCCGCGTCCGCTCAGGAGAAGCCGGAGATCTTTGAGGTCGTGGCCGTTGGCCCCGGCGGCACGGTAGACGGAAACGAGATCAAAATGGAAGTCAAGACCGGCGATCGGGTTATCACCGGCAAGTACAGCGGCACCACCGTGAAGGTGGAGGACGAGGAATACACCATCGTGCGCCAGGGCGACATCCTGGCTGTGGTAGAATAACAGGAGGAAATCATCATGGCAAAACAGATAATTTATGGAGAAGAAGCCCGCTCCGCTCTGCAGCGCGGCGTTGACCAGCTTGCTGATACCGTTAAGATCACCGTAGGCCCCAAGGGCCGCAATGTGGTGCTGGATAAGAAATACGGCACACCCCTGGTAACGAACGACGGTGTGACCATCGCCAAGGAGATCGAGCTGGACGACCCCTTTGAGAACATGGGCGCTCAGATGATCAAGGAGGTCTCCACCAAGACCAACGACGTGGCTGGCGACGGCACCACCACCGCCACCATCCTGGCTCAGGCCATCATCCGCGAGGGTCTGAAGAACCTGGCCGCCGGAGCCAATCCCATGGTCATGCGCCGGGGTATCAGCAAGGCCACTGAGGCCGCTGTGGCCGCCATCCGCGCCAACTCCCAGCCCGTGTCCGGCAGCGGCGACATCGCCCGCGTGGGCGCTGTCTCCAGCGGAGACGAGACGATCGGCAAGCTGATTGCCGAGGCCATGGAGAAGGTCAGCCAGAACGGCGTCATCACCGTGGAGGAATCCAAGACCGCCGAGACCTATTCCGAGGTCGTGGAAGGCATGCAGTTCGACCGGGGCTACATCACCCCCTACATGGTCACTGACAACGAGAAGATGGAGGCTGTTCTGGACGATGCCTACATCTTCATCACCGACAAGAAGATCTCCAACATTCAGGACATCCTGCCCTGCCTGGAGCAGGTGGTGCAGGCAGGCAAGAAGCTGCTGATCATCGCCGAGGACGTGGAGGGCGAGGCTCTTGCCACCATCATCCTCAACAAGCTGCGCGGCACCTTCACCTGCGTGTGCGTCAAGGCCCCCGGCTTTGGCGATCGCCGCAAGGAAATGCTGCAGGACATCGCCATTCTGACCGGCGGCCAGGTGATTTCCTCTGACCTGGGCATGGAGCTGAAGGACGCCACCATCGATATGCTGGGCCGCGCCCGTCAGGTCAAGGTCACGAAGGAAGACACCATCATCGTAGACGGCGCTGGCGACGGCAAGGACATCGCCGATCGCATCCACCAGATCAAGAACCAGATCGAGGTAACAGATAGCGAGTACGACAAGGAGAAGCTCAACGAGCGTCTTGCCAAGCTGGCCGGCGGCGTGGCCGTCATCAAGGTCGGCGCCGCTACCGAGACCGAGATGAAAGAGAAGAAGCTGCGCATTGAGGACGCTCTGAACGCCACCCGCGCCGCTGTGGAAGAGGGCATCGTAGCCGGCGGCGGCACCGCCTATGTCCTCGGCTCCAAGGCCGCCGCTTCCGTGGCCGAGACCCTGGAGGGCGACGAGAAAACTGGCGCTGTGGCTATCGCCAAGGCCCTGCAGGCCCCCATTATGCAGATTGCGGCCAACGCCGGTCTGGAGGGCGCCGTCATCCTGGATAAGGTCATGAGCAGCGACGTGCCCACCTTCGGCTTCGACGCCGCCAAGGAAGACTATTGCGACATGATCGCCGCCGGTGTGGTTGACCCGACCAAGGTCTGCCGCAGTGCTCTGGAGAACGCCGCTTCTGTGGCCTCCATGGTTCTGACCACCGAGAGCCTCGTCACCGACATCAAGGAGCCCCCTGCACCTGTAGCTGCCCCTCAGGGCGGTGACATGGGCGGCATGTATTAATCCGATAAAACAAAACGCAAAGCCCGTCACAAGACATCTGTTTTGTGACGGGCTTTTTCACGCGCAGCTATTCATTTTTATTATTGTTTCCTGATCGTCCCTTCCGTCCTCTGCTGTTGATTCCTGGCGCGCTATACGCTTGCTTTCCTTTAGCCTGTATAGGTATACCCTCCATGTCAAAACCGCCGATTGCCGCACTTATTTGCTTCAGATGCGCACGTCTGCCAAAGACTATCGGAGAACCTTTTCCCTGGATACTCCATAACTTGTGATGCACCATCCTTCGGTGGGATTTCCGCAGAAGGACGAACGGGATCTAAAAATATGCGAAAGATGGCCTCTGCCGTAGAGCAAAGACCATCTTCAAGGAAATCTTATTCTGTTGTTTCACCGTCTCCCTGACAGGAGGCGGTGAATCTTTTAGAGCTTTTTCTTTTTTCTGGTGGTATGCTTCTCTGTCTTCTGCCCTGAAAGCTCTGCAAACTCCTCCAGCAGCTCCTTTTGCCGGGCGGACAGGTTTTTCGGCGTCTCCAGATCCACGGTGACGTACTGGTCGCCCCGGAGGGTTCCCCGGAGGCTGGGAACGCCCTTGCCCCGGAGACGGAACACCGCCCCGGTCTGGGTTCCGGCGGGGATGTTCAGCTTCACCGGGCCGTCCAGGGTAGGAACCTCGATCTCCGTTCCCAAGGCGGCCTGGACAAAGCTCAGAGTCTTGCTGACATAAATGCTGGTACCCTCCCGTTCAAAGACCGGGCTGGGCCGCACCTGGATCTGCACCAGCAGGTCGCCCGCTCCGCCGCCGTTGGATCCGGCGTTGCCCTGCCCACGGAGGGAGACGGTCTCTCCGTCGTCGATGCCCGCGGGGATGGTGACGTTCAGGGTCTTCTGCACCCGCACCCGGCCCGCACCCCGGCAGCGGGAGCAGGGGGTGTGGATGATCTTGCCGGTGCCGCTGCACTTGGAGCAGGGGTTGGTGGACTGGAACACGCCGAAGGCCGTGCGCTGCTGGGTGCGAACCGTGCCGGTACCGCCGCAGTCCGGGCAAACCTCTGGGGTAGTACCGCTCTCGCAGCCGCTGCCCTTGCAGTCCGGGCATTGGTCAACCTTGGTGATGTTAATGTCCTTCTTGCAGCCAAAGGCCGCCTCCTCAAAGGTCAGGGTCAGCCGCACGCGCAGGCTCTCTCCCCGCCGGGGGCCGTTGCGGCTTGCCGTACTCCGGGCGCTGCCGCCGAAGCCGCCCCCGAAGGCGCTGAATATGTCCCCGAAAATATCCCCCAGGTCGCCGAAGTCCCCGGTGAAGCCGCCGCCTCCGGCCCCATAGTTGGGGTCTACGCCGGCGAAGCCATATTGATCATATTTTGCTTTCTTATCCGGGTCGGACAGGATGTCGTAGGCCTCGTTGGCCTCCTTGAACCGGGCCTCCGCCTCCTTGTCGTCGGGATGGAGGTCAGGGTGACACTCCTTGGCGATGTGGCGGTACGCCTTTTTTATCTCATCCTCTGACGCGCTTTTCGACACGCCTAAGACTTCATAATAATCCCTTTTATCTGCCATACTTCTATCACTTCCTTATACAACCTGCATACAATGCGGGTATGGCGGGGCTAACGCCCCGCCTTGCCGCGTAAATCAAGCTTATTGCTGGTTCGGGTCTACCCCGGTGTAATCCGCATCGTAGTAGGTCTGTCCGTCGCCGCCGTCCCCTGCGGATGCGCCGGGGTCGGTGTAGCCAGCGTCGGGGCCGGGGGCCGCGCCGCCGTTGGGCTGCTGCTGATACAGCTTCTCAGACACCTTATAGAACGCCTGGGTGAGCTGCTCGGTAGCGGTCTTGATAAGACCCGTGTCGGAGCCGGACAGGGCAGTCTTCAAATCGGCCAGCTTTGCCTCTACCTCGCTCTTGTCGGCGGGATCCAGCTTGTCGCCCATCTCCTGGAGGGTCTTCTCGGTCTGGTAGACCATCTGGTCTCCGGCGTTGCGGACGTCAACCTCTTCCTTGCGCTTGGCGTCCTCGGCGGCATACTGCTCCGCCTCCTTGACGGCCTTGTCGATCTCCTCCTTGGACAGGTTGGAGGAAGCGGTGATGGTGATGTGCTGCTCCTTGCCGGTACCCATATCCTTAGCGGACACGTTCACGATGCCGTTGGCGTCGATGTCGAAGGTGACTTCGATCTGGGGAACGCCGCGGCGGGCCGGGGCGATGCCGTCCAGATGGAACCGGCCCAGGCTCTTGTTATAGGCCGCCAGCTCACGCTCGCCCTGGAGGACGTTCACCTCCACGCTGGTCTGGTTGTCCGCAGCGGTGGAGAAGATCTGGCTCTTCCGGGTGGGGATGGTGGTGTTGCGCTCGATGAGCTTGGTGCAGACGCCGCCCAGGGTCTCAATGCCCAGGGACAGGGGGGTGACATCCAGCAGGAGGATGCCCTCCACGTCGCCGCCCAGGACGCCACCCTGGATGGCCGCGCCCACGGCCACGCACTCGTCCGGGTTAATGCCCTTGAAGGGTTCCTTGCCGGTCAGAGAACGAACCTTCTCCTGCACGGCAGGGATACGGGTGGAGCCGCCCACCAGCAGCACCTTGGAGAGCTGCCCGGCGGAGAGACCCGCGTCGGACAGGGCCTGCTGCACAGGGCCGACGGTCTTTTCCACCAGATGGGCGGTCAGCTCGTTGAACTTGGCCCGGCTCAGGGTGATGTCCAAATGCTTGGGGCCGGTGGCGTCGGCGGTGATATAGGGCAGGTTTATCTGCGCCGTGGTCACGCCGGACAGGTCGCACTTGGCCTTCTCCGCCGCCTCACGGAGCCGCTGCATGGCCACCTTATCGGTGGACAGGTCAACCCCGGAAGTCTTCTTGAACTCGTCGATCAGCCACTTGGTGATGCACTCGTCGAAGTCGTCGCCGCCCAGCCGGTTGTTACCGGCGGTGGCCAGCACCTCGATAACTCCGTCGCCGATCTCCAGCACGGACACATCGAAGGTGCCGCCGCCCAGGTCGTAGACCATGATCTTCTGGTCGCTTTCCTTATCCAGGCCGTAGGCCAGAGCCGCTGCGGTAGGCTCGTTGATGATACGCTTCACTTCCAGGCCCGCGATTTTGCCCGCATCCTTGGTGGCCTGACGCTGGGAGTCGGTGAAGTAGGCAGGAACGGTGATGACCGCCTCCGTGACGGTGCTGCCCAGATAGGCCTCCGCATCCTTCTTCAGCTTGCCAAGCACCATAGCGGAAATCTCCTGAGGAGAATAGCTCTTGGTATCCACCGTGACGCGATAGTTGGAACCCATCTCACGCTTGATGGAGGAGATGGTGCGATCGGGGTTAGTGACGGCCTGGCGCTTTGCCACCTGGCCTACCATACGCTCCCCATCCTTGGAGAAGGCCACCACAGACGGGGTGGTGCGGGCGCCCTCGGCGTTGGGGATAACCGTGGCCTCGCCGCCCTCCATAACGGCAACACAGCTATTGGTGGTGCCTAAATCAATACCGATAATCTTACCCATAATATTTTTTCCTCCTATATGAACGTTATTTTTTACAGTGTGATGAATTTATATAAACCCGCTGAAACAGCAGGATATTGGTCAATTTGCGACCTGCACCTTGGCGAAGCGGATGACCCGATCCCCCAGCATGAAGCCCTTTTCCAGCTCCATGACGATTTCTCCTTCGCCGTACTTCTCATCCTCGATGTGAAGCAGGGCCTCGTGGTAAGCGGGGTCGAACTTTTTGCCCACGGCCTCTATCTCCGTGACGCCCAGCCCGGTGAGAAGGGTCTTAAACTGGGTCAGAATGGCCTCCACGCCCTTCCGGGTCTCTCCGTCCGTTTCGTTCTGGACGGCGCGGGCCAGGTTATCATACACCGGCAGGAACTTTGTCACCGTGTCCGCCCGGACGTCGGCGTAAATGTTCTCCCGCTCCTTCTGGCTCCGGCGGCGGTAGTTGTCATATTCCGCCAGCATACGCATATATTTGTCGTTGGACTCGGCCAGCTTTTTCTCCAGCTCGTCGATTTTGGCCTTGGCCTTGGGCTTGACCTTCTCGGCCTTTTCCGATGCCTCCGAAGTCTCCTGAGCCTCCTGGGTCTCGGTCTCTGAGGCGGGCTGCTCCGTCTGGGAGGCTTCCTCCTGAATGTCCGGCTGCTGCTCCGGCGTTTCCTGGGTCATATCGTCTTTATTGTTCATGCGATTCCCTTCCTTCCGATTCGTTTCGCGCAGGTTCCTTCAGAACCAATTTATTGTTTAGTCCCTCCGGGGCGTCCGTCCCGGCGAAAAGGCGGCTCAGCCCGGCGGCGATGTAGCTCAGCTTGGCGGCCACGCTGGAATAATCCATTCGGGTGGGGCCGACCACGCCGATATAGCCCCGCATACCGTCTCCTGCGTCGTAGGAGGCCATGACCACGCTGGAATCCTTCAGCTCCTCCGCCAGATTTTCCGGGCCGATCGTCACCCGCAGGCCCGTTTCCTCATCCGTCAGCTTCGGCAGGTCGGACAGGAGTCGGTCGCCGTCAGAGATGAAATTCATCAGGGCGTGGGCCTTGTCCGGGTCGCGAAACTCCGGCTGGCTCAACAGCTGGGAGGCCCCCGCCACCCGCACAGGGGCGGCCTTCTCCTGGGCCAGTATCTCCAGGGTAAAGGAGGCCACCACCGCCACCAGGCCGTAGGTGTCTCCCGCCGCCCGCTCCGTGGAGCGGATAAGGCTGTCGGTGATCTCCTCCTCCGTCAGGCCGGTGAAGTTGGCGTTAAACAGAGTGGAAAGAGTGGTGATCTGCTCCTGGTGAACGGAAAAGGGCAGATGCACCAGCTTGTTTTTCACGATGTTGTCTGTGAGCAGAGCCACCACGATGAAGGTGTTCGCGTCCACATAGATGAAGTCGAACCGCTTCACGGCGGCAGGAGGCTTCATAGCCAGGGCGTAGGCCGGGTACTGGGTCATGGAGCTGGTGAGCTGGCCCACCTCGCTCATGAGCTGCTCTAGCTGCTCCTCTTTTTTTGCCAGCTTGTCGTTGATAGCCTCCACCTCGGCCTCGGACAGCTTCTGCCGCTCCATCAGCTCGTTGACGTACAGCCGATACCCCGCTGGGGAGGGAACCCGCCCCGCGCTGGTGTGGGGCTGCTCCAAATAGCCCATGGTAGTCAGCTCCGCCATCTCGTTTCGGATGGTGGCGGAGGAACAGCCTATCACCTCCGCAAGGGCCTTGGAACCCACCGGCTCCGCCGTGGCAATATAGTTTTCCACCACGGTGGTCAATATTTTCTTTTTCCGCTGGCTCAGCTCCATATCGTCCCTCGCTGGCAATCTGTTTCTGTGCTTGCTAGCACTCTTTGTCTTCGAGTGCTAATTTACCACACCTTTTATTATATGTCAAGGGGTTTGGGCCGAATGTTGACAAATTATTCAAAAAAAATCAAAGCGCAGAGTCAGTTTCCCGCTCTGCGCTGTCTGATAATCGCCGACGCCGGAGCGTCGGCACGGAAAATCCCCCTCATCGGCCAACGGCCAATATCCCATTCTTTACCCGTTTCCTGTATAGCTGCCAGGCTGCCAGGCCGGTGAGCGCCTCGGCGACCCAAAAGGCGTGCCACACCCCCACGGGGCCGAAAAGCCGGCTCAGTATATAGGCCATTGGAACGATAATCACCAAATATCGCATAAGCGAAATACCCAGCGACAGGCTCCCCCGGCCCAGGCCCTCCAGCACCCCGGTGAGGGTAACGGACAGGGAGGAGACCACAAAGCCGACGCTGATGATACGCAGGGCGGTCTTCCCCAAAGCCATGGTCTCCGGGCTTTCGGTAAACAGGCCGATCAGCGGCCCGGCGGCGGTCATGCAAATCACCGTTCCCGCGCCCATGACGGCGGCGGTCAGGGCCAGGGCCGTGCAATAGGTCTGATGCACCCGGCCATATTCTCCCGCTCCGTAGTTATAGCCCACAATAGGCCGGATGCCCTGGACAATGCCGTTGGCGGTGAGATAGATGAAGGTTTGCAGCTTGTAGTATATTCCCAGCACCAGCACATAGGCGGCGGAAAAGCCCGCCAAAATTCCGTTCAGGGCCGTGATCAGCAGGGAGGGCAGCGCCATGTTCACCCCCGTCGGTATTCCCACAGCATAGAGCCTGCGGCAAAGGGGGCCGTTCCACATCTCCCGCCGAAGCCGAACCCGGAGCGGGGCGGGCTTTGCAAGATACACGGCGATATACACCGCCAGAGGCGACACCTGGCCGATGCCGGTGGCCCAGGCTGCCCCCCTAATTCCCAGGGCGGGAATCGGCCCCAGGCCAAAAATCAGCACCGGGTCGAGAAGCACGTTCACCACGCAGCCGCTGATCATGCTGGCCATGGCCACCTTCATTTTCCCCTCCGCCTGGAACAGCTTCTCAAAGGCGATGCCAACGGTAATGGGGACGGAAAAGGCCACCACGATAGCGGCGTACTCCGTGCCATAGGCCAGCACGGCGGCGTCCGAGGTGAAAAGTCCCAGAAACCAGGGGGCCATAGCCTCGCACAACAGGGTCAAAATCAGCCCATGGGCCACGCTCAGGCTCACGCCCAGGGAAGCCGCGTCGCTGGCCCGCTCCAAATCCTCCGCCCCCAGGTAATAGGCCGCCGCCGTGTTCAGTCCCACTCCGAAGCCCACCGCCACCGCGTTTATCAGGTTCTGGATGGGATACACCAGGCTCAGGGCAGTCATAGCCTGCTCGCTGATTTTCGCCACAAAATAGCTGTCCACGATGTTATACAGCGCCGTGACCAGCATAGAAACGACCATCGGTAGCGACATGGACACCACCAGCGGCAACACCCGCCGCTCCTTCATAAACGTCTGCTCCATCGCATCTCCTTCGTGTTCTATCCATTCTTCAAAAAAATATCGCCCCACCCGCCCGCAGGCCGGTGTGACGAAAAATGGGCCAAGCCCAGAAAAGTTCACCCATGAGTCCCTCATGTTTTGGATGTTCAGCATACCACGGCAATGCGGTTTTGTCAAGAACGTTCCCCCGCCTCCTGGGCGGGGGATTTTTTGGCTGGGTCAGCGGAGGGGATATTGGGCGCAGAGGGCCTGGGCCGTGGCCAGGGCAGCGGGGATGGCGGCCTCCCCCTCCCGGATGACGGCGGCAATGGCCTGGGCGATCTGCTCCATATCCTGCTCGGTCATGCCCCGGCTGGTGACAGCAGGGGTTCCCAGCCGGAGACCGCTGGTGACGAAGGGGGAACGGGGGTCGTTGGGGATGGTATTTTTGTTCACGGTAAAGTGGGCCTGCTCCAGAAGGGCCTCCGCCTCCTTGCCGGTGTGGCCCGTGGCGGTCAGATCCACCAGCATGAGATGATTGTCCGTGCCGCCGGAGACGATTTGGACGCCGCCTGCCATCAGCCCGCCGCACAGGGCCTGGGCGTTGGCGATCACCTGGCGCTGATAGTCCCGGAAGGCGAGGCTGAGCGCCTCCTGGAAGCAGACAGCCTTGGCGGCGATGACGTGCATTAGGGGGCCGCCCTGGATGCCGGGGAACACCGCCTTATTGAAATTGAACTGGTTTTTCTCCATAGACTCCTGGGAGGCCAGAATCAGGCCGCCCCGCGGCCCCCGGAGGGTCTTGTGGGTGGTGGCTGTCACCACGTCCGCATAGGGAATGGGGTTGGGGTGCAAACCCGCCGTCACCAGCCCGGCGATATGGGCCATATCCACCATAAGCAGGGCGCCACATTCGTCCGCAATGGCCCGGAACCGGGCGAAGTCCAGGGTGCGGGCATAGGCGCTGGCTCCGGCGATGATCAGCCTGGGCCGATGCTCCATAGCCAGAGCCTCCACCTGGTCATAGTCGATAAAGCCGTCGTCCCCCACTCCATAGGGGACGAAGTGAAAGTATATCCCGGAGTAGTTGGCGGGGCTACCGTGGGTCAGGTGGCCCCCATGGTTCAGATCCATGCCAAGCACCGTGTCGCCGGGCTGGAGGAGAGCAAACTGCACCGCCATATTGGCCTGGGCGCCGGAGTGGGGCTGGACGTTTGCGTATCCCGCACCGAAAAGCTTCCTGGCCCGCTCGATGGCCAGCTCCTCCACCGCGTCCGCGTACCGGCAGCCGCCGTAGTACCGTTTGCCGGGATAGCCCTCGGCGTATTTGTTTGTCAGCACGCTGCCCTGGGCCGCCCGCACAGCGGGAGACACCCAGTTTTCCGAGGCAATCAGCTCGATATATTGATTCTGGCGGAGCAGCTCCCCTTCCAGGGCGTCCGCCACTGTGGGGTCGGCGGCCCGCAACTCGTCCAATGGATTCATATCTATACCCTTCCTTTTTCCCTTTTTCCCTTGCCGGACAGCTTACCCGTCCAGCATATTTTTAAAGCGCCGCAGCAGCGGCTCCCCGTCCGCCGTATCCGGGCGGGCCTTGGCGAAGCACATCCGCTCCGGGTGGAACTGCACCCCCAGGACGGGGAGGCTGTCGTGTACGATGGCCTCCACCGTGCCGTCCGGGGCGGCGGCAATGACCCGCAGGCCCCCGCCGACGGCCCCCAGGCCCTGATGGTGGGCGCTGTTCACGGCGATATGGCCCCCGTAAAGATCATACAGGGGCGAGCCGGGATAAACAATCAGCGGGTGAACGTTATCCCCAGCCTCCCCCAAATGCCGGTGGGCCGGGGCGGTGGCCAGATCCTGGATGATGGTTCCGCCGAAATAGACGTTTATGACCTGGTGGCCCTTGCAGATGCCCAGCACGGGCCGCTCCGCCTGGACGAACCGGGCCAGGGTCTCTAGCTGCGCCTCGTCCAGAGGCCGGTCGATGTCCGTGGAGCCGCAGTTTTCCGCGTGGAACAGGGCCGGATCGACGTCCCCGCCTCCCGGCAGCAGCAGTCCGTCACAGGCCGCTGCCTGGTTGGGGTCGGTGGTGACAACCGGCGCAAGCCCCAGCCCATGCACGGCGGCGATATAATGCTTCAAATTTTTCTCAACGCCCACAATGGCAACGGTTTTCATCTTTTCTCCCTTACCTCTTATATGTCGCAGGACACCAGATCCTCCAGGGTCTCCCGGCGGACGACCAGGCGATCCTCGCCGTTTCTTACCATGACCACCGGGGGGCGGGGGATGCGGTTATAGTTGGAGGCCATGGAGTAGTTATAGGCCCCTGTCACCAGCACCGCCGCAATATCCCCCACAGCGGCGCGCTGCATGGGCATATTCTCCCCGATTAAATCCCCGCTCTCACAGCAGCGGCCCGCCAGGGTGACGGGACAGTCCGCCGGTTCCCCGGCACGGTTGGCGATCAGGGCGGTATACCGGGCCTGATACAGCGCGTAGCGGGGGTTATCCGTCATGCCGCCGTCCACCAGCACATAGTCCCGGCAGTCGGGGATGGACTTCACATCCTGGACAGTATACAGCGTCACCCCGGCGGCGGCCACGATGCTGCGCCCCGGCTCCATGAATACGGCGGGCGGGGGATAATCCAGGGCCTGACACCGGCAGGTGAGATGCTCCCCTACGCTGCGGATGACGGCGGCGTAATCCACAGCCGGCTCCTCCGCCGTATAGGGGACGCCCAGGCCGCCGCCCAGATCCAGGATCCCGGCGGTATAGCCCAGCTCCCGGCGCACAGCGTCCATAAAGTCCAGCATAATGTCCACCGCCTGCATAAGCGGCTCCGGCCCGCCGATCTGGGAGCCGATGTGGCAGTGGAACCCCGCCACCTGGATATTCCGGGAGGCCAGCCCCCGGCGCACCAGGGCCAGGGCCTGGCCGGTCTGGATGGCCTCGCCGAATTTGCAGTCCACCTGGCCGGTGTCCACGGCGCTGAAGGTGTGGGGGTCTATCCCCGGCGTGACCCGCAGAAGCACCCGCTGACGGACGCCGTTTTCCCCGGCGCAGCGGTCGATGCGGGCCAGCTCCTCCAGGCTGTCCACCCCGAAAAGGCCCGCACCGGCCTTCACGGCGTATTCTATCTCCGCCCAGGGCTTGGCGCAGCCGTGGAAGCAGATGTCCTCCGGCGGGAACCCGGCGGCCTGGGCGGTATATATCTCCCCCATGGAGACGGTGTCCGCCCCAATGCCTTCCTCTTTGGCGATACGGTACATGGCCTTGCAGCTCATGGCCTTGCTGGCAAAATAGGGGCGGCTGCCGGGGGCAGGCTTTTCCGCATTTCCTCTCTGTACAGGGCCATCTGGCCCCGCACCATGTCCTCGTCCAGTACATATAAGGGGGTGCCGTATTTCTCCGCCAGAGCCACGGCGTCCACGCCGCCGATGGTCAGATGGCCCGCCGGATTGACGGAAAGGTTCGGTTGATTCAGCATAAGCGATAGTCTCTCTTTAATTGCAAAATTTATTTGATTTTTCCGCGGGCGGTTGACACGCCTCCCGCTTTTGGTATATCCTCCTAAGTAGGAAAATCAAGGAGGTGCGCTATGTCGTCAAAGCAAATCGCGGAAAATTATCTTATCTCAGGGGCCGCCAAGGCGGACATCCCCGAGGGGCGGATGTTCCTGCTGGCCATACTGGCCGGGGCCTTTATTGCCCTGGCCGGGGTAGCCTCCACCATCGGCTCCGCCCTGTTGGGGAAGATTGCCGGGGCCTTGATATTCCCGGCGGGCCTGGCCATGGTGGTGGTCATGGGCAGCGAGCTTTTCACCGGGAACAACCTGATGATCATTCCCGCTTTGGAAAAGCGCCTGTCCGTCAAAAAGCTGCTGGCCGCCTGGCTCGTGGTATATCTGGGAAATCTGGCCGGGTCTGTTCTTATCGCGGCCATGACCGTCTGGGCCGGAACCTTCGATTCCTGCTATGAAAATCTTATCGCCACCGCCGCTGCCAAGACGGCTCTTCCCTTTGGAACCGCCTTCCTCCGGGGGATTTTGTGCAACGTGCTGGTGTGCGTGGCCGTGTGGATGTCCATGGGGGCCAGCGGCCCGGCAGGAAAAATCGGGGCGCTGTATCTGCCAATCATGGTGTTCGTTCTGTGCGGCTTTGAGCACAGCGTAGCCAATATGTTCTATATTCCCGGCGGTCTGTTCGCCTGCCTTCGCTACGGCGTGACGGAGGCGGGGCTTGGCTGGGGGGCCTTTCTGTGGAAAAACCTTCTCCCCGTCACCCTGGGAAACATGATTGGCGGGGTTGGCCTGGGGGCGCTGCTCTGGTTCATTCATCTCCGCGCTCCGAAGCAGGCGGCCCAGCGGGTCTGACGCGCTTACCGCGCGGCGGTCAGGTATTTCAGTCCCTGCTGCAGCCCCTCCAGGGTCAGGCGGTACATAGGCACCGCCTTTTTGATAATGCGGATGGTATCGCTGCCGTAGCCCCATTCCCAGTTTTCCTGGGGCAGGGGGTTCAGCCATATCATGCGGTCATAGCGGGCGGTGAATTTCCCGATCCAGTCGATGCCCGGCTCCTTGTTATAGGTGTAATAATCGCTGCACCCGCCGGGGCTTAACAGCTCATAGGGAGCCATGGAGGCGTCCCCCACCACAATGACCTTGTAGTCCTGGCCGAGCTGAGACAGCACCCATTCCGTGCTGACGGCGGTGGCGTGATGGCAGCCGGGGGCGGTATACAGGTCGTCGTAAAAGCAGTTGTGGAAGTAGTAGATTTTCAAATCTTTGAACTTCGACTCCTTGCTGACGGCCTGGAAAAGGCTGGCGGTCAGCTTTGTAAACTCCCACATGGAGCCGCCGGAGTCGAACAGCATGAGAAGCTTCACCGTGTTCCGCCGGGGACGGCCAAAGACCAGGCGAAGCTGTCCGGCGTTGTCCCCGGTCTGCTTAATGGTCTCGTCCAGCTCCAGCTCCGTTTTCGGCCCGTCCTCCAGGGCGGAAAACTGCCGCAGCCGCCGGAAGGCCATCTGAAACTGCCGGGTTTCCAGCACGGTGTCCTCCCGGAAATCCCGGAAGTTCCGCTCCCCCGCCACCTGCAAGGCGGAGCGGTTCCGGCCCTGGCCTCCCACCCGGATGCCGCCGGGGTAATAGCCGGAATTGCCAAAGGGTGAGGCCCCGCCCGTGCCGACCCAGTGGGTGCCACCGTCGTGGCGCTCGTGCTGCTCCTGCATACGCTGCTCCAGCATTTTGCGGATGGTCTCGATGTCCAGGCCCTGGTTTTTCAGGGCGGCGGGGTCGTATTCCACCGGGTCGATGGGCTTGGAGAGCCACTCCTCCAGCTCCTTCGGCAGCTCGTCGAAGGGCTGCACGTCCCGGAAGTACTCTAAAAACACCTGGTCGAAGCGGTCAAAATCCGCCTCCGTATGCACCAGCACGGCCCGCGCCAGATAGTAAAACCCGGTCAGGGAGGAGCCGTGCAGGCCCTTTTCCAGTCCCTCCAGCAGCGTCCGCCATTCTTGGAGAGAGACCTTCAGCCCCCTGGCCCGGAGCAGAAAGAAAAACCCTGTGAACATCGCCTTACCAGCGCTTGCTTTTCTGGGCGCGGGTCAGAGTGTCCAGATCCTCGTTTTTCTTCAGCAGCACCCCGGCGAAGGGCATTTCCTTCTGGATGCGGCTGGGGCTTATGCCGCCAATCTGCAGGGCCTGCACCCAGTCGATAAGCTCCGAGGTGGAGGGCTTTTTTTGCAGCCCCGGCAAGGCCCGGACAGCGTAAAACGCCTCCAGCGTCTGATGAAGGAGCTTCTCCTCCAGGTTATCGAAGTGTACCCGGAGGATCTTCTCCATCATCTCCTGGTCGGGGAAGTCGATATAGTGGAAAATACACCGGCGCAGGAAAGCGTCCGGCAGCTCCTTTTCCGCGTTGGAGGTGATGATGACCAAGGGCCGATGGGCCGCCTTCACCGTCTCCTTCGTCTCCGGGATGTAAAACTCCATCCTGTCCAGCTCCCACAGCAGGTCGTTGGGGAACTCGATGTCCGCCTTGTCTATCTCGTCTATCAGCAGCACGCAGCGGGACTCCTTTTTGAACGCCTGCCCCAGCATACCCAGCTTGATATATTTGCCGATGTCGGACACATCCGCCCCGAACTGGCTGTCATACAGCCGCTGGACGGTGTCGTATACATACAGCCCGTCCTGGGCCTTGGTGGTGGATTTTATGCTCCACACCAGAAGCTCCATCCCCAGTGCCTCCGCCGCCGCCTGGGCCAGCATGGTCTTGCCCGTCCCCGGCTCACCCTTTACAAGCAGAGGCTTTTCCAGGGCCATAGCGATATTTACGCTGCCAAGCAGCTCCGGCGAGGCCACATACCCCGCGCTGCCGCGAAATTGTTCCATTCTTCTTTTCACCTCATGTATAATAGGAGCGTCTCCGCTCCCAGATTCCGCAATACACTCTATTATAAAATTGAAAGGCCCGGCGGTCAATCCCGTTTTTGGAAATCGTTTAACCCCACAAAAAAATCCGCCGCCGCGCCCCTTAGAAGGGAGATTCTCATGAAATATATCATTGCCTCCGACCTCCACGGGTCGGCCCCCTGCGTCCAGAAGCTGATGGACGCCTTTTCCCGCCATCAGGCGGACTATATGCTCCTGCTGGGCGACCTTCTCTATCACGGCCCCCGCAACGCCCTGCCCGACCGATACGGGCCGAAGCAGGCCATCGAGCTTTTAAACGGCCTGGCGGACAGGCTCATCTGCGTCCGGGGAAACTGTGACGCCGAGGTAGACCAGCAGGTGCTGAGCTTCCCCATCACGGCAGACTACGGCTGGATCGTGGAGGGGGGACGGCGGCTGTTTCTCACCCACGGTCATCTTTACAGCCCGGACTCTCCCCCGCCCTTTCTGGCTCAGGGCGAGGTCATGCTCTCCGGCCACACCCACGTCCCTACCTGGCGGGAGCAGGAGGGCCGCTGGTTTTTAAACCCCGGCTCCGTCTCTATTCCCAAAAACGGCTCCCCCCACAGCTACATGACCCTGGAGGGCGGCAGATTCACCTGGTACACCCTGGAGGGCCAGCCCTACCGCACCCTGACCCTGTCCCCCGATGGGGAGGGCGTGCTGGAATAAATCAGATAGCAATCCTCTCCCTGGGGGACGCCGTCAGCGTCACTGTCGGCGGGAAGACCTGTGACCTGGAACCATAAAATAATTAATGTTTGTTTATTAAATGACATATTTTATTAAAATTCCTTAATCATCTATCTTGTTTTGTCAGATTTGCATGAAAAACTGGTTAAACAATCTTTTATTTTCCAGCGATTTTACTTGACATTAACCTCGCCAAACATTAAACTAAACTTAATCAGCCACAAGGCGGCACAGGGTCGGTTCGTGTAACTGCTGAAATTTAAGGAGGAAACTAATGAAGGCATCAAAAAGACTACTGAGCGCATTGCTCGTACTCACCCTGCTCTTCGCTCTTGGCGTCACCGCCATGGCATCCAGCGAGGCCAGCGGCGAGGCAGAAGTCGAGGCTGCCGCAGGCGAGGAGATCCTCATCGAGGAGACCACCGCCTATCCCGACGGCCTGACCATCGAGGAGGGCGTCACCTATGTGGCCCCGGACGGCTACTGCGTCATCATGACGGTGGACGGCGTCACCATGACCCAGGCCGCCGGCACCTATGAGGGCGAGGTCGTTCTGGAGGTCGTCCCCCTGACCACCAGCGACAACGGCTCCGAAGAGTTTCAGACTCAGTCCCTGCTGACCAAGGACGAGGACGAGCTGATCGTGGCGGAATCCGGCGTCAACGGTGAGTATGACGAGAACGGCATCACCGGCGCGGACATCACTGCCGACCAGGCCAGCATGAGCGTCGTCACCGTCATCAACGGGGAGTACAGCATCTCCGACTCCACCTTCCACATTTTGCAGACCGGCAACCATGAGTCCGGCGGCAACGACTTCACCGGCGAGGGCTGCGCCATTGCCGTCACCGGCGATTCCACCGTGTACATCGACAACGTTACCGTGGTGGGCGACGGCGTGACCCGAACCGCTCTGTTCGGCGGTCTCAGCACCCACGACTCCTATCCCACGGTCTATGTCTCCAACTCCAGCCTGACCTCCACCGGCGACGCCGAGGCGGAGGACGCCGCTGTCTGGGTTCTGGGTCTGCACGGCGTTGTGCGTACCTGCCAGTACTGCGACTACTATGACATCTATTATTACAACACCACCATCGACTCCTTCGGCTGGGCCAGCCTGTCTGTGGACGGCACCGAGGCCCCCACGGCTGAGGATCTGGAAGAGCTGACCGCCGCCTATGTGGAGGGCGAGGGCTATGCCAACGAGGACGGGGAGATCATGACCCTGGCCGAGTTTGCCGTGGCCGCCACCGGCCTGACCGACGAGTATCTGGCCGAGCTGGACGCCGTGGAGTCCGCTGAGGATCTCCAGGCTCTTGAGAACACCAACGACTACAGCCTGTATTACTACACCGGCAAGAATACCCTGGTGGATTCTACCCTGACCATCCTGGACATCGACACCACCGGCACCGGGTATTCCTCCTACTCCATCGGCTCCAACATTAACGTTTACTCCGGCTGCGTTGTTGACGCGAGCTACGGCAACGTGGAGGCCAACGAGTACGCCTCCTCCGCTTACGTGAACGGCACCGTCGTGGACGCCACCAAGAGCATCGTGATGTGCCACTCCAACGCCGGCGGCATCACCTTTGTGGCTGATTCCGTACTGAACGCTGGCGAGATCGCCTTCATCTACAAGGGCACCGGCGACGGCTACACCCAGGACAACATCGATGAGGACGCTTCCTCCTCCGAGATGATTGCCGGCGCTACCGGCTCCAACCTGTATGTCCGCAACTCTCTTATCAACGCCCCCGTGCTGGTACTGACCTTCGACTCTGACGATCCCGGCTCCACCGGCGGCACCACCATCGAAATCGACGACTCCATCGCCCCCAAGGACGAGAGCTTCGACGTGACCAACGCCAATAGCTGGGGCGCTGCCAGCACCATGTGGGCGGACGGCACCGGCTACAACTACAACGCCGCTGTGGAGGCCTATTTTGAGGACTGCACCGGCGAGACCGCCCTGGTTGGCGACATCTACAACTGCCACCAGTTCACCTCCAAGAACCTGATCGTCACCCTGGACAACTCCGAGCTGACCGGCGTCATCTCCTCCGGCTATGCCGAGCATGACGTGGACATCATCGACCGTGAGATGTCTTCCACCGATGAGGATTACGTGGGCGAGGACGGCCTGGTATACGGCAACCGTGAGAACCTGGGTGAAGTCACCTGCTATGCCTCCGAGACCGTGAACAACGGCGTCATCCTGACCCTGACCAACGGTGCTGTCTGGAACGTCACCGAGACCAGCTATGTCTCCGTCCTGAATGTGGACGAGACCTCCACCGTCAACGGCACCATCACCGTCCTTGACAGCGGCATCATCATGGTGGAGCCTCTGGAGGCCGAGGCTGAGACCGAGGACGAGGTTCCCGCCACCGACGGCACGGAAAATCAGGCCAACACCCTGGCAGGCGACACCTCCGTCGCCCCTGAGACCGAGGAGGAGTTCGAGGCTTATAAAGAATACCTCACCGAGTACATGACCAATTACAGCGGCGAGGGCGATGGCACTGGCTTTGACGACAGCGCCCGCAGCATGGCGCTGAGCGAGCTGACCAGCGTTGGCTTCGGTGCCGATGTGTATGCCTTCCCCTTTGAGATGTATGTGACCCAGTTCGGCGCGATGGACTACGCCTCCTTCGCGGCTGGCGGCGACGACACCGCTGCCGAGGCTGCGGACGGCTCTGCCTCTGACCTTGAGGCTTACAAGGACTATCTGCGTGAGCAGCTCGCCGCCGACGGCGGCCCCGACGAGTTCAAGGCGGAAATGAACGCCCAGATCGACTCTGCCGAGACCACCGACAGCGAGAACTTTGCCACGCTCATCGAGTTCGGCATCGCCGTGTCCTATGACAACTGGGCAGCCGGTATGCTGGAAACCAGCGGCGCTCCCGTGGCCTACTGATTTCAGAATACAGTGCTTATAACCCCCATGAAATCCTTCGCCCCCAGCCGGTTGGCTGGGGGCGATTTCTGTCTGGTGGGACTATGGCACATTCCGATTTTTGTCTTGTTTAGCACCTCGACAAACGGGACGTTATCGTGTAAACGTCAGCAGGTTTCAGATGGTTGCTAAATCACCATTGCTCGAAATGCACCCGGCCTTCTTCATAATCCAAGTGTTCGCCATTCTTCTCTTCTGCGGGATACCCGAACGCAATGACAGAGTGCGGGATGACCGTATCCGGCAATGAGAAGAGTTTTCTCTGATTATCCACGCGTTCCATCTGCGGCCAGGTTCCCAGCCACACAGATCCAATGCCGAGTCCCTCGGCAGCAAGTATCATGTTTTGTCCTGCAATAGCGCCATCAATCACCCAGTAATCCTTTGCCTCCGGAAATGCACGGTTCAAATCACCAAGAATAAGAATTCCAACATCACAGTGACGGAGAGGCTCAGCCGGTTTTCCATTGGCATCCGCCATTTTGCCCAGCATCTCCTTGCCGCGTACAACAAGAAAACTCCAGTCACGCGTATTTGCACAGGTAGGCCCTGTCATCGCCGCACGAAGCATCGTGTGGAGTTCCTCATCTGTTATGCGCCTGTCCGTAAATTTGCGAATGCTTCTTCTGTTTAAAATTCCTTCTACTAACTCCATTGCAAATCCTCCTTTTATAATATATCTCTTATCTTAATACTTTTTTTGCTGCTTCATAGGCTCAGATCCTCTTTTATACACACAGTATATCATGTTTTTTGTTATTTTTTCTACCTGGTTTTCCTGTAATTTGGGAAAAAACACTCTCTGTTGAATCCCCCACCCCCTTCAAAAAATTCAAAAAATATTTCCGAAAAAAGGAGGGAAACGGGAGGGGAATGGCGTATATATTAAGTAGAAGCGAAAGGAGGCGACGCCTATGCCCAGCATCCGACAGACACGGGAGACGCTGGAGACGCTGATCATCGGGCCATACGGAACCCTTTCCGCCAACAGCCGGGGCCGCCCTGTGGCGGAGCCGGAGGACGAGGTGCGCACCTGCTTTCAGCGGGACGTTGACCGCATCACTCACTCCAAAGCCTTCCGCCGCCTGCGTCACAAGACCCAGGTGTTTTTGCAGCCGGAGGGCGACCACTACCGCACCCGCCTGACCCACACCCTGGAGGTGTCCCGCATCGCCCGCACCATCGCGCGGGCCATCGGCTTAAACGAGGATTTATGCGAAGCCATCTCCCTGGGCCACGACCTGGGCCACACCCCCTTCGGCCACGCGGGGGAGCGGGCATTGCGGGAGCTGACCGGGGCCTTCAACCACTATGAGCAGAGCCTGCGGGTGGTGGACAAGCTGGAAAAGGATGGCCGGGGCCTGAACCTGTGCCACGAGACCCGCATGGGGATTTTAAACCACACCACCGGCCTGCCAAAGGACACATTGGAGGCGGACGTGGTGCGGCTGGCCGACCATATCGCCTATTTCAATCACGACCTGGACGACGCGGAGCGGGCCGGGATCGTGACAGCGGAGGACGTCCCCGCCCTGGTGTGGGAGCGCATCGGCACCCGCAACTCCCAGCGCATCAACGCCATGGTGACGGACGCCATTGAAAACAGTGCCAATGGTACCATCGGCCTGTCCCCGGATATGCAGCGGGCCTACGACGTGTTTAACGACTTTATGTACAACGCCGTGTACCGCAACCCCACCGCCAAGGGGGAGGAGTCCAAGGTGCAGGGTATTTTAGGCCCCACCCTGGAATACTACATAAAAAATGTGGACAGGCTCCCCCCGGAATACCAGGCCATTGCGGAATCAGAAGGGGCGCAGACCGCCGCCACGGACTACGTCTCCGGCATGACCGACAGCTTCGCCATCGCCACCTTTGAGGATTTATTTATCCCCGCAAGCTGGAGCGTAAAATAGTTCATCCGCGATTGGTATCGCGGGCGGAGTCTGCGTGAGGATTTTTGACTACTTGAGAGGGGAGGGAATCATATGCCCCTGTTTTCAGAGGAATTTTTGGAGGAGCTGAGCCAGCGGAACGATATTGTGGACGTGGTATCCGGGTATGTGAATCTCACCCGGCGCAGCGGGGCGAACCAGTTTGGGCTTTGTCCCTTCCACGGGGAAAAGACCCCCTCCTTTGCCGTGAACAGCGAGAAGCAGATTTATCACTGCTTCGGCTGCGGGAAGGGCGGCAGCGTCATCAACTTCATCATGGAGATCGAAAACCTCTCCTTTCCGGACGCCGTGCGGTTTTTGGCCAAACGGGCGGGCATGGAGGTGCCGGAGTCCGGCCATGACGAGAACCGGGGTCGCCGTACCCGGATGCTGGAGCTGAACCGGGACGCCGCGCGATTTTTCTATGAACAGCTTATCGCCCCCTCCGGCCAGGCGGGACAAGCCTATGTGGCCCAGCGGGGCATAACCTCCATGGTAAAGCCCTTCGGTCTGGGCTTCGCCCCGGACACATGGGAGAGCCTCACCCGCGCCATGACCGCCAAGGGCTACACCCGCCAGGAACTGATAGACGCAGGCCTGGCCCGCGTGGGCAAAAGCGGGAGTCTGTACGACTACTTCCGCAACCGGCTGATGTTCCCGGTCATTGACGTGCGGGGCAGCGTTATCGGCTTTTCCGGCAGGATATTGGGCGACGGGGAGCCGAAATACCTGAACAGCCCGGACACCCTGGTATACAGCAAATCCCACAGCCTCTTCGCCTTGAATCTGGCAAAAAAATCCAAATGCGGATATATTCTGCTGGCAGAGGGCAATATAGACGTGGTGAGCCTGCACCAGGCGGGGTTCGACAGCGCTGTGGCCAGCCTTGGTACCTCCCTGACTGGGGAGCAGGCCCGGCTGCTGGCCCGGTACACCAGCGAGATCGTTATCGCCTACGACAGCGACGCCGCGGGCCGGAAAGCCTCTGACCGGGCCATCAGCATATTGCAGCCCCTGGACATGAAAATCAAAGTGCTGACAATTCCCGGCGCCAAGGACCCGGACGAGTTCATCCAGAAAAACGGCCCCCAAGCGTTCCGGGATATAATCGAGGGCAGCGGCAACCAGATAGAATACCGGCTGGCCCAGATACAGGAGGGACTTGACCTCTCCACCGACCAGGGGCGGGTAGCCTATCTCAAGCAGAGCGCCAAGCTGATCGCTGCCCTGCCCGGCAGCGTGGAGCGGGAGGTATACGGCGCACGGGCGGCGGAAAAAGCCAGCGTATCCAAGGAGGCGTTTTTGGGAGAGGTCAGCCGCATCCGAAAGCAAAACGCCTCCGCTGCCAGAAAGCAGCGGAATAAGGAGGCCTCGGCCCCTCTGCGCCACGCCCAGCCCCAGAGCCGGGCTTTGCGGTACGAAAACGTCCCCAGCGCCAGAGCGGAGGAGGGGGTCATAAACCTTCTCTGCCGGTTCCCGGAGCAGTTTTCCGACCTGCCCCTTCGGGAGGAGGACTTTACCTCCCCCGCCCTGGGTCAGCTATACGGCGCTATCACCCGGCGGCTGAAAGAGAGAAAAGCAATTTCCATGGCCGCCCTGGGGGAGCAGTTCACCCCGGAGGAGATGGCGCTGCTGTCCGGCATCCTCCAGCACGACGAAATAACCGCCGCCGCCAGCGAGCAGGCCATGGCGGACTACATAAAAAGAATCCAGAAAGAAAAAGACCGATCCGCCCCGCCGGAGGATTTGCGGGGCTACGCCGAAAAAATGAGACAGACGAAAGGGTATGGTGGTAACGATGGCAAATGAGAAGGAAAAAATAGAGACCCAAACCTCTGAGGCTGAGACCGAACAGGCCGTTCCGGCGGACAAGCCCGCCCCCAAAAAGAAAGCAGCCTCTAAAACCAAGGCCGAGCCTGCCGAGGCAAAAGAGGTCGAACCGGCTGCAGAAGAAACCGAAAAGCCCGCTCCCAAGAAAAAAGCCTCCTCCAAGACCAAGGCCGAGCCTGCCGAGGCAAAAGAGGGCACACCGGCTGCGGCGGAGACTGAAAAGCCCGCCCCTAAGAAAAAAGCCTCCTCCAAGACCAAGGCCGAGCCTGCCGAGGCAAAAGAGGACACACCGGCTGCGGCGGAGGCTGAAAAGCCTGCTCCCAAGAAAAAAGCCTCCTCCAAGGCCAAGGCGAAGGAGAACGAACCAACTGCGGAAGAGACCGAAGAGTCTGAGGGATCCGCCGACGGGAATACCGCCCCGGAGGCCGAAAAGACCAATGAGGAAAAAATCGCCGAGCTGATCGAGCGGGGCAAAAAGGCGGGCCGCCTGACAAGCAAGGAGCTTTCCGACGTGCTGGACGGCATGGGACTGGAGCAGGAGGAGATCGACGCCGTTTACGACCAACTGGCAGACCTGGGCGTTGAGACCACGGGAGAGGAATTTCTGCCTCCCCTGGAGGAGGACGCGCTCCCCGCGCTGGAGGAGCTGGATGAGATCGAGGAAGTAACCGAGGAGGAGCTGGTAGACCCGGACGAGGTAGCCGAATCCTTCTCCACCGACGACCCGGTGAGAATGTATCTCAAGGAGATCGGCAAGATTCCCCTTCTTACTCAGGAGGAGGAGCTGGCGCTGGCCATGCGCATGGCGGAAGGCGACGAGGACGCCAAAAAGCGCATGGCGGAGGCAAACCTCCGTCTGGTGGTGTCCATCGCAAAGCGGTATGTGGGCCGCGGTATGCTGTTTCTTGACCTGGTACAGGAGGGAAACCTTGGTCTTCTCAAGGCGGTGGAGAAATTCGACTATACCAAGGGCTATAAATTCTCCACCTATGCCACCTGGTGGATCCGCCAGGCCATCACCCGCGCCATCGCCGACCAGGCCCGCACCATCCGCATCCCGGTGCATATGGTAGAGACCATCAACAAGGTCATTCGCGTATCCCGCCAGCTTTTGCAGGAGCTTGGTCACGACCCCACGGCGGAAGAGATCGCCGAGGAGATGAACCTGCCCACCGATAAGGTGCGGGAGATTCTTAAAATTGCCCAGGAGCCGGTCTCCCTGGAAACGCCCATCGGCGAGGAGGAGGACTCCCATCTGGGAGATTTCATTGAGGACGAGGGCGTGTCCGAGCCGTCCGAGGCCGCAAGCTTTACGCTCCTGAAGGAGCAACTTATGTCCGTGCTGGATACTCTGACCCCGCGGGAGAAAAAAGTGCTGGAGCTGCGCTTCGGCATCATTGATGGACGCACCCGCACCCTGGAGGAGGTCGGCAAGGAATTTAACGTCACCCGCGAACGCATCCGTCAGATCGAAGCGAAGGCCCTTCGCAAGCTGCGCCATCCTTCCCGGTCAAAAAAGCTGCGGGATTTCCTGAACTGATAGACGCCATCTGTTTTCCATATGCTTCACCTGACAAAAAGCCCCTCCGCCATGCCGGTATACCGGCGCGGCGGAGGGGTTTTCCATGCGTTGCCGCGTCTTGCGCCGACGGCAGCGTTGGGGAGGATTTTTATCTTCTTTGATGCGTTATCTCTGTCTTCTGGATCGCACCACGATGACTACGGCAGCCACGCAGCAGACGGCAATGACCAGGATGACTCCGATCATCAGGGCGGCGCCGGTATCGCTCTCCGCCTCCTCCGTTTCCTCTGCCTCCTCCGTGGCGGCGGCATCACTCATGACAATGGCGGCGGATATAGTGGGTGCAGCCGTTTCCTCCGCCTCCTCCGGCGTGACGGTTGGCGAAGCCGTAGGCTCGGCGGTTGGCTCCGCCGTGGGCGCAATAGTAGGTGCGGCAGTGGCCGTGGCAGAAGCCACATAATACACCGACGCCGTCCGGGTCGCGCCGCATACGGTGCAGGTATAGGTGATTTCCCCCGGCGCGTCCGCCACAGGCACTGTGGTAATAACGCCCTCATCCCAGGTATGCTCTAAGGCGTCCGTGTAGTCGCCTATGTACACATCTCCGCACCGGGTGCAGGTGTAGGTCGTATATCCTTCCCCTGCACAAGTGGGATCTGTCACCACGCCAATGTAGTCATGACCAATCGCGGCCACTGTGTCGGCAGTATACATATCTCCACACTTGGAACAGGTATAGGTCGTGTATCCCTCCTCCGTGCAGGTAGGCACAGTAATCACGGCTTCATAGCTGTGACCCGTTGCGGCCACTTCGTCGGCAGTATACGTATCTCCACACATGGAACAGGTGTAGGTCGTGTACCCTTCCTCTGTGCAAGTCGGGTCTGTCACTACCGCAACATAATCATGGGCAATCGTAGCCACTGTATCGGCGGTGTATGTATCTCCACACCGGGTACAGGTGTAGGTTGTGTATCCTTCCTCCGTACAGGTGGGCGCAGTAATCACAGCTTCATAGCTGTGGCCCGTTGCCGCCACTATGTCGGCAGTATATGTATCTCCACACATGGAACAGGTATAGGTCGTGTATCCTTCCTC
>JAJPYE010000030.1:0-10970 GCA_021205095.1 Oscillospiraceae bacterium | reverse complement strand
CCTTCCTCTGTACAGGTGGGGTCTGTCACCACCGCTTCATAGTCGTGACTGTCATACAATACGGTCACATCCACCTGGGCGTCTCCGTCCTGGGCGTCGGACTCCTGAGCTTCGGAGGCATAGCCGAACACCTGCACCCAGTAATAGACCTCATCGACACAGAAGCAGGCAATGCCCACGGCGGTGTAATCCTCGCCCAGCATATTCCGCCGGTGTCCCTGTCCCTCGTAGCTCTCGTCCGCCTCCAGCCAGGCAGCGAATACCTCCGCCGCCGTGCCGTAGCCATAGGCGATGTTCTCCCCATAGCTCTGCACCTCGTCCCAGAGCAGGGTGTACCAGGCAGAGCCGTCCGGGCGGGTATGGGAAAAGGACAGGGCCAGCTCCGCCGCCCGCACCATGGCGATCTGCTCCAGGGCGTAGTCATAGCTCAGCGGCTCCAGCTCCGTCAGTATGGTCTGCTCAGCATCCTCCTCGTCCCAAATCCAGGCATCCTCCCCGGTGCGAAGCTGATTGATCAGCTCCAGCATGGAACGGGCCTCCGTCTGGTCATAGGCACCGGAAACAGTAACGGTTCCATAGCAGGCGACGGTTCCGTCTTCATCCTGGGTCTCGTCTTCGTTCTCGTTCTCCTCTTCCTGGGCCTCGTCTTCCTGATAGACGGCAGCCTGCCCGATGCCGGCGGTCTCCTCCATCGGCATGGGAGCCTGGGTCTGAGTCTCCTCCACCGGCTCCGGGGCCGCCTCCGGCGAGCCGTCCGCCAAGGCAGTCACACCCATGCACAAAAAGACGGCCAGCAGCAGCGATACAAATTTTTTCATCGGGTTCCCCTTTCTGAATGTCAGGCCAATTTCTCCTTGTTCCAAAAATCACATATTTTATTGTACCACACAACGTGCCCCTGTGCAAGGCGTCAAAAAGCCCGACGGCCTGATTGGGGCCGCCGGGCAAAGCCAGACCAGGATTTATAACGCTTATGTGAGCAGCATCACCACACCGCTGACAGCCATCATGGCGTAGATGGCCTTGCGCATGGTGTCGGCGTTGATTTTCTGGAAGACGGTGTTTCCCAGCTTGGTTCCCAGAAGCATCCCGGCGAGACCCACGGCGGCGCACAGGAGAACATGGGAGGTGACGACGCCGCTGGTGAAGCGCAGCACCACCACGTAGGCGTTGGAAATCATAAAATACCCCTGGATGGTGGCGAGATAATCCTCCTTCTCCTCCGTGGCAGAGGAGAAATACAGGCTGACCGGCGGCCCCCCGATGGCGAACAGGGCGCTCATCACGCCCCCCAGGCTCCCGGCCAGCAGGCCGTTTCCCAGGCTGGCCCGCATCCGCACCCGCTTGGCGATGAAGATGAAGTAAATGCTCAGAGCTACCAGCAGCACCCCCAGCATCTGCTTCAGCACCTGGTTGTCCAGACCGGCGGCGAAATGCACCACCACCCAGGACACCACAAAATAAGCGGCCAGGGGGGTGATCAGCAGCCGCCAGTGGATGTGCTTTCGGTAGTGGATGGCCGCTATGGTGGCCTGCACCACCGTCACCATGTTGATGACCGCCGCCGCCCCCAGGGTGGAACCCACTACATAGGGGAAGAACATCATGCAGAAGATCCCAAAGCCGAAGCCCACCACCATATTTAAAGAGCTGCCAAACAGACAGCCTATGAAGACAATCAAATATTCCATGCCGCTATTATAAGTTCTTTTAATGATAAACGCAATCAAAAATAGGCGGGCCAAACAACCCGCCTATTTGTATGTTTTGTATAAATCCTAAACCCCGCGCCAAGCAAAATGCACAATAAGACGCGCCGGACTGCCCCACTAGGGAGTGCGATTATACAAAGCGAAAATTCTACCCGCCAATCTACAATTTAGGTTGTCCGATTATGCAGGGCGAGGGATTTTGCCCTAGGACGAGGCGCGGCGACGAGGGCGTACATGGGGTACGTTGAGGAGCCGCAACGAAGCTCCTAGGGCAAAAGACCCGCCCCGTAGGTTGGTTAGATCCTATTTGCAACGCTCCAGGCGTGACGATTTAGCTGCTGTACAGATGCCGGCTTCTTGCAGTCGCCAATCATATAGAACTCAGGGGCGGTGCCATAGAAGGCCAGGGCCTCCTGCTGTCTCGGCACACGGCCCGCGCACATGACCACGGAACCCGCCGGGATAGAGTGCTCCACGCCCTCCTTATCCGTGTAGGACACGGAATCCGGGCCGATGGCCGCCACCTTCACGCCGGTGATGCCGTGGAAGTTGGGCTCCGCCTCCCAGGCCTCCTTGAACATGGAGTAGTAGTGGATGGCGGTGGAGTCGGCGGAGAGCTGATCCCGCATTTCCACCACGGTGGTGTGATGGCCCTTCTTCGCGATATAGAGGGCGGTCTCCACGCCGACCTCGCCGCCGCCGATGACGACCACGCGCTCACCCAGCTTCTCAGGATGGGCGAAGGCCTCCAGGGCGTAGACCAGCTTGTCCTTGTCCGCGCCGGGGATGGGGAGGGTCAGCATTTCCGCCCCGTTTGCCACCACCACGGCGTCAAAGTTCCCTGCGGCGATCATCTCCGGGGTGGCCTTGGTGTTCACATGGTAGGCAATGCCCTGCTTGTCCAGCTGGTAGATCAGCCAGTTCTTGTAGTCCCGCAGCGTCCACTTGAAGTCGGCGTAGTCCGCGTGGACGATCTGACCGCCCAGGACGGGCAGCGCCTCATACAGCACCGGAGTGTGGCCCCGCTCCTTGAGGTAGAGGGCGCAGCGCATACCGGCGGGGCCGCCGCCGATGATGGCAACCTTCTTGGAGCGCTCCGGGGCCTTTACGAGCTGACCCAGCCGATGCTCCAGGCCCACCATGGGGTTCACGGAGCAGACGGACACGAAGGGGTCATGCTCCCCCCGGCCATGGCACTTGTTGCACCGCAGGCAGGGGACGATGTCGTCCGCCCGGCCCGCCTGAAGCAGGTCGCCGTAGTTGGGGTTGGAGACGAAGGCGCGGGCGGCGCAGATAAGGTCTGCCTTCCCCTCGGCCAGGGCCTTCTCACAGGTTTCGGGGTAGTGGAAGCCGCCGATGACCCCGATGACCAGGCCGGGGACGTGCTGCTTCATGTACTCGCCGTATTTCAGGAAGGGGGTCTCCTCCAGGTTGAAGCTGGTGGGATGGGCCGCATCCACCTCGTCGGTGCGAAGCTGGACGATGTCGATGTATTTCTTCGCCTCGTTCAGGAAGGCGGCGCTGTCCTCGATGGTAAAGCCGTCCGGGCCGTCCACCGCGCTCCACTCGATTTCAAGCAGGAAGTTCTTCCCCACCTTCTGACGCACCCGCTCCAGGCACATCAGGGGGAACCGCATACGGTTTTCCAGGCTGCCGCCGAACTTGTCCGTCCGATGGTTGGTGACGGGGGAGAAGAACTGGGCGGGGATGTTGGCCCGGTAGCACATATGGATGGACATCATGTCGAAGCCCAGCATCTGCAAAATCCCGGCCTGCTCCGCGTAGGACTGGGCGATTTTCTCAAGCTGCTCCTCGGTGTAGGACTCCACCGGGTCGTGGCCGGGGATCAGCTCAATGTCGAACTCCGCTGGGGGCGGGGCGTTCAGGGACTTGGTCTGCTCAAAGGCGGAGACATGGGACTGATCCCCCTTGGGAACCATGAGAGGATAGGCGGAGGGGGGGCCGACAAAAATCGCCATGCAGGCGATGGAGTCGTAGTAGTGGATGTTGTCCGCAAGCTGGAGCAGATAGTTCTGGCAGTTTGTGTCGTACAGGTCAAAATCCGGGAAGTGGCCAAAGTCCATATCCATGGGAAGCTGCTTGCCGCGGGTAAAGTTGTTGATGCCCATGCAGGTGACGATGCCGGCGCTGCGGGCCTTGTTGCAGTAATGGGCGATTACGCTCTCCGCCGGGTACGGCTCCGGCCCCTGGAGAAAGTGGGGCAGGGAGTTGGACGCCTCCAGCCGGTTTTTCAGGGTGAAGCCCCGGATTTGCAGCGGCTGTGTCAGATGGGGATACTTGGGTGCGCTCATATCATCGTGTCCTCCTAAAAACATAGCGATTAATTTATGACATTCACTGATTTATTATAACAGGAATTTTAGAAAAAGAAAAGAGTCTGTCTGCCGTTGACGAAAAATCGTCGGTTTGCTATACTGACATGGAGAAAGAGGGGGATGTTATGACACAAATTTCAGCGGAAGCACTGCCCTATTTCGACGGCCACTGCGACACCGTCAGCCGGGGCGTCGATCTGCGGGAAAATAACGGGATGCTGGATTTACAGCGCCTGGCCCGGTTTCGGAAAGCCGCCCAGGTCTTCGCCATTTTCGCCGATTGGGATAAATTCCCGCCGGGGACGCTTTTTGAGGAGTGCCGCCGCCAGCGGGAGGTCTTCGTCTCGGAGCTTGAAAAAAACCGGGACATCGCCTGTCCCTGCCGCACCGGGGCGGAAATATGGGCCGCCAATGAGGCGGGCAAGGTGGCCGCCCTGCTGTCCATCGAGGGGGGCGAGCTGCTGGGCTGCGACCCCGGACGGCTGGAAATCGCCGCCCAGTGGGGGGTCAGGCTTGTGAACATCACCTGGAACCACGCAAACTACCTCTCCGGCTCCCACCGGGATGAGCCTGCGCGGGGCCTGGGGCCGCTGGGGAAGGAGTTTGTCCGCCGGGCCAACGACCTGGGGATCTTGCTGGACGTGTCTCACCTGTCCGATCAGGGGTTCTGGGATTTGGAGCGGATAGGGTCGCAGCCCCTTATTGCCAGCCACTCCAACGCCCGCGCCGTTTGCCCCCACAGCCGGAATCTGACCGACGATATGTTCATCGTCATCCGGGACAGCGGCGGGGTGGCCGGGATGAACTTCTGGCTGGATTTCGTGGGCGGGGCGTATACCATGGACGACATTCTCCGCCATATCGACCATTTCATGGAGTTGGACGGGGCCAAAACCCTGGCCCTGGGGGCCGATTGGGACGGCTGCGACGCCGCCGCCGGGGACATGAGGGGCGTCCAGGACATCCCTCTCCTCTGGAACGCCCTGGCTGCGCGGGGGTATGCGGAAAACGTTCTGGAAGACCTGTTCTACAACAACTGGCTCCGAGTTTTCGGATAAACCGGGAACCTTTTCCTCCTTTTTTCGTCCTATAGGCGACAAAAGGAAAAGGAGATTTTTGCCATGAAAATAAGACTGACCGCCCTGCTCCTGCTCCTGACCCTGACCCTGACCCTGGCCGGGTGCGGAACCAAGACCCAGGCTGTGGATCTGATGGAGGACGTACCCCCGGAGCCAATCGCTACGGAGACCGCAGACGATACCGTCGAGACGGAGGACGCGGCCCTGGCCGTGACGGATTTTGCCGTGCGCTTGTTCCAGCAGTGCGCCCAGGAGGGGGAAAATACATTGGTCTCCCCCGTCTCTGTGCTGTACGCCCTGGCCATGACCGCAAACGGCGCGGCGGACAACACCCGCGCCCAGATGGAGGCGGCGTTCGGGGTGTCTCTGGAGACTTTGAATCCCTGGCTCTCCGCTTATATGGAAAATCTTCCCAGTGGGGAGGACTATAAGCTGACCGCCGCCAACGCCATCTGGTTCCGGGAGGATGAGTGCCTGACCGTCCGGCAGGATTTTTTGCAGTTAAACGCCAATTACTATAACGCGGACATCTACCAGGCCCCCTTCGACCAGCAGACGCTGGAGGAGATAAACGACTATGTCAGCCAGCATACCGACGGCATGGTGGAGAATATTCTGGACAAAATTTCCGACGACGCCGTCATGTATCTTATAAACGCCCTGGCCTTCGACGCGGAGTGGCAGACGATCTATAAGGAAAATGAGGTGCATACCGCCGACTTCACCCTGGAAAGCGGCACGGTGCGGGAGACGGAGCTGATGTATTCCGAGGAATCGAAATATCTGGAGGACGAAAACGCCACTGGCTTCATCAAATATTACAAGGACGGGGCCTATGCTTTCGTGGCCCTGCTGCCGGAGGAAGGGGTCACGGTGGCCGACTATGTAGCCTCCCTCACCGGGGCGGGCCTGACCGCCCTGCTGGAAAACGCCCAGGATGTCACTGTGGAGGCGGCCATTCCAAAATTCACCAGCGAATACAGCGCTGAGCTGAGCGAGGCCCTGGCCGCCATGGGGATGACCGACGCCTTTGACCCGGATCTGGCCGACTTCTCCCTTCTGGGAGAATATGAGAACGGCAACATCTGCATTTCCCGCGTGCTGCATAAAACCTATATCGCCGTAAACGAGAAAGGCACCCAGGCCGGGGCCGCCACCGTGGTGGAGATGGTGGCGGAAACCGCCTTAGAGGCCCCGGAGGAGATCAAAACCGTCTATCTCAACCGACCCTTTGTCTATCTTCTCATAGACTGCGAGACCAACACCCCGATATTTATGGGAACGGTGATGGACGTGGCATAACAGAGCTTACCCCAGCAATACAGCGAAAATCCGCCTTTTCAGCCGCACGGTGGTTTATCAAAGCGCTTGTTTTGATAATCCACCGTTTTTTGCACAGATTTTACATTCATGGAACACGGATTTTTCCGTTTCGCGCTATCCGCCTTTACCATCCGCCGTTATAATGAAGGCAGATAACGAGGGAGATGACCAGAATGAAGCTGGAACAAAAGCGAAGCGCCTGGTATGCGCTGGCCGCCGGAGCGGTCATGGCCGGACTGGGCGGAGGCTTATATGCCGGAGGAATTGGATGGGCGCTGACGCTGTCCTTTGCTGGATTGGTTGCCGCCATTGCAGCCCTCCTGTGGGCCGGAATCATAACCCGCTGTCCCCATTGCGGACGGGGCCTGCCTCTTTTTTCCCGCCCGTCGGGAGATTGCCCCTACTGTCATAGGAAAATATAATACGATAATATGACCCCCCATTAAAAGGTATCTTTTAATGGGGGGTCTCTATGCATCAAAAAATCAGAAAAACACCGCCGCTGTGAAGCGATCCTGGCTGCGGCACCACAGGCAGGTGTCGTCCAGCGCCCAGTCAAGGGCTATGTCCTCACCGGGACGACATTCGGCCCGGTAGTCTATCCGCAGGCCGGTCATGGGGTGGGTTCTGTGAAACTCCTGGGGAGCCAGGTCACAGACCCAATCCAGGTATTTGGCGTTGGTCAGGTGTCCGTTTATATCCGTTTCGCTGTAGCGCACCTGGCGGGAGACCGTCTGGAAAGAGGCCGGGTTCGGAATACGGCGCATTTTAGGAAGGAAGGAATCCTCCCCCTCCGGGCTGGGCAGCGTGAGTCTGGGGACGTTGGAACCCATCATGGAATGGGTCTGCACATCCGCTATCGTCCAAAGAGAGCTGCCGGTAATCAGCTCCCGCCCCTCCTGATCCAAAAGATGATAGGAGTAGGGGTAAATGCCCATCTGGCTCCGGCCCGCCCATCCCCGGAAGGTAACGGGCTGGCCGTGGCAGGGCAGGGCTTTCACCTGGCAGCTCACTCTGGCTACCACCCAGATAAAGCCGCTGTCCAGCATACAATCCAGGCCCACCCCCCAGTTTTCCGTCAAGTCCTCGGAGCAGTCCTGAAACAGGGTCAGCACCGCGGAGGGCTTCAGCCGTCGGAACATATCGCAGTCCCGCATGGTCACATCGAAGGTTTTCTCGTATAGTAATCTATCTTGGTTTTTAAGTTCCATAGTCATTCGTCATTTTCTCTTCTGCCTGTCTAAAACGGCCCCAATGCATACGCCCATACAGACCCCCAGGGGAATTCCCAGCCCATAGCTGTCCAGGATCGCGCCATAGGCCACGCCAAACAGCAGGCCCGCAATCAGGCCCATGGATTTATAGCTGACGTAGGAGCCGCTCTTTTTCTTCCCGTCCTGCGTCTTTTTGTCTCTGTCCGCCATGCCACGCCCCTCCTGACGATGAAATCATCCTGTTCCAGGAAGCGGGACATCATCAAAACAAAAGCTTCGACAATGCCCCGCTGTAATTACATATATCGGATTTTAGCCCTGGGTCAGCTTGGCTACCTCGGCAGCCAGGTCGTCCTCCCGCTTCTCGATACCCTCGCCCTTTTCAAAGCGAACGTATCCCTTCACGGAAATGGGCGCGCCCACCGCCTTGGCAACGGCGGCCACATGAGCGGAGACATCCTCTCCCTCGCCCTTGACGAAGGCCTGCTGGAGCAGGCAGATCTCCTTGTACATCTTCTCAACGCCGCCCATGACGATCTTCTCAATGATGGCGTCGGGCTTCTTGGCGTTCTTGGGATCCTGCTTGGCCTGGGCCAGGCGAATCTCCTTCTCGTGGGCCACGAAAGCCTCGTCCACCATGGATTTATCCAGGAACTGAGGCCGCATGGCGGCGATCTGCATGGCGATGTCCTTGCCAAGCTCGATGACGGCGGGGTCGGTGCTGGTGGTGTCCAGGGTGACAAGCACGCCGATCTTGCCGTTCATGTGGACGTAAGGCACATTCACGCCCTCGGTCACACGCTGGAAGCGGCGGATCTGCATATTCTCCCGCACGGAGAGGAACAGCTCGTTTTTCGCATCGGCCACGGTGGTCTTCCCATCCACCCAGGGGGCGGCCATCAGGGCGTCCACATCGGCGGGGTTCTCCTTGGCGATAACGGTGGCCAGGTCGGTGACGAAGCTCTTGAACAGGTCGTTTCCGGCCACGAAGTCGCTCTCGCAGTTGACCTCCACGGCCACGCCCACGCCGTCTACCACGGCGGCATAGGCCATGCCCTCAGCGGCAATGCGGCTGGCCTTTTTGCCAGCGCTGGCAAGTCCCTTTTCCCGGAGATAATCCACGGCCTTGTCCATATCGCCCTCGCAGGCGACCAGGGCCTTTTTGCAGTCCATCAGTCCTGCGCCGGTGGTCTGGCGCAGCTCGTTGACCATTGCAGCAGTAACAGCAGCCATAATTATTCTTCCTCCTTAGCAGGCATTTCTTCCGGCACGGCCTCCACCTCGGCGTCCTCGCCCTGACGGCCCTCCTGGACGGCGTTGGCGATGGTAGAGGAGATCAGGCGGATGGCGCGGATGGCGTCGTCGTTGCCGGGAATCACATAGTCCACCTCGTCCGGGTCGCAGTTGGTGTCCACGATGGCCACGATGGGGATGTGCAGCTTGCGTGCCTCCGCGATGGCGTTATGCTCCTTGCGGGGGTCTACGACGAACAGAGCGCCGGGCAGACGCTTCATATCCTTCACGCCGCCCAGATATTTCTCAAGCTTCGCCTGCTCGCTCATCAGCTTCATAACTTCCTTCTTGGGCAGCATATCGAAGGTGCCGTCCTCCTGCATACGCTGGAGCTGATTCATGCGGTCAACGCGGGTGCGCATGGTCTTGAAGTTTGTGAGCATACCGCCCAGCCAGCGGGCGTTCACATAGTACATCCCCACACGGGACGCCTCTTCCTTCACCGCGTCGTGGGCCTGCTTTTTGGTGCCGACGAACAGGATGGTCTGGCCGCTTTCTGCCAGGGAGCGGACGAAGTCATAGGCTTCCTCCAGCTTTTTGACCGTCTTTTGCAGGTCGATGATATAAATGCCGTTGCGCTCCATATAGATGTACTCGGCCATCTTGGGGTTCCAGCGGCGGGTCTGATGCCCGAAATGCACGCCGGCCTCCAGGAGCTGCTTCATAGAAACTACTGCCATTACGTTGTATCCTCCTTATTTATTCAGTTTTACCCTCCGAACGCTTCATCCTTACGGCCATCCAATCGGAACCGGGCCGCGCGTCTGCGTTCGTGCGTAATCGGCAATCCAAGTTATTATACCAAACCGTTCCTATTTTTGCAACCCTTTTTTGTGAACCCTGGCGTCACTGAAACCAGGGCTTTTTGGGGCGCTTGCCCCGGCGGATGGCGTGGTCGGATTCCACCAGGATGATGTCATCCCCAATACGGCTGATACACTCCCAGGGCAGGACGTAATCATCCTCCCGCCCCACCAGGCCGAAATACCGGGCCTTCCCCGGCACGATCAGGGCCGTGATCCGCCCCTCCGGGGCGTCGAACTCCGCGTCGCACACATACCCCAGTCGGGTGCCTGTGCGGACGTTGATTACCTCCTTATACCGAAATTCCGAAAACCGGCACAGCATATTTTATCCCCTCCCACAATCTATTCAGACTATCCTATGCGGAGGCCGTCGAATTTATGTGAGGGATGGCAAACTAAAATTATCGTTTTTCGATAAATATTTCTTGACTTTCGATAATATCCATGCTATCCTGTAGGCGTTCCGGGACAAAAAATACGAAACCATGAGGTGACTGACATGACAAAACAGCAAAGGCTGGCCCGCTGCCTGCGGGCGCTGACGATACTTGGATGGTGCGGCTGTGGGGTGCCGGCCTTTTTCGTGGCGCCGGTGACGGCGGAGGAGTCGGCCTGGATGGAGCCGACCCTGGCCTGGCTGCAATGGCCGGGTCTTATATGCTTCTGGGCGGCCATGATACCTGTAGTACTGGCCTTGTGGCACGCCTGGAAAATTTTCGGGGAGATTGGCCGGGACAACAGCTTCTGTCTGGAAAACGCTCGGCGTCTGAAAATCATCAGCCGTCTGGCCCTGGGGGACACCGTGGCCTGCCTGGTTGGGCTGGTATTGCTTCTGTGTCTGGGGGCCATGCCGCCGGGATTGTTCCTTTTGCTGCTGGCCGTCATCGGCATGGGAGCCGCCATCGCCGTGGCCGCCGCCGCCCTGAGCCATCTAACCCGGAAGGCCGCCGCCATTCAGGACGAGAACGACCTGACCATATGAGGGGGACGCCATGATTATCGTGAATTTGGACGTAATGCTGGCAAAGCGGCACATGAGCCTGACACAGCTCTCGGAGGCGGTGGGCCTGACCATGGCGAACCTGTCCGTGTTAAAAACCGGCAAGGCTAAGGCGGTGCGCTTCACCACCCTGGACGCCATATGCAAAGCCCTGGGCTGTCAGCCGGGGGACATTCTGGAATACCGGGAAGAGGAAATCAATGAATG
>JAJPYE010000057.1 GCA_021205095.1 Oscillospiraceae bacterium | reverse complement strand
GGATTTTGCAGGCCACCAGGGACGGAATGTTCGCCGCCATGGATATTGTGTGATACACATAAAAAACGAGGACGCGCTGTTTGAGCGCGTCCTCTGTTTATTTCTTAAGACAAATCAGGTTTTATCGTCAGCGTGTTCAAAGGCGGCCAGCTCCGGGTGGGCTACCTTTTCAGGCGCATAGTTTTCGTACTTGCGCTGAGGATGCTGGTGAGTGTCCCAATATTCCTGGGCCACAGGCGCCCAAGCCTGGGCGTAGGCGTCGCACTTGGCACAGAGGTGTTCTACCTCCTCCGGGGACTCCATGTTTGTCTGGTGCGCGCCGGTGCGCTCTATCATGCCGCGCAGCTCGTCCGGGTTTTCCAGCATGGGGCAGGGCCGCAGATGGTTGCGGTTGAAGGGCTGGCCCTCATGATACTGCATGAACAAGGGGCTTTGGAGAATTTCCAGGATGGATTTGTCGTGGATGTTGGCGTCGGAGAAGTGGATGAACACGCACGGCTCCGCGTCGCCGTTGGAGTTTATGTGGAAGTAGTTCCGGCCTCCGGCGATGCAACCGCCCACAAACTCGCCGTCGTTCTGGAAGTCCATGGGGAAGAATGGGATGTCGCAGTCGTCGGAGCGGATATAGCGGATGCGGTCAATCATGGCCCGGCGCTGCTCCGGGGTGGGCATAAGCTCCGGCACGGCGTTGTTGCCCACGGGCATATAGTGGAAATAGAAGCCGAAGTGCGCCCCCTTGGAGGAGACGAAGCGCAGAAATTCATCGCTGGTGACGGCGTCGATATTATTGCGGGTGTAGCAGACGGAGATGCCGTAGAGGATGCCGTACTGCTTGAGGAGATCCATGGCCTTCACGGCGGCGGCATAGTGGCCCTCGCCGCGGCGGGCGTCGTTGGTCTCCTCCGTCCCCTCGATGGAAATCATAAAGGTCAGGTTTCCAAGCTCCACCACCTTCTGGCACAGCTCTTCGTCGATCAGGGTGGAGTTTGTATAGGCGGCAAAGAAGCAGTCGTTGTGCTTTTCGCAGAGGCGGAGGATGTCCTTTTTGCGCACCATCGGCTCGCCGCCAGTGAGCATATAGAGATAAGCGCCCAGGGCCTTGCCCTCGGTGACAATCTTGTCCATATCCTCATAGGTCAGGCTGGACTTGTGGCCATAGGTGCCGGACCAGCAGCCGACACAGTGCATATTGCAGGCCATGGTCGGATCAAACAGGATGAGCCAGGGGATGTTGCAGCCGTACTTTTCGCGGTTGGCGCGAATCATTTTGGTGCCGTGATAGGTCGCTTCATAGCCCAGATTCATGAGAACCTTTTTCACATACTGGGGGTTGCCCTCGTCCAGCATGGTGTTGAGAATCTGCATATAATGCGCGTCAGACGTGCGGATGGTGTTTTTGAGCTTTTCAATCTGTTCGGGAGAACCCTTGTAGAACTTCGATCCGAAGTCCACTATCTGACAAAGCGCGTCTGCGCGCTTTTCCTTATCAGCCACGTTATCATATAAATGGTTGATGAGGGTTTTGACCGTTTGTCGTTCAATCGTGTATCCTATGGATGCCATTGTTGATTACCACCTTATATAAAATCAAATAATTTCTTTATCTTTTATCGTATCACAGAAGAGAGTAAAAAGCATTGTACAAATGCTAAAAACTGTTAAAAAAGGGGACAAAGAAACGAAATCTGTCCGTTTTGTCCACAGTTGTTCCCTATAAAAAGAGCGCACCCAGCGCAGCGGATTCGATTTGGAAGCGAAGAATGGCCACGACCGACGGACGGGGACACGCCTGCGTGGCCCCTCCGTCTTCAGGGCCATTCTGAGCTGGTGCCGGCGGCGGGGCTCGAACCCGCACGTCCTTACGGACAGGGGATTTTAAGTCCCCAGTGTCTGCCATTCCACCACGCCGGCATATTACACTTTAGAATACACCAACGGGCATAAAAAGTCAAATATTTTTATAACAGAGTCAGGGGCAGAACCGGGCCTGTATACCTATGCAAGAAAAAAGCCGCCGGATCAACCGGCGGCTTTATCCTTATGCGGCAAAATGTCAGGATAGGGGTTAGAGAGAATGTCATAAGCGTCTGCATTGTTTTTATGCCAATGGTTTTAGGAGCAAAAATGGCGTCTGCGCCTTCTGCCAAGCGCAGGTTTTAGGAGGTGAGCGCCCCACTTAAGCCAGAGGTGATGCGTCCAGTGGCGGAAAGGAGCGGCTCAGCGCCGCATAGAGGAATAGGAGATAGGCAGCCCGGTCGCTGTCGGCTCTATAAAATTAGCGTTGGCTAACTTGCTGGCTAAGAATACGTTAGGTTTCCCTAACTGATGTTATAATAGCATACCCTTCCCCTTCTGTCAACACCTTTTTTTGATTTTTGGAAAAATTTTTCCCGCCGCCGGACAAAGGGCTGACCGGGGCGGGAGGGTTCTTTCATGGCATATCAGCACTTCCGCCAGCGGTTGGAACGCTCGTACCAGAGGCCGAAGGGGACGGAGGCGAAGGGGGCGATCATGCAGGCGATATAAAGGCCGTCCAGGCCCCAGAGGTGATTAAACAGAAGGCTCAGGGTGACGCGCACCAGAATACAGTTGATAAGGCTGGAGAAGAACACGTACCAGGTGTTCCCGGCCCCCAGCATCAGGCTGTGGTAGACCAGGAAGACGGCGTAAAAGAGCTGGCCGATGATCTCGATCCGCAGGTTCCGCACGGCGGCGGAGGCGGTCTCCGGGTCGGAGGTGAAGGCGCCCACCAGCCAGGGGGCAGTCAGCTCCACAAACAGGATGATGGCCAGAGCCAGAGCCACGGTGATCCGCATGGCGGAATACATGGTCTCTCTGGCCCGGTCATACAGGCCCGCCCCGATGTTCTGGGCGATCATCCCGGCGGCGGCGGTTGACATGGTGCTGATGAATAGCTGGCAGAACTCCTTGATTTTGTTGGAGACCCCGTTCCCCGCAGAGACCGCCACCCCGTAGCCGTTAATCAGGAAGGTAACGGAAAGCCAGCTCAGGGCGGCCATGCTCATCTGCACGGCGCAGGGAAAGCCCAGCTTCAGCTCCTTTTTCAGCATGGAGCCGTTGACCCGCAGGGTCTTCAGCCGGAGGCCGAAGCTCTCCTTATCCCGCCAAAGGAAGACCATAGCGGCGGCGAAGCTGACAGCCTGGGACAGCACCGTGGCCAGGGCCGCGCCGAAGACACCCATCCCAAGCCCCACCACAAACAGCAGATCCAGCACCACGTTGGCCGCCGAGGTGGAGGCCACGCAGATCAGGGGGGCACGAGAATTTCCCACCGCCCGGAGGGCTGCCGCCGCCCCGTTATAGGCGGCCACGAACAGAAAGCCCGCCCCGCAGGTGATGAGATACACGGCGGCCTCCTCTAAGGCCGGGGCGCCCAGGGCGATCAGCATGGGGCGGCCCAACAGCACCAGCAGAGCCGTGGCCATCAGCCCGGCGGCCAGACTGCCGATGAACAGGGTGGCGGCGGCCTGGTGGGTCTCCTCCCGCCGTTTGGCCCCGAAATACTGGCCGATCAGGATGCCTCCGCCATTGCACAAGCCGATGAGGATCTGAGTGGCCATGTTGGTGATGGTGTTGGCGTTGGTCAGGCCGGAGAGGGCCTCCGCGCCGATGAACTGCCCGGCCACGATAGTGTCCACCAGGCCGTACAGGGCCTGCAAAACGCTGGAAAGCACCAGGGGGGCGGCGTATTTTACCAGGGGGCGAAATATGCCCCCCTTTGTTAAGTCAGTTTGTCCCATCAGTTTTTCAGGCTGTGGAGGGGTGCGGGAATGTGGCCCCCGCGGGCGATAAAGTCCGCCGCGCTCTCGGAATGGACGGGCATGACCGGGGCGGCCCCCAAAAGGCCCCCGAAGTCCACGGTGTCCCCCACCTGGCAGCCTACGGCGGGGATGAGCCGGACGGCGGTGGTCTTGTTGTTCACCATGCCGATGGCGGCCTCGTCCGCAATGATGGCGGAGATGGTCTCTGCCGGGGTGTCGCCGGGGACGGCGATCATATCCAGCCCCACGGAGCAGACGCAGGTCATGGCCTCCAGCTTGTCCAGGGTCAGCACCCCGGAGCTGGCGGCGGCGATCATGCCCTCGTCCTCGCTGACGGGGATGAAGGCCCCGGAAAGGCCTCCCACCCGGCCAGAGGCCATCAGGCCCCCCTTCTTCACCGCATCGTTTAACAGGGCCAGGGCCGCGGTGGTACCGTGGGTACCGCAGACGGAAAGGCCCATCTCTTCCAAGATCCGGGCCACGGAATCCCCCACCGCCGGGGTGGGAGCAAGGGACAGATCCACAACGCCGAAGGGCACGTCCAGTCGGCTGGCCGCGAGGCGGGCCACCAGCTGGCCCATCCTGGTGATGCGGAAGGCAGTCTTTTTCACGATCTCCGCCACCTCATCGAAGGGCTTGCCTTTGGCCTCCTGGAGGGCGTGGTACACAACGCCGGGGCCGGAGACCCCTACGTTAATGGCGCACTCCGGCTCCCCTGGGCCGTGGAAGGCCCCGGCCATGAAGGGGTTATCCTCCACCGCGTTGCAGAACACGACGAGCTTTGCGCAGCCGATGCTGCCCTGGTCAGCGGTAGCCTGGGCGGTCTGCTTCACGATTTTCCCCATGGCGGCCACTGCGTCCATGTTAATGCCCGCCTTGGTGGATCCCACGTTTACGCTGGCGCACACCAGCTTTGTCTCCGCCAGGGCCTGGGGGATGCTGTCGATCAGGCGGCGGTCGCCCTTGGTGAGGCCCTTCTGCACCAGGGCGGAAAAGCCCCCGATAAAGTCCACCCCGCAGGTGGCGGCGGCTCTGTCCATGGCTTTGGCGATGGGGGTATAATCCTCCCCGTCGCTGGCCTGGGCCACCATGGCAATGGGCGTCACGGAGATTCGCTTGTTCACAATGGGGATGCCAAGCTCCGCCTCTATCCCCTGGGCCACCGGCAGAAGATTTTCCGCCTGGCGGCAGATTTTGTCATACACCCGCCGGGCGCAGGTGTCGATATGGGGGTGGGCGCAGTCGAGAAGGTTAATTCCCATCGTGACGGTGCGGATGTCAAGATGCTGGTTGTCCAGCATATCAATGGTTTGCAGAATGTCATAGGTGTTCAGCATGGCGATACCTCAGATGCGGTGCATGGCATTAAAAATATCTTCTCTTTGGATGCGGATGTCTAACCCCAACTCCTTGCCCTTGTCCACCAGGGTGGCGCGCACCTCGTCGAAGGACAGGTCGGACGTCGCGGTGTCCACCAGCATGACCATGGTGAATACCCCGTCCATGATGGTCTGGCTCAAATCCAGCACGTTCACCTTCATGGAGGCCAGCAGCGTGCATACGTCCGCGATAATGCCGATGCGGTCTTGGGAAAATACGGATACAATAGCTCTCATTTGTCTGCTCCTTATGTATATAAATTATGTATATTATTCTCTCGTATTTGCATATATTCACTCACAAATCCACTACATCCACCACGGTCAGGCGATTCCCGTCCACGGTGAAGCGGACGTCGAAGCGGAGGTAGTTGAAGCCGTAGCGGCGGGCAGGGTCGTGGAGATAGGCGGGGCGGGGATCCTGGGCCAGCAGCTCCATAAGGGGCTGACGCTTGCCTTCGGGGATTTTTTCCAGCAGGGCCGGGGGAAACTCCACCTCCAGGCGGTAGTCCAGCACCTCGCCAGCGAAGCCAGAGGACGCCTCCGGGTGGCTGTCCGTATACGGGAGATAGGGCTTCACATCATAGATGGGCGTGCCGTCCATCAAATCCGCACCGGCCACATACAGCACCGGGCCAAGCTTTTCTTCCTGGCGGATGGCGGCGAGGCGCACGGAGGACAGGCCCAGGGCGTTCGGGCGGTACGGCGAGCGCGTCGCGAACACGCCCATCCGGCGGTTGCCGCCCAGGCGGGGCGGCTTCACCGTGGCGGCCCAGTCGTCGCGGCTGTTTTCCGAAAAGCCCCAGATGAGCCAGAGGTGGCTGTACCCCTCCAGCCCGCGAAAGGCCACGGGGTCGCGATACGGGGGCAGGAAGACGATTTTCGCCTCCAGGCCCTCCACCAGCCCGCTCTGGCGCGGCAGGCCGAACTTGGTGGGCAGGTCGGTATGTATCGTAGCGATGGGCCGAATGACCCGCTCCCTGTCCAGCATCCGCGCGGCCTCCTGTGAAAAATTGAAGATTATCTTATTGATTATAGCACATTAGCGGGCGCTGTCAAAGATAAAAAAATCCCGCGCCCGGTTTGGGGCGCGGGAGTAGTTGTCGTCATGCCTCACGGCGTCAGGGTGAACGTCTCGTTCAGAATATCGTCCGCCGTCCAGTCGTCATAGCTGTAGACCCAGAGGGTCAGCTCTATTTCCTCCACCTGGTCGATGCCGTCCGCCTCCAAATCCTCGGTATACCAGGTCATTTCGGTAAATTTGCAGTTTCCGGCGTCCACCGTAGTGGCCCAGTAGGGATCGGACATATAGCCGTTTACAGAAACATCCTCCGCGCTGAACATCAGCTCCTCGTCCGTTTTGTTTTCCAGATACAGGCTGACCGTATAGCCCCAGATGGGGTCGTCCTCGCAGCCGATAACAATGGCGGTAATCTGGTCGTTATCCACCAGCACGACGTCGCTCTCCTGAGCCTCTCGGACATACGCTTTGGCGTTTTCCTCCCCATAAGGATAGATATGCACCGTCTCCTCCGCCACATCGTCCGCCATCCAGTCATCGGAATCGTAGACATGGAAGGTCAGGGCGATGTCCGTATAGCCCACGCCAATCTCGTCCAGGATGTCGTCATAAAAGGTTATCTCCTCGTTGGCCTTCTTCCCGGCGGCCACCTCAGAGGCCCAGTAGGGGTCGCTTTCCACCCCGTCCACGGAGGCAGTCAGGACGGAAAACATATAGGTCGTGTCCTCCGACTTGTTCTCCAGCGCCACCTTCAGGGTGTAGCCCCACAGATTGTCCGGGTCAAGCGCCGTGATGACAAGACTGCACTGGTCGTTGTCTATTACGGTGATTTCCTCAAAGGATGTCTCCGACGCGGCCTCGGTCTCCTCCTCCGGCGCAGCTTCGGCTTCCGGCTCTGTTTCGGTTTCGGCATCGGCCTCTGGCTCTGCTTCCGCTTCGGTCTCCGGCTCGGTTTCGACCTCGGTCTCCGCCACCTCGTCATAGGCCTCCGACATGGCAGAAACAGCCTCCGTCACCGCGTCAGACGTGCCGCCGCATCCGGCCAAAACAGACAGCATCAGGCATAACGCGAGAAAAACAAGCAATGGTCTTTTCATGGCAACAATCTCTCCTATTTCTTTGATATGAAGGTATTATAGCATAATGATATTATTATAGCAAGGTTCTCTCCGTCTGTGTCCCGAACGGTTCGGGAATTTTATGCGTCCCCCTCTGACAAGAAACCACCGCCTGTTGGTTCGTCTGCTGGGCGCGGCGCTCTACTGCGGCATCGTTTTTTCCTCTTTCACGATACACCCTGGAATATCGCCTGTTTCTCCGTTCTTGCCCATAGGAAACCTCTATTTTGCTTTCATCAATTCCGCGCCGCTGTTCCATGCCTGGCCGACCTTTTCTCCGATTGCATAGTAGCCGTTTCTCATCTGGTCGAACACAAATGCATGGATTTTAGAAACATCAATTTTTCCCCTTTCGTCCAGCACCTTCTCATCCGCAATTACGTTCACGATTTTTCCAAGGACGCGAAGCCCATAGGGCTGTTCCTGCATTTCGACCACTTCACATTCCAGCGTAACCGGGTATTCCAAAATGACTGGTGCGTTCACATTGTCGCTCTTTTTTGCGTGAAGGCCCGTGCGGGCAAACTTATCAGCCATTTTGTTCGCTGTTGCAATTCCAAAAAAATCAGATTCCTTCAGGGTATCCGTTCCGGGAATGGCAAGTGTAAAGGCTTTTCTCGCTTCGATGTTTGCTACGGTTTTGTGTTCGGCTTCCAGATTCAATGCAACCATATCCTCCGCACAGATTCCACCCCAGGCCATCATCATAACATCTACAGAATCATCTTCATTATAGGTTCCGATCATATAGGTCGGCATCGGGAAGAGATACGGATGTACGCCAAGATTATTTGTCATATCAAATGTCCTCCATTTCCGGCGGGATTGACTTGCCCCGCCTGATATATTATAATTATAGTGCATGTTGAGGTTTTTGCAAGTACGCACATTTTGGTTATATACTAACATTTATGTTTAATACTTACCCAAAGGAGAGTGTCGGAATGAAAGAGCTTTGCATATCAGAGGAATGTATTAAATCGACCGGCTTTAGTTATACACTGTCGCTTATAAACGGAAAATATAAGATGACGATCCTGTATACCCTTGCCGTTTTTCAGGTCGTTCGCTTCAATGAAATGAAACGGTATATCGAGGACATTTCATACAAGACGTTAAGTTCCGCGCTGAAGGAGCTGGAGGCAGACCAGCTTGTACACAGGGAGGAATATCCGCAGATCCCGCCGAAAGTGGAATACAGCCTGACGGAAAGAGGGAAATCCCTGATGCCGATTTTAAATGCCATGTGTGACTGGGGCGAACAGAACCGACTGTCAACATAAAAGCAGACAAAAACGTCTGCCTTCCTAATAGAAAACAGCAGAAGCGCCGTTTTTTACCGGCGCAAAAACCTCCCCTGCCATAAGGCAGGGGAGGTTTTGCAGGTTATGGGTCAAAAATTACGCGGTGGGAAAATCCTCGCCGGGATAATTCTCGGCCATCCAATCGCCGTAATCCATGGCTCCGATGACGGGGTTAATGTCGGAGAAGGGGGCGATATAGGGGCTGGCGGCGGCATAGATGTCGTCAGGGATGCCGCTCTGGGAGGCCATGAAGCTGTCAGCCAGGGCGATCTCCGCCACATAGTCGCGATACTCGTCGAAGTGGGGGTAAACGCTCTCGTCCAGGCCCTCGTTCATGCTCTCGTCGAACCCGGCGGGGGTGTCCCCGGCAGCCTCGTCAGCAGCGGCCTCGGTCTCGGCCTCAGCCTCGGCAGTCTCGGCAGGTGCGATGACAATGTCGCCCTCCCAGGTGCCGCCGGCGGACACGTCCACTTCCTCGCCGTCCACGGTGACGGTGCCGTTCACAACGCCGCCCTCAGCCACGGTCAGGACGCTGATGTTGGACTCGCCGGTGACGTTCCAGACGGAGGTCTCGTCCACGGTGACGGTGGAGATGGTGCCGGTGCCGTCGAAGTAGGTCTCAGAATCCAGGATCCAGTAGCAGTACTCGTCGGCCATAGCCTCCTCAGACCACATGGCGTCCCACTGATCCTTGTCGATGGTGACGAACGCGCCGGACCAGGTGGAGTTCACCAGGTTCACGGTGGCGTTGCGCTGATAGTCAAAGCTGTCCACATCGCCGGAAATCTCGCTGTCGGTGATGGTCAGGTCGGCGCCCTTGCCGGTCATATCATCGGAGGCCAGGGCATAGCGGCTCATGGAATCGGAGTTCAGAACGGTCAGCAGCAGCACGCCGGTGTAGCTCTCGGCGGTGACGTTGGTCAGGTCAATGTCAGCGCTGGTGGACTTCACCAGGATGTTCGCGCCCTTGACAAGCTGGATATACTCCGCCACGGCGGGGCCGTAATCCACGTCCCAGTCGGTGAGGGTGGCATTCTCGTCAAGCTCGGTGCTGGTGATGATGTCGGTGTCCTCCAGATCGAGGATGGCGGTGTAGTCAGAGCTTGCGCCGCTTCCCATCATATCGGGGGAGTGAAGCTGGAAGTCGTTCCGCCCGGCCTCCACCAGGGAACGGCCATCGCCATAGTTTTCCGTTACCTCATAGTCCTCCGGCAGGTAGGCCAGAACGTCCTCGTCCGCAGCCGCGCCGTTGCGCATATGGATCTCGCCGTTGTTGGAGATGATGGCGCCCACCTCAGCGCTGGACAGAGTGCTAGCATAGAACCAGTCCACGCAGGAGGTATCGGCATAGGTGCCGTAGCCGCCGTACAGAGCCACAGCGGTGGAATCATAGCTGTAGAAGGTGAAGCCGCTCTGGGCGGAGTCGGTGCTCATGGCAGCCCAGCCCTCGGTCTCCACATAGGAGCCGTAGTAGTAGGTTTGAGACTGGCCCACGGACATATTGGCGCGGGCGTAGCCGGAGATCAGCAGGCCCAGGTTGGAGGGGGGATCGGCGATGTCCTCGGTGTAGCCCTCCTCGTCGCCGGTGGCGCCGGTCTGGATGATGTTGGAGTTGATGACCACCATCACGCCGGAGGACTCGCAGTCAACGGTGTAGTTGCCGTTGCGTCCGCCCTTGCCGTTGTTGACGAAGGTGCAGTTGTCGATGATCAGGGTGCCGCTGGTGACACCGGCGATGTAGCCGCCGGCAGCGTCCGCGTCCACATCCTCCGTCACCTCTTTGGTGATGGTGGAGTTGGAGATGGTGAACGTGCCGCCAGTCACCTGGAAGCCGTTGGTGGTGAAGGAGGTGATGGTCATTTCAATGCCGTCGGCTCCCTCGTCCGTGACCTCGCCGGTGATTTCGACGCCCTCCACCTCATTTGCGGTGACGCCGTCCTCGGTGATGGTGTAGGCGGTGCCGCTGGCAGCCGCGTCCGCGTTCATGGACAGGGCGGTCTCATCGGAGGCCTCCCCGGACGCCTCGCCGGTGGCGAAGGCTCCCACGCCCAGCAGCAGGCACAGGGCCAGCGCCAGAGCCAGGATCTTGCTCAGTTTCTTCATGTGTTCTCCTTTCATATTTGCCAGATATTTCCGGCATATTCTTGAATCGCGCGGTCGGCGGCAAAGGCGCCGGATTCCGCGATATTCACAAGGGATACTCTGGCCGCAGCCCGCGGGTCAGCCAGCAGACTGTAAAGCCTGTCGTGGGCCTGGCGGTAGCTGGGGAAATCCGCCAGGAGCATATAGGGGTCGCCGCCGTAAAGCAGACCGGCGACCAGATCGGAATAGCTCTTGCCATCCCGGAAGCCGGTGCTGAAGCGGTCAAGCACCGCCTTTGTCACCGGGTCGCTGTCATAATAATCGTGGGGCTGGTAGGTGGGGCGCAGGGCCTCTACCTCCTCCGCCTGCAGGCCGAACAGGAACATATTCTCGTCTCCCAGAAGCCGGTGCATTTCCACATTGGCCCCGTCCAGGGTGCCGATGGTAATGGCCCCGTTCATCATGAGCTTCATGTTGCCGGTGCCGCTGGCCTCCTTCCCTGCGGTGGAGATCTGCTCCGACACCTGGGCGGCAGGCATCAGCTTTTCCGCCATGGAGACCCGGTAGTTGGCAGCGAAGAACACCTGAAGCTTCCCCTGGCACACCGGGTCGGCGTTCACGTCTGCGGACAGGGAGTTTATCAGCTCTATGATACGCTTCGCGGTCACATAGCTCCCGGCGGCCTTGGCCCCAAAGACGAAGGTGCGGGGCAGGAACTCCATGTTGGGGTTATCGTGGAGCCGCTGCTGGAGGCTTGTAATGAGCATAGCGGCCAGAAGCTGCCGCTTGTATTCATGCAGGCGCTTGACCTGCACGTCCAGCACCGCAGCCGGATTGGGGCTGGCCCCCTGCTGCTTTTCCAGCCACTGGGAGAAGGACTGCTTGTTTTGATATTTTATTTCATTTAACCGATCCAGGACAGCGGTGTCGTTTTCATACTTGTGGAGCATACGCAGCTCTTCAGGATTCGTGATAAAGCCGGGGCCGATCAGCTCCCGCACCAGGCCAGACAGGGCCGGATTTATCTGATCCAGCCAGCGCCGGTGGTCGATGCCATTGGTGACAAAGGTGTACCGCTCCGGCCTAAGGCTGCATACATCTGCAAACAGGCGGCTGGTCAGAATCTGTCCATGCAGAGTGGACACGCCGTTTATCTTGAAGCATACGGCCTGGCAGAGGTTCGCCATATGCACCTGGCCGCCGGAGAGGATCAGGCACCGCTCCACGCGGGCCTCGTCCCCGGAGAATTTCTCCCGGAGATAGGCGCTCCAGCGCAGGTTCAGCTCCCGTATCACCTGCCAGACCCTTGGCAGCAGAGACTGCACCAGGCCCTGGGGCCATTTTTCCAGCGCCTCGGACATGACCGTGTGGTTCGTATAGGCCACGCTGCCCTCCACGGCAGTCAATGCCTCGTCCCAGCCCAGACCGTCCTCGTCCATGAATATCCGCATTAGCTCCGGGATGATAAGGGCCGGGTGGGTGTCGTTTATCTGCAAAACATGATGCTCCGGGAAGGAGCGCACGTCCCCCCAGGTAGCCCGGTGCTTTTTCACGATGTCCTGGGCCGTGGCGGAGACGAAGAAATACTGCTGCTTCAGGCGCAGCTCCTTGCCCTGGAGATGGTCGTCCGCGGGGTACAGCACCTTGGTGATAACCTCCGTCATGGTGCGCTCCTCCATGGCCTGCATATACTGCCCGCCGGAGAAGAGATACATATCCAGCTTCTGGGGGCTTCTGGCCTCCCAGAGGCGCAGGGTGTTCACACGGTTCCCGCCGTATCCGGCGATCAGCATATCACGAGGCACGGCCAGCACGCTGGTATACCCGGTCTGCCGGGTATGGCAGGTGCCGGTATAGTCCCATTCCTCCTCCACATGGCCGCCGAAGCGCACCTCGCAGGTGTCCTCCTCCCTGGGGATAAGCCAGCCCTGGGCGCCCAGACGCCAATCGTCCGCCTCCTCTGTCTGGCAGCCGTTTTCCATCACCTGACGGAAAAGGCCCAGCTCATAGCACAGGGAATATCCTGTAGCCGGAATGTTCAGGGTAGCCATGCTGTCCATATAGCAGGCGGCCAGGCGGCCCAGGCCGCCGTTTCCAAGGCCCGCGTCGGGTTCTATCTCAAAAATATCGGCGGCGTTTCGGCCCATCTCCTCCAGCGCCTGGGTCAGGGCCTCCCCCAGCCCCAGGTTATAGGCGTTTTTCATCAGGCTCCGGCCCAGCAGAAATTCCAGAGACAGATAATGCACCTGCCGCTGCTCCTGCCCCGGCTGGGCGGCCAGGGTGCGGCTCATGATTTCCCGAATGACCATGGCCGCCGCCTGAAACACCTGGCCGTCCGTGGCCTGTTGGCCCGTAACGCCAAAATGGGCGCACAGCTTATCCTCAATCGCAGCGTGCAGCTCGCTGCCTGTGATTTCTGCCATACAATTTCTCCTTGCTTTGAAAATTCAGTGCTTTATACCGTGTGACCCTTGGGGATCACGCTTGGCAAACGGTCGCTGCCCGCCAGGAAGCAGCCTTCCGTGACGGTGCAGTCCTTATCCGCGATGACGCTTTTCAGATGAGCGTTTTCCTGCACCACCGTGTCCTGCATGATAACGCAGTTTTCAAGCTTCGCCCCGGCGGCAACGCGCACGCCGCGGAACAGGATGCAGTTTTGAATCTCCCCCTCCACATAGCAGCCGTCCGCCACCAGGCTGCTTTTCACCCTGGCGTTGTCGCCATAATAGGTGCTGGACTCCGCCCGCTCCTTGGTGCGGATGGGACGTGTTCCCCAGGGGAACAGATCAGCGTACACCTCTGACCGAAGCAGATCCATGCTGGCCCGGTAGTAGTCGCCCACACAGGTGATACGGCTGAAATAGCCCTCGTGGACATAGACGGCCATTTTGCCCCCCTCGGACAGGAAGTGGGCCAGAGCGTCCCGGTGGAAATGGGTACGCCGACCGTCGGAGCAGAAATCCATCAGCTCCAGCAGCAGCTCCTTTTTCAGAATATAAATTTCCGTAGAGGCAAGGCCCTCTCCCGCGCCGCCATGGGAAAACAGCAGCGTTTTGGCGAAGCCGTCCTCCCCCGGCACCAGCCGGTGATGGGTGAAGGGGGGATTCTCCCTGGTGCAGACAGCGGTGATCCCGGCCCCGGCGGCGGCGTGAACCTCCAGCGCGGCGGCCAGGTCAACGTTTGCAATCCAGTCCCCGGCGGCCATAACGATGTCCTCCTGCTGGATGTCCCGGATATAGGAGCTGACAGAACGCAGCGCCTCCATGCAGCCGCCGAAGTGGCCGGAGTGGGATTCCGGCAGGCCGAAGGGCGGCAGCAGCCGCAGGCCGCCCCGGCGGCGGGAGAGATCCCAGTCCTTCCCGCTGGAGAGGTGATCCAAAAGGCTCTGGTAATCCCGCTCCATAATGACGCCCACATCCCGCACCCCGGCGTTCACCATGGCGGAGAGGGCGAAGTCTATCAGCCTGTATCGTGCCCCATAGGGGATAGAGGCGCTGTTTCGGTTGGCCACCAGCTCGCCCAGGGCAGGCTCGGAGCCAAGGGTATAGAGAATACCATGCAGATCGTTTCTCATAGTTTCGCCACCAAATCATCATAGAGCATGGCACCTGGCGCCACCAAAGCGCCGGGGCCAACGGTGATGTCCGGCCCGCAGGTGGCAACGCCCCAGCGATCCGAACCGTCCGGCGCGGTGCCCACATGAGCGCCAGAGCAAACCCGGACATTCTCTCCCAAAATGGCGAAGCGCACCTCCACGCCCCGCTCCACCACGGCTCCGGGCATCAGCACGCTGTATTCCACCCGTGCGCCCGGATCTATCCGCACCTGACTGGAAAGAACGCTGTTAAACACCGTCCCCTCCACCACGCAGCCCTCCGTCACGATGGAGTGGCGGATGTCCGCCTCCGGCCCCGCCACATGGGGCGGGCGGATGGGGTTCCAGCTCAGAATGGGCCAGGAGGGGTCGTAGATGTCCAGCGTGCCGGGGCTTAAAAGATCCATGTTGGCGTCCCAGAGGCTGGTAATGGTACCCACGTCCCGCCAGTAGCCGTCAAAGCGATAGGGCCACAGCTTCTCCCCCGCCGCCAGAAGCTTGGGGATAATGTCCTTGCCGAAATCCCGGTGGCTGTCCGGGTCGTTTTCGTCGTCGATCAGGGCCTGACGCAGCAGCTTCCAGTTGAAGATATAGATGCCCATGGAGGCCATATCGCTCTTGGGCTGAGGCGGCTTTTCCTCAAACTCGTTTATGTATCCGTCCGGCCCGATGTTCATAATGCCGAAGCGGCTGGCCTCCGACATACTGACCTGTATCACCGCGATGGTGCAGGCGGCGTTATGCTCCTTATGCTCCTGGAGCATTTTGGCATAGTCCATCTTATAAATATGGTCGCCGGAGAGAATCAGAACATATTCCGGGTCACGGATGTCGATGAAGTCTATGTTCTGATAGATGGCGTTGGCGGTGCCGGAGAACCAGTTCCCCTTCTCCCCCTCCGTCATATAAGGCGGCAGGATGAACACGCCTCCATCCTCCATGTCCAAATCCCAGGGTCGCCCCGTGCCTACATAGGCGTTCAGGGACATGGGCCGGTACTGGGTCAGCACCCCCACCGTGTCTATGCCGGAGTTGGCGCAGTTGGACAGAGGGAAGTCGATGATGCGGTACTTCCCGCCGAAGGGGATGCCAGGCTTTGCCATATTCGCGGTCAGCGCATACAACCGCGACCCCTGGCCCCCCGCCAGCAGCATGGCGATACATTCCTTTTTCATGGAAGCCTCCCTTTTCTGTTGGGTCTGTGTGGGCGGCGTCGCCCAGGCAGGCCGGTATTCGCTGAACGATCGGAAACGCGCCTGTTGTTTATATTTTATAATAACGCCAGGACGTTATTATATTTCGATTTCAACCGTCTTGCTCCTGCTCTTCGGGCAGAAGCGTAAGACATGATAAAATGATAAGGATATTTTTATTACCTGTTATAGGTATTCATGGTCTTATCCGGGCCATAGCGGATATAGTCCTCCGCCGCCCTGGCCGCGCGAACACAGGCCTCGGAAAACAGCTCCCAGTCCTGGTTTCGGGGAACCTCCAGCACCCAGTCTATCTGCTCCTGGCCGCCGGAGGACGGCGCGCCCACGCCTATGCGGATGCGGGGGAACTCCTGGCTCCCCAGGTGGGCGATAACGCTTTTCAGCCCGTTGTGGCCTCCGGCGGAGCCTTTTGTCCGAATCCGAAGCTGGCCGCAGGGGAGATGAATGTCGTCGCTGACCACCAGCACCCGCTCCGGGGGAATTTTATAAAACCGGGCGGCCTGACCCACGGCCTGGCCGGACTCGTTCATGTAGGTCTGAGGCTTCATAAGAAGCACCTGCTCCTCGCCCATGGGACACTGGGCCGTCAGGGCCCGGAACCGCAGCCGGGTGATGGTCACGCCCTTTTCCTTTGCCAGGGCGTCCGCCGCCATAAATCCCGCATTGTGGCGGGTGGAGGCGTATCGGGGGCCGGGATTTCCCAAAAACACCGCCAGCCACTGAACGCCTCCTCCTCTGCCAAACATCAGTCGAACAGGGAGGACAGGGACTCGTCCTCATAAATACGGTGGATGGAGGTAGCGAACAGAGGAGCCACGGACAGATAGCGGATCTTGTCCACCCTGGGCTTGTCCTTGGGGTAGGGGATGGTATCCAGCAGAAGAAGCTCCTCCAGGCAGCTTTCCTCGATCCGCTCCAGCGCCGGGCCGGAGAGAACGCCGTGGCTGGCGCAGGCATAAATTCTGTTCGCGCCGCCAATCTCCCGTAGCGCCTTCGCCGCGCCGACCAGGGAACCGGCGGTATCCACCATGTCGTCCAGGATAATAACGTCCTTGCCCTCCACATGGCCGATCAGGTTCATGACCTCGGACTGGTTAGCCTGCTCCCGGCGTTTGTCCACAATGGCCAGCCCCGTTCCCAGCTTCATGGCGAAGGTTCTGGCTCTGGACACGCTGCCTACATCCGGGGAGACCACGACGAGATTTTCGTTATTTGCGCCGAAGCGCTTCAGATAATGGGCGGAAAAGATGTTGCCCCCCACCAGATTATCCACTGGAATGTCGAAAAATCCCTGTATCTGGGAGGCGTGCAGATCCATGGTCAGCACCCGGTCAGCCCCGGCTTCTGTAAGCAGATTCGCCACAAGCTTCGCGGAGATGGGATCGCGGCTCTTGGCCTTTCTGTCCTGCCGGGCATAGCCGAAATAAGGCATTACAGCCGTAATGCGGCCCGCGGAAGCCCGGCGCATGGCGTCGATCATTACCAGCAGCTCCATCAGGTTATCGTTTACCGGGCCGCAGGTGGACTGCACCAAAAACACGTCCGCCCCACGCACCGGCTCATATACTGAAATGGAACACTCCCCGTCCGCGAAGTGCGAGCAGTGTATATTGCCCAGGGATATATTCAGACAGTCGCATATATCCTGGGCCAGCTTGGGATTGGCGTTGCCGGTAAAGACCTTGACCTCTTTTCCGTGTGAAATCATTTTTTCATGTACCCCCTACCCTAAAGGCAATCTATTTTTATGTGTTTCGGATATTCTTCCATCCTTATTATAATTATAACAAACCGTCAAATCAAAAGAAAGACCTTTGTGAATTTTCCTGCGGATATTTTTTTGATTTTTTTCCGATGATGGACTTTTTCGGTCAAGTCTGACAGCGCCGCGCATAGAAAAAGCCGCGTCAAACCGGCTGGTTTTGACGCGGCTCTCGATGTGCTGCGGCGCTCAGGCCGCCGGGGGCAGGGTATAGGAGGCGGTCTCGCGGGTTATTTTGTTTTCTCTCCGATGAGGGCCAGCTTCTCCCCATGGGTCAGGGCTTTTATGGCCCGTTCCCGGCGCAGGGCGGCGGACTTGTCGGGACAAAGCTCCCGGTATACCGGCTCGACGGGCCGGTGGCTGCGGGTATATTTGGCCCCCGTTCCGGCGTTGTGCTGCCCCACCCGGCGCTCTACGTCCGTAGTGATGCCGGTATAAAGGCTTCCGTCGGCGCAGCGGAGGATATAGACCCAATAGGGCCTGTCCGTCATGGGGTCTCCTCCCGAACGGCAGGGTACTTCTCCCGGATGGCCAGGGACACGCAGAGAAGCCCAGCCATGATGCACAGCACCGACCCTTCCTGGAACCACTCAGGCAAGGTAAACACCGTGCGGTGGACAATCAGATCCAGCACAAACGCATGGAAGGTCAGCGGCAGGCCGAACAGGGGAAACAGCAGCTTCCGCAGGGGCAGGATGCTAAACGCTGTCAGACCGTACAGCACGGCCACCAGAAGATACAGCAAGGTGCAAAGCGTCTGATGCCACCAGACGAAGGTTTGCGCCTTCAGGATGAAAAACAGCACACCCAGCAGCGCCGGAAAGAAGCTGGCCCGCAGGGACATCCTGCCGGGGTACAGCAGGCACAAGCAAAACAGCACGCAGGCCCCCAGCGGCAGCACGCCGTGAACATACACTCCGGCGCTGGCCGTATCCTCCGGCCAGACGAGCCACCAGGCCAGGCGCAGCCCGAAGGACAGGGCCATGAAGCCCACAGCGACCCACACCATGCCCTTCGGCTCGATATAATAGCCGACGCGCGGTCGCGTTGCGGTCGTATTACTGCTCATCGTCAAAGATGAACTGGCAGGAGCATTGGAAGCAGACAGAGCGGTTGGATTTCTGAATGGTGCCGCAGATGGGGCAGATAATCTCTATCGGGGGGCGCTCGCCGAAGTGGGCAACCTTTTCCTCGCGGTCCACGTCGGAGCTGACACCGGGCAGGGGACGGCCCTCCGGCCTGGCGCTGGGTACGTTGCGGTATTCCGGCTCCGAAAGCTCCTTGTCAAGCCGGCTGCGGACAGTGAGAAGCTGCTGCTTTTTCTCCAAAATCTGGTTATAATACCCCTCCGCCACACGGCCCGTCGCGTTGAAGGCGATAAGCCAGTCATAGAAGATGTTCAGATTTCCGATGTTATGCTGGCGGCGGCGCTTCAGCGCTTCATTCCCCTCCAGGACACCGTCCAGATACTCGCTGACCTGTATCAGTGCGGCCAGGTAGTTAATCATGGGGATATACACATCCGGCAGAGTCAGGCCCTGGGGGTGAGACAAATCCCAGGTATAGAAAAACAGCGGCGAGGGAGCCTTGGTGTTTTCCTTTCGGGCGATGCTGGTGTAGATACGAGTCAGCTCGTTATATTTGTTGCTGGTCAGGTTTATCAGGTCAACCGCCACCCTTGCCAGGAAGTCTCCTGTGTCCGCCCCAGCCCGCTCCGCCATGGCAAAAGCGTCCTGCGTGCTGTAAATCAGGGCGGTGGGGTCGCCGGACAGAAGGGTACTCTGCCAGGTGCGGGCCACGCCCCGGCCATGAACGGCCACATAGCAGTCCGGGTCAAGCTCCAGGGCCTTGGCATATTCCTTTTCCGCGTCTGCGTACCGGCCAGCCGCCAAATCCCGGTCAGCCAGCGTCAGAAGTTTTTCAACATCAGGGGTCATAACCGCTACCTCCGTAGAATAGAATTTCATATTGTTCCCTTATATAACACATTTTAGCTTGAAACGCCCCGGAAATCAAGGTTATCCTGTCAATTTGCAGGAGAAATATCTTCGCGCTTTGACACAGGGGGGCATTTGTGGTATTGTTATGAGGTTATGAAAAAACGAATTTTGTCATTGATAGCGATCATCCTGTTGCTGGCATCCCTGACCGCCATATTGGTGGTGCTGGTGGTGCGAAATATTCGGCAGACAGAGACGGAGGCCGCAGAGCCGACGCCCACCGCAGACCCCTATGAGGGGCTGGTGGAGGTATCCGACGGGGCCGGCGGCACTATGTGGGTAGCCGAGGCGGAGGATCTCACCCCCTTTTCCCTGGATGTCGCCGCCTTTTCCGTGACGGACGGAATCGCCTCCTACAGCGGAGACGATGCGGAGCTGGTGCTGGGCATAGACGTGTCCGAGCATCAGGGAACCATCGACTGGCAGGCTGTGGCGGACGCCGGGATCGAGTTTGCCATCATTCGCTGCGGATGGCGGGGATACAGCGGAGGCAGTCTGAACGCGGACACGCTGTTCCAGGAAAATGTAGAGGGCGCTCTGGCTGCCGGGCTGGAGGTGGGCGTCTATTTCTTCTCGCAGGCCATCAGCATTGCGGAGGCCGCCGAGGAGGCGCTTCTGACCCTGGAGCTGATCGACGGGTACGACATCACCCTGCCGGTGTTCTTCGACTGGGAACAAATCGGCACCGGGGAGGCCGCCCGCACAGACAACGCAAACGGGAACACCATTACCGAGGCCTGTCTGGAATTTTGCCAGCTCATTGAATCGGAGGGATATGAGGCCGGGGTCTACGCCTATTTGAATCTGGCCTATTTTACATACGACCTGAACCAGTTTGAGGATCTGACCATTTGGATGGGCAATCCCGGCTCCTGGCCGGAGTTTTACTACGACCACACCTTTTGGCAGTATTCCTTCACCGGCAGCGTAGACGGCATCGAGGGGGATGTAGACATGGACGTGATGTTTGTTCCCACCGATGCCACATACGATAACACAGAGGACGCAGCGGAGACAACGGCGGTCACAGAGACCGCCCCTTCGCCGGACGAGGACGAGTCGGACACCGCCGGGGAGGCAGTGGCGGCCCAGGAGGCAGAAAATTGATTATTCTGAAAAAAGAGGATCTTCACGATCAGGCAGGGATGGAGCGGGCCTTTCGGGGCTATTTTGAAGACGTGGCAAAGGAATGTGACGGCACCTTCAACGCCATGCTGGGAATGTCCTTTGTGGACTGTAATTACGCAGAGCGCCAGGTGACGCTGCGGATGGCGACCAAGCCCTGGATGGCAAACCCCAGCGACATCCTTCACGGAGGCGTCACCGCCTCGGTGCTGGATCTGACCATGGGTCTGCTGGCCCGATACTGCACCGGCGGTCATATGACGCCCACCATCAGCATGGAGGTCAGCTATCTCACCCCCATCCCCCTGAACGACATCCTGCTGGTTCAGGCCCAGATCACCCACCCTGGCTTCACCATCTGCCACGCCACCGGCTCCGCCTGGGTGGAGGGCAAAAAATCCCCCGCCGCCACTGCGGCAGGGACATATTATGTATCAAAGAAAATGGGATAATAAACCCGCACACATGATCAGGATACACAAAAGGGCCTATACCAAAACTTCGGTTTTGGTATAGGCCCGCTTTTTATTCCCGTCTCAGGGCGTCTATGGGGTTCAAATTGGCCGCTTTTACGGCGGGGATCATGCCGAAGACGATGCCGATGACCATGGAGAACAGCACGGCGATGACAATCGCCGGGGGGCTGATGGCGGTGGGGGTTCCCATGATGGTGGAGATCAGGCGGCTGAGAATGACCCCGGCGGCCACGCCCACGATGCCGCCGATGCTTGTCAGGGCGGCGGCCTCCGTGAGAAACTGCCAGAGGATCCGCTTTTTCCGGGCGCCGATGGCCTTTTTCAGGCCAATCTCACGGGTGCGCTCCGTGACCGTCACCAGCATGATGTTCATCACCCCGATGCCGCCCACCAGCAGGGAGATGGCCGCGATCCACAATAGCTGCTTGTTGGTGGCGTTGGAAAGATCCTGGAGATCCTCGGCCTGCTCCATCAGGTCGTTGCTCTCATAGGAAAAGGAGCTGTCCGCGCCGGCGGTCTGGGAATTGGTTAAAAGCTCCGCCGCCTCCTGGCCGATGGCGGTCATATCGTCGGTGCTGGCGGCCTGAAGCACCGCCTTCTGCGGCTCGTCGAAGCGGAAGGTAATGCCCCAGTCGGTGCCGGGTATGAACATACTGCCGCCGGAGGTGTCAGCGTAGGTATAATAGTCGCTGAGGGTCTCGATGGTCAGCTCCGTGGCGCCGGACTGCCCCACCACGCCGATAACGGTGAACGGCTCCCCCTGGATTTCCAGGGTCTTGCCGATGGGGTATGCCCCGCCGAACAGGGAGGCGGCGGCCTGGGTGTCTAAAATGACCACCTTCCGGCACTGGTCGAAATCCTCCTGTAAAAAGCCCCGGCCATAGCAGAGCTGATAGCCATAGATGTCCAGGTAATACTCATCCACGCCGTAGAAGCCCCCGGTGTACTGAGTGTTCTGATAATACACCCCGGCGTAATAATACTCTCTGGTGTAGTAGAGGCTGGCGGAGACCACATGGTCGATGGCCAGCAGCTCCTGCCGGGTCTCCTCCGTGATGGGGATGACCCCCTCCGGGGTGCCATTGTAATCCACGTAATAGGTGTACCCGTCCTGATACAGTTCCAGCACCACCGCGTTGTTTCCGGCGCCGATCAGGTTTTCCTTGATCTGCTCGTTGGTACCCTTAATGGTAGACACGATGGTGATGATGGAGGCAATGCCGATAATAATGCCCAGCATGGTCAGAAACGACCGCAGCTTGTGGGCCCAGATCCCCTGGAAGGCCAGGGCCAGATTTTCAGCCATTTACAAACGCCTCCCCTCTCAGTAGCCGTACAGCGAGTCGGTGTCCTCGTTGTACTTGACCTTGGCCCCGTCCCGCAGGCTCCTGCCATAGGGGAAGGCCACATAATCCTCCTCCGTCAGGCCGCCGGTGATCTGGGTATAGCTGCCCCAAAGAGATATGCCTGTGGTGATGTAGCGCTTTTCCAGGGTACCGTTCTCTGTCGCCGCCCAGATATAGCTCTTGCCCCCCTCCGTGCGGATAAAGGGGTTATAGAGATACACGGAGCCGTCATCGTTCCAGCCGGAATTGGCAAGATAGATGTACACATACTCCCCCTCCCGGAGATTGGCGTCCTCGCTGACCATAACAGTAAAGGGGTACTTGGAAATATTGGTGTTGCCGTCGGTGTAATAATAATACTCGTCGCTCTCTGTGGGGTACTCAGAGATTTCCGTGATGGTTCCCTCAATCTGCTCCCCGGACTGCCAGCTATAGACCGTCACCGTGTCGCCCACGGCCATGGTGTCTAGGTCGAACTCTCCCAGCACGCCGGTGACGTAGTAGCCGCCTCCGCCGGAGACCAGTACCACAGGGGAGCCTTCCGCCAGGGCGGTGTCCGGGTCCCGGACGGTTTTCACTGTCCCGGCCACGGTGGCATAAACTTCCCCGTTTGAAAGCTCGTACGCAAGCTGCTCATATTCAAGCTGGGCCACCTTGAGCTGAATGGTCAGGTCGGCGATCCGCTGCTGGCTCTCCCGCTTGAGCTGGGCCACCTCCGAGGCGGTATAATACACCGTGGTGTCGATGTACACCTCCCCTTCGTCGGTCTCCTTTTCGTCCGGGACATAATTTGGCTCGATGATGGAGAACACCCACTGGCTGGAAACGGTGACGGTGGTCGTGGTGGTAGTGTCGCCGGAATCGCCGTCGGCGCTATCCTCTTCGTCTCCGCTCACGTTTTCCCCGTCCCCGCCGGGATCGGTATCCTCCCCGGTGTCAGGCGTTATATCCTCTGCCTCTCCCGTCTCCTCCGGGGCGGCGGTATCGTCCGCGCCGGAGGGATCGGTGTCGGTGTCGGTATCGGCATCGGTGCCGGTGGTGGCAGTGATGCTTGTCACCTCCCGGAAGGCCATCTCCCAGCAGCGGGTCAGAGTTCCCTTGGGGGCGTTGGAATCCCGAATCTCAAACACCACATAGACCCGCCCGTCCCCGGTCTCCTCCGGCTCCGGGGCCTCGGTCTCTGCCGGAGTATCTGTTTCCGCCGGGGTGTCCGTTTCCTCAGGAGCATCCGTTTCCACGGGGGTGTCCGTTTCCGCCGGGGCGTCAGTCTCTGTCGGGGTATCCGTCTCTGCCGGGGTGTCCGTTTCCACGGGGGTGTCTGTCTCCACAGGAACGTCTGTCTCTTCCGGGACGTCGGTCTCCACGGGGGTGTCCGTCTCCGCCGGGGTGTCCGTCTCCACAGGAACGTCTGTCTCTGTCGGCGCGTCCGTTTCCTGGGGTTCCCCGGTGGGCTCCGGCTCCGCCGTCTCCTGGGGTTCTTCCGTAGGAACCGGGGTGGGGGTCGGCTCCGGCTCCTCCTGGACGGGGGGATTTACCAGCATTTGTATCACTGCGTCGGTGTACTCAATGCTGTCGCTCCACAGCCAAACGTATGGGTCGCTGGCGGTGCCGCTGCCCCCCTTGAAATAGGGAACGCTGACCGATGTTGCGCTGCTGGTCGAGGTGTCGGTGGAAATACTGTACCCCCCGCCGGAGCCGATGGCGTAATTGCCAATTTCTTCCAGGTTTTTCTCCTCGCTTTCCAGCTCCAGCTCAAGCTGCTGGACGGAAATGGCCTTCCTGTCCAGCTCCACCTGGCTGAGGGTGGTGTCATAGGCCAGGATGGGGTCGCCCACGGCCACGGTCTGGCCCTCGGTGACATAGATCTTCGTCACCTGCTGGGTGGAGGAGATATACACAGACTGGATCTTGTCCGCCGTGACGGCTCCCTCCGTCTCTGTCTCGTAGGCATAGTCGCCGCTGGTGGAGACCTGGCTGACCGGGTAGACGTTCACCGCCCCGCCGGTGCGATTGCGGACGATGAACAAGATACCAATCAGCAGGGCCACAGCCAGGATCACGGCGATAACGCTGATGATCAGCTTCTTGTGGGATTTTTTCTTCGCTCTATGCATCCGGCTCGCCTCCCTCCTCCGGCAGAAGCACCCCGTCCAGTATCCGCCGCATATGGCTGGCCCGCTGGCCGATCTCCGGGGCGTGGGTGATCAGCACGATGGTGGTACCCTGGTCGTGCAGCTCGTCGAAAATATCCATGACCTGCTGGCCGGAAGCGGAATCCAGGGCGCCGGTGGGTTCGTCCGCCAGGAGCAGCTTGGGCCGGTTTATCATGGCTCTGGCGATGGCCACCCGCTGCTGCTGGCCGCCGGAGAGCTGGGTGGGCAGAAAGTCTATGCGGTCAGAAAGGCCCACCATCCGCAGCGCCTCCGCCGCCCGGCGGGAGCGGGTGCGCTTGCTGACCCCGGCGTACAGCAGGGGCAGGGCCACGTTGTCCCTGGCCGTCAGGCTGGGCAGCAGGTAAAAGCTCTGGAACACAAAGCCCAGGGTGGAGTTTCGCACGTCCGCCAGCCGGTTGTCCGTGGCCTGGGCCAGGTTCTCTCCGTTCAGGCGATATGTCCCGCTGGTGGGAACATCCAGACAGCCGATGATGTTCATGAGGGTGGTCTTGCCGGAGCCGGACGGCCCCATAATGGCCAGGTAATCCCCCTGCTCGATGGAGAGATTCACCCGCTTCAGGACGTGTACCGTCTCACCCCCCTGGGGGAAATCCTTGCAGATGTTTTTCATTTCAAGCAGCATGGCGGCCACCTCATCCCACGGAAACGACGACCTCGTCGTCAGAGAAGCTGTCCTCGTCGTATTTCTCCACCGCCATGCCCTCGGAAAGGCTGTCGTCCGGGAAGGCGATATAATCCGACCCGTCCAGGCCGGAGAGGATCTCATAGCAGTCCGTGTCTGCGTCATAAGCGCCCAGGGTGACGGAGCGCTTTTCCAGCTTGTCTTTATCATTGGCTGCCCAGACATAGGCGTTTTCCGCCCCGCCGGTGATGTAATAGGAGGGGAGCATCAGGCCGGAGCCGCTCCCGCCGTCCCCTGTAGATGGTTCAATGTAGACGTGCTGGCCCAGCAGCAGGCCCTCTGTGTCCGCCAGCTCGATATAGAAGGGGTACTTGCTGGATGTGGTCATGTCGTCTGAGTAGATATAATAATAGCTGTCGTTATCGTTGGTGACGGGGTTTTCCCAGTCGATGGAGGTGATGGTTCCCGACCAGGTCTGGCTCTCGTCCACCCGGGAGCGGATGGTGACGGCCATGCCCTCTGTCAGGGCGTAGGCGTTCATCTCGTTGATGTTTCCCTCCACCCGCAGGGTGGTGACGTCCATGATGGTGATATAGGTGGTTCCGGCGGAGGAGCTGTCATAGTAATAGCCGTCGGAGCTGCCCTCCTCCGCAATGCTCATCACCCGGCCAGCGATGGGGGCGGTGATTTCTGTGTTCTCCATATCCGCCTCCATGGCGGCGATCTCCCGCTCCTTCAGGGCAATGTTATATTCCGCCTCCCGGATGTCCGCCTCCTTGGAGCTGATTTGCAGGGTGTAGCTGAGCTGATCGCTGGAGCTGGCCTTGGCCTTTTGGGTCTCCAGCTCGGAAATCTCGCTCTCTGCGGCGGTAATGGTGTTTTCGTAGCTCTCCTTTTCCAAATAGAGTTTGTCCAGGGATAGCTGCATGGCCTCCATGTCGTAAGAAAACAGTAAATCCCCCGCCTGCACCGTGTCCCCTTCCTCCACATAGGTCTCCAGGATGGTCTTTTCTGTGTCCCGCTCCACCTCCGCGGTCTGTCCGGCCACCACCTTTCCGGCATAGCGATCCGCCAGGCCCACGGAGCCGGTGCCTGTGATCAGGGAGACGGACTCCACATAGGCGGTCTCTCCCGTGCTGCCGGAGCAGCCCCCCAGCAGGCCCAGCGTCAGTGCGCACAGGCACAGAGCCGCAACAATCCTTTTCATAGGGTTCCTCCTTCTCAGGGTCGTTTACGGCCCCTGGATATAGTGCTTACCCCACCCCGACAGATGGGTTCCTGTTTTCCATGATAGCACTGGCCCGCCGTAGTTGTAAACCTAATAATATTTAAGATTTTCTTACGAAAATTACAAACCCGTCACAACCGTGACGGGTTTTGTTGATTTCAAGCCAAAACTGTTAAAGACGTTCTAAAGCCTCCGCAATCCGCTGGGAGGCATGACCGTCGCCGTAGGGGTTGGGGCGGTTTCGCATGGCCTGCCAGGCCGTCTCATCCTCCAGCAGACGGCGGCACTGTGTATACACCGCATCCCGGCCCCGACCGGCCAGCAGCAGGCCCCCGGCCTGTACGCCCTCCGGCCTCTCGGTCTTCTCCCGCAGCACCAGGGCCGGGACACCCAGCGCCGCCGCCTCCTCCTGCACCCCGCCGGAGTCGGTCAAAATCAGCCGCGCCCCGGCCAGGGCGTGATGGAACGTCACCGTATCCATCGGCTCCGTCAGGCGGATGTTCTCCTGCCCGGCCAGAGCCGCGTATACCGTCCGCTGCACCTGAGGATTGAGGTGGACAGGGCAGAGGATCCGCAGCCCCGGCATATCCGCCGCCAGGGCCCGGACGGCGGCCAGGGTCTCCTCCATGGGACGGCCCAGGCTCTCCCGCCGGTGGAGCGTCAGCACCACGGGAACGCCCCCCGCCAGAAAATCCAGCGCCGGGTCGGCGCAGTCCTGCCGGAGGGTGTATTGCAGGGCGTCTATGCCGGTGTTCCCCGTGACCCATATCCGGCTGCTGTCGAAGCCCTCCCCCAGCAGATTCTCCCTGGCCTCCGCCGTAGGGGCGAAGGCGTACCGGCTCACCATATCTACCGCGCGGCGGTTAAACTCCTCCGGGAAGGGGGCGGCCAGATCCCCGGTGCGGAGGCCCGCCTCCACATGGCCCACCGGGATATGGCGGTAAAAGGCGGCCATGGCCGCCGCCAGGGCAGTGGTGGTGTCCCCATGCACCAGCACCAGGTCGGGGGCCTCCCGCTCCATCACCGGCCCCAGGGCCGTGAGGCAGGCGGCGGTCAGACCATCCAGGGACTGCTCCCGCTCCATCAGGGCCAGGTCGTAGTCCGGCGTCACCTGAAAGATTTCCAGCACATCCCGAAGAAGCCGCCGGTGCTGCCCCGTCACGCATACCACAGGCTGCACCGTCCCCCGCCGCCGAAGCTCCAGCACCAGCGGACACATCTTCACCGCCTCCGGCCTGGTACCAAATACCAGCAGAACCTTTTTCATCCCCACGCCTCCCGGAAAAATCTTTTGCTGATAATATTATAATCTACCCGCCCCCGGAAGTCCACAGAAAACGGAACGGAGCGAGCTAAAAGAAAAGCCCGAAGCCAAAGGGCTTCGGGCTATATCTGCATCGTATAAAATCGTAATAAACTCACACTGCGCGCTGAACCTTACCGCTGCGCAGACAGCGGGTGCAAACATAAATGTGCTGGGGCTTGCCGTCCACGACCGCCTTCACGCGCTTTACGTTTGGCTTCCACATCCGATTGGTGCGCCGATGGGAGTGGCTGACCTTGATGCCGAAAGTCACGCCTTTTCCGCATACCTCACATTTAGCCATCGTAATCAGCTCCTTCCTGCCGTCAAAGGACAGCCATAATATAATACCAGAACAGACGCCAAATTGCAAGTGTTTTTTTCAATTTTGTCAGTTTCCTGAACCATATTATTCTGATTTTGCCGTTATTTTATGACATAAGACGCGCAGCCCTCCGGGACGGAGGCGCAGACAGGGACAAAACGGATGTCCGCGCTACCGGCATTGATTTCCGCCACGGTCAGCTCCTTGTCGCTTGTCACCATATCTGCACTGGTGGGACAGTAGAGCCTTGCGAACAGCCGCCAGAAAATCTCAATATCCTGACCTGTCTTGCTGCCATTGCCGTTTCGCAGAGAGTCGGTGTCCAGCAGGACGGATACGGCGGTATCCGTATCCTCCGCCGCCGTCACCAAACGCTGGCCCAGCAGGCAGATGGCCGCGACCGGGTCGGGGTCTGTCTGGAGAGAGACGGAATATGTAAAGCTCTCCCCCTCCCCGGCGATAGGGTGATACAGGTCGGCCAGAATGATCTCGTCAAAGCCCATAGCGGCAAGCTCCGCCACAATATCCTCCAGATAGGCCCGCACTGTGCCGTTATAGGGGTCGAGCCAGAGAACGCCGTCGTCGTCCGTATACGCCTCGCCGGAGGCGGTCTGAAGGGTGACAGTCCAGTTGCGGGTTCCCAGCAGCGTGTCGGCGCAGCAGCTAATCTGGGCGGCCACGGTCATGCCCTGTTCGTGAAGAGCGGCAATGGTTTCCGTCACGTCCGCCGTACCGTAAGTGCCATAGTTCACCGCCGTTTCCGTCTGGGAGGCCCAGGCAAGCTGGCCGGTTTCGTCCTTCATCTCCAGTACCACGCCGGAATAGTCCCCCTCCTGGGCGCGGGTCACGGCGGCAGCCAGAAGAGTGGCGCTGGAAACGTCCTCCCTGGCAATAAACAGGGCCTGCACGCTCTCCAGCTCCTCCCAGCCCCCCAGGTCGGTGTCGGCAAAATCCTGGGTCTCGTAGATGACCTCCACCTCCACTGGCTCAAAGGTAGGGTCGGGCGTGGCCAGTATCGTCTCCTCCTCGGCGGCAGTATCGGCGGAAGAGGGAAGCTGCAGCGTGACGCCGGAGGCGTCATATACCACAAACCGCTGCAGGACGCTGAACAGCACCACACTTCCGACGAGAAGCACGCCCAGCACGGACAGGATTATGGTCAGGGGCACCCGGAACTTCCGGCGGCCTCTGTATATATCCTTGGGACGATAAGGCATTTATTTTTCCAGCTCTCTTATCATTTCCAGCCGCCGGGCGTGATGCTCTGCCTCGGAGAAGGAGGCGGCCAAATAGGTATCTACAATGCGTTTGGCAAGCTCGCTGCCCAGGGTTCGGCCCCCAAGGCACAGGATGTTGGCGTCGTTATGCAAACGTGTCATCTCCGCAGAATAGCAGTCGGCGCACAGGGCGGCCCGGATGCCGGGGATTTTGTTCGCGGCGATGGACATACCAATGCCCGTGCCGCAAATCAGGATGCCCCGATCAAACTGCCCGGCGGCCACCGCACGGGCCACCTTCTCCGCGTAAACGGGATAATCCACCCGCTCCCCGGCGCCGCAGCCGAAGTCCTCATAGGCCACGCCCAGCTCCGCCAGGTGTTCCAGAATCTGCATTTTCAGCGCATAGCCGCCGTGGTCACACGCAATGGCTATCATAATAAAAAGCCTCCTTTGCCGCAAAAGCGGCGGAATATATAAAGGTTGTTCGTTGTATTGAAATTATACCCATTTCCCCGCCCCTGTCCTCAGGGCGAGGGATTTTGTTCCCAGGCGAGGCGCAATATCGAAGGCGTACCGTGTGTACGTCGAGATTTTGCAACGAAGCATGGGGACAAAAGACCCGCCCTCAGAATGGCCAGGTATCTGTGAACCATTTTAGAAGCATATTGCTATAGGTCGCGCTCCTTCTCACGCCGGAGAGGACGGGATAGAACATGACAAACATGGCCACGCTCACGGTGGTGAAGCTGCCGATGGCGGCCCGCCATTTTTTGTCCCGGCGGCGGAGATCCTCAAAGATGCGGGCCAGGGCCAGCACCAGAAACACCGTGCAGGGGAAATAATGATAGGCAAAGGTCAATCGGCTGACCAGCACCCAGGGTAGCAGGTTTGCAAGATAACCAACGAGGATGAACAGGGCCTTTTTGTCTCTGTCCCGAACGGCCAGCCAGCCCATGGCGATCATGGCGCACAGGCCGCCCCAGCAGACGATGGGGTTGGAGAAGGCCGCGAAGGAGGAGATGGTGCCGTCCTCGAAGTATTCCAGATAGTACAAAATGGGCCGAATGTCCAGTATCCACTGATACCACTTGGAGGAATAAGGATGGGTGGCCACCAGGTCGGAGTGATAGTTCCACATATAGCTCTGGTTATCCAGAACGATCTGCAAATAGTCCCTGGAAAAGAACATCTTCACGCCGCTTAGTCCCTGGCTGACGCCATAGGAATAGTAGCTGACGTAATACACAAGGCATGGCACCACGATGAAAAACAGCAGGCACCAGCCAATGTTCAGGATGAAGTCGTCCCGGACGGCCTTTTTCTCCCGACGCAGGCGCATGACCCAGTAAATCAGCCATATGACGGCAAGGCCCGCCCCGGCGTAGATGCACGTCCACTTGCTTGCCGCCCCCAGGCCGAAGGACAGCCCGCACAAAAACAGCCACAGGTTCCGCCGCTTTTCTCTGTCCGGCGGCTCCGTCACCCACAGATACATGAACAGATACATCAGCAAGATGAAAAACACCGCGTAGGTATCTATGGTAGCCAGTCGGGTTTGGGTATAGTGCATAAAATCAAAGGCAAACAGGGCGCTGCCGCAGGCGGCCACCGCCGTATAGCCGAACATTTTTTTCAGTAGCACATACAGCACCGGCAGCATAAGCACGCCGAACAGCGTCCCCATAAACCGCCAGCCGAAGGGGGTCATGCCGAAAATGCGGATGCCCAGGGATATGATGGCCTTGCCCAGAGGCGGATGGGTGATCTCATAGGGCCAGATGCCCTCGATCATTTCCAGCGCCGTGCGGGGGAAGTATATCTCGTCAAAATAGGTGCCGTTTTTATAGCTGTAGCTGTCCGGGATGGTGTCCTGCTCGTCGAACAGCATTTCGCAGCCGGAGGCGATGATCAGCTCCTCCGGGTCGAGAAGCTCGCCGTCCGCGCCGTATATCGCCACCTCGCCCAGATACTGCTCCGCCCCGGAGATGATCCGGATATAACGCACCGTGCCGTTATCGGCGTTTAAGACCGCATCGTTCCAGCGGAAGAGCTGGGTATAGGTCTGGGTCATGCCGGAGGTTCCGTCCTCCTGCACCTGATCTATCCAGGTCTCCCCGTCATAGGAAAACTGTAAAGTATAGTCCGCCGTGCAGAGGCCGGAATAATAGCGGATGGCCGTGATCTCCTGCGGATCCTCCAGCTCAATCAGGGCATAGGTGTTCCCCTGCTCATAGTGGAGGAACGTCTGCGGGGCCGCGTTGCTCCCCAGGCCGACGAACGCCACTACGGCGTACACCGCCGTCAGGCAACCCAGGGCGATCCAATCCGGCTTGCGGAACCTTTTGTCTCCCTCCGGCTTCGGCTCCGGGGTAGGCGCTGGTTCCGGCTCCGCGTCCGGCAGGGCCTCGGCAGCAGCGATCTCCCCCTCCGGCCCCAAGGGGAGCTTTCGGAACCGAGGTACCGCCCGCCGGTGTATCGACGCCCACCGCAGCGTCCAGAACAGCACAAACAGCGCCGCCGCCAGCGGGATGATGATTTTCATATTGGAAAGCATAGTCCGCTCCTTGCTCGCGTAGGTGGTAAGCTCATACAATGACAGTTTATTATATACCAAAACCAGCTTCTCTGCAAGCCGCTAAAAGCTGTCGCTCCCGTTTGGATTTTTCCCACCCCATCTTTTTTCGGCAAATAACAGGATGGTCTTGCAATTTTTTACATTTTCTGATACTCTTTAATAGAAATAAAAGAATGTATTCAGTGGTTTCATGATTTGCAAAGAAAGAAGAGATGTCCATGTCATCGCCCTCTAATCCCCAACTGTCTGCGGCGGATCGTGTGCGGGCCGACCGCCTCCGGCAGCGACGGCGGGAGAAGAGAATGCTCTCCGTTATGTCCTTCCTTGCGCTGGTATTTGTGATAGCTTTCGCCGTCTGTCTGCTGGTGACAACCAAAACCATTTCCTCGCTGAAGGATTCCACCGCCCAGTTGGAGGAGGAAAACCGTCAGCTCACCCAGGAGCTGACCGAGGCCCAGGCCGTGGTTGCGGAGGCCCAGGAGCTTCTGGACGAGGCCGCCGCCCGCGCCCAACCGGCGGAGGACGGCTTTTTTGACGACGCCCTTTTCGTTGGGGACAGCGTCAGCTATCGGCTGGAGCTGTACGTCACCCAGCAGCGGGAAAACGGCGAGGAATGTCTGGATGAGGCCCAGTTCTACACGGCGGGGAGCCTAAGCTGGTCGAACCTTTTATGGGATTTGGACTATGCCTATTCCGTCCACCCCACCTTCCAGGGCGAGAAGATGTATCTGGAGGATGCGGTGGAGGCCAGCGGGGCCAAGAAGGTCTATATCATGCTGGGCATGAACGGCATGGACAACGAAGATATTTTAGCTGACGCTGCCGAAAACTGTCGGCGCATACTGGAAAAATGTCCCGATGTGGAGATTTTCATTCAGAGCGTCACCCCTGTGCTGGCTTCTAAGGAGACCTCCACCCTGAATAACGAAAAAATCGACAGCCTCAACCAGGCGCTGAAGAGCTTTTGCGACGAGCAGGGCTTTACTTATCTGGACGTAGCCTCCGTCATGAAGGATGAAAGCGGCGCATTAATTTCGGAATACTGCGGCGACCCGGAGGCCATGGGGATTCACTTCTCCGGGGAGGGCTGCGCCGCCTGGATCGAATACCTGGAGCAGCATCCCTACGGCGTGTGAGCCGTATCGGAAAGCGAAAGCATTTACGGGGCGCACAGCGTCCCTGCACAAAGGAGAGAAAGAAAATGATAAAGACAACCAATATCCGACGCATCTGCGCCCTGGTTTTGGCAGTGGGAATGATCCTGGCCCTGTCCGCCTGCGGCGGCAGCGAGGAAGAGGCGGACATAGATCTGACCGCCGTCATGGAGGAGCTTACCAGCACCTACGATATGCCGGAGATGATGACCGTCAGCTCCACAGACAGCCTGACCAGCTTTTACGGCATTGACCCGGCAGACGTGGATTCCTTCGCCATTCAGATCTGCTCCACCGGCATTGACGCGGACGAGATCGTCCTGATTCGGGCCGTGGATCAGGAGGCCGCCGCCCGTATCGCGGAGAAGCTGGAGACCCGGTATCAGTCCAAGCTGAATCAGATGCAAAACTACCTCCCGGAGCAGTACGAGGTCATCGCCGCCTGCGCCGTGGAGACCCGCGGCACCTATGTCAGCATGATCATCTCCCCGGATGCAGAGGGCATGACGGAACTATATCACAACCATTTTTAAAAATCATCGGGGATAAAAAGAAGGGCTTTTTTAGGAAAGCCTTCTTTTTTACATCTCCGAACGACAAAGACAGAAGGCCCTTGCCATGGTTTTTTCCAGCTTAGTTTTTCTATTTGTATATCTGCCAGTGGTGCTGCTGGTGTATTATCTGTGTCCCCGCAGGCTGCGAAACGGCTGGCTGTTTGTGGTGAACCTGGTGTTTTACGGCTGGGGGGGACCGAAGTTTGTGTTCCTGATGCTGTTCACCACAGCGGCCAACTACCTTTTCGGCCTGGGCATTGGGAAGCACCGGGACAGCGCCCCCCGGAAGGCCAGGCGGCTTCTAATCGCCTCCATTGTGCTGGATCTGGGGCTGCTGGCCTTTTTCAAATATGCAGGATTTTTAGAGGACACGCTGAACCTGCTGCCCTTTTTGCATTTGCCGGAGCTGTCCATCCCCCTGCCCATCGGCATATCCTTTTACACCTTCCAGATCATGTCCTACACCATCGACCTGTACCGGGGCCAGGCGGAGACGCAGCGGAGCCTGATTCGGTTCGGAACCTATGTGTTTTTGTTTCCGCAGCTCATCGCCGGGCCCATCGTCCGCTATAAGGACGTGGCGGCCCAGCTTGACGGGCGGCGGGAGAGCATGGCCCAATTTCAGAACGGGGTATGCCTGTTCTGCGTAGGGCTGGCGAAAAAGGTGCTGCTGGCAAACCAGATGGGGCTGCTGTTTGACAGCCTCCAGGCCCTTTCCGGAATCGGGGTTTTGGGAAGCTGGGCGGGAGGCATTGCCTTTACCTTTCAAATTTACTTCGATTTCTCCGGCTACAGCGACATGGCCCTGGGCCTGGGAAAAATGCTGGGCTTTGAGTTTTTGCAAAACTTCAACTACCCCTATCTTGCCGACAGCCTGACGGATTTCTGGCGGCGGTGGCACATCTCCCTGTCCACCTGGTTCCGGGACTATGTGTATATCCCCCTGGGGGGCAACCGCCGGGGCCGGGGGCGGCAGATTTTAAATCTGCTCATCGTCTGGTTTCTCACCGGCCTGTGGCACGGGGCCAGCTATAATTTCATCCTCTGGGGCCTGTACTACGGCATACTGCTGATTTTGGAAAAATTCGTCTTCCATCGGCTGCTGGAACGGCTGCCCCGCTGGCTGCGGCATATATACGCCCTGTTTTTCATCGTGGTGGGCTGGGTCATTTTCTATTTTGAGGACTTTGGCCAGCTAGGGAGCTATCTGGCGGCCCTGTTCGGCGGCCAGGGCCTGGCCTCAAGCTGGGATACGATTGTGCTGCTTCTGCGGTATCTTCCGCTGCTGCTGATTGCCGCTGTCGCCTCCACGCCCTTGGGGGCGCGGCTCATGGCCCGTGTGCGGACAAGCCGGGCCGGAGGCGTTATCACCGCGGCCCTGTGTCTTGCCAGCCTGTTTCTATGCACCTGCGCTCTGGTGGATCAGAGCTACAACCCGTTTTTGTATTTCCGTTTTTGAGGGAGGCCGGTTATGGACAGAAAACCTATCCCGGAAAAAAGGCGCAGGCCCCCCTTGGCAGCCGGGGTGTTTTGCGCCGCCCTGGCTGCCGGGCTGCTGGGGCTTATATTTGCGCCGAAAAACGACTATTCCCCCCTGGAAAAGCGCTATCTGGCCGACGCCCCGGCGCTGACGGCAAAGACCTTATTTGACGGCTCCTTTGGAGACGATTTTGAGGAATATCTTTCCGATCATTTCGCCGGGCGCAGCTTTTTCGTGGGCTGCTACAGCTATTATTCCCTGCTTCTGGGGAACAACGGGGCAAACGGGGTCTATTACGGCCAGGACGGGTACCTGATAAACGAGCCGGTGTCCCCGGAGGACAGCATCCTGATGCGAAACCTGTCCGCCCTGACCACCCTGGCGGAGAACACCGGCCTGCCTACGACTCTGATCGCCGTCCCCTCCACCGGGTATATATACGGCGACAAGCTGCCCGCCCTTCACGGGGAATACCAGGACGACCTGTATTTCTCCCAGATTTACGACGCCATTGACGGGACAGGGCTTTCCCTCATCGACCTGCGGGAGACCTTTTTATCTCAAAAAGATGAGACCCGGCTCTATTACCGCACCGACCACCACTGGACGACGGATGCGGCCTATCTGGCCTATCAGGCCCTGTGTTCTCATCTGGGTCTGGACGCGCTGGAGCAGGATTCCTTCACCGTCGAGACCGTCTCCGGCTTTAAGGGAACCACCAGCGCCGCCTCTGGCTTTTATCTCACAGCGGCGGATGACATTCACATCTGGCGCAATCCGGCCCTGGAGGGCCACATCACCCTGGAGATATGGGAAGGAGAGGACTGCGAGACCTACGATTCCCTTTACATCGAGGAAAATGCTCAGGGAAACGACAAATACACCCTCTTTCTGGACGGGAACCACAGCCTCCAATATGTATACAACGACAGTGCCTCCGGCGGCACCCTCCTGCTGGTGCAGGACTCCTTCGCCCACTGTCTGACCCCCTTCCTGGCCGCCCACTACGAAAAAATCATCATCGTAGATCCCCGCTACTACAAGCGCCCCATCTCCGAGCTGGCCCAGGCGGAGGGCGCGGACGAAATCCTGATCGTGTACGGGATAGACAACCTGTGTACGGACGCGGACATCCCCTTTATACAATGAAAACCGGGACTGTATCAGACGGCGATACAGTCCCGGCTTTTGTGTCTATATTTGATTCCCGGCCCTGGACAGCCTTATGGTCTCCCGGTAATAGGCGGTCTGATTGACCAGCCAGATGACGCAGGAGAGCTTTTCCTCCGCCACAGCGGACACCCCCTCGTCCTCCCCGTCCCAGTCGGAGAGCAGCCTTTTCCCCTGCCTGTAGAGGGGAAGGGCCACCACCGAATTCAAAACAGCCATGGCCGCCAGCGCCCAGGGGGCGATATACAGGCCAAAATAGGTACCGGCGGTTTTTATCCGGGCCGAAAACACATTGAGACCATAGCGGGCGCAGAAGGATCCCACCACGCCGCCGAACACAGCAGCCAGCATCACCACCAGCAGAAACTTTGGAAGCGCCCAGCGATTTGCTTTTTTGATTTCTCTGCTGTTCATTTTCTTCCTCCTGTAAATAAAAAATATCCTCCACCCGGACGCCGCACACCTTAAACATAAAAACGCCGGAGGCTCTGTTGACGGGAGCTTCTGGCGTTTTTCGTAAGAATGGAGAGCGATGCTTTGCCAGTGGCTATGAAATCACATCGCTGCTATTATTAATATGTATAAATAAAAAAGGAAACGCTTTCAAATGAAAACGTTTCCTTTGTGTTGGCGGCGACCTATTTTCCCGGTCCGTCTCCAGACAAGTATCGTCGGCACAGTCGGGCTTAACTTCCGTGTTCGGAATGGGAACGGGTGGACCCCCGCTGTAATAACCACCAACTGATTGAGGGATGTACCCTGAAAACTGAACAAAGGGGTAAAAAAGGCAAGTCTGCAAAGGATGATGGTCAAGCCCTCGGGTTATTAGTACCGATC
>JAJPYE010000063.1 GCA_021205095.1 Oscillospiraceae bacterium | reverse complement strand
CACGTCCTTACCTACTTTGTCAACACTTTTTTTCACTTTTTTTGAAAAAAATTTTAGTGGAATCGTTTGAATTGGGTAAACTAACTGTATGTTGAACAAAAATGAAAGACGACCACAAGATATAGACATTCGGGGGCAGACCGATACTGCGTACAACGACCCTGTATCCCCTGAAAACACAAAAAAACTTTTTCCGACTGCGATGATTTTGAATTTCGTGATGTCCACATTGGAGAGACATCCGTCCATATTTTTGTCTGCTGGCTCGATGGGACGGTGTCCGGCTCGGAGATTTCAGAGCAGGTGCTGCGCCCTCTGACGGAGCCTTCACGGTTTGCGGGTGCTTCCACGGAAAAAGACGTTCTGGACAGGCTTGCGGACGGAGGCATATACAGCAGCTCCATGAAAAAACGGACAGCATGGCGGAGCTTGCGGACGCGCTTTCCTTCGGTAACTGCGCGCTGATCGTCACAGGAACGGCCTTTCTTTTCCAGGTCAAAACCAGCCAGCACCGAAGCGTGCAGGAGCCGTCCGTGGAAAAATCCCTCAAGGGGGGTAAGGACGCCTTCGTCGAACCGTTACGCATCAACACAGGTCTGGTGCGTTCCCGTCTGCGTACTCCAAAGCTGAAGCTCAAGCAGACTGTCGTTGGACGAAAAAGCCGCACTGCCGCCGCCGTCTTATGGATAGAGGGAGTGGCCGACCCGGCGCTGCCGGAGGAAATGCTTCGCCGCCTGGAGGCCATGGACGTGGACGGCGTCATCATGCCGGATATACTGGACAGCGGCCTTGCTGACGCGCCCCGGTCTCCCTTCCCCCAGCTTCTCCACACGGAAAGGCCGGATACCCTTTCCACGCTGCTGCTCCAGGGACGGGTGGCCGTGCTGGTGGACGGGATGCCGCTGGCCTTCGCCGGGCCGGCCTTCCTGCCGGAATTTATGAAGACCTCGGAGGATCGCTCCCTGCATTACCTGGCGGCCTCCGCCATCCGGCTTCTGCGCTGGGCGGCCCTGTTTTTAAGCCTGCTGCTACCGGCCTTTTACGTGGCCGTGGCCACATTCCATGCGGAAATGATCCCCACAAAGCTGCTGCTCTCTGTTATTGCGTCCAAGCAATCTGTTCCCTTTTCCACCGCAGCGGAGGTGCTTGGGATGCTGTTAGCCTTTGAGCTGCTTCAGGAAGCGGGGCTGCGTCTGCCCGACCCGGTGGGACAGACGGTTAGCATCATCGGCGCCCTGATCGTGGGGCAGTCCGCCGTGGACGCCAGGGTCATCAGCCCTATTGCCGTGATCGTGGTTGCCCTGGCAGGGATTGCCGGATACACCATGCCCAGCCAGGATCTGAGCACCGCCATCCGGCTGTGCCGGTTCGGCATGGCCATCGCGGCGGCGCTGGGGGGGATGTTTGGCATTGCGGCAGGCGCGCTTCTCCTGCTGTGGCATCTGTGTTCTCTGGAAACCTTCGGCCTGCCCTATATGACGCCGCTGACCGGGGCCGGAGGCGGGGATTCCGGAGGCGTTTTTATTCGCCGCCCGCCCTGGAAGGATCTTTACAGGGACAAGCTGATAAACGGCGGTGACATCCGAAAACGAAAATGAAAAAAATCAGTTTGATATTTACACTATTATATTTGTGCGTCCTGTTGCTGTGCCTGACCGGGTGCAGCGGGAACAGTCTGTATGCGGGCCATCAGGATCTGGAGCGGCTGCTCCCCATCCAAACCCTTGGCATCGACGCCTCCGAGGGCGCCATAGCGCTGAGCGTCTCCTCCGGCATAAGCGAGGAAAGCAGTCAGCCCCTGGTTCTGCATACCGCCGCCGTCGGCATAGAAGCGGCCATCCAGCAACTGCAGGAATACTCCCCAAGGGATGAGCTATATTATGCCCATGTGCAGTGTATCCTGGTGGGGCAGGAGGCGGCGGAGACGGATTTGGAGGGAATTTTGCGCTGGGTGGAGCGCAGCCCCGATATGAGGATGGGTACCGCCATGTTTGTAATCAAGGGCAGCGCAGCCCAGGCTGTCATCACCGCCTCCGATGGTCTGTCGGACGTTACAGAGCAGCTTGCTTCCCTGGAACGTGAGGCCAGGCTCTTTGGCCGTCATATTTATTCCCTGCGGGAAATTTCCTCCTCCCTGGCGGAGGAGAACTGCTCCCTGTGTCTGGCCATCGAGGCCGTCCCCACCCAGGGAACGGTTTTTTCCAACGACGCTTCGGCCTCCGCTCTTCTCCCGGCAGGCTATGCCGTTTTGCAGGATGGCGCCCTGATCGGATTTCTCTCCCAGGAGGAATCCCTGGGGGCGGATCTTCTCGCAGGCGGCGTCTCCGGCTCCCGTGTAATTGTGGACGGAAACACGCTGGAGCTGATCGACGGCAGCATATCCGTTCGCGGGCAGTGGGGAAAGGCCGGAGACCTGGAAGGTCTTGTGCTTCAGGGTTCCTTGCGGGCTGGGATTCTGGAGCAGGCCGTCGGTCAGGAGACCGACCTGCACAGCCTGGATGATGCTCTGAGTCTGGCCGCCCAGCAGTGGCTTTCCCAGGCAGTCGCCCAGTCTCAGGCCCTGAACTGCGATTTTCTCCGCCTGGGAAACGCTGCAGACAGAGACTCTCCCAAGGGCTTTTCTCTGGACGAATGGGAAGATATTTTTCCCACGCTGTCTGTTACCGTTGAAATAGAAGGCGAGGTTGACAGAAGCTATGACCTGGCGCAATAAGGCTTTATCATCAGGAGGCGCAGAATGAACGACGGCACCATGACAAGAAAACAATTTGCCGCGGTTATATTTGTGGCGCTGCTATCTCCTCTTATGCGGCTGGAGCCAAGGCTTTCCGCTCTTCTGGCGGGGCGCGGAGCCTTTTTGTGCGTCATCCCCGCCTTTTTTATTTTATGGCTCCTGGCTGCGCTGACAGGCTCCTTCTGCCGCCACATGAGGCCGGGAGAGGGCATGGGAGAGCTTCTTATGCGATGGCTTGGCCCGGTGCTTGGAAGAACGGTTTTGCTGATTTTCGCAGGGTGGTTTCTGTTTTACGCCGGGTTCATTCTCCGCAGCGGCGCGGAACGACTGGTGGCTACGGTCTATCCAAGCAGCGGGGTGGAGCCGTTTGTATTCACCCTGCTGGGTATGTGCCTGCTGACCTCCCTGGGAACCCTGCGGGCTGCCGGACGCGCCGCCGTTATTTTGCAGGCCATTCTGCTGGGCGTGCTGGGGATCGTCTTTGTGTTTTCCCTGCCTAACGTCTCCCTGGATAACCTTCTGCCGCTGACAGAAACGGATGGTCTCTCCGTTCTGCTGGGAGCATGGCCCATGGTAACGGTGGGCGGCGTGGCCGCCTGTTTCATCTTTCTGTCCGGCTATGTGGAAAAAACAGACAGACCCGTGAAATGGGCCATGCCCCATTTGGCTCTGTATCTGGCCGTAGCGGGTCTTTTATGCGCGGTAGTGACGGCCACCTTTGGCCCACGGCTGACGGCACAGCTCAGCTTCCCCTTTTTTGTCATGATACGGGATGTATCCATTTTAGGACTGGCACAGCGCATTGAGGCGGTCGTCATCGCGCTCTGGGTGTTTACGGATTTTGTTTTGTGTCTTCTGCTGCTTCGCTGCGCATATGAGGCGCTGAGGCCGGCGCTTTGTCTTTCTCCGGCAGAGGGGCGGCCCATGTTCGCCCTGCGCCGGGGTCGGTGGCTGCTTTTGGCTGAGGGCGGAGTCGTGCTGCTGTGCAGCTATGTAACCGCGCCCTCGGCCAACGACCTTCTCCTCTGGTCTGACCGGCTGATTCCTCTCATCAGCAACAGTCTGATTTACGGCGGACTGTCGCTTTTGTGGCTTGTGACCATTCCAAAAAGGAGAAGAGAAAAGAAAGCCGCCGGAAACAATAAGTAGAAGAGAAGAGCCGCACCGAAAAAATTTCGGTGCAGCTCTTTCCTGTTATTCACTGAATCTGGCTTTTATCCCTCGTCGGTCTCTGACGCGTCCTCTGTCGCGGCAGCGGCAGCGGCTTCGGCAAAGACGGTGGACAGGCTAAAGCTGTCAAAGCCGTCGGCCCAGTCAGCCTCGGCGCTGGCGATCCAGCCGTCGTCTCCGTTAATCAGGTCGGAATAGTTTTGCCAGGCGGCGTAATACCGCAGGGTGTACATGGTGCCGGTGCTGGAATCATAATAAACGCCTGCGTCCGGGTCGATGGGAACGCTCATAACGATTACGTCCGCCCCATCGATGGACACCACCGTATACTCATAGTCGCCCAGCTCCAGGGCAGCCTGATAGATCTCGTCCTCCGTGTCGCCCTCATAGAGGCACCAGCCGCCGACGCTCTGATAGGGATCGAGATCTGCGTTCTCGTTATACTGGCTGTAAAGCTCGTCAAAGGCGGCGTCCACGTCCTCCGCCTCGTTTAGCGCGGCCAAAATAGTATCCACGGTTCCGCTCTCGCCGGACGCCTCTGTAGCGGTTTCTGCCGAAGCCTCTTCTGTGGCGGCCTCCTCTGTGGCGTCCGCCTCTTCTCCGGCGGTATCCTCGACAATCTCAGTTTCTTCGGTCTCTGCCGTATCCTCAACGGTCTCCTCAGCGTCCTCCGTCTCCTCGGTCTCCTCCTCAGTGTAGAGATATATCTGCTTTATCTGAACATACTGCGTCCAGGTGCCGTCCTCATCTCCGGCAGCGTAGGCCATTACGTCCTCATCGGACAGATCGCTGCCAAATTCTCCATACAGGGTATCGAAGCCGTCATAGGCATACATAGCGTCCACCTCGTTGAACCAGTTCCACAGCTCCTCGGTGCAGTACATACTGTCAAGATAGTCATAGAACGCATCCTCGTCCCCATCGAAGCTCTCCTCAATGACCTGCTCCCGGAGGGCCTCAATGCTGTCCAGAGCGTCCTTTCCAAGGGTGACGCCCTCAGCCGTCAGATGATCGTAAACGATGTGATACTGCTCCAGGACGGTGATCGCGTTTTGCAGCACTACCGCGCCATAGGTGTAGTAGTTTCCGTCGGAATCCGTGAACAGAGAGCATACGTCAGACCAGCTTGTGATCTCCGTACCCTCCTGATATTCAATATAAGCAGTATAATACATGATTTCATAGAACAGCTCCTGCCAGGTAACGCCGGTGCTGTCCACATAAAAAATGACCGTATCCGGGTCATAATAGTTATAGGCAGCTTCAAAGTCCAGGCTTTCCGTTGTGGTCTCCGCCGTATCGCCTGTAACGGTATAGGCCTCCACCGTGGTAGTGCTGCACCCGGCCAGGGCCATAATCAGCGCAAGAGCCGCCGCCAGGATAGCCGTCCATTTTTTGTTGCGTTTCATTGCTTCTTTTCCTTATCGTTGGGCTTATGCAGAAGGCTAACCCGTCTGCATAAGCCTCAAATTGACTTTATTATAATCCTTTTATGTTCTGCGTGTATTGATAATTTGTGAATTATTCCTTCCCCGTCGATTTATATTCACTGACAAATTCTCTGGCCTCTTCCAAAATCCGGCGGCTGGATCTCAGCTTCATGCTGACGGCGGGCTTGCTTCCTGCCTCCACCTTGATGCGGCCCTTCCACTTTGACTGACTGTAAAGCTCGCTGATCCGTTCAAAATCAAACTGCGAAAAGATAAAGCGCACCACGCCGCTCTTTTGGGATATATCCGATATACCCGCCGTCGTGGCCTCTCCCCGAAGGAGGGCCACCTGTATCAGCGCGTTCACTGCCGAAGGAGGATCGCCGAAACGGTCGCACAGCTCGTCGGTAATGTCGTCCGCTTCTTCCTCTGTTCGAATCAGGGCGATGCGCCGGTATATGTCCACTCGCTGCGCAGCGCTTTTTATGTACGACTCAGGGATGTTGGCGTTTACAGCCAGATCAGCGGAGCAGTCCGTCCGGGTGGGAACCGGCTCCCCCTTCTCTTCCAGCACCGCCTCCTCCAGCAGCTTTAAATACATATCGTATCCTACGTCGATCATATGGCCGGATTGCTCCGAGCCTAGCACATTTCCCGCGCCGCGGATTTCCAAATCCCGCATGGCAATGCGGAAGCCCGAATTGAATTCCGCAAACTCCCGAATGGCCTCCAGTCGTTTTTCCGCAATTTCCGTCAGCACCTTATCCTTCCGATAGGTCAAATAGGCGCAGGCCCTTCGGGCGGAGCGGCCTACCCGGCCCCGGATCTGATGGAGCTGGGCCAGGCCCATTTTATCCGCATCCTCAATGATCAGGGTATTTACGTTGGGAATGTCGATGCCCGTCTCGATGATGGTGGTACATACCAGTACCTGGGTCTGGCCCTGGATTACCTTATCCATGGCGGCGGACAGCTCCGCCTCGTCCATGCGGCCATGGGCCACATCCACAGATATGTCCGGCAGAAGCTCCAATATCTTCGCGGCGGTGCGGGTAATGCTGTCCACCCGATTGTGCAGATAGTATACCTGACCGCCTCTTGCGATTTCCCGGCGGATGGCGTCGCACAATACGCCCCAGTCATGCTCCATCACATAGGTCTGCACCGGCAGCCGATCATGGGGCGGCTCCTCCAGTGTGGACATATCCCGCAGGCCGGACAGGGCCATATTCAGCGTTCGCGGTATGGGCGTGGCGGACAGGGTCAGCACATCCACCTGCTTTGCCATTTCCTTAATATGCTCCTTATGACTGACGCCAAAGCGCTGCTCCTCGTCCACCACCAGAAGGCCCAGCTTTTTGAATTTCACGTCCTTCTGCAAAAGCCGATGCGTGCCAATAACAATGTCGCAGGCCCCGTTCTCCAGTTCCTGAAGGGTGGTCTTCATCTGGGCGGCGGTAGTAAAGCGGGACAGTACGCCGATTTTTACGGGAAAGCCGAAAAACCGGCTGACCGCCGTTTGGTAATGCTGCTGAGCCAGCACGGTGGTAGGTACCAAAATAGCCGCCTGATAACCGTCCAGCACGCACTTCATCACTGCCCGCAGGGCCACCTCCGTCTTTCCGTAGCCCACGTCTCCGCACAGAAGCCGATCCATGGGAACGGGCTTTTCCATGTCCCGCTTGACCTCCTCCGTGCAGCGGAGCTGGTCGCCGGTCTCGTTGTACTCAAAGGCGTCCTCAAACTCCCGTTGCCAGGGGGTGTCCGGGCCGAAAGCGTGGCCCGGCGTCCGCTGCCGGGCGGCATAAAGCGCTATCAGCTCCCCCGCCATCTCCTTGGTGGCGGCCTTGGCCTTGGTTCTGGCCCGGTTCCAATCCCCGCCTCCCAGACGGGATAACTTTACAGGGGTATCCTCCCCTGCACCGATGTATTTCGTCACCATGTCGAGCTGGGTGGCCGGGACATAAATGCTGTCCGTTCCGGCGTAGCAGATTTTTACATAATCCTTCTCCACCCCGTCCGTTTTCATTTTCACGATTCCGGCGAAGCGGCCTATGCCGTAGTTTTCATGGACAACCAAATCCCCCACGGACAGATCCTCATAGGAGCCAAGTCTCGCCCCGGCGGGCAGCGCTCGCTTTCGCTTTGCGGTGCGCAGGCCGGTTTTCATGATCTGCGTATCTGCCAGCACAGCCAGCTTTATCTGCGGGTATTCAAAACCGGAGGACAGGTTTCCCACCGCCACGGCGCAGCAGCCCGGCTCCGGGAGCTTGGAAAGCTCGCTCTCCCGGTATATGCGGCCCACCTCCTCCTGACGGAGAAGCTCTTCCATAGCCTGCGCCCGACGGCTGTCCCCCGCCAGCACCACGCATCGGTATCCCTCCTCCAGCCAGCGGCGCACATCCCCGGCGGCGGTTTGTCCGCTGCCGGCGTAGGAGGGAAGCTGCTTTGCCGAAATGGCCATAATGGTTTTAGGCTGCATGGGATAGCTTCCCACGGTGAATGCGTCCGCCATCACCACGGGATAATCCTCCAGCCGGGACAGCGCCTCCTCCCAGGACAGGTAAAATTTCCCCAGCCTTCCGGGCAATACGCCGCCTTCGATCAGGAGCCGCAGATCCTCTCCCGCCTGCTTTAAATAGCTTCTGGCCTGCTGCGCGCATTTTCCCGGCTGATCCATCAGCACCAGCGCATCGGCCGGAATATAATCCAGCGCTGTGGCAAAGACAGGATATATAAGCTCCATGTACTTATCCGCCGCAGGAAGACTTTGGCTATTTTCCAGGGTCTCCCCGTCTGCCCGAAGACTGCGGCGAAGCTTTTCCACATCGAATTTTACGGCGTTTCGGTTCAGTCGCTTCTCTATCTCTAAAAGCTTTTCCGCCAGAGCGGACGGGCCTCCCTCCATCAGAGAGGGAAGCGCTTCCGCCGCGGAAATAAGCCGCAGTTCTTTCAGATTTCCCGTGCGCCGCTGACTGTCCGGGTCAAAGCTATGAAGGCTGTCTATTTCATCTCCCCAAAACTCGATACGGGCCGGAGACTCCCCGCCTCCCGGCCACACATCCAGAATACCTCCCCGGCGGGCAAACTGACCTGGTCCCTCCACCTGCTCCGCCGGTCGATAGCCAAGGCGGAGCAGGTGATCTATTCCATCCTCCATGGGAAGATTGTCTCCGGCCTTCAGGGAAAAGCTGGCCCGGCGCAGCGCCGCAGGGGGAATGGTTCTTTGTAGCAGCGCCGCCACGGTGCAAACCATCGGAGCGGTATCACTTCCCGCCAGGCTATCCAGTATTTTCAGTCGCCGCTGTTCCCCCTGGCGGGATACGCTTTCCATGTCATAAAAGGAGAAATCCCTTCCTGTCAGCACAGACACCGGCTGACCCAAAAAGCCACGCAAGTCTCCGGCAATGCTATCCGCCGCCGTATCGTCAGGAGCCAGCACCCACAAAGGTCTTCCTGTTTTCTCCGTCAGAGCCGCTCCCAAGTTCGCCCGATGAACCGGTCCAAGGCCGGAAATCAGGGCAGGCAAACGTCCCCCCTCGATGGCTTCCGGGAGGGGGGCAAGACTTTTATTTTCCAATATAGATTCTGATATAATTTTCACATATATTACCTCAGCTACGCTTCCCTTTATTTTAATCCATCCCTTATCCCGGTGCAACCCTTTTTTCCACCGGGATAAAAATTACCTTACAGTTTTATCATATATTTATATATTGTATTTGGGGCTGAAAAATGGTATAATACATTGTTAAAAAGACAAAGCAAGGACAGGAGAGCCCATGAATTCCTTAGACGATATATGGCAAAGCATTATGGACAAGCTGTCCAGCCAGCTTACGCCCACGGCGATAAACACCTGGTTTTCTGATTGCCAGCCCATAGAATTGGGAGAAAAGCGGCTAGTACTGCAAACCTCATCCGATTTCAAACGTAATATTATTCTTCAACGGTTTGGCCAAACCATTCGGGATGCTCTGACAGATCTTTTCGCCTGTGAGTTTGACATTCTGGTTCTGGTAGGAGACGAGCTGGACGAGTACCGCCGGGAAGCGCCGGACGACAATCTGCCGGAGGCCGCCGCCTACACCTTCGACCGCTTCATCGTGGGCCAGTCCAATAAATTCGCCCACGCTGCCGCCGTGGCCGTATCGGAAAATCCGGGAACCGTATACAACCCTCTTTTCATCTACGGAAATTCCGGCCTGGGTAAGACCCATCTGCTGCTGGCCATCGGCCAGGCTATACGGGAAAGAAATCCCTCTGTTAAAATCGGTTATGTCAAGGGCGACGAATTTACCAACCAAATGATAACCTCTCTGCGGGAAGCCACTCAAGAGCAGTTCCGGCAGCGCTATCGCAACGTAGACTTATTTTTGGTAGACGATATTCAGTTTATCGCCGGAAAAATCGCTGTGCAGGAGGAGTTCTTCCATACCTTCAACAACATCTACGAGGCGGGACATCAGATCGTTATCACCTCCGACCGGCCTCCTCTTGAGATGGTAAAGCTGGAAGACCGCCTGCGTACCCGCTTTGAAGGCGGTCTTATGGCGGACATTCAGCCCCCGGATCTGGAAACGCGTATGGCCATCATTCGCAACAAAGGACAAGGTCTGGGCCTCGTATTGTCAGACGAGGTGGTAGACTATATTGCGGAAAACCTCACCAACAACATTCGCCAGATCGAGGGCGTGGTTCACCGGCTGACCGCCTACCGGGATATTATGGACGATTCCATCAGCATCACCAGCGTGAAGCGGGCCATCAAGGACGTAATCCGTACGGGACTTTATATTCCCACGCCGGACGCCATTATTGCGGAAACTGCCCGATTCTTCGGCATTGAGGAATCAGACATTCGCGGTCAGCGCCGGTCTAAAAACACCGCTATGGCCCGTCAGGTAGCCATGTATCTGATTCGCAGCCTGACTAACCTCTCTCTGGTGGATATTGGCGAGCTTTTCGATCACCGCAATCACTCCACAGTTCTGTCCTCCATCCGCAAAGTGGAGGAGCTTATCAAGACAGACTCGGATACCGCCGCCTCTGTACGGGAAATCTCCGCCAACCTCAATTCCCGCGGTCAATAATTTTTCCACATTTTTCTGTGGATCGTGGAAATCCATTCTGTTTTTAAATGTGGAAAATTCTTTTCAAATTGGAAGTTGTTGAAAACTCTCCAAATTATAAACATGGTTTCAAACATCGAAAATCCTTGTTTTTCAATGCTTCTTCCCAGTTTTCCACAGAATCAACCGTCTCTACTACGACTACTAAAATATAAGCTACCTTGCTTTCTAAAAAGGAGGAAACATGAAATTTTCCTGTGAGAAATATCTTTTGCAGGCAGCGGTAAAAACCGTTTCCCGATGCACTGCATCCAAAAGCCCCATCCCTGCCCTGGAGGGGATTTTAATCCAGGCGGGTCAAACGGTCAAGCTGACGGGCTATGATCTGAAAAAGGGAATCTATACTTCAATTCCCGCAGACGTAGCAGAACCTGGATCTATCATCTTAGGAGCCAAGATTTTCGGAGAAATCGTCCGCAGTTTGCCGGACGACATCGTCACTATCACCACAGGGGAAGGGCTGAATACCCGTATAACCTGTGGAGCAGCGGACTTTTCCATCATGGGAACGGATAGTGGAGAATACCCTGAGCTTCCCTCTGTGGATAAGGAGAACTCTGTTTCGGTCGGTCAGGGCGTTATGAGCAAAATGATCCGTCAAACGATTTTTGCAGTCAGCTCCAATGAAAGCCGCCCGGTCTATACAGGGGCTTTGCTGGAAATAAAGGGCGGAGACATTACCATGGTGGCAGTGGATGGTTTCCGTTTGGCCTTGAGAAGGGAAGCATTATCCTCCCAGGAAACGGAGGAGTGTTCCTTTATCGTACCGGGAACGGCGCTTTCCGATGTGGAAAAGCTGTGCGGAGATGAGGAAGAGTCCCTGGAAATCACGGTGGGAGCTAAACATATATCCTTTTCCTTTGGAGAGACGGTTCTTGTCACCCGTCGTCTGGAAGGTGAGTTTCTCAATTACCGCAAGAGTATTCCGTCCGATTTCTCCATTATGGTGGATGCCAATCGAAACGAGCTTTTGAAGGCTGTCAGCCGCGTGTCTCTGATCATCGACGAGAAGACAAAACATCCCCTTCGCCTGATTTTGGGAGAAAATGTAATCAAGATTTTCTGTACCACAGGCGTAGGCCGGGGGGAGGATCAATGTCCTGTGGACGGTCAGGGCGGAGGATTGGAAATAGGCTTTAATAATGCCTATCTTCTGGACGCGCTAAGGGCGGCCCCGTCAGATAAAATCCGGCTGTGTTTTAATAACGCCGCTTCCCCGTGTGTTGTGGTGCCGACGGACGGAACGGAGAATTTCTCCTATATGATTCTTCCCGTGCGCTTGAAAGCTGGGGTATGAAGGTAGAGAGAATCGCCTTATCCGGGTTCCGAAACTACGATGAGGAGACAGTGGAGTTTGGGCCGGGCGTTAATGTCATATGGGGAAAAAACGCCCAAGGGAAAACAAATCTTTTGGAAGCGGTATACCTTCTGACCGGCGCCCATAGCTTTCGCACTCGCTTTGACCGCGAGCTAATAGGAAAGGGATGTGATTGGGCCTCCATTTTGGCGGAAGTGGATTCCGGCGGAAGAAGGCAAACCATTCGATTGCTGTTCCGCCCCGGTCAGCGGCGGCAGGTAACGGTGAACGGCTCCCGGCGCACCTCCAGTTCTCTGGCAGGGTTGATGACGGCAGTTCTGTTTTCCCCGGAGGATCTATACATCATTAAAGACGGCTCCGCCGCGCGAAGAAAGCTGATGGATACCGCCATCAGTCAGCTTCGGCCAGGCTATGGGAGTATTCTTTCAGATTTCAATCGCCTGTATGAAAATAAAACCCGCATATTAAAGGATTGGCGGGAAAAGCCCAGATTGTTGGATACCTTAGACGAGTTTTCCGATGAACTTGCCAAATGCTCCGCCCGGATGATCCGATACCGGGCTTCCTTTGTGGACAGGTTATCTAAAGCCGCAGGCCCTATACACCGGGACTTTTCCGGCGGAGGAGAGGTTCTGACCATGACATACAAAACCGTCAGCACCGTTACAGACCCCCGCGCCCCGGCAGAGGAGATATACAGGCAGATACTTTCCCACCAGCAGGCCCACCGTCAGGCGGAGTTGGAGGCGGGGCAGTGCCTCACCGGCGCCCATAAGGACGACATCGAGATTACTATCGACGGTCTGACCGCCCGCTCCTTTGCCTCCCAGGGACAAACCAGAACGGCGGCACTAAGCATAAAGCTGGCGGAGCGGGAAATTTTTAAAGCGGAAACGGGTCAATATCCCGTTTTATTGCTGGATGACGTTCTGTCGGAGTTGGACGGAACGAGGCAGGAATTTGTTCTGAATCGCATTGGCGGAGGACAAACGCTGATCACCTGCTGCGAGGACGAAAACATCAGCCGCCGAACTGGTGGCAGGGTGTTTTCCGTGGAGAGAGGAAGGATAAAATAAAAGAAGTGAGGAAGAAATGTATTTATACCTTGGAGGAGACCTGGCCATAGAGGACAGAAGCATTGTGGGGGTCTTTGATTTGGACAACACTTCCTGGTCCCATCTGACCAGGAAATATTTAAGCCAGGCGGAAAAAGCCGGCAGAATCAAAAACGCTGCGGACGACATTCCCCGTTCATTCGTCGTTTGCACAGATAAAACAGTCGTACTTGCACAGCCAACGGCGACTACATTGGCCCGGCGGCTGAACATCCAGGAGAAAAGTAATGTCAGAATTTAACGAAAAAGTAACCCAGGAATACGACGCCTCAAAGATTCAGGTTCTGGAAGGTCTGGAGGCCGTTCGTATGCGTCCGGGTATGTATATCGGTTCCACCTCCTCCTCCGGCCTGCATCATCTGGTCTATGAGATTGTGGACAACGCCATCGACGAGGCGTTGGCAGGATATTGCGACCATATCCAGGTTGTGATAGAAGAGGGAAACGTAATTAAAGTCACGGACAATGGCCGCGGTATTCCTGTTGACATCCAGGAACAGACGGGAAAGCCCGCCTTGGAGGTAGTATACACCGTTCTCCACGCCGGAGGAAAATTCGGCGCTGGCGGCTATAAGGTCTCCGGCGGCCTCCACGGCGTGGGTGCCTCCGTGGTGAACGCTCTGTCCGACTGGCTGGAGGTGGATGTCCATAAAAACGGAAACATCTATCATATGGCTTTCTCACGGGGCGATAAAACAGAGGATATGCACATCACCGGCGCCACAGATCATACCGGCACGGTGGTTCACTTCCACCCTGACCCGGAAATGTTCGACGACACGACCTTTGACTATGAAACCCTGCACGTCCGTATGCGGGAGCAGGCATTTTTAAATGCAGGTCTTCGTATATCCACCAAGGACGAGAGGGCTGGGCAGGAAGCCTTTGACGAGATGTATTACGAGGGAGGCATACGGGAGTTTGTATCCTTCATCAACCGCAATAAAACCCCTATCCACGAAAAGGTCATCTACGTCCAGGGAGACCGCTCGGATGCAACGGCAGAGGTAGCATTGCAGTGGAACGACAGCTATAACGAGACCATCGTTTCCTTTGCCAATAATATTCACACCCCGGAGGGCGGTATGCACGAGACTGGCTTTAAAACCGCCCTGACTCGCGCCCTGAACGCCTATGGACACAAGGCGAAAATCCTCAAGGAGGACGAGTCTCTCTCCGGCGAGGACACGCGGGAGGGGCTGACCGCCGTTATCTCCGTAAAGCTGACAAATCCCCAGTTCGAGGGACAGACCAAGGCGAAGCTGGGAAATTCCGAAATGAGGACATTGGTGGATACGGTGGTATCCTCTGCGCTGGATCAGTTTTTGGAGGAAAACCCCGCCGTGGGAAAGGCTGTGATGGAAAAAGCCATGACCGCCTCCCGCGCCCGCGAGGCGGCCCGGAAGGCCAGGGAGAGCGTCCGCCGGAAGACGGGGTTGGAATCCGGCCAGATGCCGGACAAACTGAAAGACTGCAACGAGCGGGATCCGGTCCTGTGCGAGATATACATCGTGGAGGGCGACTCCGCCGCCGGCTCCGCAAACCAGGGCCGGGACAGCCGGTTCCAGGCGGTGCTTTCCATGTGGGGAAAAATGCTGAACGTGGAAAAGGCCAGGGCCGATAAAATATATGGAAACGACAAGCTCTACCCCATGATCGTGGCCCTGGGGGCCGGGATCGGGCCGGAGTTTAACATGGAAAAGCTCCGCTACCACAAAATCATCATCATGGCGGACGCGGACGTGGACGGCTCCCATATCCGCACCCTGCTGCTGACCTTCTTCTTCCGCTTCATGCGGCCCCTTATTGAAAACGGGTATGTCTATTCCGCCGTGCCGCCGCTGTTTAAGCTGACGAGAGGCAAGATTCAGCGGGTCGCCTATTCCGACGAGGAGCGGGACGCCATCTCCGCCGAGCTGCGGGGCGGTAACCCCAACGTGAAGGTAGACATCAGCCGCTTCAAAGGCTTGGGTGAGATGAACCCGGAGGAGTTGTGGGAGACCACCATGAACCCAGAGACCCGTACTCTGCGCCGGATCACCCTGGAGGACGCGGTGAAGGCGGACGAAGTATTCACCATCCTCATGGGCGAGGAAGTAGAGCCCCGAAAGCAGTGGATTGAGACAAACGCCCGCTACGTGGTCAATCTGGATTTTTAAGGAGGTGGGGTAAGAAATGGCACACAACAGAGATTACAAGCCGGAGGACATCGCCTTTCCTGACCAGGTCATCGTGGAGAGCGAGCTTGTCAAGGAGATGCAGTCCAGCTATATAGACTACGCCATGTCGGTCATCGTGGGCCGCGCCCTGCCGGACGTGCGGGACGGCTTAAAGCCCGTCCACCGCCGCATCCTATACGCCATGTATGAGGACGGTCTGACCCGCGACAAGCCCTACCGCAAGTGCGCCACCGCCGTCGGCGACGTGCTGGGCCGGTATCACCCTCACGGCGACGCCTCCGTTTACGACGCCCTGGTGCGTCTGGCCCAGGATTTCTCCATGCGCTATCCCCTCATCGACGGTCACGGCAACTTCGGTTCCGTGGACGGCGATCCCCCGGCGGCCTATCGTTATACTGAGGCCCGCATGGCCAAAATGGCGGACGAAATGCTCCGGGACATTGACAAGGACACGGTGGACTGGGATCCCAACTTTGACGAGACCAGAAAGGAACCCCGCGTTCTGCCGAGCCGGTTCCCGAACCTGCTGGTAAACGGATCCTCCGGCATTGCTGTGGGCATGGCCACGAACATTCCTCCTCACAACCTGACGGAGGTGATAAATGCCGCTATCTGCGTGCTGGAAAACGAAAACGCCACCCTGGAAGACCTTATGCAGTGCGTCAAGGGACCGGATTTCCCCACTAAGGGAATTATTATGGGCCGGGCCGGTATCCGCCAGGCGTATGCCACAGGCCGTGGCCGCATCACCGTGCGGGCCAGGACGGAGTTTGAGGAATATGGCCGCGACCACCGCACCCGCATCATCGTGACGGAGCTTCCTTACCAGGTAAACAAGCGCGCGCTTGTGGCGGCCATCGCCGACCAGGTGAGGGAAAAGCGGCTGGAGGGCATTTCCGATATGCGAGACGAGAGCGACCGCAACGGTATGCGGATCGTTATCGAGCTGAAGCGGGACGCCAACGCGCAGGTGGTACTCAATAACCTCCTGAAGCAGACCCAACTTCAAACCACCTTTTCCATCAATATGCTGGCCCTGGTGGACAACCAGTCTCAGCCGAAAATATTGTCCCTGCGGCACATACTGGACGAATACCTCACCTTCCAGGAGGAGGTAATCACCCGCCGAACAAAATACGACCTGAAAAAGGCCAGGGAGCGGGCGCATCTGTTGGAGGGGCTGCTGATTGCCCAGGACAACATCGACGAGGTCATCCGCATTATCCGCAGCAGCTATGACAACGCCAAAGAAAACCTGATGGAGCGCTTTGGGCTGGACGAGATTCAGGCCCAGGCCATATGCGATATGCGGCTCATCGCCCTGCAGGGCCTGAACCGGGAAAAGCTCCAGGCGGAGTATGACGGTCTCCAGGAGAAGATTGCCTGGTACGTGGAGCTGCTGGAAGATCCCGAAAAGCTGAAGGCTCTTCTCAAGGAGGAGCTGACCGCCATCCGGGACAAATACGGCGACGACCGCATGACGGAGATTCAGGACGTGGCGGAGGAGATAGACGACGAGGATCTCATCCCGGAGGAGGAGAGCGTCTATACCATGACCCACAACGGGTACATCAAGCGTCTGCCCGCCGCGGAGTACCGCAGTCAGAACCGGGGCGGCAAGGGCGTGAAGGCCATGGCGACGCGGGACGAGGACTATGTAGAGACCGTTTTCACCGCATCCAGCCACGACTATATTCTGTTCTTCACCTCCACCGGCAAGGTATATAAGAAAAAGGGCTACCAGATCCCCTCAGCGGGGCGCAGCTCCAGGGGGGTACCGCTGGTGAACTTTGTGGCCCTGGAGCCGGAGGAGAAGGTACAGTCCATGCTTCACCTGCGCCAAATCGGCGGGGAGGGGAACATCTTCTTCGCCACACGGAACGGTACGGTCAAGCGGGTAGCGCTGGAGGAGATGAAAAATATCCGTACCAGCGGCATACGGGCCATCACCCTGGACGAGGGGGACGAGCTTATCTCCGTCAGCCTGACGGACGGAAAGCAGAATATCCTCGTGGCCACCGCCAACGGCGCTGCCATCTGCTTTGACGAAAACGACGTGCGGGTCATGGGCCGCGTGGCCGCCGGCGTCCGGGGCATTAAGCTTCGGGAGGGCGACCAGGTGGTCGGCGCGGGCTGCGCCGGGGCGGGAGACACCATTCTCTCCGTCACTGCCAAGGGCTTCGGCAAGCGCACCGCTGCGGAGGAATATTTCCGGGGCGACAGCCTGCAAAAGCGGGGCGGCTATGGCATGAAAAACTATACCATAACGGAAAAAACCGGCCCGGTGGTGGATGTGAAGATCCTCCACGGGCAGGAGGATCTGCTGATCGTCTCCGACGACGGCACTATCATCCGCACAGACGCGGACGCCATCCCCATTTATGGCCGCGCGGCCAAGGGCGTACACCTGATGCGGCTTGCAGAGGGAAGCCGGGTCATCTCCACCGCCTGTACAGAAAAGGGCGAGCCGGAGGAATCCGAGGAGGCCCCGTCTGCGGAGGAGCCTGAGGCATGAAGGAAGTGACCATCTATACCGACGGGGCCTGCTCCGGCAATCCCGGCCCCGGCGGTTGGGCGGCCATACTGCAATACAAGGGCATGGAAAAGGAGCTTTCCGGCGGGGAGCGGAACACCACCAACAACCGCATGGAGCTGACCGCCGTAATTCGGGCGCTGGCGGCTTTAAAGGAACCATGTATCGTGAGCGTATACACGGACAGTCAATATATTTCCAGGGCGATTGGAGAGGGCTGGCTCACGAAGTGGAAGAAAAACGGCTTCACCAAAAAGGGCAGCCTGAAAAACGCGGAAATGTGGCGGGAACTGGATGGACTGCTGCAAAAGCACACCGTCACCTTCCATTGGGTCAAGGGCCATGCGGAAAACGACCTGAATAACCGCTGCGACCGATTGGCTGTCAAAGAGCGGGAAAAATACGCATAAAAAAACACTGTCTCAAAATGATTTACAAAAATCGGGAGAGACAGTGCCTTTTTATATTTGTTTATTGCAGCAGCCTGCTGCGTCTGTCTGTGGGAAATGCTTTTCTCCGGAAGAACTCAGCCCGCGTTCCAGCCGCCGTCCAGCAGGAGAATGTCTCCGTTCACATAGCTGGAATCGTCACTGGCCAGGAACAGCGCCGCGGAGGCGATCTGCTCAGGCGTTCCCATCTCCGGGGCGGTGGCCATCACGCTCTTCACCCGTCCGTAGCCGTTCATGTTCGGCGTTCCCATGGAGGAGGAGATGTTCGTGGCCACGCCGCCGGGGGCAATGCCGTTGCAGCGGATTTTATTGGGGATGTACATAAACGCGGTGTTTTTGGTCAGGGAGATGACCGCCGCCTTGGAGGCGCAGTAGACTGCCCCCGCGCAGGTTCTCATGCCGCCCAGGGAGGCCACGTTTATAATATTTCCTCCGTCGCCCTGGGCCAGGAACACCTGAACCGCCTTCCGCATGGCGTACATGGGCCCGAAAACGTTGACGGCGAATACCTGTTCCATTTTCTCGTTCGTTGCGTCCCCGATGGGACTCATGTCGTCCATGATGCCGGCGTTATTCACCAGAACGTCCAGACGGCCAAAGGCGCTGACCGCCTTTTCGATGGCGGCGGCAATGTCTGCCTCCTTGGACACGTCTCCGGCGAAGGGTACCACCTGGCCCGGACAGCCCGCCAGGGATTTGGCAAGCTCCTCCAGCTTTTCCAGCCGCCGGGCTACGGCCACGATGTTCGCTCCCTCCTGGGCGAACAGCTCCACAATGGCCTTGCCCATCCCGGAGGACGCGCCGGTGACAACAACTGATTTTCCTTGTAGTTTCATAACAGAATACGCTCCTTTCCGCTGACTGTCACATACAGGTGTAGCCGCCGTCCACCGGGACGACGCAGCCGTTGACGTAGGTGCTGTAGGGGGAGGAGAGGAACAGCACGGCGCTGTCCAGCTCGCCCTCCCGGCCATAGCGGGACATGGGGATCATGGTGTGGGCGTAATCCTGGAACATCTGGGAGTTGAGGGTATCCGCCGTCAGAGGGGTCTCAAAGTAACCGGGGCAGATGGTGTTCACCACAATGCCATGCTCGGCCCACTCCGCCGCCAGGGCGCGGGTCAGGTTCACCACGCCGCCCTTGGCCGCGTGATAGGGGGCGCAGGGGGCGATCTTGTTGCCCACCAGACCGTACATGGAGGCGATGTTGATAATGCGGCCATAGTTGGCGGGAATCATGGCCTTGGACACCACGGCCCGGGACATTTTGAAGGTGCCGAACAGGTCGATGTTCACCTCGTTGAAGAACTGGTCGTCGGTCATGTTGACCGCCAAGCCCACCGCGCCGGTACCAGCGTTGTTCACCAGAATGTCAATGCGGCCAAATTTGCCCATGACGATGTCGATGGCGTTGTCGATGGCCCAGGTTACGGTGATGTCGCAGACGATGCCGATGGCCTCCACGCCGTAGGTCTCCCGAATCTCCTGGGCGACCGCCTCTACCTTATCCTTCCGGCGGGCCAGGGCCACAATGTTGGCTCCCTGATTCGCCAGCGCGTGGGCCATCTGCACCCCGATGCCGCCGGAGCAGCCGGTGACGATGGCAACCTGTCCTGTGAGGTCGAAATAATTTTTCTTTTCCATAGGAAATATTCCTTTCTGTTAGCCTCAAAATGGGTACAGTTATACTATTAGATTTTCTTATTAATTATGTACTCAATGGCTAATAATATAATACAGCATATTTTCTTCCGTGTCAACAACTTTTTGATAATTTGCACAATAATCTTTCTTTTGACAATGACGTTTTTGTGCAAAATAGATAAACATATCTTTGACGAACCCTGTGATGCCGTGGATTTTTGCGAAAAAAGAAGGAAAAGTCATAGTAACACACAAATTAAGAACAAATTCCACAAAAAAAGTCGGGCCAAAAGACCCGATCTATTCAACCTTCACAAAAGACCCACCGCCCGCGAAAAAAGAGGGCTGTACCAAAGCCGTCAGGCAATGGTACAGCCCAAGCTGTTTGTTGGTTTTACGAATTATTGAGCAAGATACTCCTCGTAGGTCATGCAGGTGTAGAGAGCGTTAATAGCCCCATACATGGTGCCGTCCTCCAGGCCGGTGTAATCCTCCTCCTGAGCCTCGGCCAGTTCGCTGATGAGCTGGCTGTAGATGTCGGTGGTAGTATCGGTGTTCACCAGGTCGGTCAGGTAGGCGATGTAGCCCTCCCAGTCGCCCTCAGAGGCGGCGGACTCAGCGGAGGCAGTGTCGGCCTCGCCGGTCTCACCGGCAAACTCGGCCTCATAGATGGCCTTGGCAGCGGCGATGATGGCCTCGTCTACCGCATCGGCGTCCGCCATGATCCACTCGCCGTCCACGATCTCGCAGTCGATCTGCTTGGAGGTGTCGGCAATGTAGATGGAGACGGTGCCGTCGCCAAAGGCAAACTCCACGCTGGAGAAGGGCAGAACCATGCCGTCGCCCACATCCACGTCGAAGGGCTCGTAGCTGTAATCGGCCTCGAAGGCGGCGGCAGCCTCTACCTCCACCTCGGCGGCCTCGCCGATGACGGGGGCGGCGATCTCCGCGTCGCCCTCCTCGCGGGCGGGAGCCTCCGCGCCGGTGATGACGATCTCGCCCTCATAGGTACCGGCGGCGATTTCGGTCTCTACGCCGTCCACGGTCATCACAAGGCTCATGCCCATAACGGTGGAGGTCTCGTCGATGGTCAGGCTGGTCAGGTAGTTGGTGCCGGTGACCATCCAGGTGGAGCCGTTGGTCAGGGTCAGGCTGACGGGGTTGTTCACAGTGGGAGCGGAGATAGCGTCCTCACGCAGGTACATGGTGTAATCCCAGGTGCCGGAGGAGCCGTCGATGGTGCCGGTGTAGTAGTCCAGCGCAAACTCAGTCTCTTCCAGAGCGTTGCCATCCGCGTCGGTGTGATAGGCCCAGGCGGAGGAGATCTCGCCGCTGACCTCAGCGTTGTCAAGGGTCACATTCAGGCCCACGGCGTCGTCGGTGGAGGCGTTATAGATGTTGCCCTGCACCACGGAGTTGGAGATATAGACCTCGCTGGCGGTGCCGTCCTGCTCCAGCACGTCCTGGGCCAGATACTCCTCATAGGTCAGGTCGGTGATGGTGTTGGAGGTCTCAGCGGGGCCACCGGCATTGTCATCGGAGTTGGTCTGGAGAACCAGAATGTCCACGCCGTTCCCGGCCAGGGACACATCCACGTTGTCCAGGGTGATGATGGTGCTGTAGGTACCCTGGGTCTGGATCACGGCGAAGATGTTCTGGATGTCAAAGCTGGAGTCGCTGACGGACAGGGTGCCAGTGCCGTTGCCGTTGCCGCCGGAATGGAGCATGAATCCGATGCGGCCAGACCAGCCGTAGCTGTTGTCGCTCATGGTGATGGCGCCGGTGGTGATGATGCCCAGATAGTCAGGGGAGTACCAGGCGCTGCCATAGGCGTAATCCAGCACGCCGGAGTCGGCGTAGGCGATGTAGCCGGAGGTCTCGCCGTAGCGGCCCACAGTGACATACCAGGTGGTGCCGTTCACGTCATAGGTGAAGTCGTAGTCCTCGGTCTCCTCGTCAGAGGCGGTGCCGACCACGGCTACCATGGAGTTGGAGACAAGGGCGGTGGTACCGGCGGTGCCGGAGTCGGTGGACAGAACGGCCCAGCCGTTGGAGACCACCAGGGAGTTTGTGAAGGTGTTGGTGCCAGCGCCGCAGGCCAGGCTGGCGCGGATGTTGCCCTCAATGCCAAGGGCGAAGGGGCACTGCTGCATCATGGGAACAGCGTAGTTGTCCTCCGTGTCGTAGGGGTTCGCGTCCTCATCGTTTTCGGAGATGATGACAGAGTCGTTCACAGAGGTCTGGGAGGAGCCGCCGGTGTACAGGCCGCTGCGGATAACGCCGGTGCTGTAAATCACGGAGCGGTTGATCTCCACCTGGGAAGCGCCTACCACAACGATACCGGCGCCCCAACCGTTGAAGTCGTCGCCGCCAGCGCCCACGAAGGACAGGGTGGCGTCGTTGATGGCGTACTCGGAGTCGCAGATGTAGATGCCAGTGAAGTAGTCACCCTGGGAATCCACTACCACGCCGTTGGCCTCGGTGTCGGAGACCTCACCGTCGAGCTGGGCGGCGGTGACGGACTTGGCCTCGTCATACGCGCCGTTTGAGATATAAATGGCGGAGGTGTAGTAGAAGGAGCCGAAGGAGGACTGGGCCTTGTCCGCGCCGATGGGAGCGCCGGTGTTGCTGTTGGAATCGCCCTTTTCCACCAGGGTGATCTCCACATCGCCGGAGAAGCTCTCGCCCTCGGCGTTATAGAGGTCTACCTGCACCCCGTCCACAGTCAGGATGGCGGTATAGGTGGTGTAGTCCACGTCGATCTCCCCGCCGTCATAGACGATCTTGGTGATGCTGGTGAACAGGGTGGAGTCCACATAGCCCGCGTCGGTAAACTCCTCCGCGTATTCAATGGATTCGATGGTCAGAGCACTGCCGGCCCAGTGGGTCTCGTCCACCTGGGCGAAATCGCCCGCGGCGGCAGTCTCAGCGCTGGCCTCGCCGCTGGCTTCGCTGCTGGCGAATGCCCCCATGGACAGTACCAGGCAGAAAACAAGCAGAAGGGCCAAAATTTTGGAGAATCTCTTCATGTGTGTACCTTTTCCTTTCCAATTCATAATATTTTTGTGGTACAATTCACAAAAAATCTCACTTAATATCATAATATAAATCAGGGCATTTGTAAAGATGGGTTGGACTGTTTCATGTAAAATTTCTGTGAAATTGCCGGGATTTCATACGATTATCCGGGATAAAAAGAAGCCTTTTTATCCCGGATAGATTGATGAATATTCTATTGCGTGATTGCGTGATTACGCCCGGTGCCATTTCACACCCTGCGGGGTGTCCTCCAGAACGATGCCTGCGGCCTTCAGCTCGTCCCGGATGCGGTCGGCCTCCGCCCAGTTTTTGGCCTTTCTGGCTGCCTGGCGGGCGGCGATTTTTTCCTCTATCTCCTGATCCAGGCTCTCACTCTGGCCAAAGGGGATGCCCAGAACGTCGCACAGCTCCAGGAAAATATCCCGGCAGGCGGCGGCCAGGGCCTTTGTGGGGTCGGAGGCGGGGGATACGGCGGCGTTCACATCCCGCACCAGCTCAAAAATGACAGAGATGGCGTCGGCGGTGTTAAAATCGTCGTCCATAACTTCAATGAACCGCTGGCGGTATTTTTCAAGTCCCTTTACGAACGCCTCGTCAGCTTCGGACATCGGCTCCTCCCGGCCCTTTTCCGCGAAGAAGTCCAGGTTCTCCTTGGCGGTTTTCAGCCGATCTAATGCGGCCTGGGCCTGCTCCAGAATCTCCGCCGAATAGTTCAGCGGGGAACGGTAATGGCTCATGAGCATGAATAGCCGGATGCAGTCGTATCCATAGACGGCGGCGGCCTCCCGGACGGTGAAGAAATTCCCAAGGGATTTGGACATTTTCTTGTTGTCCACATTGATGAAGCCGTTGTGGAGCCAATAGTGGACAAAAGGAACCCCGTTGGCGGCCTCGGACTGGGCGATCTCGTTTTCGTGGTGAGGGAAGGTCAGATCCTGGCCGCCGGCGTGAATGTCGATGGTCTTGCCAAGATAGCGGTTGGACATGGCGGAACATTCGATGTGCCAGCCGGGGCGGCCCATGCCCCAGGGGGATTCCCAGGCAGGCTCGCCGGGCTTGGCCGCCTTCCAGAGAGCGAAGTCCATGGGGCTTTCCTTCACGTCGTTGACCTCGATGCGCGCCCCGGCCTGGAGGTCGTCCAGGTTCTGATGGCTCAGCTTGCCGTAATCCTTGAATTTCAGGGTGCGGTAATACACGTCCCCCTGGGCTTCATAGGCGTAGCCCTTTTCGATAAGGGTCTCAATCAGCTCGATGATCTGGGGGATGTTTTCCGTAGCCTTGGGGTGGACGGTGGCCTCCCGAACCCCCAGGGCCTTCACGTCCTGCCAGTATTCGGCAATGTATTTTTCCGCCACCTGGGCGGCGGTGATGCCCTCCTCGTTGGCTTTTTTGATGATTTTATCGTCCACGTCGGTGAAATTCTGTACGAATGTGACCTGATAGCCCCGGTATTCCAGATACCGGCGCAGGACGTCAAACATAATAATAGGCCGGGCGTTGCCCACGTGGATGTAGTTATACACCGTGGGGCCGCAGCAGTACATGCGAACCTTCCCCTCCTCGATGGGGACAAAGTCCTCCTTCTGCATGGTCAAGTCGTTATAAAAGCGCATGGCTCATTTCTCCTTTGTTTTGGAAAATTCTTCTTCCAGCTTGTTCAGCCGCTCCCGCAGGGCGATCATCTCCAGGGCCACTGGGTCGGAGATGTTCACCTGATCCACGTTCCCGGCGTAATCCACCTTTTCTCCGTCCAGCTTGATGACTCTGGCGGGAACGCCCACGGCGGTGGCGTTGGGGGGAACCTCGGACAGCACCACCGCCCCGGCGGCGATACGGCTGTTGTCCCCCACCTTGAAGGGGCCGAGAACCTTGGCCCCGGAGCCGATCAGGACGTTGTTCCCAATGGTGGGATGGCGCTTGCCGTGATCCTTGCCGGTGCCGCCCAGGGTGACGCCCTGGTACAGCAGCACGTCATCCCCTATCTCCGCCGTCTCACCAATGACGACGCCCATACCGTGGTCGATGACCAGACGGCGGCCAATGACCGCGCCGGGGTGTATCTCGATGCCGGTGGCCCGGCGGGCCCGCTGGGAGATGCCCCGGCCCAGAAATTTCATGCCGTGGGTCCAGCACCAGTGGGCTCGGCGGTAGCGCATAACCGCCTTGACCCCAGGGTAATACATCCATATCTCAAACCGGCTGCGAGCGGCGGGGTCGCGGGCCTGATACGCAGCAAGGGTTTCTCTTAAATAATCAAACATAATAATCGCACCACCATGAACAATATATTCATGGCCGCCGATGCTGATACTTGAAGCTCAAACAGTCTCCCCGATCAGATACCCGTCCTCAAAGCCGGTGATCCGCACCTGGACAAATTGTCCCGGCTCGGCCTGGCCTGTAAACAGAACCTGCTCGTCTACGTCCGGGGAATCGGCATAGCGGCGGCCATACCAGAGACCGTCCTCCCGGCCCTGGCAAAGCACCTGAAATTCCCGCCCGATCTGCTGCCGGTCGTACTCGTCCATAATCCGGCACTGCAAATCCATAACCGTGCGGCGGCGGGCCTCCGCCTCCTCCTCGGTACATCGGTCGGTCATTTCGGCGGCGGCGGTGCCTTCCTGGGGAGAGAAGGCAAAAACCCCGGCTCTGGGGAGCTGCTGCTCCCGCAAAAAGTCCATCAGCTCCTGAAACTCCTCCGGCCCCTCCCCCGGCAGACCCACGATAAACGTGGTGCGCAGCACCACGTCCTCTATCTGAGCGCGAAGCTTGTCGAACAGGGCGGTTATCGTTTCCTTCCGCTCCGGGCGGCGCATACGGCGGAGGATATTGTCGTTCACGTGCTGAACGGGGATGTCCAGATATTTCACAATTTTCGGCTCCGCAGCGATCTCCTCGATCAGCTCGTCCGTTATTTCGCTGGGGTAGAGATAGTGGAGTCGAATCCAGGCAATGCCTTCAATTTTTGCCAGCTCCTTCAGCAAAACGGTGAGGTTCGTCCCGTCCCGCAGGTCGTGGCCGTACCAGGTCACGTCCTGGGCCACCAGAATAAGCTCCTTAACGCCCCCCTGGGCCAGGGCGCGGGCCTCCTGGAGGATGGCCTCCATGGGCCGGGAGCGGTATTTCCCCCGGATGGAGGGAATAACGCAGTAGGCGCAGCGCTTGTCGCAGCCGTCGGCAATTTTGATATAGGCCCAGGCGGGGCCGGTGGACACCAGCCTGTCCAGCTCCGGCAGAGGGGCGTTTTTATCCCGGAAGCGGGCGAAATGCTCCTGCCCGGATTCCAGGGCGGCCACCACGTAGGGGAAGCTGCCGGTGCCGAGAACGGCGTCTATCTCCGGGATTTCCTGCAAAATGTCCCCCTGATACCGCTGGGGCAGACAGCCTGTCACCACCAGGCGGCGGAGGGAGCCGGTCTTTTTCAGCTCTGCCAGCTCCAAAATGGCGTCGATGGCCTCCTGCTGGGCAGCCTCAATGAAGGCGCAGGTATTCACCACCGCCCCCTCTGCATCCGCCGGATCGGAGACGATCTCATGGCCCGCCTCCATCACCAGGGACAGCATTTGTTCGGAATCTATTAAATTCTTGGCACAGCCAAGCGAGGTAAAGCAAACTTTCATAATCCTTTTTGGCGGGACACGATCCCGCCGCATTTTAATTTATTCATCTTCATCATCGCCGCCATAGCGCCGCAGCGCCGCACGGATGTCCTCCCAGGCGTAGCCCTTGCGGAACAGGGCGGCGGCGGCCTTCTCCCGCTCCTTGCGGTCGGAGGCGTCCCGGCCCCGGAGCCTGGCGGCCAGAAGCCGGTCGATGTTCTCCGTCCCCTCCGGCAGCTCCAGAAGGGCCGTATCCCACAGCTCCTTGGGGATCCCCCGGCGGTTCAGCTCGGTTTTTATCCGCCCCGGCCCATAGCCTCCGGCGGCGTAATGGCGGACGATCATACCGGCGTATTCTCCGTCGTCCAGAAAGCCATAGTCCAGACACAGGGCGCAGACGGTCTCGATGTCCTCCTGGGCGCAGCCCTTTTGGGCCAGCCTGTCCCGCAGCTCCTTTTCCGAATGGGGGCGCTTGAGGTAGTCCGTGGCCCATTTTTTGGCCTGCTCCAGGGGAGTAGCGGGGGATTTTTTCCGTTTTGGTTCCTCCGCCGTCGGGTCGTTCAGCACGGAGCGGACGGTATATCTCACCGCTCCCGTCTCATCGCGGGACATTATTCCTCACTGTCCCCGCCGTCGTCGAAGTCCTCGGCGGTCACGTCTATGGCCCGGCCTGCGGCCTTGGCGGCCCGGACGGCCTGGGGACTCATGAGCTTCACGTAATTTGCGCGGATCTCCTGCTCGATCTGATCCGCCTTGTCCGGGTTTGCGGTCAGGTATTCCTTCACGCCCTCCCGGCCCTGGATGCGTTCGCCGCAGCAGGTGAACCAGGCCCCGGCCTTCTCGATGATGTCCAGCCGGACACCTAAATCCACAATCTCGCCGATTCTGGAGATGCCCTCCCCGTATATCACGTCGAACTGGGCCTCCTTGAAGGGGGGCGCCACCTTGTTTTTCACGACCTTGACGCGGGTGCGGTTGCCGATCATTTCGTCCCCGGATTTCAGGGTCTCTATCCGGCGCACGTCCAGGCGGACGCTGGAATAATATTTCAGCGCCCGACCGCCCGGTGTGGTCTCCGGGTTTCCGTACATGACGCCGATCTTTTCCCGAAGCTGGTTTATGAAGATGACGATGCAGTTCGTCTTGGAGACAATGCCCGCCAGCTTCCGAAGGGCCTGGCTCATCAGCCGGGCCAGCACACCCACGGAGGAATCGCCCATCTCCCCTTCCAGCTCGCTGCGGGGCAGCAGGGCCGCCACGGAGTCCACCACAATCACGTCGATAGCCCCGGAGCGCACCAGGGCCTCTGTGATTTGCAGAGCCTGCTCCGCCGTGTCCGGCTGGGAAATCAGAAGGTTATCGATGTCCACCCCCACGGCGCGGGCATAGGCCGGCTCCAGAGCGTGTTCCACATCGATATAGGCTGCCTCGCCGCCCTGCTTCTGGGCGGAGGCCACAATGTGCAGGGCCAGGGTGGTCTTGCCGCTGGCCTCCGGGCCGTATATCTCCACAATACGGCCACGGGGCACGCCGCCGATGCCCAGGGCCAGGTCAAGACCCAGGGAGCCGGTGGGAATGGAGGCCACATTTACGGGAATATCTTCTCCCAGCCGCATGATGGCCCCCTTGCCATAGTCCTTTTCAATCTGGGCCAGAGCTGTTTCCAGCGCTTTTTTCTTATCTGCTGCCGGGCCAACCTGGGGAAGCGATGATTTCTTTGTCGCCATAGCGTTTTCTTCCTCTCTGAAAAATTCTCGGTTTCATTTATATGTGTCCTACGACAACTCTTTCAGTGCCGTTGGTATCCTGCAATGCGCCGGTGCGGACGAAGCCGGCCTCGGTCATAAGCTCCTGCACCGTTTGGCTCTGGCCCTCGCATACCTCCAGCATAAGGGTTCCGCCGGGCTTTAGCACCCGCTTCCACAGACGGATGATCGGGCGGATAATGTCCAGCCCGTCCTCCCCTCCGTCCAGGGCGGCGGCAGGCTCATAGTCCCGGACGGAGGGGTCAAGCTCCGCCAGCTCTGCCGTGGGAATATAAGGAGGGTTGCACACCACCAGGTCAAAATGACCCAGAAGCATGGGAGGCTTTTTGGTGGCGTCCGCCTCCACGCATATGACCCGCAGATCCAGATTGTTTTTTTCAACATTCCGGCGGCACAGGCGAAGGGCCATGGGGCTGTTGTCCGCCAAGACCAGCTTGGCCCCCGGCATATGCACCGCCAGGGCGCAGCCGATACAGCCGGAGCCGGTGCATAAATCCAATATTCTGGGCTTTGCGTTCCGTCCGGCGAAAAGCTGGATGGCCGCCTGTACAAGAAGTTCTGTATCCGTCCGGGGAATCAGCACGTCCCTGGTAATCTCCAGGGGGATGCCGTAAAACTCCCAGCTCCCGGTGATGTAGGCCACAGGCTCTCCGGCCAGGTGCCGCTCCACCAGTTCCATGACCTGCCGATCCAGCTCGTCCGTGGCGTAAAGTGACAGATCGCGGGTAAGCTGCTCCATGGTTTTGCCGCTGGCCTGGGACACGATAAGCCGGGCCTCCAGCCCATAGGCCTCGATCCCCGCCGCCTTCAGCGCCCGCCTGGCGTTAATGTAAATGTCGTTATATGTCTTTGCCATAGCTCACATCTTTATCTCTGTATATTGAATCATACGTATCCCACAAACACGCACGCGACCGTGCGCGCACGGGCCACCCCTCATTTGGGATGAAAAGCTATGCTTTTCATCCCAAATGATTTTTACCACGCGTCTGAACCTTTCTCCTCCGGGATGACCAGCTTCAGGGCGGTGATGGCCACTTCGATCATGGAGTCGTCCGGCTCGCTGGTGGTGATATGCTGAAGCTGCTTGCCGGGCCAGGACAAAATACGGGAGAGGAAGTTATCGTGTCGGCCCACCCATCGGTTCATCTCATAGGTCAGGGCCACCACCACCGGCAGCAGGCATAGCTTTACTACCATGCGCAGAAGGGCGTTGTCCACATGGAGGAAGGAGTTCACCAGAATGAATACAAAAATACTCATAATGACCACTACCAGCAGGAAGCTGGTGCCGCAGCGGGGATGGAACCGGCTCTCCTCCCGGACATTTTCCACTGTCAGCTCTTTGCCATGCTCATAGCAGAAGATGGATTTATGCTCTGCTCCATGATAGGAGAATACCCGCTTGATGTCCTTCATTTGGGCCACTGCCGCCATATAGACCAGCAGGATAACCAGCTTCACCACGCCCTCCAGGAGCGTCCGCAGGCCGTCATGCCCGGAACGGAGCGCCGGGATGAGAGACACCAGCGCGGTGGGCAGTACGATGAACAGAGCCAGGGCCAGGGCGACGCCCAATACCAGGGCAACGCCGATGACGAATTTTTCCGCCTTTTCGGAGCCGAATTTTTCCTCTATCCACAGATCCAGCTTAGAGGGTTCCTCCTGCTCCTCCTCCGGGAGAAACTGGGCGGAGTAGGTCAGGGCCTTCATGCTTTTGATCATGCTGTCCACAAAGTTGACTACGCCCCGTATCAGGGGCCAGCCGCAGAATGGATGCTTGTCCTTGAGTTGGTTTAAGGGTTCCACTGTAGTGGCCATGGTGCCGTCCTGCTGGCGGACGACGATGGACTGCTTGTCCACCCCCCGCATCAGAATGCCTTCTATCAGGGCCGAGCCGCCTATGCTGGTGCGAAAGCCCTGGGTTTCTTTTTTTGCCATAACAAGTCCTTTCCGAAAATACTTCGCGCATAAAACGCGCCGTCAATGTATTGATTTATACTGTGTCAATCTATATCATACGCCCACAGGGAGGGCGTTCTTATTTTGCTTTTTGGGTACCTTACCAACACTATACTATATAACAAAACCCCGTCCAGCGCAAGTGCCGGACGGGATTTTTGTCCGATTTTCTACAAGATTTATAGGAATATACGCACGGCTTTATCCGATCGTCAGCTCCTCCTCGCTGATGACGGGGAGCATGACGGTGACGACCAGTCCCGTCCGTCCGTCCGTGGCGTTTTCCAGCAGCAGACGGCCCTTGTGGCGGGTGATGATCTCGTCGCACACGGACAGACCGATGCCGCTGCCCCGCTCCTTGCCGCTGCCTTTATAAAACTTTTTCTTTACATAGGGCAGCTCCTCCGGGGGGATGCCGGGGCCGAAGTCCCGGAAGCGAATGACCACCCAGCTATCCGTGGCTCCGATGGTGACGATCATGCGCCCGGCGGCCCGGCCATATTTGGCGGCGTTGTCCATGATGTTCAAAAATACCTGCTTCAGCCGGGCCGGGTCGCCCAGGATACAGGGAATGTCCGCCTCCGGCTCGGTATATTCCACGGTCATGCCCTCCTGTTTTAAGAGTGTGCCGTAGGAGAAAATGGCGTCCGACAGCTCTCCGGCCACGTCCATCGTCTCCACGTTCAGGTTGAAGCGGCCATCCTGGATGCGGGTAAATTCCAGCAGCTCCTCCACCATTTTGGTCAGACGGCCCGACTCCTTGGCGATGATGGACACGCCACGGCGGGAGTCCCCGGTGATGGCCTCGTCGTAGGCCAGGGTCTCCGACCAGCCGGTGATGGCGGTCAGCGGAGTGCGAAGCTCGTGGGAGATGGAGGAGATAAACTCCGTCTGCACCTTTTCCGTCTCACCGATTTTGGCGCTCATCTCGTTAATGGCGTCGGTCAGGTCGCCGATCTCGTCGTCGTATTTTTTCTGGGCCTGAATACCGTAGCTTCCATCCGCAATGCGCTTGGCAAGGCCGGTCAGCTCCACCAGCGGCTCTGTCACGGTGCGGATAAAATAGAAATTTGTCAGCACCACCGCCAGGAGAACCAGCAGGCCCACCCCTGCGGCGGCGGCGGTAGTTTTCCATATCTGCCGGTTCACCAGGCGCAGGCTGGTGACATAGCGCATAGCGCCGATTACCGTTCCGTCCGCAGACAGCAGAGGGGCGGTAACAGCCAGGACGCGCTCTCTCGTCCCGGCGTTTCGGCCCGTATAGACGCCGATGGTCTTGTCGTTCAGGGCGGTGTCCAGATCCGCTGTGCCGGGGCTTGTACCGGCGGAGACGCCATAGCTGGACACCTCCACTACGCCCCGCGCGTTCACAAACTGCAGCTCCAGCGCGTCCTTGTCCTCAAAGCTCTCCGTGTAGCGGTAGGCGCTTTGGTAGTACTGGGCATAGGTTTGGGAGATATAGCCGGTAAAAAAATTGGCGGCGGATTCCGCCTTGGCCGTCAGGCCGGTTTTGACGGCGTTATAGTAGTAGCTTCGCACGCCCAGGGAGAAGACCAGGGTGAAAAGCACCACCAGCCCAGCCGTCAGGAGAATTCCTGAGCGGAGCCAGCGGCTTCTCAGCCCCCGCGTATGCTGCTTTTCCGTGCCGTCCACCTCCCGTTCACCAGCCTTTGAACCCTTTAAAAGCCCCATTTATAGCCGTAGCCCCAAACTGTAGTGATATAGGTAGGAATAGTGCTGTTGTCCTCGATCTTAATGCGCAGGCGGCGAATATTCACATCCACGATTTTCAGCTCGCCGAAGTAGTCCCGGCCCCAGACGGCGTTTAAAATTTCCTCCCTGGACAGGGCTCTGCCGGGGTTATCCATAAAAAGCTTCATAATGGCGTATTCGATTTGGGTCAGCTTGATGCGCTGGCCGTTTTTTTCCAGGGTACGATTGCGGGTGTTCAGCCGGAAGGGGCCCTGGTGCAGCTCGCTGACGTCCTCCGGCGTCTCGTCCACGGAGGCGCGGCGTACCAGGGCGTCTACTCTGGCGGTCAGCTCCGCCGGGGAGAAGGGCTTTGTCACATAATCGTCCGCCCCGGTCATCAGACCCGTAACCTTGTCCATCTCCTGCGCTTTGGCGGTGAGCATGATAATCCCTATGCGGGAATCTGTGGCCCGGATGCGGCGGCACACCTCATAGCCGTCTATGCCGGGGAGCATAACGTCCAGCAGGGCCACCTTCACATCCGGGTTCTGCTCCAGCAGCTCCAGGGCCTGCTCTCCGGTCTCCGCCTCAATAGGCTCATAGCCGGAGCGCTTCAGGTTGATGACCACAAAGCTGCGTATGCTGGACTCATCCTCCAAAACCAATACCTTTTTCACGTTTCGTTTGCCTCCTTACGCCATCATAGCTCGCCGGCGAGCCATTCCTGATATATCAGATTAAAATTTTCCGTTACGTCCTGCTCCGTCAGATCCGTTGTCCAGAGCTGCGCGGCATAAGCCGTGGACGCCGCCGTTTGCAGAAGAAAACGGCCCTCTGCCTCCGCCCGATCCAGCCGGTTTTCCCCCGTCAGGGTATATATGGTGAGTATATCTGTCTGCGTTCCCGCCTCGTCCGTCAGGGAAAAGGTAACGGCGGTCTCTTCCGCCGTCGCCTCCTGACGGGATACGGTCAGGCCGGTCATCAGCGCTGTGTCCGTCAGGACGAGATACCAGCCATCGTCATAATCGTGATACGTGGTCAGAGTCAGGACGCGGCTCCCGGCGCTGTCCAGACTATACCAGGCCAGGGCGTCGCCGCTCTCCACGGGCAGCTCCAGGGCCCGATCGCTGTTGATGTCCGTGGCATAGGCTCCCGCCCGGCGCACCGTGCTGCTCTGGCCGGTGTTGGACATGGTGATATTTTCCACCGCTCCGGCCTGAAGAGTGAAAACATCGGTCAGAAGAAGCTCCTCCCCCGTGCTGCTCTCCACAAAAAGGGCGGGCGTCCCGTCGGAGAGATAGGCGCTTCTGGCCCGCAGCACCTCGGTGATGCCGGAGGAAAGAACTGCCTGGCTGGAGGAGACCTGATCCGTTTCGTCTATCTGGTAAACCGTCAGGCTGCTGCCGGCGTCGTAGTCGATGCTCAGGCTCAAAAGCTCCTCTGTTCCGTCTCCGTCCAGATCGTATACCACAAAGGCGGAGCAGTCCGCGCTCAGAACCTCTACCGGCTCCTGGCCGCTCAGAGCATAGACGGACAGCAGCCGCATATCCCCCGCGATCTGCCAGGCGATGATAAGCTCCAGAATCCCATCGCCGTCTAAGTCCGCGTATTCCACGCTGGACACGGCGGAACCCTTTCCGGCGATGACAACATAGAGGTAATAGGCTCCCTCCTCGTCCAGCCGGTATACACATACGGAGGGCGTATGGGAGCTGTCTGCCAGGAAAGCCAGGGCCTCCGCCGTTCCGTCTCCGTCCAGATCCCGGAGCTGTACGGACTGGCGGTTGCTGCCGCCGACCGGGGCGGCATATTCGCCGCCCTCGTCAATACGCTGGCCGATCAGCTCCTGAAGCTGAAGGTATTCCTCCTGCTGCTGGGGCAGAGAGTACAGCTCCTCCGCCTCGCTCACGCAGCCGGTGCAGGTCAGAACCAAAAGAATGGACAGAAGAAGTGCCGTTTTTCGTTTCTTTTCTAGTTTCATAGCGCCACCTCATCCGCCGTTATAGCTACAGGAGCGGCCCTGTGACAGACCGCCACGTAGCATTACATATAATGTATATAGGTATATAGATAATGTATATAGATATAGAGATATGCCAGGGCGAGCCGACGTAGCCGCCTGGGGCTCTGCCCAAAAGGGCAGGAGCAAGACGATTGAAATATAATAGCCAATAGCCGCTCACAGCTATTATATCACAGAGGTTACGAAAATCCTAGAGAAAAGTTACAAAAGATGACATAAAATTTCAAATGCGAAAAAGTTTTTGTAATTATTACGACAGGCTCTTGCCCCTCCGGGAAATTGGGAATATAATAAAAACGATATACTGTAAGGAAACGACAAAAATTCCAAATAGGAGGCAAATTGAGATATGGATATGGAAATCACCATCCAAAGAACCACTGCGCCCAAGGAGAAGCCCCAGATCGAGGGAATCCCCTTCGGCACCTATTTCTCTGACCATATGTTCCTGATGAACTACGAGACCGGCAAGGGCTGGTACGATCCCCGCATCGTCCCCTATGGGCCGCTGTCCCTTGATCCCTCCACCATGGTGCTGCACTACGCCCAGGAGATTTTCGAGGGCCTGAAGGCCTACCGCACGGCGGACGGCAAAATCCAGCTTTTCCGCCCCACGGAGAACATCGCCCGGATGAACCGCTCTGCGGAAAAAATGTGCATCCCGCCCGTGCCGGAGGACATCTATCTCAAGGCCCTGAAGACCCTGGTGGAGGTGGACAAGGACTGGGTTCCCAGCGAGCCGGACACCAGCCTGTATATCCGCCCGTTCATCATCGCGACGGACAAGCACGTGGGCGTTCACGCCTCCCACACCTATCTCTTCATGATCATCACCTGCCCGGTGGGCAGCTATTACCCGGAGGGCCTGAACCCTGTAAAGATCGCCATCGAGAGCCGTGAGGTGCGGGCCGTTCGGGGCGGCACCGGCTTCGCCAAGTGCGGCGGCAACTACGCCGCCTCCCTCCATGCCAGCGAGCTGGCCGAGTCCAAGGGCTTCAGCCAGGTGCTGTGGCTGGACGGCGTGGAGCAGAAATACATCGAAGAGGTGGGCGCCATGAACGTCATGTTCAAAATTGACGGCAAGATCGTCACCCCCTCCCTGGCCAAGGGTACCGTCCTGCCCGGCATTACCCGCAAGAGCGCCATCCAGGTGCTGTCCGACTGGGGCTATGAGATCCAGGAGCGGGATCTGTCTGTGGACGAGCTGATCGCCGCCTGCGAGAGCGGTAAGCTGGAGGAGGCCTGGGGCGTCGGCACCGCCGCCGTGGTGTCCCCCATCGGGGAAATCATCTACCAGGACAAGGAGCACGTCATCAACGGCTTCCAAATCGGCGCGCTGACCCAGAAGCTGTATGATACCATCACCGGCATCCAGTGGGGCAAGACCGCCGATCCTTACGGCTGGGTCGTTCCCGTCTGCTGATGAGCGGGACTATTCTTCTCACCGGGGCTGCGGGCTACATCGGCTCCCACACCGCCGTGGCCCTGGCCCAGGCCGGATATGATCTGGCCATTGTGGACAACTGCTCCAACAGCAGCCCCATTGCCGTGGAGCGGTGCCGGGAGCTGACCGGGGCGGACATCCCCTTTTATCAGGCGGACGTGGCGGACAAGGATGCTCTGATGGAAATATTCCGCCAGGTGAAGCCTGCGGCGGTGATGCACTTTTCCGGCTATAAGGCCGTTGGCGAGAGCGTGGCCAAGCCCCTTTCCTATTACCGAAACAACCTGGATACCACCCTGACGCTGCTGGAGTGCATGGTGCAGGAGGGGGTAGGGCCCTTTATCTTCTCCTCCTCCGCCACGGTATATGGGGCCAACGCCACGGTTCCTTACCGGGAGAGCGACCCGGTGGGGGGCTGCACCAACCCCTACGGCTGGACAAAGCTGATGATCGAGCAGATTGCCAGGGACACAGCGGCGGCCAATCCGAATATGAGCGTGGTGCTGCTGCGATACTTTAACCCTGTGGGGGCGCACGAGAGCGGTCGCATTGGGGAAAACCCCGCCGGGATCCCCAATAACCTGATGCCTTATATCACCCAGGTGGCCGTGGGCAAGCTGGATCATCTGAACATTTTCGGCAACGACTACGACACCCCGGACGGCACCGGCGTGCGGGATTATATCCACGTCATGGATCTGGCCCAGGGCCATGTGGCGGCGCTGGACTACGCCATGAAGCACACCGGCACGGAGGTGTTTAATCTCGGCACCGGCAAGGGCGTCAGCGTATTGGAGCTGGTGAACGCCTTCCAGTCTGTCAACGGCGTGTCCGTCCCCTATGAGTTCGCCCCCCGCCGGGCGGGAGATTTGGCCTCCGTCTGGGCCGACCCCACCAAGGCCAGGGAGCTTCTTGGCTGGACGGCGGAAAAGACTGTAGAGGACATGGTAGCCGATTCCTGGCGCTGGCAGAAGAATAATCCCAATGGGTATGTCTGACCTGCACAGGCTTCATTTATAAAAAAGTTACAAAAAATTCACAAATAGATACTGGCCAGCCGATATACTGACTTTGTTATGGTAAAAACGCCCTTAAATTTGGAGGAGACGTTTATGAGAAAAACCTGCATCGTCTGTATTCTGCTGGCCATCTTTCTGTTTGCTGTCGCCGGCTGCGCTCAAGTCTCGGAGACTACGGAGATCGCCGCCGTGCCGGACAGCGACCGGCCCGGCACGCCCCATGCTCTGTCCGGCACCATTGTGGTACGGGGCTTCGAGTGGGGGCCGGGAGTGAACCGGGTTATATTTACCTTTGACGAGGAGATTGACGACGTTTATACAGAGGGCGCGGCTATTACCACCTCCCACTTTGAGCGGGAGGTAACAGACGTTTATCTGTCCGATGAGCTGGGAAACGCTGTGTCCGGTTCCTCCTGCTATGTGACGGTGGAGATGGTGACGAACTTCGACGCCACCGGCTCTCCCTTTGAAACAGATATGACCACGGAGCACAGCGTATGGGCGGACGAGTATATCGTAACGGCCAGCTTCACCGTTTGGGCCTCCGGCAGCTACTTTACCATTGCGTTTGAGGACGACTGCATCAATAACCGCGTCTGCCCGGAGCTGGAGCGGTTCACCCTGCGGGACAGCTATACGGGGGACTATGAAAACCCGCTGACCGGCCAAACGGAGACCCTGACCCTGAACTACGCCGCCTATGAGCCGGACAGCCTGGCCAGTTGGGACAAAAACCCGCTGATCATCTGGCTTCATGGCCGGGGCGAGGGCGGCGATGACATCGAGCGGGCCATTCTTGGCAACGAGGTCTCCGCCCTGACGGAAACGGAGATCCAGTCCTATTTCACCTCCGGGGATCAGACCGGGGCCTATGTACTTGTGGTGCAGTGTCCCACCTACTGGCTGGACGGGGGCGACGGCACGGAGAGCCGGGGAGACGTATCCAGCCGGTATACAGAAATTCTCATGGACACCATCCAGGCCTACATAGACAAAAATACTGATATAGACACAAACCGAATCTACATCATGGGTGCCTCCAATGGGGGTAGTGTAAAATAGTTTGTGTAAAGTTCATAGGTTCGGTACCGGATATTGAA
>JAJPYE010000056.1 GCA_021205095.1 Oscillospiraceae bacterium | reverse complement strand
CCTAGCCGTGGTAGGCCGGGTAGTGGGCAGCGAGGGACTGAGCGCCGTCTCGATTTCCGGGCAAATCACCTTCCTGCTGTACGCCCTGGGCATCGGCCTGGGCAGCGGCTGTCAGATCTTCATATCCCAGCAGGTCGGCTCCGGGGACACAGAGGGCGTGCGCCGCACCATCGGCACCTCCCTGTCCTTCACCGCCATTTTGGCCGTGGTCGTCACTGCCCTGGGGCTGATATTCAAAGACCCCGTCCTGCGGCTTTTAAACACGCCCAGCGAGGCGTGGACGGACGCCACGGAGTATATGTTCTGGTGCTGCCTGGGCATCCCCTTCACCTACGGCTACGGTACCCTTTGCGCCGTGCTGCGGGGCATGGGCGATTCCACCCGGCCCATGTACATTATCGCGGCAGCTGCCATCACCAATATGATACTGGATTTGATTCTGGTCTGGGGCCTGGGTATGCGGGCTAAGGGCGCAGCCATCGCCACCTCTCTGGCCCAGCTCGTCAGCTTCCTGTTTGCGCTGATATATCTCTATAAGCACCGGGAGACCTTCGGCTTCGACTTCAAGCGGGAGAGCTTTCGCATCCACAAGCGCACTTTGCGGGTGGTCATCAGCCTGGCCGCGCCGCTGGCCTTTCAGCAAATCGCCATTAACATCTCCATGATGTTTGTGAACTCCTGGGTCAATGTCTACGGCGTGGTGGCCTCGGCTGTTGGCGGCGTGGGGAGCAAGCTCAACTCCGTTTGCAGCATCGTCACAAACTCCATGCAGACAGCGGAGGCTACTATCACCGGCCAGAATATCGCCGCCGGCAACAAGGAACGGGTGAAGAAATCCCTGTTCGTGTCCACAGGCATCTGTATGATTTACTGGGTAGTGCTTTCCGCGCTTTTCCTGCTGTTTCCAAGAGCCGTGTTCGGCATCTTCTCCTCGGACGAGGCGGTGCTGGCCATGGCGGGCGATTATACGTTCATCATGATATGGATGTTCCTGACCTTCGCCCTGATGGCGCCGGTGCTGGGGCTGATAAGCGGCGTCGGCAACGTGCGGCTGAATTTCGTGATTGCCCTGATAGACGGCGTCGCGGCCCGCATCGGCCTGAGCCTTCTGCTGGCAGGCCCTGTGGGACTTGGACTGTACGGCTACTGGTGGGGCAACGCCCTGGCGGGCTTTGTGTCCGTCATATGCGGCTGGATATACTTCGCCACAGGCCGCTGGAAAAGCCGCCAGCTCTTAACCGCCGATGTATAAACACACCCACCCGCGATAAAAGCCACCGGCACGAAGCATTTTCCGCTTCGTGCCGGTGGTGTCTTTTTATTGTTCGCGATACCGCTGCATCATTGACTTGAACAGCTCCGCTGTGGAGGGCGGGGTGTAGGTGATGGCGTTCGCCCCGGCGTCGATGGTCTTTTTAATCAGCTCGCCGGTGTTGCCGCCGCTGGCAATGATGGGAACGTCTGGAAAATCCTTTCGAATTTTCCGCACGATATTGGCGGTGTTGGGGCCGCCCGCCACATTTAAAATGGACGCGCCGGAGGCAAGTCGCTGGGCGATGTCCGTCTCCTCGTTCACCACGGTGATGATGACCGGGATGTCCACCGCCTTGGCTACAGCCAGCAGATTGAGGTTTGTGATAGGCGCGTTCAGCACCACGCCCATGGCCCCCTGGCACTCCACATCTCTCGCGAGACCCACGGTGCGTATCCCCTTGGTCGTTCCGCCGCCCACACCGCAGAACACCGGGATGTAGGAATAGCGCACCAGCGCCTCGCTGATGGCCTGCTGGGGCGTGAAGGGATAGACGGCAAACACCGCGTCCGCGTCGCAGTTGCGGATAATCGCCACATCCGTGGTGAACACCAGGCTCTTGATGCGGCGTCCATTGACCACAACGCCGCTGGCCCCATAGCATTCCTTCGGCATTTTCAGAATATGCCGGAGAGAGCTTTGGATAGTAGGGGTAATTTTGTCGTTGTCCACTTGCAGCTTCCTTTCCGAATTTTTTTGACGGTAGTATACTCGGAAAGTATGAACCCAAAATGAACTCGTCAGCGAAATTACAGCGTCTTTTGCCTATATACCGTGGTTATTTCCTTCGGCTGTAGGGCGTCCCCTCCAGGGGAAGGCTTGTGCGGAAAATACCATCCCTGTTCCAGTAGGCCAGGGCCGCCGCCGGCGCCGCCGGGATGGCGGCTATCTCCCCCACGCCCTTGGCCCCGCAGGCCAGGTCAGAGGGGTTTTTCTCTACGATGACGGTGGTGATCTCCGGTATCTGGTCGGCCCGGAGCAGGCCCAGGGTTCCTAGCTTCTCCTGCGGCTTTCCGTCTATCAGGGTGAAGCGCTCTGTCAAAGCCCAGCCCAGGCACATGACCACGCCGCCCTCTATCTGTCCCTCCAGCGCGGTGGGATTCACGGCCCGGCCCACGTCATGCGCGGCCACCACCTGAGATATTTTCCCATCCTCCCCCAAAATCACCACCTCGGCGGCGTAGCCATAGGCGATATGGGAGACAGGGTTTGCCTTATCCGAGCCGATGGGGTCGGTCTCGCCCAGATACTCCCCCAGAAACTCCCGCCCCTCCAGCTCCGCAAGAGAGGCGTCTACCAGGGCGTCCCGCAATGCTGTTGCCGCCCGGCGGCAGGCCTCCCCGGTGAAGAGCGTCTGGCGGGAGGCGGTGGTGTTCCCGGCGTCCGGGGAATCAGCGGTGTCCGGCGGGCAATACCGCAGCACGGTCCGGTTCAGCCCCGCCGTCTCCCCGGTGATTTGGGTCAGGACGGTACCCATCCCCTGGCCGATGCAGGCGGCGCTGGAATGAATCTCCACCAGACCGTTTCGTATGACGAGCCGCACCCGGCCAATGTCCGGGATGCCCACGCCCACGCCGCTGTTTTTCATGGCGCAGGCCACCCCCGCCTGGGGGTATTGGTCAAGATAGGGCTTCACCGCCTCCAGGCAGTCGGTCAGGGCGGTGTCCGGCCCCGCCGTCTGGCCGTTGGGCAGCGTGTCCCCAGGGCGGACGGCGTTTTTATACCGTATTTCCCAGGGGCTGATGCCCACCAGCTTCGCAAGCTGATTGAGATTCATCTCCGCGGCGAAGCAGGACTGGGTCACGCCAAAGCCCCGGAACGCCCCGCAGGGCGGGTTGTTGGAATAATAGGCCCGGCCCAGGATGTCCACGTCCTGATAGTTATATGGCCCGGCGGCATGGGTGCAGGCCCGCTGCAAAACCGGCCCGCCCAGGGAGGCGTAGGCCCCGGAATCCGTCAGCAGGACGGCCTTCATGGCGGTAAGCCTGCCCGTCTCGTCGCAGGCGGTGGTGAACTCCATTTCCATGCCGTGCCGTTTGGGATGAATAAGAATGGACTCATCCCGCGTAAGCGTCACCTTCACCGGGCGCTTTGTGTGCCAGGCCAGCAGCGCCGCGTGGTGCTGGACAGACATATCCTCCTTGCCGCCGAAGCCGCCGCCCACCATTTTTGCCGTGATACGCACCCGCTCCGGGGCCAGGCCCAGCATTTGGGCTACCTCCTTCCGGGTCTGGTAAATGCCCTGATCCCCGCAAAACACCTGCACCCCGTTCTCCCAGGGCTGGGCCACGGCGCTCTCCGGCTCCAGGAAGGCGTGCTCCGTCTCCGGGGTGGAATAGTGGGTGGTGACGACATATTTTGACCCGGCAATGACCTCGTCCGCGTGGCCCCGGACGACATGGGTCTCCGCGAAGCAGTTGGTCTCCTCCCCCATCTCCTGGTGGACGACAATGTCCCCCTTTTGGGCGGTCTCCAAATCCAGCACAGCGGGGAGGGGTTCATATTCCACCTCCACCAGCGCCTTAGCCTGGGCCAGAAGCTCCGGCGTCTCGGCGCACACCAGGGCCACCGCATCCCCCCGGAAGTGGGTGATCTCCCCCACGGGAATCATCACGTCGTAATCCTGCTTCAAATGGCCTATCTTATTCGTCCCCGGCACATCCTCCGCCGTCAGGACGCACAGAACCCCCTCCAGGGCCAGAGCTTTCTCCTTATGAACGGCAAGCACCCGCGCCCTGGGATACTCGCTGCGGACAGCGGAGCCATAGACCATACCGTCCAGATACACGTCCCCGGCGTATTCCGCCTGCCCGACGGCCTTTTCCGGGGCGTCCACCCGCAGCATACGCTCTCCCAGCAGGGCGGCGGCCTCATCCTGGGGTACAGGCTGGCCGGAGGCCAGCAGCCTTCCGGCAAGCAATATGGCGTCCACAATCTTTACATAGCCGGTGCAGCGGCACAGGTTCCCCCGGACAGCCTTCGCCACCTCCTGCCGGGTGGGGGCCTTGTTTTCATCCAGCAGCGCCTTCGCCGCCATCACCATGCCCGGCGTGCAGTAGCCGCACTGGACGGCCCCGCAGTGGGAAAACGCGTAGGCGAAGACCTCCCGCTCACAAGGGGAAAGCCCCTCGCAGGTGGTTATGCTTTTGCCGCTGGCCCTGGCGGTGGTCAGCACACAGGCCCGCACCGGGCGGCCATCGGCCAGAATGGTGCAGGCGCCGCATACTCCCTGGCTGCACCCGTCCTTGACAGAGGTGAGATGAAGCTCGTCCCGCAGGTAGGGCAGCAGCTTCATGTCCCGCTCCGTCTCGACAGGAACGCCGTTGACCGTAAAAGCGTACATGGCCCCCAGGCCCTTATTTCACAGCGATGCCGATGGCCTCAATCTCCAGGGGCATATCCTTCGGCAGCTTCGCCGCCTGAACGCAGGAGCGTGCGGGCTGCACCGCGCCGTTAAAGTACCGGGCATAGACCTCGTTCACCCTGGCAAAATCCTCCATATCCCGCAGGAACACGGTGGTTTTTACAACGTGCTGCAAATCGCTGCCGCCGGCCTCCAGAACTGCCTTGACGTTCAGGATGCTCTGCTCTGCCTGGGCCTCGATGCCCTCCGGCAGATTACCAGCCGCGTCCGTGGGTATCTGCCCGGAGACAAACACCAGATTCTCCACCTTCACGCCCGCAGAATAAGGCCCCAGCGCCGGGGTCGCTCCCGTCAGTTTTTCCATAGTAAAACACTCCTTCGTGTAAATATTGTATCACACCGACAGCTTACCACAGGGCCGGAAGGTTGTCAATTCCGGGCGTCAGTCTTCGTCCGCATCCTCGTCCGTACTCACGCCCATATAGTCAGACAAAAGCTCGCCTGCCTCCTGGGCCTGCTGATAAAGCGCATAATAGTCGTACTCGATAACGCCCTCCAGCTTTTCCGGGATGTACAGGGTGCCTTTGCTATACCATAGCATATAGCCGCCGGTAATGTCCGCGTCATACAGTCCCACGATCTGCCGCTGAATAGCCAGGCTGTCATATTCGTAATTATAGTCGTCCCAGGTTTGAATCCATGTGCGGACGATTGCAGGGCTGGAACACTCGTTCTGCCGCAACGCAACTCTCTCGGCCCAGTCGTTCAACGTTTCATAGGGATGTTTATAGGGAACGTAATAGCCCCCGGAGGTATAATAGGAGCTGAAATGATCGGGATAGGGCATCCCGCATATCACATCCACCACCGTGCTGATGGCCGGCCAATATTGGCCATAGGGAGCTACATACGTGTTGGAAGTTTCTCCAAATACGTCCACCGCCACATATACTCCATGCTCGTGAAGAAGATCCGTCATATAGGTCAAAAACCGCTGCACTGCCTGGGCCTTGGATTCATCATAAGTGTTTTTCAGGTCTACGGTTTTATCTTCCTCATAGTTAATGATATAGTCAGGAAAACGCACATAGTCGAGTTGTATCTCATCAAAACCATAGGTGTCCGCCACCTCGATCGCCAGAGAAGCCTTCAACTCCCATACCTCCCGGCAGTACACACTGGGCCAGTATGAACCGTTAAGCTCCATAGGATTTCCGCTCAAATCTGAAATAGCCCATTCAGGATACGCCTGGGCCAGCACCTCATCTCTAAAGCAGGATATACGGGCGATGCAGTAATATCCAGCATCCTTAGCCATCTGCACTGCTTCAGCAAATTCCTCAGCAGTGTTACCACACGAATAGCCGTCCAAAATGCCATAGCTTTCCAGCACCTCAGACGGATAGGCTACTATTCCATCGTCAAACACGGTAAAGACAAAGGCATTGATTTCCGTCCCTTCCGCTTCTTTCAAACAGGCCGCCATTTTCTCAGGATTTATATCATCGGCAACGATATACATTGCATAGACGCTCTCCGGCATCTCGTTGCCCTCGTCGGCAAAATCACCCTTTTCATGGGGCCAATAATCCAGATCCGCCGCATCTCCTGCCCCATAGCTATCTCCACGAGAAACGTGTGACGCATAAACATTGGAATCGTTGGTCCAGTTTTCCATGCTCTCTGCATAGGTAGACACCACATAGTCCGCCTTGATCCACCCGATCTCCGATCCTATCATCACCTCGTACATATGTACGGTGCCGTCCTCGCAGAAATAGTCATATCCCATCACCTGAAGCATATCGCCTTTTTCCACCAGGCTCCCGGTTTCTACTCCATCAGGTTCTTCCAAAAGCGTCACCGGCGTGCGGACATAGACGATGCTCTCCTGAAGCAGGTCGGAGCGGTCGTCTGTGATGTACTCGCAGAGGATATAGCCATACTGTCCATTATAAAAGATGTGGTAGTATTCCTCCCCCGTCTCCGACACGAAGGGCGTCCAGCTCTCTATCTCCACATAAGCACCCCGGCCACACTGGTACGCCTCCGCAAGGCCGTCGTTATAAACTGTGGCGGTCAGCGTATCATCCTCCGCCAGCACATAGCCATACACGGAATCCTTCCAGCCGGAGTCGGCGAACACCTCCGTCTCCTCCTCTTCGGAAGATCGGCTGAAATCCATAAAAAGGGTGCTGCTGACGGCAAAGACAACAATCAGCACCGCCACCAGTCCCAGCTTCTGCCAGGGGTGCAGGCGGTACCTCCTTCTTTTCTTTTTTTTGCCATCGTGGGACATAATATCGCTCCTTTGGGGGGATGATTCCCATAAAAAATACCACAAATGGCAAAAAAAATCAAGCATAGTGGGGAATGAGAGGCAGTTTCATGGCCTTCTGTACAATACGATCCCCTTGCAGTTGCCTTTTTCGGCAATATATGGTATAACACACTGGAGCTTGTTAAGGAAAGGATGACTCACATGACAGACCTAGAGCGTGCGCGGCACGCTTTTTACAGTACCACCTTCGCCACGGAGGTCACAGGCTGCGTCATCGATGCGGTGGGCGACGGCTATGCCCGCTGCTCCATGGCCCTGACCCCGGCGCACAAAAACAGCCTGGGGGTTCCCATGGGCGGGGCAGTATTCACCCTGGCGGATTTCGCCTTTGGGGTGGCCTCCAACTTTGACCGGGACGTTTTCGTCTCCTCCGCCGCGGAAATACACTTCCTCACCGCCTCCCAGGGCAAAATTCTGACCGCCGAGGCCAAGGAGATCCGCACAGGCCGCCAGACCTGTCTGTTCGCCGTCACTGTCACCGACGATCTGGGAAAACAGGTGGCCTATGTCACCGTGACCGGCATGAAGGTCGGCGAGCGGAAAAAGAAATAATAAGCCCCCAATAAATAATAAGCCCCCGATACCCCGGACACGGCTCTCGCCCGTCCGTGGAATCGGGAGTTTTGCATTTAGGACGCCGCCCGCGCGGCGTTTGTTCCTTCCCGGCACATATCCAAAAACAGCTTATGCACGGTCAGATCCCCGTCCAGTTCGGGGTGGAAGGCGGTGACGAGCTGGTTGTCCTGCCGGGCGGCAACCACACGCCCGTCTATTGCAGCCAGGGCGCGGGCCTTCGGCCCCACCGCGCCGATATAGGGGGCGCGGATGAAGGTCATGGGGATGGGCTGGCCGTCAAAGAGACTGACTGCGTGGAAGCTCCCCAACTGACGGCCATAGGCGTTTCGCACCGCCTGGATGTCCATGGTGGCAAAGCACGGCTCGCCGCCCTCGACCCGCTCCGCCAGGAGTATCAGCCCCGCGCAGGTTCCGAACACCGGCAGCCCCCCGGCAATGCGCCCACAGAGCGGTTCGAACAGTCCCAACTGCCGCAGCAGCTTTCCCATGACGGTACTCTCCCCACCGGGGAGAATCAGCCCGTCCATAGGCCGTTCCAGGGCGGCGCGGCTCCGTATCTCGAAATGGCCCACGCCCAGGCGTTCCAGCACGGCAGCGTGTTCCACAAAGGCCCCCTGGAGGGCCAGGATGCCGATGTCCATGTCAGACGCCCCGCTCTTCCATGATGAGCTTTATCTCCTCCTGGTTGATACCTACCATGGCCTGCCCCAGTCCGGCGGACACCTCCGCGATGAGCTTTGCGTCCGTATAGTTGGTGACAGCCTGCACGATGGCCGCCGCCCGGCGGGCCGGGTCGCCGGATTTGAATATGCCGGAGCCGACAAAGACTCCCTCCGCCCCCAACTGCATCATCAGGGCCGCGTCCGCCGGGGTGGCGATGCCGCCAGCGGCGAAGTTCACCACGGGGAGCCTGCCGTTTTCGTGGACATATTCCACCAGGGACAGGGGGGCCTGCAGCTCCTTGGCCGCCTCCGCCAGCTCGTCAGGGCGCAGGCTCTGCACCCGGCGAATCTCCGCGTTCATGGCCCGCATATGGCGCACAGCTTGCACCACGTCGCCGGTACCCGGCTCGCCCTTGGTGCGAATCATGGCCGCGCCCTCGGCAATGCGCCGCAGGGCCTCTCCCAGATTCCGCGCCCCGCAGACGAAGGGAACTTTAAACTGGGTCTTTTGAATGTGGTATACGTCGTCCGCCGGGGACAGCACCTCGCTCTCGTCGATGTAGTCAATCTCCAGCGCCTCCAGCACCTGCGCCTCCGCGAAATGCCCGATGCGGCATTTCGCCATCACGGGGATGGACACCGCCTCCTGGATGCTGCGTATCAAGGCCGGGTCGCTCATCCGGGCTACGCCGCCTGCTGCGCGGATGTCCGCCGGGATGCGCTCCAGCGCCATCACCGCGCAGGCCCCCGCCTCCTGGGCGATCTGCGCCTGCTCCGGGGTGGTGACATCCATAATCACCCCGCCCTTGAGCATCTGCGCCAGCTCCTTGTTCAGCTCGTATCTGGTCTTTTCCATAGGTCATATCTCCCTTGACTGATTTGATGGATTTTATTATACGCCATTCTGGTTATATTAAAATAGTCAATTCAGGTATTTTTTATGGGGTCAGATTTCAGAAAAAAACAGCGCAGCCCCGGCGGACAAATCCGCCAAGTCTGCGCGGTCTATATTGAGTGTCAGTTTCCTTCCAAAACCTCGTTTATCAGCTCCACGGCGGCGGCGACGGAGTCGTCGTCAGGAACCATACGATAGACGTTGGTACTGCCCATGGAATACACGGTGCCAGTACTGTCCGAGCCGGTAACGGAGGTGCTTTCCACCGTCCAGCTTCCACCATTGGATAGCTGCCACTGCACCAGGGAGGAGATCTCACTCTGGGTCATGTTGGTGGAGAGCGCGCTGGAGGCGGCGTTCATCACGTCCATATAGTTGGTCAGGATGGCGGAGGAGGTAGCCTTGTCAATGACGGCCTCGATCAGCGCCATCTGGTTCGCGCCCCGCTGCCGGTCGCCGGAGGTAAAGGCATACCGCTCCCGGACGAAGGCCAGCGCCTTGGCGCCGTCCACGTCGTTATAGCCCTCCACGAAGGTATAGCCGCCGTGCGAGCTGGTAAAGGCATACTCGGAATATACGCTCACGCCGCCCAGGGCGTCGATAATCTCCTCAAAGCCGGTGAAATTCATGCGGACATAATACTGGATAGAAATATCATATAGATCCTCCAGGGCCTGCATGGACACATCCACGCCATAAATACCCGCGTGGGTCAGCTTGTCCCTGGAGCCGCCGGTGAAGGCCAGGGTGACATAGTAGTCTCTCGGCGTATTCACAAGCAGGATGCGATGGGTGCTGGGGTTCACCACCGCCAGAATATTCACATCGCTGCGCCCGGTGCTGGCCAGGGTGCCGGAGCTGTCGTTGCCGCTGATATAGACGATGAAGGGATCCTCGTCAATGCTGTATACGCCGTCGCTGCCGGTGTAGGCCTCGGTACCGTCCTCTGTGGTGGTGGCAGAGCCGGAAACAACCCGCTCGATGGTGCGCTCGATGGTATATTCATAAATGACCTTCGTCTCATCGGAGAACTGGCCCAGCTCCTCGGACACGTCTCCATCTTCGCTGGCCTCTGTCAGGACGGAGAGATAAGAGGTGTTCATTACAATGGCCTGCACATCTCCATCCAGCAAAGCGCTGGCCAGATCCACCACGCTTTCATATTCCACCGCGGTCAGGGACACGCCCTGTTCCGCCACAATGTCGTTCAGGCACTCGTCCGTATTATCCCTGTCCAGAGAGGACAGAATACCGAAGGTATAGCCCGCTGCGTCTGTGATAGATTCCGCCTGATCATCCGCCTGAACGTACACCGCTATGCTGTAATACTGCACGCTCACGTCCGTCACGCTCCCCAGGGTAGACAGCGCCTTGGACACATATACCAATCCCACGATCATCACCACGATCAGGATACCGACGACGACCTTGGAGCCAATGGCGCGGGCGTGGCGGAATTGAAGGGCCAGAAGACAGACGCTTAGCGCCGCCAATATAAGCCACACAAGGTTGCGGTATTTATTGGGCAACATACCCAACCGCCCAAGCTGAATACAGAACACCGCAGCCACAACAATGAGGATAACCGAAAGGACGATGCCTGCCGTTTGCCACGGACGCATATTTCGGCCACGCCCCCGACCCCTCCGCTGAGGAGGACGGCCCCCGCCCTGGGGCGGGCGTCTCTGCTGTGAGGGGCGGCTGCCCTGCTGAGTGCTTCGGCTGGCAGGCTGTGATCCACGACTGCCAGTTGACGAGCTGCGATTGGCAGGCTGAGCACTGCGGCTTCCCTGTTGAGAAGCTCTCCCCTGCTGGGAGGAACGGCTCCCCGACTGACTGGACGAGCGGGTCGCTGTACTGCTACTGGTCGCTGGACGACGAGCCGTAGATCGAGGCTGCTGCCGCTGGTACCGGCTGTCCTGTATATCTTCGTCCTCCGACGGCCTGAGATGCCTTCCGCCTTGGCTGCCCGATTCATATCGACTCATAGTTTATCCTCCGCGATTTTCTTTTTAAATACGCATATGAAAAATATTATACGATATTATCCCCCATTTGTCAAAAAGAACCACGCATTTCACTGACCTTTTGTCTCACCTATTCGGAACTGGCCGCATAAAATCAATATTATTCCTGTTATAAAATCGTATCTCATCAATATACAACAGGGAAAGTCAAGATTGTTCATGAATCATTAATAAATTGTATAAAAGAAAGTAAAACTTTCGTGTATAATAGGGTTAGCTTTGTGCTGAAAGGAGAAAACAATGAACAAACTGAAGAAGCTGCTGTCCCTCGCGCTGGCGCTGGCAATGGTTCTGTCCCTGTGCGGACTGACCGCCTTTGCCGCCGAGGAAGACAGCACGGCGGTGGCCTCCGACAAGGAGTACATCGAGGAAACCCTGAACCTGGCCAACAACGAGGATCAGGAATGGAGCTACACGGCCAGCGCCGACGCATGGGTGCTGTCTGTGGTGTCCGCCGTGGCCTATCCTGAGCTGCCCAACCAGCAGGGCGTGTCCGTGTGCGTGCCGGGCGCTTACGTCACCGGCATTGACACGGACGGCGACGGCGAGGCCGACGTCACCGCGGAGACCTATGAGTCCGCCGTGAAGGGCTCTCTGGTCATCGACTACGAGGCGGAGGTCACAAGCTCCAACGGCCAGGTGTATACCGCCGCCACCGCGCCCATCATCCTGAACACCGGCGCTGCGGGGTATGGCTCCTCCAATAACTCCAAGGCCTCCACCACCTATGCCTCCGAGGGCTACATCAACGTGGCCTGCGGCAACCGCGGCAAACAGGACACCGCTACCGATGAGGACGGCAACACCTACTACACCGGCGACGCTCCCTCCTGCCTGGTAGACCAGAAAAACGCCGCCCGGTATGTGAAGTATAACATCCTGCTGGGGAACCTGCCCGGCAACGTTGACCTGCTGGTCTCCACCGGCGGCTCCGGCGGCGCGGCCCATGCCACCATGTTTGCCGCCACCTCCAACAACCCCGACTTCTATGACTATGAGATCGAGGCCGGCGCCGTGGGCGTGTATCTCAACGAGGACGGCACCTACTCCACCACCGTCACCATCGACGGCGAGGAGGTAGAGCTTTCCGACGGCGCCTGGGGCTGCGTGGCCTACAGCGCCATCACCTCCCTGTATGAGGGCGATATGGCCCAGGCGTTCGAGTATTACATGGACACCACCTATGACTTCAACACCGATTTCCAGGCACAGCTTGCCGAGTACCTCTCCGCGGCTTACATGGAATACATCAACGACCAGAACCTGACAGTGGAGGAATCCGCCGTGGGCTTTGACCTGGACGGCGACGGGGAGCTGAACAGCACCATCGCCCTGACCATCGAGTATGACCTGGAGGCCTATCCTGAGACCAACGGCTATTACGGCACCTATCTTGACCTGTACCTCGCGGAGTTCACCGAAAACCTCCAGTGGTATCTGGACAACCTGGATTATGCCAGCGGCTGGACCTGGTTCGACGAGGACGGCAACGCCCTTTCCGATGAGGAAGTCGCCGCCATGACCAGCGAGGATAAGGCCGTGGCCTTCATCGAAGGCCGGTATGCCAAGAGTTCCTCCAGCAGCGGCGGCGGCCCTGGCGGGGCTTCCGGCGAAATGATGACCAGCGGCATGAACGGCGCGGCGGACTTCGCTGACAGCGCCTCTGGCGAGGCCTCTGGCGAGGCCTCTGGCGAGGCCAGCGCCGAATCTGAGGACACCGCCCTGGAGCTGTACGGAGACGACATCCGTTCCGGCGGCCCGGACGCGGGCAGCACCGCCGCCGCGGGCAGCGGCTCCAACTCCTCCAATTACAGCACCTTTGAGGAGATGGCCGAGGCCTACGCCGCCGACATTGCGGAGATCGAGGCCGGCGACAAATACGGCAACAACATCGTGAGCCTGTATAACCCCCTCAACTACATCGGCGCTGACGGCACCGACGACCCCACCTGGACGCGCATCGTCATGGGCGCTGTGGAGGGCGATATGCCCATGATGACCTCCCTGAACCTGGAGATCGCCTGGCTGAACGCCGGGACAGACGCTGTCATCGAGTGGCAGTGGGACGGCGGCCATGTACCCTCTGAGGTACTGGGCAGCTCCATCTCCCTGTATATCGACCAGATGTACGGCGAATATGTCAGCGGCATCGAGATCGAGAAGGCCGAGGCTGAGACCCAGACCACCAACGGCACCGCCGAGAGCGCTACCGGCAAGGATCTGAGCGACTGGGTGGATTACGAGGACGTGACCCAAGTCTCCTTCTCCCTGGCGGATGTTCTCGCCTACCGCAACAGCGGCGCGAGCAAGGCCGTCCCCGGCTTTGACGTCATCGACTATGGCCAGGAGGACTACGTCTTCGGCAACACCGAGACCGACGCCCGCCACTGGGACGCTTTCGTAAACGAGATATTCCAGAACGCGGAATACGCCGCCGTTCTGAGCGAGCTGTTCTAAGGTATGTAAAACAAAGGCTCTAAAATAAGTTGTGGGGGTCAGGTCTTTGCCTGATCCCCACATTTATTATGAAATCAAAAACGAATTCATCTCAGCTATGTAGGCAAGCTCACCTTGCAAGGAGATGGAACGGCTTCAGTTTCTGGTTTGAACACTTGCACACCGCGAACCATACAGCGTTGGATGACTGTGAGAAAGCCTACCGCAACTGGCTTCGGGAGATATTCAATTTCTTCAATGTCCCCAGGACAAACGGATTTTCTGAGAGGTGCAATCACAAAACTAAGGTTTCTCATACAGGTTTACACAGTGTACGGAATTTCAAATGTCTCTACAGCAGAATCCTCTGCTTGCACTCTTCATAACTAACGGAAGCCAAAGTCTTCCCCTGACTTCCTGTCTTCCATGCTCTATTTTTTCCTCTCCCCCACTCCTGATATAGAACCATAAAATAAAAGAGGCTGCATCATTGCTGATGCAGCCCCTTTTGCTTGGGATCAAATTTCGTAGTTAAGGGGAATTGATTTGTTATGCAAATACTCGCTACTCAACAAGCTCAACTCAGGCGTCAGCCTTCTCCTCTTCCTTCTTCTGGATGTAATCGCGGTCAGCCGCGTTGGCATCGGGGATGGAACGCATCATAGCGGTGGCGATCAGGCCGATGATGATAACGACCAGCAGGATGAAGTAGGCGGTGCCGGCCTTGCCCGCGCCGATCAGGGCCACCATCATCATAGCGGCAAAGGCGGAGGGGATGAGCTGGATAGCCATGATGATACGGTTGGCGGACTGATACTCACGACGGCCATAGGCATAGGTGATGGATGCGGGGTGCATGGTGGGAACGCCGCCGGTCATGCAGGCAACGCCGAAGCCCCAGAGGATCTCCAGAGGCACGCTGCCGCCCTCCGGCATAATCCACAGAGCGATGACGGGAATCATTTCTGTCAGGCCCAGGATGAAGGAGGCTGTGACGGTACCCAGCTTGTCGTCGATCCAACCGAAGACATAGCTCATGGGGATACCCAGGATAGCGCCCATGGCCAGGTATGTGGTGGCGCTTATCCAGACCTCCGCGCCGCCCAGGGCCATGAAGCGCACGGCCATGGAGCCCATGCAAGCGTTGATGATGAACTGGAAGGCTGCATAAGAGACGATCATGATCCAGCCGCGCTTCTCGCTGAGAACCTGCTTCACGGTGAGATTGATCTCGTCGCTCTCCTCGGATACGGGGGGATGATCCGCGCCGTCGGGATACAGACCGGCCTCTTCGGGTGTGTCCTTCAGGAGCAGACGGGTCAGCAGGGCGATGACCGCCAGGATAATGGCAATGCCGATGTAGAAGGGACGGTAGTCGCCGCCCAGGTTGTTGTTGATGAATCTGGTCATGACGGAGGTGCCCACCACGGAGAACAGGGGGCTGCCCAGGGTCACGATGCCAAGGACACGGCCACGGTACTTGATGAACCAGCTGGCGGCAAGCTGGAAGCCGGCCATCTGCAGGCACATGCAGGTGCAGCGGACGACAAACAGAGAGATGAAGTACAGCCAGTAGATGCCGGTGGTTGCGCCGCCGTAGACGTCAAGGCCGTTGGCGGCCACGATGCCCACGCAGCCCAGCGCGGACAGGGCGATGCAGGGGATCAGGGTCTTGCGGGTGCCGTACTTGATGAAGCAGGTGCCGTACAGGAATGTCAGCACGATGCAGACGAAGTTACCAACCGTCATGGGGAGCTGGGTCATGGTCTCGGACCAGCCGCCGCCAGCGGAGGTTATGTAGGTCTGGATGATGTTGATCTGGTCGTTCTGCAGGCCGGAATACATGAACATGTATACGATACCCAGGATAACGAACGCGATCGTGTAGGCGCCGAATTTTTTGTTTTTGAGCATTACGCGATTCCTCCTGATTGTAAAATCACAAAATTAAACGCTGGGACCGATGAACTTAGTCCTTCTTCTTCTTTCCGAAGGAGAGCATGATGATGGCAAGCTCCGCCACAAGGACGATGACCATAATGATCTCAATGGTGTACCACAGAGAATTGTTGGGATCGGAGATCTCAACCGTCTCTTCCTCAGCAGTGGCTTCCTCGGACGCTTCAGCAGCAGCCTCCTCAGAGGCTTCTGCAACAGGCTCTTCAGCGGCTTCTTCTGCGATCTCTCCGGAGGGTTCAGCGGAGGCTTCCTCAACCGTCTCCGCGGCAGGCTCGGCGGATGCTTCAGCAACCGTCTCCTCAGCGGGCTCGGCGGACGCTTCAGCAGCGACCTCCTCAGAGGCCTCAGCGGAGGCTTCAGCAGGAGCAGCCTCGGCGGCGGCTTCTTCCTCCTCGACGGCAGCACCGCCGAGAGCAGGAATCTCATAGGAGTAGGTCAGTCCGCACTCGGAACACTCCATGGTCACGGCGCCTACCTCTTCGGCAGTGGGAGCAACGCTCTCCACAATCACGAAGTTGTGGGCATGGTCGGCCTCTTCCTCATCTGCAACGACGGCTGCCGCAGCGGCTGCAGCGGCGATCGTAGTCGCGGACTCAGTCGGGACCAGGGTGGTTTCGGCTGCCGCAGTGGCAGGCTCCGTTGCTTCCTCGGACGCTTCGCCGGAGGCAAACACGGGGCATACCAAAATGGCCGCCATAAGGACAAACGCAAGGATTTTCTTCATTTTCGTGTCTCCCTTATCATCAAAATTGGTGATGCTTATGAAATTGTAACACAGTCTTTGAAAAATTCCAATAGTTTTTCGTCAATTATTTGATTTTTTTTCCCTATTTTTTTCATTTTACAGGGGTAAAGCGATTATAAATCCCAATTTTTTCCAAAAAACGAAGGCCGACCCCGGTCTGCGGGGCGGCCTTCATGCTTTGCCTGTCCTGTAGGCAGGAATCAAAAATCAAAATCGAATCCGTCCAGAGCGGCAGTGTCGTCCATGGCCACGGCCTGATACAGGGCATAGGCAAGCTCATGGGCGCTTTGGGCCATCAGGGCGCTGTCCTCCGTGGCATAAGCGGAGGCTTCCTCCTCATCCATGTCCGCAATGGCCCCCTGCTGGGCGGCAAAGTGGATGTAAATGGCCTCCTGGAGCTGGTCATAGCTCTCCAGCACCAGGGCCTCGTCCTCCTCGGTGGCGTCGTCATACAGCAGGAAGTTGGCTACCGCGTCGAAGCACCAGTAATAGGAATCGGCCCAGTTCTCCGGCAGAACGCGGAACCCGCTGATGGTCTCTCCTGTGCTGCGGTCAGTGCGGTCATAGGGATAGTAGGTGCTGCCGTCCTCCGGCTCCTCGGTGACAAATTCCATGGTGGCGGTGCTGACCTGATAGGCCGCGTATGTATCGGTAATCAGCATGGGATAGCAGGGCACGAACACGCTGTACTGGTCGTTTGCCATGGACACCCACTCAATGGTGCCAAGGGCGACGTCCTCCTCATCGGCGAAAATCTGGAAGATGTTGGTCTCCTGGTTGGAGGGGCGGCCCACCGGATCCACATGGAAATAGCCCACAATGTCGTCCACCGTGTAGGCGTGGGTCAGCTCGATGTTGGTGTACAGGGCGACGATATTGCCGTCCTCGTCGATGTTGGAAATGGTGAAGGCGCTGTCCGTGATGTTCTCCTCGGTGTAAACATCCTCTCCCAGCAGGTAGTTCAGGCCGTTAATCATACGCTCATTCACAGCGGAACCGTAGCCGTCAAAATCAGAGGGATAGTCGATGGACACGGAATAGGACGCCCGGTAGTTGATGATGTTGGCCTCCTCGTCGCCGATGAAGGTGCCAGCCTCCACAGCCGTCTCAATCAGGCCCTCGGAGGCAATGACGTTCTCCGTGTCGTCCAGGTCGATCTCCCCGATGATGGACATATTCGGCTCGATGAAGGCAATGTCGTCCGGCAGGAGCAGCGCCACATACTGATGGCCGGTAACGCTCTCGATATACCAGACCTCGTCCTGGTCGGCGATGAACAGGCCGTTGGCCTCGCTGGTACCGGCGGTGTCATAGATGCTCAAAAGCAGCTCCACGGCCTCCCGTGCGGTGGCGCACTCGCTGAGCAGAATGGTGGTCATTTCCGATTCGGCAATGCCGTCGTCCACCAGGGGATCGACCTCCGCAATGGCGGAATTGGAAAACAGCGTCTCCGTCGCGGTGACAGACAGGCCCATCTCGTTGGTACCGGCCTCCTCATAGGGGACGTGGCCCTCCTCCGTGCTGCCGCAGTCCGGACATACGCCGTCCACGCCGTCGCCGTTATCGTCCCGGAAGGCGGTATAGGAGTAGCTGTCCTTGGTGAAGGTGTACACAAACCCATAGCAGCCGTAATAAACGTCGCCCTCGGCGTGAGCGCCCGCCTCGCTGACGTAAAACAGCTTGTCCACGCTGTTGGACATATCCTCGCTGCGGGCAATCAGGGTAGAGCCGTCCTCCGTCAGGTCGGAGCCGACAAAGATAGACGCGCAGGCCGAGGCGCTGACCATGGTGACGGACACGGCCATAGCCGCCGCCAGCATGACCGCCAGGGCCTTTTTCATGAGTGCTTTCATGACTGTTCTTGCTTCCTTTCATGCTTTTAAAATTAAGTGGCGCTTATATACTTTATTATTATATCATATGACATTCTGTTTCAAAGTCGGAAAAAACAACAAATTTTCCCCGCCAATGGGCACGTTTTTTCCCTATTTCCATGGAAAAGGGCGGCCAGCACATCCGCGCCGCCGCCCCTTTCAGGCATATCTATTCGTTCTATACAGCCGAAATCCTTCAGGACGCCATCGGCGCGGCGGACATCTCGTCACTCGCTCCCATTTCGCCGCTTGCGCCCATCCCGCTGCCTCCGGGCATCTCGCCACTTGCCCACATTTCTCCGTTCGCGGCGTAGGCCGCTTCATAGGTGACGACAGTACAATCCGCGCTCAGCGTCCCGGTCAGGGATGTCTCCCCGGCAGTCAGGGTGTAGCTTTGGCCCTGAGCCAGCGCGCCGCTCGCGATGAGGACGGCGGAGCAGTCCGCGTCCGGCGTCAGGGTAAACAGTTCCGCGCCGCTGATGTCGGCCAAGGTCATAGCCGTCCCCGCCTCCACAGCCGCCGGGAGAACGAACAGCATGGAGCCTGGCACCGTGCCGCCCGCCTGGAAGGCGGCGGAATCGACATTGGCGAACACTGCCAGCGTCGCGCCGGTCACGGCGATGCTCTCAAACTCCATGGGAGCCTCATCCCCCGTGGCGGTCAGATACGCCGCGCCGCTTGTCAGAAGAACGCTCCCGTCCACGCTGACGGGCCGTGCAGCCGTCAGCGCAACGCTGCCGCCGCTGAGTGTCAGGCCGCCGGTGCCGATGTCCATGCCGTTTGTCTCCGCCGCCAGCGTTATCGCTCCGCCGGAGATGACCGCCCCGGCCCCTTCCAGCGCCTCATAGCTTTCTGTCACCGTAATCACGCCCCCGGCCAGCGTAACGGTTCCGTCCGCCCGCAGCGCGTCGTCCCCGGTGGCAATGGTCACGGTACCGCCGGTAACGGTCACATTGTCTCCATGCAGGCCGTCGTCCGCAGCGGAAATCGTCACCGCTCCGTCGGAAATCATTACCTCTGTTCCCTTCAAGCCCTTGGCGCTGGCGTCCGCCAGGGCGATAGCCGCATAATTCTCCGGCCCGGAGCCGGCAGTGATATTCAGCGTTCCACCGGCAACGGACACCTCTGCGGCGGCGTCAATGCCGTCTCCCCCGCTGGCAATGGTCAGGCTGCCGCCGGAAACTGTCACGGCCCCCTCTGTGGTGTGGATGCCGTCCCCGCCGGATGCGACCGCCACAACGCCGCCGGTAACGGTCACATGGTCGCTGCCCTGAATACCGTCGTCCGCCGCCGTGACGGACAGACTGCCCGCTTCAATGGTCAGGCCGTCCTTGCTACGGATGCCGTCCGCCGCCTGGCCGATGACCGTCAGGACGCCTTCGCCCTGTATTACGATCTCGTCCGCGCTGTAAAGGGCTGCGCCGGACTGCTGGCCCTGGGCCTCCTGGATGGTATAGTCCGTCCCGTCGCGCAGGATGTTTTCCGTCCCCTCCGCCAGAACAATGACGGTCTCATCCGCCTGGGCCACATACAGCGCCGGGCCGGTGGAGTAGCTGATGTCCGCCCCGTCCAGGATGATATATACCGCCCCGTCGTAATCCTCGCAGTTCACAAGAAGCTGACCGTCCGTCATCTGGCCGGTAACACGATAAGTTCCCGGATACACGATCGTCACCACCCCGTCAGACGCCATGGCCCCCACGCCGGATATATAGGCCTCTGTCCCGGAAAGGCTGATCGTCACCGCTCCTTCCTCGTTGAGGGTATTCGCCATGACGGGAACCGCCGTCGGCTCAGCCTCCGCCTCCGTGTCTGTGTCCGCAGTGAAGCGCTCCGCCAGGTATGCTACTCCCAGTAGCACTGCCAACACAACGGCAAAAATCAGCACCGTAGTCAAGGTCTTTTTCATATCAGCTCTCTCCCGTTTCCCGATATGTGGGCGTACATATCATGATTTATCATGCGCACTTCAAGGCCAGCCTGCTATAATGCAAGCGGTGCAATCGCGAGATAATAAATGCAAAATAACATTTTTAAGTGTTTTTGTCAATATAAACGCCGGAAAGCGGCAGCGTGGAGCGATCGCGCCATAAACGGCACAGCGATCGGGACAACAGCAAAAAGCAAGATCAGACGGCCCGTTTCCGAGGTCTGATCCTGCCTTGATTTTGCTTATGATAAGTCTGTTTTTAACCAGCTCGACGGCGTTTGCCGATCAGTCCTCTGTCATCAGAGAGGTGACGAAGGGCTCCGGCTCAGAGAAAGCCATGCTGTTCGTGTTGGAGATGGCGTACCACATCAGCTCCTCGAACATGGTGTCCGCATCCTCCAGCGCCTGCTCCTGCAGCTCAATGCAGTAGGCGGTGGCAGCCTCAGCGGCGGCATCGGGATCCTCCTCATACAGGGCGGCCAGCTCCTCCAGCAGGGCGGGAACCTCCGCTACCAGTTCAGCCTCCACACTTTCCCAATAGGCCCGGACACCGGCACCATACATGACCCGATCCTGCTCGGCCAGGGTGCAGAGCTGCTTGAAGTGCGTGAAGGCAATATCCAGCCGATAGCTGGGTTCTACATAATCATCGGGAAGATAGTCAAACATCTCGGCCACATCCGTTACCAGGTTGCTGAGAGGCAAATAGACGGAGTGTTCCGCATTTGCCATGGTGTTCCAGGTAACAACGCACATAGCGGCGGGCAGATCGGGATAGGTCTCGATGACGGAGCAGTTGGTCTGGCGCTCGATGCCGATGATACGGACGCTCTCGCCGGTCTCATCGGGACAATACTCCGTACCCTCATAACGGGAACGGGTCAGGGTGAATATATCTTCCAGGGACACCAGCTCGTCCGGCTCGAAGAACAGGTCATAGCGGGTCTTAGTCTCATATTCTCCGGCGGTGGAGGGAGCCAGCAGGAAGTGGCCGTACCAGGTGCGGAGGTTCGAATAATCGCCCAGCACATCATCGCCGCAGTAGGAAGCGAAGGAATCCAGGTTGCCCTCATCGTCATAGACGGCGAGGCCCAAATCCTCTACCAGAGTGTAGTAGTCATCAGAGTGGAGCAGGGTCTCCCCTTCCACATAGCCAGCCAGAGAGCCAAGCATACACTCGTTGCCGAATACGGCCACGCAGTCGTCCGGGCACTTAATGGCGACCCACTGATGGCCGGAATAGCTCTCCAAATACCATACGCCAGTCTGGTCGGAGATAAAGAAGGTGTTGGTCTCAGAGCTGCCGTAGGTTTCCATGATGTAGCCATAGCCTTCTACGGCCTCGCGGGCGGTGGTGCAGGTGGCAGCCAGATAAGCACAGATCCAGCTCTCTGCCGCACCGTCAGTGGTGTAGGGGTCGGCCTCCATGACCGCATCGCAGGCATAGGTGGTGATGGAGCCGGTCACGGTAACGCCATACTCATTGGTGGCGGTGTTAACCCAGTCCAGGCTGTCCATGAAGGGGGTAGCCGTGTACTGATAGGTCACGTCCGGCAGAGGAACCTCCGTATCGCCCACGGTGATGGTACGGCCCGGCTCATCGCTGGCCTCCACCACGGTCACGATGCTCTGGGCAGTGGTGATATAATCCGCCGTGTGTCCGATCATGTAGGTGCCGTTCACGCCGACATCCTTGCCTACATAATAGCCGGTGCAGGCCAGAGCGCTGGTCATGCCTGCCATCAGTGCAACGGCAAAGACCGCGCTGAGCAGAAATTTCAGGGTTCGCTTCATTTTTGTGATCCTCCTTAAAAATTTGACTGCAAGTAAAAATGTTCTTGCTCATCAGTTTTTATTATAATAGAAATTCAAAAAAATGAAAGGAGCATTCTCCACAATTATTTCCAATTTGTGAAGGAAATTTTTTACAATTCGGTCGGAGGACTGTTCCAAGAGATCTGACTATATATAACCCGGTTGAAATAAACGGATGGAAATTTACATTTTCAATACAAAAACTATATATTTTTTTAAATATTTATGATACAATTCCAGATATTACTCCTTCCGGCAGCCGCTCTTTATTATGGCCCGGCGGAGCAAATTTCAAACAGGATGGACAACTGCCATGCCCGCTCAAAACCATCAGGTTCTCCGCCAGGAGCTGAAATACCTCCTGGGCCGCGGAGAATACGCCGCCCTGACCCAGCGATGTCAGGCCGTGATGCACCGCGATCCCCATGTAGGGCCGGACGGCTCTTATCAAATTGCCAGCCTGTATTTCGACGACCTGGGCGACACCGCCCTGCTGCAAAATTACGCAGGCGTCTCCCAGCGGGAGAAATTCCGCATCCGCATTTACAACGACGACCCCGCCTCCCTCCACCTGGAAAAGAAGGTCAAAAACGGCGGTCTGGGAACCAAGTTCATGTGTCCCATGACCCCGGAGCAGCTCGACCGGCTTCTGAGCGACGATCTCTCCTGGATGATGGCCACAGGCCAGCCCCTGATGCAGGAGCTTTACGTGCGCATGAAAAACGACCTCCTTCGGCCCAAAACCATCGTCGCCTACCGGCGGGAGCCGTTCATCTATGCCCCCGGCAACGTCCGCGTCACCTTTGACTTTGACATCCGCAGCGGCATATGCGCCCGCTCCCTGCTGGACAAAAGCACGCCCTTGGTTCCCGCCGCACCCGGCCAGGTCGTCATGGAGGTAAAATACGACGCCTTCCTTCCGGACATTATCCGCATGATTTTGCAGGAGGGCACCCCCCGCGTGCGGGCTTTCTCCAAGTACGCCGCCTGTCGGCAGTATGATTTCTGAGCAATCATTATATGTTACCCCATATTATAAAAGAAGAGTTAGGAGACAAAATCAATGACCTTTAACGACATTTTCAAGTCCAGCTTCCTGGAGAGTACCACTGAGTTCTCTCTTCTGGATGTCCTGCTGGCTATGGCTTTTGCCTGCGTGCTGGGTGCGTTCATCTATTTCGTGTATAAGAAAACCTTCCAGGGTGTGATGTATTCCTCCGGCTTCGGCATCACCCTTGTGGGCCTGACCATGGTGACGACGCTGGTCATTTTGGCCGTGACCTCTAACGTGGTGCTGTCCCTGGGCATGGTGGGCGCGTTGTCCATCGTCCGTTTCCGGGCCGCCATCAAGGAACCGTTTGAAATTGTATTTCTGTTCTGGGCGTTGGCTGTCGGCATCGTCATCGGCGCGGGAATGTTCCTGCTGGCCGTGGTGGGCAGCCTGATCATCGGCGTCATCCTCGTGGTGTTCGCGCGGCGGAAAATCGGGGAACATCCCTATATCATCGTTCTCTCCTGCACTGACGGCGAGGCGGAGGCCAGGGCGCTGGAAGCGCTGGGCAGTGCCGTAGGCAAATATGTGGTGAAGGCCAAGACCGTTACCGCCGCCGGTATTGAAATCTCCGCAGAGGTCACTCTGAATGGAGACGATACCGCTTTCGTCACCGCGCTGGGAAATCTTGAAGGCATCGCCAGCGCCTCCTTGGTGACGTATAACGGTCAGTTTGCGGACTGATACCAGCGCCTGTTTGAAAAGCATCGGCGTTTTCCTCTCCCATTCTCATGGTATATTAATTTTTGTGGCCGGTTTATGTAAAAAGTTGTGGAAATATAGCGGCAAAAACGGCCTAAAATTGAGCAATTCAACAAATTTTTAATACTGCTTTAACCTTTTCATGCTAAACTAAATTATCACAAGCCTCCTGGCCGGTTCGTATTGGAGAAAGGGGACGGGTCGGCTGGGATCGCTTGCGGGCCATTGTATTATCCCCATCTATCCCCCGGATTGTATGAAAAGGAGAGGTTATGAAGCGAACAAAGAGTTTGACGGCGCTGCTGATGGCAGTGCTGATGTTGTTTGCCCTGTGCGGGAGCGCCTTCGCCTCAGGAGAGGCCAGTGGCGAGGCCAGCGCGGCAGTCAGCATCACCGGCACAGACGTGGCTGTGGACGAGGAATATTTCTCCGGCCAGGCCACAGAAACCATCGTTTCCGACTTCACCATTACCGCCGATAACGAGAATGTCACCGGCATTTCCGTAAACGGTGAGTCGGCGGACGACACCATCACCATCCGGAACGGGCGCATTGAATTGGTAGAGAGCGGCACCGTGGACATCACAGACGGCAGTCTGTACGCCGAATACTGCCTGTTCCAGATGAAGGGCTACAGCTCCACCGATACCGACGGCTGCCAGGCCAATCTGGTGGTAGATGGCACAGAGCTGACTGTGGACGAGACCAGCACCATCACCGGCGCCGTCACCGTAGACGGCGTGGAGATTGACGTCACCTCCGGTACCTATGAAGGCAACATCGTAGTTACCCCCAACTGACCGTCAGCGTAACGCTTGCAGCCATCCAGCATCAAGCCTCCCCCGTGCCTTTTGCACAGGGGAGGCTTTTTCTTGCGAACACTTGATTTTTCTTTACTCCTCCGTCTCCAACCGTGTAATCGACATATAGGCGGCGGCGCTGCCAGTGCCGAAAATACTGCCGGAGGAGGCGACTATTTCCTCGTAGCCTGTCCAGGCATCGAAGCGAATGGCCTGGACATGACTGCCATAACCCAGGATGATGTAGGGACACGCATCATAAACGATCTGCTGAAGCTGCCCAGCCAGCGTTCGGACAGTGTCCCGATCCAGACTGGAGCGAAGGTTTACATAAATGCTGTCATACTCGCTGCTGCTCCAACTGGTTATATCACCCGATTTGGAATAAAAACGATACCCTGCCACTGCGGCGTTGTCACTGCCTTGCCAGCTACAGAGGCATATATCCCAGCTTCCCCCTGCCTTGCAGATCGTTTTCACATCATCGTCCGTGCGCGTCCACTCCACTTGCACGCCCAGCGATTCCAGCGCATCCACCAGAACGGTTCCGGCTGTGGAGGCCCATATGTCCTGGGCGTTGGAATAGAGCGTCAGGACGACCTCTTTGTCCTCATTGTTGTAATATTCCAGATATCCGTCCTCGTCCAAATCGTAGGCCACGCCCCACAGGATATTTTGGGCCGTGTCCAGACTATAGCCCCTTGTACCGGAAAGGGACAGGCTGTAGTCCGTTCCTGCACTGGCCCAAACATAGCCGGATTCTCCCGCTTCGCCGGAAAGAAGTGTGAAAATGGTGCTTCGATCCAGGCAGTACTCCAGCATCTCCCGCATGGACTGATTGGCAAAGAAGCTGTCCTCCGCCGTATTCAGAGCTATGGCCCACACATCGGATCTGGCCTGAACCGTTTGAATAAGCTCTACACCTGGAACGCTGTCCAGCGTCAGAACCTGCACATCCGAAAGTCCATAGCAGGCGTCTACCTCTCCGGCGGACAGGGCGCGGGCAGCGGCGGTCTCCGTCTCATATTGCTGGAAATAAACAGCACCCACCTGCGCCGCCCCGCCAAAATAGTCCTCCCTGGCCTGAAGCATCCAACCGCCCTCCCCGCTGGTATACACGAAGGGGCCGCTGCCGATCATCTCCTCGTTGTCATAGGATACAGGATCATCCGAGTAGCCGCTCCAATACGCCTTGGGCAGAATGGGGATAGTATTATACATCATATCCCCCTTTACATAGGAGGTGGAAATGACCACCGTATAATCATCCGGGCAGTAAATATTTGTTATTCCCTCCAGGTAGGAAGAATACAAATCAGAGGCACGCTTCATCAGCTCATAGGTAAACTGCACATCCTCGCTTGTCAGCTTTGATCCATCGGAAAAGGTCACGTCCTGCCGTAGCCGAATCGTCCAGGTGAGTTGGTCGCTGGAGAGGCTATATTCCTCTACCAGACAGGCTACCGGCTCCCCGTTTTCGTCCAGCCGCCAAAGTGAATCGTAGACCAGCAGAAAAAGCTCCTCCGCCAATCCCCCGCTGGAGACAACGGGGTTTAAGGAATCCGGCTCCTGCGCCACCGCGATGGTGAAGGTATCTCCCCCCTTCAGGGACAGGGTATATTCATCATTCCCGCAGGCCGTCAGCGTCAGCAGCAGCGCGGCGGCCAGCAACAGCGCAGCGCAGCGGGCCGGTATCGTTTTATTTCGACTCAATATCTGTCTCCTTCCCGGCAGATCGATCCTCCTCCGGCCAACCCTCTCCTTGCAGCAAAAGAGCAGCGGCCTCCATCGGCGTTATCCGCCGCCGGACGCATACCGCCTCTATTACCGACCTTGCCCCCTTGTCCAGCAAACCGTGCAGGCAGAGAAGATCCATAAATTCGTCCGTCTGCCGCTTATTCAGCCCAAGCCGCCGAAGCCATGACCGCTCCAGCAGAGGCGTGGTGTGTTCATAGCTCAGCACCAGCGAGGGGCTTGCCACAATGCCCCCTAACCGCCGCAGACTCTCATCCAAATCACTTTTCGTGTGTTTTTTATTCATGGTAAGGCTATTATAGCATGGATACGCAAATTTTCAAATCCCGGAAACGGGAAAACTGGCCCTTACCTCTATCCAGATCCAGAGGCCCAAGCTTGTAATACAGCAGTATGTGTGATATAATTAATTATCAATCACCCAGTATGAGGAGGTACAGAGAATGGATCAGAAATTTTATTCCTGCGCACATTGTGGCAAGATCATCGCAGTGGTAAAGGAGACCGGCGTGCCGGTTATATGCTGCGGGGAGGAAATGCAGGAGATTATCCCCGGCACCACAGACGCCGCCGTGGAAAAGCACGTCCCGGTCTATCAGGTGGCAGACGGGAAGGTCAGCGTCACCGTGGGTGCCACAGAGCATCCCATGCTGCCGGAGCATTACATCGAGTGGATCTCTCTGCAAACCAAGCAGGGCAACCAGCGCAAGGAACTGAAGCCCGGCCAGCCCCCCAAGGCTGTGTTCCCCATCCTGGAGGGCGACGAGGTGGTGGCGGTCTACGCCTACTGCAACCTGCACAGCCTGTGGAAGGGTTAAACATATGCGATAAAATCGCGGAGGAAAGGGCCGCAGTCTGACCGCCCAGCACGCGGTTTTCCCTGCAAACCGCCTGGGGGTTGCATACTCCGTGGACTTTTCCAAAAAATGACCTGGTCGTTTCTGACCAGGTCATTTTTTCTTATCTTATCTCGTGTTTTGCTCACTCGAAAATCACTCGGCGGGGGTCACAACGATGTCGCCGGTCCAGGAGCCGCCGGCGGAGGTGTCTACCACCTCTCCGTCCACGGTGACGGTGCCGTTGATAACGGCCCCGGCCTCCATGGTCAGGCTGTTCAGGTTGCTCTCGGCGGTGACGTTCCAGACGGAGGTGGCGTCCATGGTCAGATAGGTGCCGCGCACCGCGTCATAGGTCTCGAAGGCGCACAGCCAGCCGTAGATCGCGGTAGGGTCGGCGGCCTTATAGCTCTCGTCCGTGTCAGTGGGGTCGTCCACATTCACGTACCAGCCGGTCTCCTCGTCCACCACATAGGACATGTCCGCGTAATCGGCAAACAGGGCGTTCCAATCGTCTACATCGCCGGTATAGATAGCGCCGGTAAGGGTGGTGTTCACGAAGTCCAGATACATGGGCCGCTGGTAATCCTCGTGGGAGATGTCGCCCGTCCAGTTGTTATCCACGGAGTAGACGCAGCAGCCGGGGATGTCCTCGGTGGCCACGTCGTCCAGAATCTGGATAGTACTCTCGTCCAGGTCAACCACAGACTGGATGATGATGCCGTTGGAGCTTTCCAGCTCCACATTGGTCAGATAGCAGTCGGCGCTGGCGCCCCGGAACACGATGGTGGAGCCGTGGAGATGATCCATCCACGCCTGCTGAAGCACAGGGTACTGCTGGATGGCCTCGCCGGAAGCCCCCACAGTGGAAAGAGTAGAGTTGGTGACAACCAGCACAGGAACAGTCGTCCAGGCGGTGGAGACGGAGGAATCCTTCACACCGGAGTCCTCGCTGGCCTGATGCATGGTGTCCACCACATGGAACACGATGGCGTTGCGGTCGCCGATAATCTCAGAGGGGGTGTCCTCCTCCAGCTCCTCGCCCTCCAGATTTTCCAGGAAAATCTCGTCCTCGGCCTCCAGGGCGTCGGCGGAGGAGCCGATGGTCAGCACGCCGGTGTTGGTGACGAAAGCGCCGTACTCGGCGGAGTCGAAGCGGGAGCCATATACGTACACGCTCAGGCCGGTGTCCGCGTAGGTGCCGTAGCCGCCGTACCAGTTGTAGCTGTCGCCGTTATACAGGTAGAAGGTGAAGGAGGAGCCGCCGGTATCGGTACTCCAGGAGCCGTAGCCCTCGCTGGCCACAGTGGTGTTATAGATGTACGCCGACAGGGTGCCGCAGGCGATCAGGTTGCGGGAGTTGCCAAGCTGGGCGGTGAACCAGGGCATATCGCACCACTGGCCGTCCGCGCCCACGGATTCAAAATAGCTGTCCTTGATGATGGTGGTACCCTGGCTCAGGCTCACCGTGTACCGGCTCAGGCCGGTGACGATGGCGTAAACGTTCTCGATGGTGGCTACGCCGCCCTTGTTGATGATGCCTGCGCCGCCGGAGCTGTCAGTCCCCCAGACGTAGCCCTCCACCTCGTCGAGCTGGATAACTGTGTTGAAGGAAAGCTCCTCGCCGGTGAAGTGAGTGGTCACGTCGAAGAGATCCTCCTCCCCGCCGATGACGATCTCACCGCCGGAAACCAAAATGCCCCCAGCCTCGTTGGCGTCGCTTGTCAGCTTCACGCCGGAGATCACATCGTCGCTGATAACGCCGCCCTCGGCGTACTCGATGGTGACAGAGGCCGCTTCCGCGTCCTCGGTGACGCCCTCATCGGTCACGGTAATGGCCGCGTTGCCGGTGGCGTTCATGTCCGCCGCGCCGTTGGCAACCGCGTCGCCGCTGGCCTCCCCGCTGGCCTCACTGGAGGCGAAAGCGGAAACGGCTGCGCCGCACAACAGGCAAACACACAGCAGAATGGACAATAGTCTCTTCATGTTCTTCCTCCTTAAAAAATGGTAATAATAGTATACCATTTTTGTGAAGTGTCTGGCAATGATGTCCGTCCATTCCTTTTTCAACTTTTTTGTTATGCGGTTACAACCAGGTAGGCTCCGTATGCCACCAGCAGCAGCGCTCCCTGTATCCGGCTGCTCCGCTGCCGTAACAGCAGCGGCACGAAGGCCAGCACCGTTACCAGCAGACAGGCAGGCAGATCCACGCGCATACAGGCCGCCGCCACAGGAAGGCGCTGACCGCTGACCGCCGAGCAGACGGGAAGTATCAGAGACAGGTCAATGAGATTGGCCCCAATAATATTTCCCACAGACAGGCCCGCCTCCCGCCGACGAATGGCAGTAATGGTGGTGGCAAGCTCCGGCAGACTGGTTCCCACCGCCATCATGGTGACGGCGATCACTCGCTCCGGCGTACCCAGGGCGGCGGCTATGGCCGCGCCGCTGCGTACAAGAAGCTGAGAGCCGCCTATAATGGCGGCAGCGCCAACGAGAAACAGTCCTCCGTTTCTTCCCATATTTCCCTCTATCCTCGGCCCAATGGTGTTCTCCCGTTCCTGAGAGGCCGCACGGAGGTTCTGTTCCATAAACGCCAGCAACAGAGAGACAAGCGCCACATCGGCCCAGATTGTCATATACCCGTTCCCGCACCCGGTCAGCAGCACTGCTGACGCACTGATGAGCAGCAAACACCGGCCCAGATAATCCCGCCGCGGCAGAGACACGGGCATGAACACCATGGCAAGGCCCAGGATGAGGGCTGTATTGGCCGTCACGGAACCGACGGCGTTTCCCACCGCCATGTCCGTCTTGCCCTGCACGGCGGACAGGACAGAGACGATCATTTCCGGCATGGTGGTCGCCAGAGACACCACCGTGGCTCCAATGATAAAGGTGGGTATCCCCAGGGCCTGGGCGATGCGCCCCGCTGCATCCACAAACCAGTCGCCCCCCTTTACCACCAGCAAAATACCCGCCACAAACAAAATCAGCGCCAGCCAGAGCGCCATGCCGTCACCGTCCCTTCCTTCATCTGGTAACAGCATATGCGGCAGGCAGGAAAAACATACTTGCGCCCGGACAGACTTATGGCGTATAATAGGGAAAAAAGCTGGAGGTTTCCCAATGGAATTTGAATTATGGCAGATCATCTTTGCCGCCGTTATCGTCATTGCAGCCATCGGCATGGGCATTTTCGCCATTCGCTCCGCCATGTGCAAAGGCCCGCTCATCTCCCAGGCCTGGACCCTGGCCACCCCGGAGCAGCGGGAGAAAATAGATAAAAAGGCAGAATATCAGGGCGTCGCCGTTGTGTTTGGCGGGCTGGCGGTGGCCTTTCTGTTCGTAGCGGCTTATATCCTGTTTGAAAAGCAATGGATATTCTGGGGCGCGCTGATTGTCGCCATTGTGGCTATCTATTTCGGCATGATGGGCGGATTAAAACGCCTGCGGAAGGACAAATAAACCCATGAACCCAAAAGGGAGCCGTGCTTCTGACATGGCCCCTTTTCTTATGCTTATGCTCTGTCCTTCAAATACTGCTTCGTCCGGGCCACATAGTTGGCGGCGTTTTGCAGATTTGCCCCCGGCGAGAGGGTTCTCACCACCTTGGCCGGTATCCCCATGACCAGGCTGTTCGGTGGAATGACCATCCCCTTTGTCACCACCGCCCCGGCGGCAATCAGGGAGCCTTCCCCCACCACGGCCTTGTCAAGCACCACTGCGCCCATGCCCACCAGCACGCCGTTTTCCAGGGTAGCCCCATGCACCACCGCGTTGTGGCCCACGCTCACGTCGTTCCCGATGACCACAGGGTTTCCCTGGTCGTTGTGGATGGTGGCGTTATCCTGGATATTCGTCCGGCAGCCGATGGTAATCGGCTCATAATCCCCCCGGACGGCGGCCCCGTACCAGACGGAGCTGTCCTCCCCGATGGTCACATCTCCGATAATGGCGGCGGTTTCCGCCACAAAGCTCCCCTGACCGACAGTTGGTTTTTTTTCGTTATACGACAGCAGCATAATAAAGACCCCGCTTTCCTCTCCTCCGGCGCAGATTTTTGTGGCGCGTCGAGGATAAATATAGTAGAATATGTAGTTGAACTCAATTATAAAAACGATTTGAATTTCTGTCAACAGAGGATAAACACATGGAAGGAATCGCCCGTTATTTAATCGTATGCCCCCTGGTGTTTTTAGGGGGCTTTGTGGACGCTATCGCCGGAGGCGGGGGACTAATCTCCCTGCCCGCCTATCTCATTGCCGGACTGCCTGTCCACGCCAGCATTGGCACCAACAAAATCAGCTCCGCCATGGGAACCACCCTGACCACCTACCGCTTCTGGAGAAAAGGCTATGTCCGGGCAAGGCTGAGCCTGCTGTGCGCCCTGTTCGCCCTTGTCGGCTCCACCTGCGGGGCGAATCTGGCTCTGCTGGTGGACGACCAGATCTTTAAAATTCTTCTGCTGTTCATTCTGCCCCTGACGGCGCTGTATGTGTTCAAAAGCAAAAGCATGGAGACCGCCGGGAAGGAACCCCTCTCCCCACGGCGCACCGCCTGTCTTGCCAGCGTCATTGCGCTGGTCATCGGGGTGTACGACGGCTTCTATGGCCCCGGCACCGGCACCTTTCTGCTGCTGCTTTTGACGGGCCTTGCCCATATGAGCCTGAACGACGCCGCCGGAACCACCAAGGTCATAAACCTTGCCACCAACATAGCCGCCCTGGTGACATATCTTATCAATGGCCAGGTATATCTGGCGCTGGGCTTGACCGCCGGTATCTTCGGCATTGCGGGCAATTACCTAGGCGCTCAATGCTTCACCACAAAAGGTTCAAAAATCGTAAAACCCCTGATCGGCGCAGTATTGGCCCTGTTCTTCGTGCGAGTCATATACGAGCTGATAACAGGGTGAGGCGCCCCTCCGCCCCGGCTGCGTCTGCTGCTATAGATTGATATATTTCCAGGCATACGGCCCGGTCTTTTCCACCCGCAAATCACAGGGGACGCTTTGCGTCGGGTCTGGATGATCCGCCCACAAGGCATAGAGTTGAGGGAGAAACACCGGCCAGCGGCTGGCTTCATATTCACAGTGGTCAGTTGCGCTAGGAGGAACGATGTGGGCGTCCGGGTTCTGTTCCAGCATTTCCAAAACGAAATCAGGGGGCTGCGATAAGGTTGTGGACGCCACTGCTGCGGTGATATGATCACACCCGCCGGAACTATCCTGCCACATATGGACAGTCATATCCACAAACTCTCCCACCCCATTGAATACGCCCTCGACAATCACATGCTCCAGCGCCCACGAGAAAGGAAACCAGTCCAGGTTCAGCCGTTGTATCTCCACCCCGCTTCCACCAAATACGGCGGCGCCCTCGCCTACCGATTCGGATATTTTGTGAGCCGAGCAGAAAAAACCATATTTCCACGGCTCGCGTACCCAGTTAAAGCGTTTGTGGGAACCAGGCGCCCAGAGATAATATCCCTTTTCCATATTGGCCCAGAACCAGTCGAGCATAGCAGCGGTAACGCCAGGCAGAAAGTGCTGTGCCTGCGATTGGATAACCCAGCCCTTTTCCTCTGCCGTAGGATTCAGTGCCAGCGGCGCATATGAAGGCTCCGGCCTTTTAAGCGGTTCATAGGGAAGCGTCTTCACGTGGATATTCTCCTGGAAGGGCATATAGGTCTGTCCTCCATTTGCCAAGTATACGCTGTCCATTGCAATACCCCTTTCATTCTTATATTGTATTATGCTTTGCAGTGCTGCCCGAAGGGCAGGAGCAAAACAATTCGTCAGATTAAATGATGGTATAACCGCCTTCGGATTTTATATCACGCCTGCCCTGCCTTTCCATATTTCTCCTCCCAAATTTCCGCCATGAAATCGAGGAAACTGAAAAATCCGAACTGCACTACCCACTCGGATAATGCAGCTCGGATTACGATTCATTGGTCCGAGTGACAGGATTCGAACCTGCGGCCTCCTGCTCCCAAAGCAGGCGCGCTACCAACTGCGCAACACCCGGATATTGCTCCTCTTCGGGGCATTTCCGTGTTATACTATATCGTTTTTCTCTGCCGATGTCAAGGGGCATGAGAGGAAAGAAAACGGCAACAGAACCCATTTCACTCCGTTATTTTCCATATCTCAGACGGTTGACGGCTTTGTCATCTCATGGTATAATATTAAAATATTTTTAGCCTTACGCTGGCATCCGTCGGCGCGGGGCAACGGTTGTTACCGTTATCTCTCCAAGAAATAAGAGGTGGTTATCCCCTATGGATGATGGCAGTTGGCTATCGATCCTGGCACTCGCCGTGCTGCTGCTGGGTGCAGCCTATTTTGCGCTGATGGAGTCCTCCTTCGCCTCCGTCTCCCGCGCTCGTATCCGCGCCCGACAGGAAAAGAACGACGCTCATGCAAAGAAAGCACTTTGGATTCTGGACAATTTTGACCGGGCCATTACAACCATCCTGATTGGCACAAATATCATCCATCTGTCTGCCGCCGCTATTGTCACCCTGCTGGTCACAAGGCTTTGGGGAACAGGTGCTGTTGTTTGGGGTACTCTTGCCACCACCCTGGTTCTGTTTTTGGCCGGGGAAATGCTGCCAAAGACCATAGCACGAAAATACAGCGAGCGAATTTGTCTTAGATTCGCAGGTTCGCTGTGCTTTTTTATGCGCATTTTTACCCCTATTTCCGCCGTGCTGACGGCCATCGGGCAGGGCGTAGCTAAGCTGACGCCTGGGAACGAGGAAGCGGTCTCCGTTACCGAGGATGAGCTTTACGACATAATTGAAGACATGACTGACGCCGGAAGCCTTGAGGAAACACAGGGCGACCTGGTGCAGTCCGCCCTGGAATTTGGGGATGTAACCGTTGACCACGTCCTCACGGCGCGAGTGTACATGGCGGCGGTGGACGCCGCCTGGCCGGTGGACAGAATCATGGACTTCATTCGCTCCCATCGGCACAGCCGCCTGCCCGTATATGACGGGACGGTGGACAATATCATCGGGGTTCTTCAAATCCGAAAGTACATAAAGACCTGGCTGGAGCAGGGAGACAGCGTGGATTTACACGCCCTGCTGGACGAGGCGTATTTCGTCCCTGCCGGCACCAATGTAGACGCCCTGCTGCCGGAGATGAGCAAAAAACGGCTGAATATGGCTATCGTCACAGACGCCTGGGGCGGCACCCTGGGGCTTGTGACGGTGGAGGACATATTGGAGGAGCTGGTCGGCGAGATCTGGGACGAGGAGGACGTAGTAGAGGAACACTTCCAGCCCCTGGGCGGCGGTCGATACGAGGTGGACGCGCAGTTGGATGTGGACGAGGTCTTTGAGCTTCTTGGCTACGAGGATCCGGAGGATGACCCGGAGCTGACCCACAAATCCCTGACAGAGTGGACGCTGGAGCAGTTTGAGCTTATGCCCACCCAGCGGGATAAATTCCTGTACCATGACCTGGAATTTACCGTGTCCGACATCTATAAGCACCGCATCCGCAAGCTTATCGTTCGGCAGCTTCCCAATCAGCCGGAGGAAGGAGGCCGGGAGTCATGACTGGTTACATCGTAGCCCTTCTTATATGCGTAGCCCTGTCCGGCTTTTTCTCCGCCTCGGAGATGAGCCTTTCCTCCGCAAACCGTCTCCGGCTGGAAAACGCCGCAGAGGACGGCAGCCGTTCCGCCAAGACCGCCCTGGGGCTTTTGGACAGATTCGAGGACGCCCTGAGCGCCATTTTGATTGGAAACAATCTGGTAAACGTAGCCTCCTCCTCTCTCTGCTCCGTCATCGCGCTGGGACTGGCCGCCAGCACCGGTGTGCCAGAGGGAGCCTGCGCCACCCTGGCCACCGTGATCGATACGGTAATTATCATCATCTGCGGCGAGACGATTCCCAAGATTTTGGCGAAGAAAAACGCAAACCGCCTGGCACCTGCCGTGGCCGGTCCGGTAAAGGGGCTGTCCATCGTTCTGAAGCCGCTGATTTGGTGCGTCACCTCCCTGATTAATTTGATTACCGGCCATCTGCCGGTAAAGGACGAAGAAAACGATCAGGAAGCGGCAGTGGAGGAGCTGCAATCCATCATCGAAACCGCCGAGGACGAGGATGTGCTGGACGAGGAACGCAGCGAGCTTCTCCAGGCCGCCCTGGATTTTGGGGACATATCTGCCAGCCAGGTAATGACCTCGCGAGTAGATATGCTGGCCATCGACATCCATGACAGTTGGGCCGACGTTCTTCGCATCGCCGCCGACGCCCCCTACTCCCGTCTGCCTGTATACGAGGGAGACACAGACAACATCATTGGTATTCTGCACCTCAACGCTCTATACCGGGCCATGCTGGACGGAGAGGTTCACGACCTGCGTCCTCTGCTCAGCGAACCCTGCTGGATTTATAAGACCGTGAAGCTCCCTGCCGTGCTGGAGCAGCTTCGCTCCCGCCAGACCCATCTTGCCATCGTAACAGACGAATACGGTGGCACCGCCGGGGTCATCACCATGGAGGACGTGCTGGAATCCCTGGTGGGCGACATCTGGGACGAGACGGACGAGTTCGCCCCGGAGGTGGTGCAAACCGGCGACGGCTTATGGGAGCTGGATGGGGATCTTCCCATCGGAGATTTTCTGGAGCTGACCGGCCTGGACGAAAAATCTTTTGACTTTGAAAGCGAGACCGTTGGCGGCTGGGTCATGGAAATGGTAGGCGGCTTCCCCGCCCCCGGCTGCCGCGTGACCTACAAAAATCTCACCGTCACCGTCCTGGAGGCCGACGGCAAGCGGGTGGAAAAGCTCCGTGTGGAGCAGGAATAACCCACTGATAAAAAATCGGAAGGACTGAAATGCCCTTCCGATTTTTTACCTTATTTCCCCCATTCTTTACTTCTTCTGCTGTTTTCGATAAATGACAACCGTGACAACGACCTCTGCCGCATAGGCCGCGACAAACAGAATATTCATCCAGAAGAGAACAAAGTCCCCGTGGGCCAGGGCCTCCTCGTCGTATACAATGATGGGCAGATAACCGCTGGACACATCGCCATAGCGGAGGCGGGTGACAGATCGGTTTCTCCACACCCACTTGCACAGCAGATTCCCCTCCCCGTCCACCAGGGCGTCCCCATAGGTCACATTGCCCAATGAGTTTACATAACTCTCACTCACAGGGCTTCCATTTTCATCAAAATACAGCGGCTCCCAATTCTCCGTAAACGCCTCATAAATCAGCACAGCTTCTTCCTCCGGCTCAGAAACCACCGCAACGGCTTCGGTACCGTAATAATCGGTATCTCTCGAAACCTCCTCCTCGATGTAAGCCACGAAGCTGTTGTAATCTTCAAACAGCGTTCCGCTGGTGAAAACTGTTGCGTCCACCGCGTTGACCCCAATTTGGACTGCCAGAGTGATAACCAGCGCCACGGACAGTCTGACGCCGTATTTTCGCTGGAGCCGGTGCCTTTTCCAATAGCGGGCCTCCGCCGCTTCATCCATCCGCAGGACGCCTTTTTTCACCAGGGAGGCGTTGACGGCCCAGCATATTATGACATAAACGACGGTCAGAACCGCCGCCGCCAGCAGACCATAGGCAAGCCAGCTGGCAGCGCTCAGCCCCAGATAGGCGGCCACAAACAACAGCGGCAGCGCCACCCCCAGCACAAACACGTCAAGGCCGAAGGAATACTCCCCCAGACGCACCACGCTTCTTTTATAATTGTATAAATCCTTGCCCTCGTCTATCCCGTCCACAGCGGCAAAGGCATTGTTGATAAAGATGAGCTGACAGACGCCCCCGGCAATCAGAAATATCATAGCCACGGAAAACCCAATGATGGCATAGAGAAAGCCCAGGTTTAGTATCATGGCGGCAGCCAGTCCCGCCAGGGATACGCCCATGGCGATATAGGTGTGGTTTTTGTATCTGGTGAGGCTGGCGGCCAGCAGTCGTTGCCGCTGCTTCTGCCCCCTGGCGGTGGCGTTCTCCTCCGCGGCCTCAGCCTCGCTGGCCCGCTCCTCCGGGGTCTTTCGCTCGCCCCGGAGAAGTTCGTCGCAGGTCACGCCGAAAATCTCCGCAATCACGGGTATCAGGGAGAGGTCGGGGGCGCCCTCGTCCCGCTCCCAGCGGCTGACGGTCTTATCGGATACGTTCAGCTTCTCCGCCAGATCCTTTTGGGTCATGCCGTTGGCCTTCCGCAGCGCGGCGATGAAGGCCCCTATGGATTTCTGTCCCATCGTGCATACCTCCTCAGGTGTTTTTTGTTCCTTATGCCTGAAATTCTAGCAATATGTCAGTGAGAATACCACCCAACAGACCGGGAATCACTCTCGGATTTCGAGAATTTGCGTCTCCCGGCCTGTAATTTGCTCCATTTTCTTCCGCCGGAGGGGTAAAATGGCTAATCTCCCAAATCTCCGTATATAATACCGATTCATTCTACGGCTACCTATTCCTTCCGTTAACGTAAGGCTTGGCGAAAAACAATATCTTTCTTGCGGATACGTCCTATTCCTTTAACTGCGCAAGCAATCCGTCACACCATATCCCATGTATTAACGTCCCCAGCTCCTCTATCGTTAAATTTTCCGGGTTTTCAAGCCAATGCGTCAGCACCGTCAACATTCCTGTCAATCCATACTCCATGCAAAATATGGCCCTTGTATTCTCCTCGGAAACATGATAGCGCTTCATCATAACCGGTATGATATATTCCTTTATTTTTTTAAAAAATTCCGATCCCGCGCCGCTGCGCAAAAGCAGCACGGAATAATAGTCATGCTTGTGCAGGACCTCTGAAAGCACAAGCACAAACTGCCGGTTGAAATCCGAAGCCTCTGGCTGAAGCGTACTTATTTTTTCCAGGCCCGTTTCAATCATTTCCCGCTCAACATACTCCAGCAGTGCAAAAATGTCCTGAAAATATTGATAAAAGGTGCATCGGTTATAGCCCGCAGCGTCTGTAATTTCCTTCACAGTTATTTTGCTGATTGGTTTTTCCTTGTATATCTCGCAAAACGCCTGAATCAGCTTATTTCGCGTTGCGTCTGTTATTTCCGGGCTTTTTTTCATGAGTTCCTCCATTCATCATACAACATTTGTTGGATAATTGTTGGTTGACTTCGCTCTCAACGCTTATTATAATCATAATACAACAGTTGTTTTGTTGTGTCAAGAATGACAAGGAGGAAAACGGATGTCTACCATTGCCATAGAGCATCTGACAAAGGACTATGGCCACGGTCGTGGCGTGTTCGATGTCAATATTAAAATAGACAAAAGCGAGTGCTACGGTTTTCTGGGGCCAAACGGAGCCGGAAAAACGATTGTGTCAATAGTTTTGTGTAAACTTGTTAAAGTTTCTTGTATCAGTG
>JAJPYE010000048.1 GCA_021205095.1 Oscillospiraceae bacterium | reverse complement strand
AAAGTGAAATTTTACGAAATGCTGGCACCCGCGCCTCCCCTGAACGGGGAGGGGAACCGCCCGTTAGGGCGGTTGAGGGGTGCCCCCGCAGGAGCCGCCCGGCGCAGCTATCTTACCGTTCGCTCGGCTGGGGGGCGGGGTCGCTTTTGCGGACGCCTACGCCTCTGGGGCTGATGTGAACGGGCTGGCAGGCGCCCTTGCCGAAGAGGAAATCCATGGACGCCTGATAGCGGGGGAACTCCTCCGTGGGCATTAACGCCTGGACGCATCCGGCGAAGCCGCCCCCATGTACCCGCCAGGCCCCCCGGCCCTTCAGAAGCCTGGCCGAGGCGTCCAGCCCCTGGGCAAGCTCCGAACCCAGGCCCTCGGCCTGGATGTTTTCCAGCAGGGTCTCCGAGCTGCGGCCCGACTGGTTCATCAGCTCCATATACCGCTCCCCGTCCTGGAGGCCCAGGGCGTCCGCCATTTCAGAGACCCGCTGGCACTCGTCGAAAAAGTGCCGCGCCCGCCGCCAGGGGCGTTCCTCCTGGTGGAAGGGCCATTGGGCCTCAAAATCCGCCGGGCGCACCTGGGCCAGGAAGGTCTGCCCGAAGCTTTGGGCTACCTGGGCCATATCCTGCCCGATCCGGCCATAGGCGTCCTCAGCTCCCGCATGGCTGCCGCCGGTGTCCGTCAGACACAGCGTCAGGCCCAGCGCCTCCATGTCGCAGGCGATGGGGATGAATTTATTTTCCTGCAAGTCCATATACACCGCGCCGCCCAGGGCGCAGGCCATCTGATCCATCAGGCCGCAGGACTTGCCGAACCAGCGGTTTTCCGCCTTCTGGGCCGCCCGCGCCAGCGTCTCCGGCGCGGCGGGGCCGTCCTGGGAAAAGAAGGTCATGATATACCCCATCAGCACGGAGAAGGCGGCGGAGGAGGCCAGTCCCCTTCCGGGGGGAAGCTGACTCTCCACATGGGCCACAAAGCCCTGGAGGGCCGGGCGCTGGCCTAAAATACCGGCCATGCCCCGCACCAGGGCGGCGGGGGTTCCCGCCTCCTTCTCATCGGGCCAGAGCCTGTCCAGGGAGATCTCCACCGGGGCGAAGCCCTGGGAGTATACCTGGATCAGGCCCGTGCCGTTGGGGGCGGCCTCCGCCGTCATGCCAAGGTCGATGGCTGCGGCCATGACCCGGCCCCGCTGGTGGTCGGTGTGGTTTCCCGCAAGCTCCGTCCGGCCCGGACAAAAGAAGCTGGTCATTTTCTCGCCACGGCCCGCTGCACGGCCTGCGCCACCGCCGGAGCGTCCAGGCCGTAGGCGGTCAGGAGGCTCGCATATTTGCCGGTCTCGGTGAAGGTGTCCTGTATGCCCACGAACTCCGTGGGGGCGCCCACGCCGCCCCAGGCCAGCACCTCCGCCACGGCGCTGCCCGCGCCGCCGTAAATCTGATGCTCCTCGGCGCAGACCACCGCCCCCGTGCGGGCGGCGCTTTCCAGGATCAGCGCCCGGTCGATGGGCTTTACGCTGACCAGGTCGATGACCTCCAGGCTGATGCCCTGGGGGGCCAGCAGCTCCGCCGCCTCCAGGGCCTTATGCACCATGATGCCGATGGCGAACACAGTGCAGTCCGTCCCCGGACGGACGATCCTCCCCTCCCCCGGCTGGAAGGTGGTTCCGGCGGGGTACAGGTCGGGGTACGTCTCCCGGCTCAGCCGCAGGTATACCGGCCCCTGATGGGCCGCCGCGTACCGCACCGCCCACCGGCAGGAGGCCGGGTCGGCGGGGACGATGACCTGCATATTGGGCAGGGAGCGCATGACGGCGATGTCCTCCGTGGCGTGATGGGTGGCCCCGTCCAGGGCGTCCGACATCCCGCAGTAGCCCCCCGCCAGCTTCACGTTCAGCTCTCCATAGCACACCTGGGCGCGGGTGGCGATCAGGCCCAGGGTGGTGAGGAACACGGTAAAGGTGTTCACGAAGGGGATCTTCCCCACGGAGGCCAGACCGGCGGCGCAGGACACCATGTCCGACTCCGCAATGCCCATGTTGAAGAAGCGGTCGGGGTATTTCTGCCCGAACATCTTGGATCTGGTGGAGCCGGACAGGTCGGCGTCCAGCACCACGATGTTTTCATTCTCGGCCCCCAGCTCCACCAGGGTCTCGCCGTAAATATCCCGTATGGCCTTGCTCATGAGCGCACCTCCTCCAGCTCTGCCATGGCCTGGGCGTAGCTGTCCGGGTCGATGGCCTTGCCGTGCCACCCGGCCTGCCCCTCCATGAAGGAGACGCCCTTGCCCTTGATGGTGTCCGCGATGATAACGGTGGGCTTGCCCTTGGTGGCCTCCGCCGCGTCGAAGGCCTTGTTCAAGGCCCGCAGGTCGTGGCCGTCCACCCGGACGGTGTGCCAGCCGAAGGCCGTCCACTTGGCCTCCAGATCCCGGAGGGGCATGATCTCCTCCGTGGTGCCGTCAAGCTGCACCTTGTTGTAGTCCACCACGGCGCAGAGATTATCCAGCCGGAATTTCGGGGCGGAGGCGGCGGCCTCCCAAACGGCCCCCTCGTCCAGCTCCCCGTCGCCCAAAACGGCGTATACTCTCGCGGGGGAATGATTCAGCCTCAGGCCGATGGCCATGCCCTGGGCGGCGGCGAGACCGATGCCCAGCGGGCCGGATGGCATATCCACCCCCGGCGTGTGGATGGCGGGGTGTCCCTGCAGGGGAGAGCCGAACTGCCGCAGGCCGTCCATGCAGCCCCTGGGCAGGATGCCAAGCTCCTCCAGGTTCCGATACAGCATAGGGGCCGCGTGGCCCTTGCACAGCACCAGTCTGTCCCGGTTGGGATCCTCCGGGGAGGGGATATTCATGCGGTGCTGATACAGCAGCGTCAGTATCTCGCACACGGAAAGGCTCCCGCCGGGATGGCCGGACTGGGCCTTGTGGATGGCGGTCAGCACGTCCCGCCGGAACTGGCGGCAAAGCCGCTCCAGCTCGTGCTGCCGCTCTGTGGTAAGCTCCATAATCTAACTGAACTCCTTCTCATGTTCTTGCGTGGTATCTATACTATCCCATGAAAAATAAGATGGTATTCCTCTATATTATATATTTGCTTTCCGCGCAAATCAACGTTATAATAGGTAATTAATATTACAAAAAATGAAAGAGGACAGACAAATGCGAGAACAAAAGGGCTTAAACCTGACCATGCTGTGCGATTTCTATGAACTGACCATGGGAAACGGCTACCTGGCCAGCGGGATGGGAGACAGGATCACCTACTTTGATCTGTTCTTCCGCACCGTGCCGGACGGGGGCGGCTTTGCCATCGCCGCCGGTCTGGAGCAGGTCATCGACTACATCCAGGATCTTCACTTCGGGCCGGAGGACATCGCCTATCTCCGGGGCCGGGGCATATTCTCGGAGGAGTATCTGACCTATCTTGCCAATTTCCACTTCACCGGGGACATCTGGGCCGTGCCAGAGGGGACGCCGGTATTCCCCAGGGAGCCGATTCTGGTCGTTCGCGCCCCCGCCATCCAGGCCCAGCTTCTGGAGACCTATATGCTCTGCGCCCTGAACCACCAGAGCCTGATCGCCACCAAGGCCAACCGCATTGTCCGGGCCGCCCAGGGGCGGACGGTGCTGGAGTTTGGCTCCCGCCGCGCCCAGGGCTCCGACGCCGCCATTCTGGGGGCCAGAGCCGCCTATATCGGCGGCTGCGCGGGGACGGCCTGCGCCCTGTCCGACCAGCTTTTCGGCGTTCCCGCCGGGGGCACTATGGCCCACGCCTGGGTGCAGATGTTCGACACGGAGCTGGACGCCTTCCGGGCCTACTGCCAAACCTATCCCACCAACGCAACGCTTCTGGTGGACACCTACAACACCCTGCAAAGCGGCGTTCCCAACGCCATCCGGGCCTTCAACGAAATCCTGAAGCCCCAGGGCATCACCAAATGCGGCATCCGCCTGGACTCCGGCGACCTGGCCTATCTGACCCGGAAGGCCCGGAAAATGCTGGATGAGGCGGGCTGGACGGAGTGTACCATCACCTGCTCCAACGCCCTGGACGAGTACCTCATTCAGGATCTCATCAGCCAGGGGGCCTGCATTGACACCTTCGGCGTGGGCGAACGCCTGATCACCGCCCGCAGCGAGCCGGTGTTCGGCGGGGTGTATAAGCTGGCCGCCGTGGAGGACGAGGCAGGGAACATCACCCCGAAAATCAAAATCAGCGAGAATCTGGATAAAATTACCAATCCTCACTTCAAAAAGCTCTATCGCTTCTATGGCCGGGACACGGGCAAGGCCATGGCGGATTACCTCTGCGTCTACGACGAGACGGTGGACGACACAAAGCCCCTGACCATCTTCGACCCGGACGCCACCTGGAAGGAAAAGGAGCTGACCGACTTCACCGCCCGCCAGCTTCTGGAGCCGATCTTCCAGCACGGGGAGCTTGTCTACCGCCGCCCCGCCCTTCAGGAGATAAAGACCTACTGCGCCCAGCAGGTGGACTCCCTCTGGGAGGAGGTTCAGCGCTTCGAGAACCCCCACCACTACTATGTAGACCTGTCCCAGAAGCTCTGGAACATCAAAAACGATCTCCTGCAGGAGAAGCGGTAAAATTCCATATCCGCAAAAAACCAGCCCCGGCAGACCGTATGGCCTGCCGGGGTTGGGTATTTTCTCCCCTTACCGGCTCATGAACCGATACAGGATTTCCGCCGCCTCGGCGCGGGTGCAGGGGTCATCCGGGCGGAGGGTGTCTCCGTCGGCAAGGCCCAGCGCCTTGGCGACGGCGGCGAAGCCTTCCTCCGTCTCGTCCACGTCGGTGAAGCCGCTGGCCCAGACGCCGGTCAGCTCCGCGGCGTCCCCATAGCGGGAGGCCCCGATGAGCATGGTGAGAAACTCCATCCGGGTAACGGTCTTGTCCGGGTCAAAATCCCCGGCGGTGATGAAGCCCGCGTTCACCGCCTGGCGCTGGAGGCGCTCGTCGTCCGTCAGGCTGGGGGTGGAGCCGTTGGCCTGGATCAGCAGAACCAGGGCGTCCCGCTGGGTCAGCGCCGCCTCCGGCTGGAAGGAGCCGCCGGAAAAGCCGATGCCCGCCTGGGCCAGGGCCTGGATCATCTCTGCCTGGGCCACGTCCTCCAGGTCGTCGTAGGCATAGTCCCCCGCGTCGCTTTCGTCCTCCCCCACCGGCTGGCCGGTCAGGGCGTCGATGCCGTCCACGCTGTCCACGCCGTTAAAATACCAGGCCAGGCGCAGGGTCTGCACATAGTCATAGCCCCACGCCGCCCAGCGGGCCAGGGCCTCGTCCTCCGAATCCCCGATAGCCAGGGGCCAGGCCACATAGCCCAGCGTCACCTCCAGGGCGTCCACATAGGCGGCTGTGGCGGTCGCCTCATCCACAATACCCTGGGAATCGGCAAATTCCGTCTCCTCGTCCCAGACGTAGTCATATCGGTCTATGGCGCCGGTGGCGGGGTTCACGGTGACGTAGAGGTAATTTTCCGGGTAGAAATACCCGTCGTGGAGCCGGGCGTAGGTGTAGCCGCTTTTCTCCTCATAGCCGCTCAGGGTGCAGAGACCGCTCTCGGCGAACATCTCCCCGGCAATGTCGGTCAGGAACGCCTCCGCCGCGGCTTGCTGCTCAGCCTCGTCCATCCGGGCGTCCTCGTCCTCCTCATAGAGGGGATAGCTGGTGTAAACGTAGGTGATCTGCCCGGTCTTGGCGTTCACGGTGATATATTTGGAGGCGTTCAGGCTGTAGCCATAGGACTGGTACTCCTCAAACTCCTCCAGGGAGTAGCCGAAAAGCCGCTCCGCCGTCACCTCCGCCGTATACCGCAGGGAGGCGGTGACGTCCCCCGTGTCGCTGTCCATGCTGTAGGAGCAGGATTGCAGGGCGTACCCGTCGGCCAGGCCCAGGGTCTCCACAGCCCGGAGGGCCGCGTCCAGCTCCGCCTGGCTCATTGCCTCCCCGTAGTTGGCAATGGAGGCAAGCTCCACCTCCGTAAGGCCCCCGGCATCCGCCGTCTCCTCCTCCGCCACCGTGTCGGCGGCATAGGCCATGGTGGAGCGGCTGGAATTGACGGCGGAGAGGGAGGCGTACAGGGCGTCCATATCCACCGCCTCCCCGGTCAGGGCGTCCACCACCATATCCGGCCCGCAGGGGACGTATTGGAGCCGGGCCACGCCGTCCTCGTCCGTGACGTAGTAAAGCTCCAGGGCCACCGCCTCCGCCAGCTCTGCGGCGGCCTGGGCCTGGGTGATGTCCGACTGGGCCGCCGGGGTCTCCCCCACATAGGGGTCATACTCGTCGCTGCGGTAGTAGCTGTAAAGCCCGTCCCCGTCGATGCTGAGGGAGAAGGTGACGGGGCTTTCCAGCCCGTTTATAAGGATTGTGCCGGAAAAGCGGTAATAGCCGTCCGTCCCCAAAGAGGTGCGGACGCTGTCGATGCAGGCGGTCTCGTCCCCGTCCAGAAGTCGGGCGAGCCAGTCCTCCGCCAGGGCCAGGGCCTCCTCCTGGCCGATGGACGGGAAGGCGGCGTCAAAGCCATAGAAGCTGTCGTAGCTGTCAGAGGTGTTCCAGCGGTACACGTCCAGCACCAGCCCCTCCGCGCTGGCGGTGACGGAGATCTGCTCCGTGTCGCCTGACCAGGTCAGATACCACTGGGGGAGAATATCGTCGCTGTAGCTGCTGTAAAAATCCGTGTAGTCGTCGGATATACCAAGGGTGTTCTTCACCGCCAGGGTCACGTCGGACAGGGTGGATTCCAGCCCCGCCCCGGATTCGGCGGCCTCCCCTTCCACCTCCACGATCTCCACCTCCGCCCAGGCGGAGGCGCTGAGAGCAAACGCCATGACCAGGGCCAGCGCAAGGCAAAGCAACCGTTTCATCAAAACCTCTCCTTTCGGATATGTATTTCGTATTGCGTCTGTCTATTAGACGAGGGCAGGAGAAAAAGGTTCCCGAAAAATGAAAAAATTTTCCGCAGGGAGAGCCAGGATGATGATTTTGGCCCAGTCCCTTGTTGTGCTTTTGGGGCGCGCGGTGGTATACTAAGGGAAGGAAGCACCGTCTGCTGAAAATTTTTGCGTATTCCCGCAAAAATTTTCAGTAGGGCGGCGGACAGCGTGGTTTTTTCGAAAGGAGCGCGGGATGGAGAGACCTTGTTTATATATTGTAATTCCCTGCTACAATGAGGAGCAGGTGCTGCCTATTACCAGCGGGATGTTTCTGGAGAAGCTGAACAGTCTCATGGGGGCGGGAAAGATCTCGGAGGACAGCCGAATCCTGTTTGTGAACGACGGATCGAAGGACGGCACATGGGAGATCATCTGCCGCCTGGCGGCGGAGGATCCCCATTATATCGGCATCTCCCAGAGCCGGAACCGGGGCCATCAGAACGCAGTGCTGGCAGGGCTGATGGAGGCCAAGGACCGGTGCGACATCACCATATCCATCGACTGCGACGGCCAGGACGACATAAACGCCATGGACGAGATGGTGGACGCCTATCTGGACGGGTGCGAGATCGTCTACGGGGTGCGGAGCCGCCGGGACACGGACACCTTTTTCAAGCGCTTCACCGCCGAGGGCTTTTATAAGCTGATGAACTGGATGGGCGCGGAGGTAGTCTATAACCACGCGGACTACCGGCTGATCAGCAGCCGGGCGTTACAGGAGCTGGCGAATTTTAAGGAGGTCAACATCTTCCTCCGGGGGATGGTTCCCCTGGTGGGCTTTAAAAGCACCAGCGTCTACTATGAGCGCCATGAGCGCATCGCGGGAAAGAGCCACTATCCCCTGCGGAAAATGCTGTCCCTGGCCTTCGACGGGATCACCAGCCTCTCCGTCCGGCCCATCCGCCTGATCACGGGCCTGGGCCTGGTGATCGCGGTTCTCAGCTTCATCGGGGTCATATGGGCGGTGGTCAGCGGCCTGATGGGCAACACCGTGACCGGCTGGGCCAGCACGGTCTGCATCGTCTGCCTGATGGGGGGCATCCAGCTCCTCTGCCTGGGGGTCATCGGGGAGTATATCGGAAAGATCTACCTGGAAACCAAGGCCCGGCCACGGTATATTATCAGCGACCGCACCTGGGAGGAGCCCTGAGCAAACCGTTTACAAAAGATTTCAATTCGCGTTCCCGCCCTTGACAGGCAAGGGCGGGAATGTTATGCTTTTTGGTTGAAGAATATAATAAGGAGATAGAAAAATGAATCTGATCTATGGCATTAAGGACAGGCCCAAATTCGGCCAGACCCTTCTGTTTGCCCTGCAGCAGCTTCTGGCGATCATGGCCGCCACCATCGCGGTGCCGGCGGTGGTGAACTCAAGCTGCGGCACGGCCCTGCCCGCCTCCGCCGCCCTGTTCGGGGCGGGCGTCGGCTCCATTGTATATCTGCTGTTCACCCGCTCCGCAAGCCCGGTGTTTATCGGCTCCTCCTTCGCCTTTATCGGCTCCATGATGAGCGCCTTCTCCGGCGCGGCCTCCATGGCCGCCGGGTACTGGGGCCTGATCATCGGCGCGGTAATGGCGGGGCTGGTGTATGTGCTTCTGGCCGTCATCATCAAATTCTGCGGCGTGGCCTGGGTGGACAAGCTTATGCCCCCGGTCATCATCGGGCCGACCGTGGCCATCATCGGTCTGAGCCTTTCCGCCAACGCGGTGGGCGACCTGACCTCTTCCAGCACCGCCGGCGGCTCCACCTATGTGGCGGTCATCTGCGGCCTGATCACCCTGGCCGTGACCATGCTGGCCTCCACCTATGGCAAAAAGGGCCTGCGGCTGATCCCCTTCATCGTGGGCATCCTGGCGGGCTACGCCGCCGCCTCCGTCTTCGCCATCATCGGCAAGCTCACCGGGGCGGAGGCCCTGATCGTCATCGACTACAGCTCCTTCGTCGGCTGCGGCCTGTTCTCCGTGCCGGACTTCACCTTTATCCTTGGAAACGGCGGCCTGAAGGACATCTCCGGCACCTACCTGCTGACCCTGTTCTCCGCCTATGTACCGGTGGCCTTCGTGGTCTTCGCGGAGCATCTGGCCGACCACAAGAACCTCAGCTCCATCGTGGGCGTGGATCTTCTGAAGGAGCCGGGCCTGACCCGCACCCTGCTGGGCGACGGCGTGGGTTCCATGGCGGGGGCCGTGTTCGGCGGCTGCCCCAACACCACCTATGGCGAGTCCATCGGCTGCGTGGCCATCACCCGCAACGCCTCCACCATCACCATCTGGGGCGCGGCGGGGCTGTGCATCCTGTTCTCCTTCGTTAGCCCCCTGATGGCCTTTCTGGAGTCCATCCCCTCCTGCGTCATGGGCGGCGTGTGCGTGGCCCTGTACGGCTTTATCGCCGTGTCCGGCTTCAAAATGCTGCAATCCGTTGACCTGAACAAAAACCGCAATCTGTTCGTGGCCTCCGTCATCTTCATCACCGGCGTGGGCGGCATGACCCTGACCTTCGGCGCGGTGGAGATCCGCACCGTGGCCTGCGCCCTGATCCTCGGCATCCTGGCGAACGTCATGCTCTCCGGGGAGAAGGACGAGGAGCCGGAGGAAAAATAACGCCGTCTCCGGCGCTTATCCGGAACGCACTGGGAACGCATTGTTCACAGTGCGTTCTTTTTTTGTCCCATGAGTAACAAATTATCCACATTTTATTTACATATTCCCGTAGATTGCCAGGAAAAAATGGGTTACATTATACTCACAAACAAAAACAATTCATCCTTTTCCCAAAACAAACAGGAGGCAGTATCATGGATGACAGAAACGATATGTACCCGCAGAGCAATGAACAAGGTACGGAACAGAATACCGCCCAGGCGGACGGCGCTTATACATCCCCCCAGCCGGTGTATAAGCCGGTAGACCCCATATATGTCGCCCCCGGCGCTTCCTACCGGCCCCCCGAATCCGCCCGGCAGACGGCCCAGGAGGCGGAGCAGCAGACCTTCCAGGCAGCGCAGGAGCCGCCCCAGGATCCCCCCAAGGCCCGGCATATGAAGAAGGAGAAAAAGCCCCGCAAGCCCTTGGGTGCGGGCGCTATCGCCGCCATCTGCATCGTGTGCGCCCTGGTGGCCGGGCTGTTCGGCTCCGGCATCACCTATTTCGTCACCGGCGGCAGCGACCAAGCCGCGGTTGTGGAGAGCGCGGAGGAGGACACCGACAGCGTCGTTGTCTCCAGCTCCTCCAGCACCCTTGAGCTGACCAGCGTCTCCTCCTCCAGCACCTCCGTCAGCACGGCCACCGCCGTCTATGAGCTGGCCACCCAGCAGGTGGTGGGCATCACTACGGAGATCACCTACAACGTCTTCGGACAGGCCACCTCCACCAGCGTTTCCGGCAGCGGCTTCATCATCAGCGAGGACGGCTACATCATGACAAACTACCACGTCATCGAGGACGCCTACGAGGGCGGGTATGAGATCACCGTCATGATGTATGACGAGACGGAATATGTGGCCGAGATCGTCGGCTTCGACGAGGACAGCGACATCGCCGTTCTGAAGATAGACGCCACCGGCCTGAACGCCGCGGAGCTGGGCGATTCCGACGAGCTGGTGGTAGGCCAGGAGATCTACGCCGTGGGCAACCCCCTGGGTGAGCTGACCTATACCATGACCAGCGGCATCGTGTCCGCCACCAACCGCACCATCACCACCGAGGAAGGCGTGGCCATGAATATGTTCCAGATCGATGCGGCGGTGAACAGCGGCAACTCCGGCGGCCCTGTGTATAACACCAGCGGCCAGGTCATCGGCATCGTCACCGCCAAGTATTCCGACACCGGCGTGGAGGGCCTGGGCTTCGCCATCCCCATCAATGAGGCCATCCACATCGCGAACCAGATCCTGACCTACGGCTACGTCACCGATAAGGCCTATATGGGCGTGTCCGCCCGGACTGTCACCGCCACCATCGCCGAGTATTACGGCATGGTCGAGGGCGCTTATATCGACTCCGTGAACGAGGGCAGCGCCGCCGAGGCGGCAGGTCTTGAGGTGGGCGACATCATCACCGCCGTGGACGACACCACGATCTCCAGCGCCAGCGACCTGACCACCGTCGTCAAATCCTACCGGGCCGGGGACACCGCCGAGCTGACGGTCTTCCGGGACGACGAATATATCACCCTGACCATCACCTTCGATGAAAAGCTCCCCGACGAGGAGACGGAAGAGGAAGAGGAGGAAGACACCGACACCTCTGCCTCCGGCGAAATGCAGGGAGGGCAAAGTTCCCAGGGCGGCATGAGCCAATTCTTCGGCTACGGTATGTATTGATACCGCGCCGGTGTAAATAGATGTCCTGTTGTCCGTCAACACACCTGATGAATAAAACTCCAACGTAAAACCGAACACGTTATCTCCGCCGCACGGGCGCGGCGGAAACGCAGGAAGGGCTGCGGAGGCTGTGAAAGCAGTCGCCGCAGCCCTTCTTTTCGTCCCGGAGAAAAGGAAAACGAAGCAAAAGCCCTGGACTGTCCGCCGCCCGGCGCAGCGTCCGAAGCCTGTCATTTTCGCCAAAATCAGGCGGGTATTTTTGGCAGGCAAACAGAGGAATTGATTAAAATGTCGTAATCTTTCGTTGTCGTTACAACAAAAGATTGCAAAATTAGTGATTTAACAAAAAAGGTGTTGGCAATTTCCCAAACTTATGTTACAATTCAATAAGCATTAACCATTTCGTAGATAAGGGAGACACGAAAATGAAGAAAATTCTAGCGTTTGTTCTCATGGCAGCCATTTTGGTATGTCCCGTGTTTGCCTCCGGCGAAGCGTCGGCAGAGGCAGAGGCGGCGGAAACCACGACGGCGGCCACAAGTACAACCGAAACCACCCTGGTTCCGACTGAGTCGGCTACCACCATCGCGGCAGCAGCCGCTGAAGAAGCGGAGGAAGTCGAAGAAGTCGAGGAGGCCCCCGCCCACGACCACAGCTTCGTCATCGTCGAAATCGTTGACGCCACCTGTGCGGAAGCGGGTACCGTGACCATGGAATGTGCCGAGTGCGGCCTGACCTACACCTATGATCTTCCCGCCACCGGCGAGCATAGCTATATCGCCTCTACCAAGGAAGCCACCTGCACCGAGGAGGGGCTTATCACCTACACCTGCTCCGTCTGCGGCGACACCTATTCTGAGGTCATCCCCACCACCGAGCATACTCCCAGCGCGGAGGAGGCCACCTGCACCGAGGCCGTGGTCTGCACCGTCTGCGGGGAGGAGCTGATCCCCGCCGTCGGCCACTCCTACACCTATCAGTATGACGCAGTCATCGCCGAGGACGGCACCTATGAGTCCTATGGCACCTGGGTCTGCGACAACTGCGGCGACACGCTGAACGCCACCGAGGGCAACGCGATTTACTACTATGGCCTGCTTGAGGGCGATGATACCGCCTCCGACGAAGCCTCCGACGAGGCCGAGGCAGAGACTGTTGAGATCTCCGATCCCAACAACTCCCTGTGGTACACCATCGCGATCATCATGGTCGTCATTCTTGTGGCGGAGCTTGCGATTATCATGCTCTCCTTCGGCAAGAAGAAAAAAGACTGAGTCTCCAGTCCACTGTTCCCGGCGTTTAATTTTATGATTTAACAATCAGGAGGAATCGCGTAATGCTCAAAAACAAAAAATTCGGCGCCTATACGATTGCGTTCTGCATCCTGGGCATCGTCTATATGTTCATGTACTCCGGTCTGCAAAATGACCATATCAACATCATCCAGACCTACATAACTGCGGATGGCGGCGGCTGGAGCGCTACCCTGACTCAGCTCCCCAAGACTGTGGGCGACTTCGTCTGCATCGCGCTGACCTTTGCCTATGGTACGCTGTTCATCAAGTATGGCGTCCGCAAGACCCTGATCCCCTGCATCGTTCTGTCTGCTCTGGGCTGCGTGGGCATCGTGGCCGCCAACGGCCTTGACATCTACGGCGGCGCCACCACCGGCATTTACTGGCTGTATGCCATCTCCCTGTTCGTTATCCGCTGCACCTGCATGTGTCTGCAGATGTCCGGCTTCCAGCTCGCCGCAAGCTGGTACATCAAGTATCGCGGTCGTATCATGGGAATCATCACCCTGGGCAGCCCCCTGTTCTCCGTGGTGGGCACCTCTGTGATGACAAACTTCATTAACAACCGCCTGGGCGGCGACTATCGCCCCTTCTACATCGGCATTGCCGTTATCCTGGCGGTCATCGCCCTGCTGACCCGCATCCTGCTGAAAGATACCCCCGAAGAGGCCGGTCTGTACCCCGACGGTGCGGATCATCCCCCCATCTCCGAGCAGGAGGAGCCTGAAATCAAGCTGACTGTGAAGCAGGTTCTCAGCGAGAAGCGCGGCTGGATCATGATTGTTTCCTATGCCGCTTTCCAGTTCATTATCAACGGCTGCATGAGTTCCATGGCTGTTCGCTTCATGGCGCTGGGCGGTATTGAAGTTTGGCTGAGCGCCACCACATACCTGGCCATGGGCGCTATCCTGGGTATCCCCATGAGCTATGTCTTCGGTTGGATCGACGACAAGCTGGGTACCGTCACAGCCTCCTTCATCCTGGGCCTGACAGAAATGATTCCCGTCATCGCTCTGTGGATTATGCCGGAGGGCGGCAGCGTGCCTCTGGAGATCCTCTGGGGCTTCGGCGTTGCCTGCATGACCGGCGGCGTTCCCACCATGCACCCCGCATCCATCACCTATGCCTATGGCCGTCGTGAGTATCAGTCCGCCAACCGTATCATCATGGCTATCCAGCTCATCCCCTCCGCCTTTGCCGCTATGATGATGGTCGCCCTTATCGAGGCTGGCAAGGCCGGCGTTGCGTTCGGTATTCTGTTCGTCGTTATTATCATCGGCCTGATCGCCACCGTTATGATGCGCTCTATCCCCGATATGAACGCGGCTGACCGCGATTATGTTCAGAAGAAGGACGAGGCTGCCGAGGCCTAATTCCATTTATCCATTTATATTAACACGCGCGTAAACACCATATTATAATTGAAGGAGAACACACAATCATGGGTCTTTTTGGAAAGAAAAAAGATACCGCGCAAAAAAAAGATCCTGTCATGGCCGCTCCTGAAGCGCCTGTAGAGGCCGCCCCTGTGGCGGAGGCCGTCCCCATCACGGAGACTGCCCCCGTCCAGGAGGCCGCTCCTGCGGCGGCTGAGGCCCCCGCTGTGGCAGAGATCCCTGTGGAGGAAATTACTGTGGAAGAAGTCAAAAAGGAAGAAGAAACCCCCGAACTGACCGAAAAGGAAAAGGGCAAGGTCTACCAGGTTCGCATGAACTATCATGCCGGCTACGACCAGTATCGTGAGTGGCCGAACGGCGGCAAGACCATCCATTCCGGCATCGGCTGGTTCCACCCCTTCGGCGTCAGCAACTACTACGGCATCCAGGACTGCGGCGAGGGTTACAATAAGGAAGCCGCTGATTTCCCTGTGGAGAAATACTTCACGGAGGACTGGATGAAACAGTTCGAGACCGACCTTTTCTGCATCTATCGGCAGGAGGACGGCGACATCTACGCCTGGGACGGCATGATGGCCATTCGCGGCACCGACCCCAATCAGTGCATTGTCTACAACTCCGTTTACACCCGTCAGGACGTGATCGTGAACGTGATCGTCGGCGGCACAGGCCGTTATGAGGGCGCCAGAGGTCTGATGATCGGCACCACCGAAGGCGGCGGCGAAACGAAGGGCGTAGCCACCATGCCGGACGGCAGCCCCCTGGAGCTGCCCGCCACCATCATCAAGCACCTTGAGGGCTTTATCCGTATCCCCGACAAGGAGTAAATCAGGTAATCCCCAGGGGTCGATGGATACATCGGCCCCCTTTGTAAGAAATTATTATAGTTTTATCTTTAGGAGGAAACCTCAAATGAAACATTTGGAAGCCGATATTTGCGTTGTCGGCGGCGGCCTGTCCGGCCTGACAGCGGCCACCCAGGCGGCGGAGAAGGGCGCGCAGGTCGTGGTCTTTGAAAAGAGCGGCACCACTGGCGGCGCGGCCAACATGGGCATGGCGTTCTTCGCCGTGGAGTCCCATGTCCAGCGTGACCAGATGATCGAGTGGACGAAGGACGACGCCTTCAAGTTCACCATGGAGTACAACCACTGGAAGGCCGACGCCCAAACCGTCCGCCGCTGGTTCAATATGTCCGCCTCCACCGTGGAGTGGGTGGAAAACTTCGGCGTGGAGATCCTGGGCGCTTACAAATACTTCCAGGACAGCCACATCACCCAGCACATGATCAAGCTCCCCGGCGCCAACAAGCCCGCCGAGCGCCAGGCCAGCCACATGGTCAAGCTGATGACCGACTACGCCAACTCCCTGGGCGTGGACTTCCACTTCCGCACCCCCGCCCGTGAGCTGATCGTGGGCGACAAGGGCCAGGTTCTGGGCGTGATCGCCGTGGACGAGAGCGGCGAGGAGGTCGAGTGCCTGTCGGACGCCGTTATCATCGGCACCGGCGGCATCGGCAACAACGTGGAGATGATCAAGGAGTACCTGGGCTTCACCTGGGGCAAGGATATGTTCACCTTCCGCATCCCCGGCCTGGACGGCGACGGCATGAAGATGGCCTGGAAGATCGGCGCCACCAAGGCCCCCATCTCCATGGAAGTGACCTACAACACCCCCGGCACCACCGACGTGTTCAAGACCCTGTCCGAGGCCATGCGTCAGCCCTCCACCATCATGGTGAACATCCACGGCGAGCGCATCATCAACGAGCAGATCATGAACAACACCACCTTCACCGGCAACGCCATCAACGCCCAGGCGGGCCACCGTGCCTTCTCCATCATCGGCCAGGACGGCATCGACTACATGAAGGAGCATGGCCTGGACTACATCACCTATCACCACGCGGTGAAGGATCTGAACAAGTGGGAGCATGAGAAGGAGCTGTACTTCTCCGGCGTGAAGTCCGCTGCCGAGAACAGCGTCTTTATGGCCGACAACGGCGTTCAGTATCAGGACGAGAACGAGCCTCAGGAGAACAACTTCTATGAGTGCAGCAGCCTGGAGGAGGTCTGCGAGGTGACGGGCATCGACCTGAAGACCCTCAAGAAGACCATCGAGCGGTACAACAGCTTCGCCGGCGGCTACGACGCCGACTTCTGCAAGCCCGCCCGCTGGCTGCGGCCCATCACTGGCGACAAGTACTATGTGGCCCGCCACTTCCCCTCCGGCTACGGCTCTCTGGGCGGCATCAAGGTCAACCACGACATGAAGGTTCTCCGCGAGTCCGACGACTGCCCCATCCCCGGCCTGTTCGCCTGCGGCACCGACACCGCCAACGTGGTGTTCGGCGGCGAGTACTGCTTCTATAACCCCGGCTCCACCATGAGCTGGGCCCTGAACTCCGGCCGCATGGCCGGTATGGAGGCATGGGACTATATTGAAGGCGACGACTTCGTCGAATAAAATTATACTGCTTCAAAAAGAGTGGGCTGCGAAAGCAGTCCACTCTTTTTTACGGGGGCGGCGGGTCTTTTGCCCGCTGAGCTTCGTTGGGCCTCCTCGACGTCGTCGGCACAAAGTCCGCTTATCTACGCTCTTTTTTGCAAAAAGAGCATCCGCACGCTCCCTTTGCGCCTCCTCTCCCCACAAAGCCAGCTTTGCGGGGGCCCCAGGGATACGCCTTCGTCGGCCCGCCTCGTCAGCGAACAAAATCCCTCGCCGCGCATTGTCGGACAACCTAAATTTATAGTCCGGCTGTTGGATTTTTTCGTTTGGTGTTGTCGGACACCTTGAATTGTAGGCTGACCCACAAATTTTTCGCTTGGCATGATTTGAGGTTTTTGGCCCTGATGCTCCCGCTTCGCGGGCTGCATGGCGGGCTTTTTCTGCGTTTGACTGCAAAATAATTTTTTATCCTGAGACCGTTTGGGCCTTTGCGGCGTCTTATTTACAGACCGGTCACGATGAGGAAAGGAGGTGTGCCATGACCCCGGAATCCGATACGACGCCTGCCTATGGCGGCATTATGGAGCTTTACGAGGCCCACAAGCAGATGGTCTATCGCCTGGCCCTGAGCTATACGAAATCCCCCCAGGACGCGGAGGACGTGTGCCAGACGGCCTTTCTCCGGCTGCTGGAGCATTGCGGGGAGATCACCCCCGGCAAGGAACGGCAGTGGCTGGCGTCGGTGACGGCCAATCTCTGCAAAAGCCTTCTCCGCTCCGCCTGGCGGCGGAAGACCCAGCCGTTGGAGGAGCTGGAGCTGCCCTTCGACGCCCCGGAGGAAAACGAGGTGTTCCAGGCGGTGATGTCCCTGAAGGAGGAGGAACGGGCCGTGGTGTATCTCTATTACTACGAGGGCTATTCCACCGCCGAGGTGGGCGAAATGCTGGGGCTGAAGCGCTCCACCGTGTCCACCCGGCTGGACAGAGCCAGAAAGCGATTGAAATCGAAATTGGAGGCTGACTATGCAGGATAAAATTCGCGGCGCGTTCGACAAAATCACGCTGCCAGCCGACGCGGACGAGCGCATCCGGCGGACGCTGGCGGAGGCGGCCTCCCAGCCGAAGAAGGAGGTCATTCAAATGCAGAAAAATCACAGGCGCAAGGCGCCCAAGCTTGCCGTGGCGCTGATTGCGGCGGTGTGCGTGCTGACCGTGTCCGCCCTTGCCCTGGCCATCTCCCGCGTGGAGCTGGTATCCACAGACATGGGGGACTACATCGAGGTGGATTTCCAGGCCACGGACGAGGACTATGTGGAGCTGGGCAACTGGTACCCCGGCGAGATACCAGAGGGCTACGCCCTCAGCTTCGTGTCCGACCCCGCCTACGGCTATCAGACCATCCGCTTTGAAAACGGGGACGGGCATTATATCACGCTGTCTGTCCAGGGCGACATCGAGGGCGGCCAGGTGACAATGGACAACGTCACCGACACCCAGTCCGTTACCGTAGGCGAGGCGGAGGGCGTCCTCTACACCACCGCCACGGAGCGGCTGCTGTTCTGGACGGACGGGGCCAGGGGCCTGGGCTTCTCCCTGACCACGGACGACGACGCCGTAGACCTGACGGCCATGGCGGAGAGCGTGGAGGAGCTGGACGAAGCCCTGACCCCCACCCTGTCCGGCGGCTACAGCCATGCCCTGGCGGATCTGGGGGACTACCAGATCACCCCGCCGGAGGGCTATGAGCAGGCCAGCTTCACCGCCTCCCCCCTGTCCAGCGGCGGCGGCTGGTACGCCTATGTGCGCTACACCTACGAAAACAGCGGTCACGACGAGCTGCATTTCAGCTACGAGAGCTACAACCTGACGGAGGACGCGGGGACGGGCGTGGAATTTGGCAACACCCCGGAATACGTTCTCTCCCTGCAAACCGGGGGCCGCGGCTACACAGCAACAACCGTAAACGGCGAACTGGCCGCCTATTACGCCCTGGGCGACAACTATTATGGTCTTTCCTGGGTGGACACGGAAAACTGCCTTGTGTTCCAGCTCACCTCGGACACCCTGACCATGGAGGCGCTGGTGGAGGTTGCGGAGAGCATGACGCTGAACGGATAAACTTTCCCGCCAAAAGTTTAAGACCCTGTCAAGTCACGGCTTGACAGGGCCTTTCTGTATGTCGGTTCCTATTTATTCAGGTTCCCGCTCGTCCCCCATAAAGAAGGCCGCCACCGTTCCCGGCCCGCAGTGGGCGGCGATGATGGTGCCGATGTCGAACATGGGGATGTCCTTCACACGGGGGTAATGCTCTTTCAGGGTCTCCCGGAAGGGCTGGGCGATGTCCGGGCAGTTGGAGTGGCAGACCCAGAGCTTGCCGTCATAGTCCCGGCCATTTTGAATGTGCCTGTCCATAGTCTCGATGGTGGTGCGGACGGCGGCGGGCCTGCCCCGCACCTTGCCGTAGGCGATAATGCGCCCCCGGTCGTCCAGCCGCATGATGGGGCATATGTTCAAAATGGTGGCGATGGTGGCCGTGGGGCCGGACACCCGCCCGCTGCGCCGGAACATAGTCATGTCGGTGGAGAAGAACTGGTGATGCACCCGGTTTCGGTTGGCCAGAAGCCACTGCTCTGTCTCCTCTATGGTGCAGCCCCGATCCCGCATATCCGCCGCCTCGTCCACCAGCAGGCCGTAGCCGGAGGAGCTGCAAAGGGAATCCACCACCACCAGCTTTCGGTTCGGGTACTCCTCCCGCAGCTCCTCCGCCGCCAGAAGGGCGTTGTTCACCAAGGCGGACATCCCGGAGCCGAAGGCCACATGGAGCAGGTCGCCCTTTTCAAGCTGCTCCGCGAAAAAGTCCCGGTACTGCTGGATGTTCACCTGACTGGTGGAGGGGAGCTTGCCCTCCTTCAGCATTTCATAAAACCGGGGCAGCGCCTGGGGATCCCGGCCCATGTCGTCCAGGTACTCCTGACCGTCCACCGTATAGGAATAGAAAATCACCGGCACGTCCCGCTTCTCCATATAGGAAAAGGGTACATCCACCGTGGAGCCGCAGGAAAGGATAAACTTGCCGCCCATGAGATCGCCTCCTGTTCGTTTTTTTTCGTTTCAAGTTTGATTATATTATACACGAAAAAGCGAAGATGCGCCATACCTATGTGAATTTTTTCCCGCAGTCCCGTTTTTTCTGGCGCAGAGGGGCAAAAATCCCCTTTATCTTCGGGGACAATTTTGTTTTAATATTCCCTTGCACAATCAGGTATTTATGATATAATACTTTAAGTAGGATAGGAAATTAGCGAAAATCCCAAGTCTAAAAGGAAATTATACATATAGGAGCATTGAAGCATGGAAAGAAAATATCCCACGATGTTCAGCCCCATTACCATCGGCGCGAGAGGCCGCTGGCCGGGAATCATCTTCAAAAACCGCATTTGGACCGCCCCCACCGGCGCCCATCTGCTGGGGGCCGGTGAGCCGTACCCCAACGAGGCGGTTATCGCCCACTACCGGGAGAAGGCCCGCGGCGGTGCGGCCTGCATCACCTTCTCCGCCCAGAACATGGATCGCTGGATGGTGGGCCACCCGGATGAGTTCCACTCTGACCCGGACATCTTCAATATGCAGTACCACAACTACTGGTACCGCCTGACCAGCGCCGTCCACTTCTTTGACGCCAAGATCAGCCTGGAGCTGCTGGCCTTCTCCCGCCATGAGGAGATCGACGGCGAAGTGGTCTGCTGGTCCGTCAACGGCGAGAACGATGAGGAGACTGGCGAGTGGTGTCCCGCGCTGGACAAGGCTGCCATGGAGCGTATGTGCGCCGACTATGCCCAGGCCGCGAAAAACGCTGTCCGCGTGGGCTTCGACATGATCATGCTCCACCTGGGCCACGGCACCTTCCCCGCCCAGTTCCTCAGCCCCCTGTCCAACCAGCGGACGGATGAGTTCGGCGGCTCCCGTGAAAACCGCGCCCGCTTCCCCATGATGCTCATCAAGGCCGTCCGTGACGCTGTCGGCCCCCGCGTACCCATCGAGGTTCGCGTCTCCGGCGACGAGCTGACCGAGGGCGGCGGCACCATCGACGACTGCATTGACTTCCTCAAGCGGGTCGAAGAAGACATCGACATCGCCCATGTGTCCTGCGGCACCATAATGGACGACGTGACCCAGACCCGTATGCACCCGGTGGAGTTCTATCCCGCCGGCGTCAACAAGGAATTTGCCCGCCAGGTCAAGGAATCCGGCTTCTCCAAGCCCGTGCTGACCCTCGGCGCGTTCCAGAAGCCTGAGCTGATCGAGGAGACCCTCGCCTCCGGCGGGGCGGACATCGTGGCCATGGCCCGCGGCACCATCGTGGACGCCCAGTGCGTCAACAAGGCCGCGGAGGGCCGGGAGGATGAGATCATCCCCTGCCTGAAGTGCTTCGTCTGCCTGAGCTACGACATGGAGGAGGAGTTCTGCTGCTCCGGCAACCCCACCGTGGGCCGTGAGTACATCCTCGACCAGTTTGAGAACAAAAATTCCACCCCCAAGCGTGTGGCGGTCATCGGCGGCGGCCCTGCCGGTATGGCGGCGGCCCAGTTCTGCACCGAACGGGGCCACAAGGTCACGCTGTATGAAAAGGACGACAAGCTGGGCGGCACCATCAACTTCGCCAAGTACGCCACCTTTAAATACTCCCTGAACGACTACATGAACTACCGCATCGGCATGATGAAGAAGCTGAATGTGGACGTGCGTCTGGGCGTGGAGGCCACCCCGGAGATGATCGAGGCGGAGCATTACGACGTGGTCATGACCGCTCTCGGCGCTTCCAACATCGTGCTTCCCATCCCCGGTCACGACGACCCGCGCGTCATGTGCGCGGTGGACGTGTTCGGCCACGCGGACGAGATCGGCCAGAAGGTCGTCCTCATCGGCGGCGGCGAGGTCGGCTGCGAGGCCGCCCTGTACCTGGCTATGGAGCAGGGCAAGGATGTGTCCATCATCGAGATGATGGATCGCATCGCCGCCACCTCCGCCTATGCCCAGGAGCTGGCCCTGTATGACCGCGTTCCCAAGTACTGCCACCTGTACCTGTCCAGCCCCGTGACCCAGATCACCCCCACCCAGGTGGGCTACAAGGGTACCGACGGCATCGAGCATTTCCTGGACGCGGACACCGTGGTGTTCTCCTCTGGCCGGAAGCCCCTGGAGGATCAGGCGGAGAAGTTCCGCAACTGCGCCCCCAAGTTCTTCAAGCTGGGCGACTGCCTGAAGGCCTCCAACATCCGCAACGCCAACCGCACCGCTTACGACGCTGCCGCTCAAATTTAAAAATCATCCCTGCTAATATAAACCAGGGCCGCATCAAAACTTCCGTTTTGATGCGGCCCTTATTGTGTTAACTCACCTGGCTTTACGACTCGGTTTCCGTGTCGGCGTCGGCGTCCTCGGTCTCTGTGTCAGCTTCCGCTTCCGCGTCCTCCTCGGTCTCCTCCTCAGCGGTCAGGATCTCCCAGATGTCGTCGTACAGCCCGTCCACCGTGGAGCTGGACACCAGGAAATAGGTGTCTCCGTTAAGCTGGCACAGGTACTGGGTGCTGCTGTATTTCCAGAAGGTGACAGTCACCTCCGACCACACGTCGGCGTCCCGCTGGAAGGTGATGGTCATCACCTCGGAACGGCCCTCCTCCGTGTCGGCAAGGCTGGCGGCGGTCAGGGCGTATACATCATCCAGCCATGCGTCCATGTCGTCCGCGTCCAGGCTCTTGTCGCCCCAGGTATAGCTGTTCACCTGGGTCTCCACCAGCTCGGTTTCGGCTTCTTCGGACTCTTCGTCGGTATCTTCGGATTCTTCAGTGTCCTCCGATTCTTCGGATTCCTCCTCGTCCTCCGATTCAACCTCGACCTCCACCATTTCGATGGTATAGGTGCGTTCGATCTCATAGACCATATCTCCGTCCAGCGTCACCGCAATGGTGGTGACAGTGTCCCAGTCCAGGGGCGTCAGGGTCAGGGGCGTCATGCTCGTCCAGTCGGGATACATCAGCCCGTCCAGGATGGAGCCGTCGGCCAGATAGACCATGTTGGACTCAGCCAGCCGGACATATACATAGCCGCTGGTGTAGTCCCCGAACTCCAGGGTGAAGGTCTGGGTCTCGTCCTCCGAATCCAGGTAGGTCAGGGTGACAATTCCCTGGGGGTCGTCCAGGCCGTAGGCAGAAAGGTCGTCAGCGTTCCATGTCTCGCAGGACAGGAAGGAAATGCCGCTTACCAGCTCATACAGCGTGGTGACGGAATCCTCATCCAGGGCCGTGACCCCGGTGGTCGTGACGGCGGTCTCCGCAGCCACGGTCTCCGCCTCCTGGGAGGCGTCCTCGGCTTCGGCCTCGGCGCTGTCCTCTGTCTCATCCCCGGCCTCTGTCGCAGTTTCAGCGGAGGATGTTTCCTCAGAGGTCTCGGCTGCCGCCGTGTAATCCACCCCGTCCAGGGCGGTCAAAAACCAGGTATAGGCGTCGGTGTAATAAATGTCTGTGGCGTCCTCGATATATTCGACGGTATAGGAGGTGACGTCCGTATCCACGCTCAAACTGACCACGGAGGCGATGTCCTCCGGGGCGCTCTCAAGCTGGAGCAGGTCGTCGATCTGCACCTGGAAGGCCCCGGCCAGCAGGCCGGTCTCCGTATACACCGAGGTACCCCCGTCCACCCGGACGTAATACTCCCCGGTCAGGCTGGTGCTGCCCACGGCGTAGGTGACGGTGCTGTCCGCCGTGGAGGCCGTCACCGTCAGGGTGGGTTCATCCAGGCCGTACTGCTCAAAGTCCTCTACGTCCGTCACCTCCTGGGAGGCACAGGTGGAGGAAACCGCCGTCACCAGCGCGTCCACCGCCTCCTGGTCGATGGGGCAGGTCTCGTCGTCGGCGTTGACCCAGGTCTCCGAATCCGCGTCATAGGTCAGGTTCACCGTGCTTTCGCTGTACGTCCAGGAAAGGGCGGTCACGTCGTCATGCTCCCCCACCGCCAGGTCGATGTCGTCATCTGTTATCTCCAGGGCCGCGTCGGCGGCCTCCTTCTGCGTTGTCAGGTAATTGATCAGGCCCCACGCGCCCACCAGGACGGCCAGGGCCGCCACCAGGACGCCTAATTTCGCACCGCGTTTCATCAGCGCCGCCTCCTTCGAATGAATATGACCACGCCGGAGGCCAAAAACAGCACCGGCACCACGATGACCAGCAATGTTTTCAGCGTGCCGGCAGAGCTGTCCGAGAAGGACAGGTAATCGCTGCTGATGGTCTTGGTGTGGATGGAAATGGAGGAATCCTTCTCGCACAGCCAGTCCACCGCGTTCAGGAACAAGTCCTCATTGGCCCCGGAAACCAGGCCGCTGTAGTCCGATTCCATAAACAGGGTAGAGGTGAACACCACCAGTTTGCCGCCGGAGCTTGCGCTCTCCACCGCCGCCCCCAGCAGGAACGGGCCGGCGGGGTCGTCGTCCGTCTGCTCATAGCTGGTCAGGCCGGTCAGGCTCTCCTTGATGTAGGAGGAGCTGCTGCTGGTCAGCAGGGCCGTGACCGTCAGGTCGTCGTTCTCCCCGATCTCCGTCAGGCCCTGGGCGTCGGGCATCAGCACGCTGTAGCCGTCCTCCGTCAGCGGGGAGGTAATGTCGTGGCTCCCCAATGTGGGCAGGATCAGGTCGATGTAGCCATAGTAGTAATAGCTGCTGTTGCTCTCCAGCACGTAGCCGTTGGTAAGATCCAGGCCCCAGTCTGCGAGAAGAGTCTCAAAATTGGTCATGTCCTCCTCGGTGTATTCGGTGGTGATGATCATCTCCCCGCCTTCAGCCAGGTAGGCCTCGATGATAGCCACCTCGTCGGCGGACAGGTCGCTGGTGGGGCCGAACAGGGCCAGCACCGCGCAGTCCTCCGGGATGGCGTCCACCGTGAGAAGGCTCAGCTCCTCGGTCTGGATGTTATCCATATTGATGGCGTCCAGCACGTCGTCGGAAACGCCGCTCTCCCCGTGGCCGGTGAGGATGTACATAATGGGCAGGTCGTCGCTGGTCACATAGCCGATGGCGCTGGTGAGCTGGCTCTCTCCCGCGAACACGTCCAGGTATTCCTCGCCGTAATAATAGTAGTAATAATAATACGTTGAGTAGTCAGAATACGTCCAGATGTCGGAGTAGGGGATGTACATGGTTCTGTCCCCGCAGACCACCAGCAGGCTGTTGTTGGTGATGGTCTCATCCGTATACTGGCTGGCGAAGCTGGGATACACCACCGGGTCAACGGAGGTGACGGTGACGTGGCTGTATTCCGCGTATTTCGCCAGCACCTGCTCCATGGTGGCGTCCTCGCTGCCGGACTGGACGATCCAGTATACCTCCACGTCCGTATCCAGAGAGCCAAGAATCTGCTTGGTCTGGTCGGAGATGGAATAGATCTGGTTTTCCGTCATATCGAGCTGGGTGCCGGAGCTGGGCAGGGCGTTCACCACCAGGTTCACCACCACGGCGATGGCGATGACCACAATGGCGGCGAATATGCTGTAGGAGCCGGCCCGCCAGGATCTGGTCTTAAAGGCGGCCTGAAGCCTGCCGGAGCCCTTCTGTTTCTTCCCGGTCTCTGTCTTGGAAGTCTCAGATGCAGCCGTCTCCGGGGCTTCCGTCTCCGAAGTCTCCGGGGCCTGCTCCTCCACGGTCTCCCGCGTCCATTCCGTCTCGGTCTCCGGGGCTTGGTTCGGCTCCCGCTCCGGGTTATTCTGGGTGTTCATTCGCTCCACCTCCTGCGCTCCATAGACTGCACGGTGAGAAACAGGAACACTGCCGCCACCGTTATATAATATACAATACTGGTAATGTCGAATATATCATAGGTAAAATTGTCAAAGCGGTCGAAAACTGCGAGCTGCTCCAAAATCGAGACGATCAGCCCGGAAAAGGCGTCCTGCCAGATCATAAAGCAGATGAGCAGCACGGCCCCCAGAATGATGGAAAACATCAGGGCGAAGCTTCCGTTTTTCGTCAGCCGCCACAAAAGCACGCCCAGCAGAACCACTACCACCGCCAGCACCACAAAGGACACCCACGCGGCGCTGGACATATAATCCGTCAGGGCCGACAGGAAGTAGAGAAGCAGCAGCACGATAAAGCAGCAGCCCGCCGCCACGCCGGAGCTTTCCACCAGGGAAGAGATGAACAGCCCGATGGCTACCAGGGCCAGTCCCAGGAAAAAGAACCCGATCAGCGCCCCATAAGCGCTTTTCAGGGGGATGGAGCCGGACAGCGTCATGGCGTTGATTACCACCGGGTACAGAGCCATGACGATCATGGGCAGGGCCATCACCGTCACCAGGGCGAAATACTTGCCCAGGACGATCTTCGTCATGCTCATGGGCAGGGAGTACAGAAGCTGATCTGTCCGCTGGTGCCGCTCCTCCGCGATAGACCGCATGGTCAGCAGCGGCACGGCTATCAGCATGACAAATTCCATGCTGTACAGCACATAGGAAAACTGGGTATACCCGGACAGGTTATAGGCCATGACGTATATGCCGCCGAACAGCAGCATCAGCGCCCCGTAAATATACCCGGTCAGGCCATTGAGCTGGCTGTCCAGCTCCCGTTCGTAAATGGCGCTCATTGCTCCGCCTCCTTTTCATTCTCTGTCGCCGGAGCGGGGGCGTCCGTCGTTTCAGCGATCGTCTCGGCGGTCTTGCCGCCCTTGAACCAGGCTTTTTTGCCTCTGCCGCCCTTTTTCTCCTGGCTCTCCCGCTCCGCCTCGGCCTGGGCGGTCAGGGTCAGGAACACGTCCTCCAGGCTTGCCTGCTCCCGCTCCAGACGCAGCACCGGGATGCGCCGGTCGCTCATGGCAAAGGATAGCCGCTCGTCCATCTCGGAGCTTAGATCGGACACGGTGACGGTCAGGTCGCACCGGCCCTCCGCCCCCTCCTGGGTCTCTATCTTCTGCACGCCCTCCACGTTTTTCAGCGCCTGCTCCGCAGCGGCGGCGGAGGCCTTCACGGTCAATTTATAGGTGGCTTCTCCGGCGAACTGCTCCTCCAGGCTTTGGGGTTCCCCGCAGGCCACCAGCTTTCCCCGGTTGATAATGAGGATCTGGTCGCATACCGCCTGCACCTCGCTTAGAATATGACTGGACAGGATGACCGTATGCTCTTTGCCAAGCTCGTGGATCAGATCCCGGATCTCAATGATCTGAATGGGGTCAAGGCCCACGGTAGGCTCGTCCAGAATCACCACCGCCGGGTCGCCTAAAATAGCCTGGGCAATGCCGACACGCTGGCGGAAGCCCTTGGACAGGTTCTTAATCAGCCGGTCGGCTACCTCGGTGGTGCCTGTCACCTCCATCACATGGGCAAGCTGGGCTTCCTGCTCCTTGGATGGAACCCCCTTGGCTCTGGCCACAAAGGTCAGATACTCCCGCACCGTCATGCCGACGTACAGGGGCGGCAGCTCCGGCAGATACCCAATACGCCGCTTCGCCTCCGCCGGTTGGTCAAAAATGTCGTATCCGTCGATGGTGACGGTGCCGCTGGTGGCGGCAAGGCATCCTGTCAGGATGTTCATGGTGGTACTCTTCCCCGCGCCGTTCGGCCCCAAAAAGCCGTAGACTACCCCGTTTTCCACAGTGAAGTTCAAATCGTCCACGGCCAGATGGCTGCCATAGCGCTTGGTAAGATGGCTTACCTCTATCAACGCAAAGACCTCCTTGCTTTCACATATGCACTCATTCTATACCAATTCCCCTGTCTGTTTGTGACAAGTTCGTGACCAAAAGCGATAATTTTATAAACATTTTGTTAATGTTTGTAAATAAACCGAAAGAATCCCCCGCCGTCACAGCGAACCGAGACAGCGGGGGGTAAGAATTTTTGTGATTTATATGTTAAAGGTTATTTTCACAGATACAGGATACAAAGGTATAATGATTTGTTATGTCCCTCTCTCTCCGATCGTCAGCTCCTCCGCCGTCTCCCTGCCTGTGGGGGCGAGCTGCACCATGACCACGGCGGCCATAACCAGGGCGCAGCCGATCAGCTCCCAGTGGGACAGGGCGGAGCCGGGCATGAGGACATATCCGGCCAGGACGGAGAACACGCTCTCCAGGCTCAGAATCAGAGACGCCACCGCCGGATGCACCCCCCGCTGGCCCACGATTTGAAGCGTGTACGCCACCCCGCAGGACATGACCCCGGCGTAGGTGATGGGCAGCCAGCAGGCGGCGATATTTTCCCAGGAGGGGCTTTCAAATATAAACATCAGGGGCAGGCACAGCCCCCCGCAGACCAGAAACTGCACGCAGCTAATCCGCACCCCGTCCGCCAGGGGGGAGAAATGGTCGATGACCAGAATGTGGACGGAAAAGGCCACGGCGCACAGCAGCAGCAGAAAATCGCTCAGCCCCAGGCCCAGGCCCTGACCGGCAGCCAGCCCGTCCATCAGGCACAGGAAGAAAAAGCCCACCACAGCCACGGCCACGCCCAGCCACACCAGCAGGGGGGATTTTTTCTTCAGAAACAGCCCCATCACCGGCACGATGGCGCAGTAGCAGGCGGTGATGAACCCCGCCTTGCCCACGTTGGTATCCGCATCCTGAAGGGCGATGCCGAACTGCTGCAAATTGGAGGCCACAAACAGCACCACCCCGCACAGCGCGCCACCCAAAAGAATATTCCGCCGGGAGCCGGTCTCCACCGGGCCGTGGCGTGAGCGGAGCTTATCAATCAGCGGAATGGCCGCCAGCAGCACCACGCCTCCCAGCAGGCTCCGCAGGCCGTTATAGGTAAAGGGTTCCACATATTCCATGCCGTCCTTCTGGGCCACAAAGGCCACGCCCCATATGAGGGCCGTCAGCAGCAGAAGGGCGGAATTGCGCAAAGAGCTTTTTTTCACGTCCAAACACCTCGTCTTTCCGGCTTTTTAGTATATCACATACCGTCCCCCTTGTCACGGATTCTCCGGGGCATCCGGGCGAATTTATTAAAAATATGTAATTATTGTTGACAATTTAACATGACCGTTTTATAATGGCCTCATCATCAAATAGGAGGACACCAAAATGAAAAAGACACTTGCACTGCTTCTCGCTCTGGTGATGGTATTCGCCCTGGCCGCCTGCGGCGGCTCCGACGACACCGCCGCCGAGACCGAGACCACCGAGACCGAGGCCGTGGAGGCCGAACCCGCCGCTGAGGCCGAGGCTGAGCCTGCCGCCGAAGAGGGCGACGACATTGACGGCTACAAGGAATATGTGAACGCCTATGCCGCCGCCGGCGCCCCGGATGAGGAAGAGGCCGCCGCCGTGGCGGAGACCGTGAACGCCTGCGCCACCATCGAGGAGATCGAGGCCGTTTCTCAGCTCACCGTGCTGTATGAAAACGTGGGTATGCTGACCTACGCCGACTGGGTCGCCGCCGGGAAGCCCGCCGCTGACACCGAGGGCATGGTCAGCGAGGCTGTTCAGCAGGCCTCCGGCGAGGCCTCCAGCGGGGAAGCCTCCGGCGAGGGCGGCGGCGCTACCCTGGTAGAGCCTGACGCCAGCTATTCCAAGGACTTTGACGGCTATCTTCAGTATGTGAAGGACGCCTTTGCCTCCGACACCATGGCTCCTGACGACATGAAGGAGACCACCAACGCCGGTCTGGAGGATGCCGTGGATGAGAACGACGAGACCATCGCCATGCTGGTGGAGATGGGTCTGGTTGTAAGTTACGAGGACTTCCTCGCAGCATAATTAAATAGCGCAAGCCGGGGGGCCGTATCCTGACGGATACGGCCCCCCTTTCGTGGGCGGCGGGTCTTTTGTCCGCTGGACGTCGTTGGGCCTCCTCGACGTGCCAATGCACGCCTTCGTCGGCCCGCCTAGCCAGCGAACAAAATCCCTCGCCGCGCATTGTCGGACAGAATCAGCCAGCGCGGGGGCTTTGCCCCCTGCTGGGCCGCCCCTGGCGGGGCGGCGGCGGCGCCGAAGGCGCTCGCCGGAGGGGCCGTCCCGCGCCAGGCCCAAATTTCCCCCTTCCCCGTTTACCCCCGAATCTCCCGGCACTCCAGATACCAGCGCTTGTCCAGGCTGTGGCCTACGGAGAAGCTCTTTTTCGGGTAATTCCCGTACTGGGCGATATGGGAAAATAGCTCGTTTTTATCCAGCGCCGGAAGGATATAGGCGGCGCACAGATCGTCCGCCTCCGCCACCAGAAGGCCCGTGTCCGGGCCGGTCAGCTCCTTCACAAAGCCCCCGGCGTCCGTGCCGAACAGAACCCGGTGGATGGGGTAAAACTCCACCGCCTCGTCCTGCAAATTCTCCAGCTCCGCCAGGGCATACCGGGCCGGGTGATCCATGGGCGCACCGGCAGCCTTCAGCTCCTCCCAGTAATTTTTGGCTGCGGCCAGGCTGTGGTTGCCGTCCCCCATGGCGAACTGGATGTCCCCCGGCAGGCTGTCGATGGCCTCCGCCACCATCTGGGCGGCCTGCCCTGTGAGACGGCGGCCCCGGATGTGGCCCGCCCCGCCGTACAGGTCGAAGTCATACAGGGTTTCCCCCGGTTCCGCCGCTCCGAACACGGCGTCCGTCCGGTCGTCCATGAACAGCACGATGTGGGGCATTTCCAGGGCCGTCCGCCGCCGCAGCTCCACCCTGGTGGGCAACCGCTCCGGCACCGTGGCCTCCGTGGAGCGGACGGGGGAGGCGGAGCCGGGCGTCCAGTCGTATCCCTCTAAGTCCAGTTTCCCCACCAGACCCCGTCTTACCTTCCCATTTGGAAGGGTTCGCTCCACCAGAACGTAGGAATCCGGGATTTTTTGGAATACATCCCCCACCAGGTAATCTTCCATATTTTTACAGACGGCCTGCTTCCGCGCCTCCACGTCCGGGGCGTGAAGATACGCCTCCGGCAGCATCAGCCGCAGGGCCGATGGGGCCTGGCCCACATAATCGCTCATGGTCTCCCAGTATTCCGGCTGGGCGGAGAACTGGTCGCAGGCCACCGCCGCCCACTTTGTCATGTCTGTTCCCGGCCTGGGCAGCAAAATATCCGCCGGGGTAAAAATATTCTTCATCACTGCACACTCCCTAAATAGGCTTCTAATATTAACGCGGCGGCCACGGCGTCCACGGTGGCCTTGTGTTTTTTCTCCCGCTTGCCGTTGGCGTGGAGAATCCGATGGGCGTCCACAGTGGTACGCCGCTCGTCCCAGAACACCAGAGGGATGCCCCCCTGGGCCAGCATGGCCCCGAAGGCCCTGGCCTTTTCCGCTCTGGGGCCTTCCGTGCCGTCCATATTCTTCGGCAGGCCCAGCACCAGGGTTCCCACCTCTCTGGCTCTGGCCTCCTGCAAAATGGTCTCCGCCAGGGCCTGGGCGTCCCACTGGGTGATGACGAAGGTCTCCCCCGCCAGCATCCCCAGGGGGTCGGAGACCGCGATCCCCGTCCGGGCGTCCCCATAATCAATGGCCATCACTCTCATGTCCGGCCCTCCCTTCTCAGCGCCCTGAGCAGCGGCGGCAGCACCAGGGCGTATACCACCGCCTTTATCCCGTCCGCCACATAGCGCCAGACGATATAGGGGGCGTAGGTAGCGAAGGCGTAATGATACACCTGGCAGTCCGCCCACATGACCCCGGTGGTCAGGGTGGTGTCCGCCGCCAAAAGCAGCAGCATGGGCAAAAAAAGCCGCAGGGCGCTCTGCTCCCGCCCCCGGCGTTTTGCATACAGCCCGGTGAGCAGACCCAGCATAGCCGGGGGCAGCATCCACAGGGGCGTGGTGGCGGAAACCCCATAGGGGCCGAGAAGCTGGCTCAAAAGATTCCCCACCAAGCCGATGACCAGCCCGTCCACCGGGCCGAACAGCATGGCTCCCAGCAGGATGGGCAGCCCGTCCAGGGAGAGCTTCATCGGCCCCAGACTCAGGCTCAGGTAGGAAGCCAGCACCACGTACAGGGCGGCGCACAGCCCGTCTGCCACAAGGCGGTTTGCGTTTTTATGCATTTGTATACCTCCAGCGGATGCGGGCCGGACACCGCTGGCAAACGCCATTCGTCCGGGGGTCAACTTCCCATTCCCCCGGCACTTCACGCGCCCGGCCCTACTCTGTGATAGGAAGATAATACCATATCGCCCCCGAAATTGCAACCGCCGCCCCGTATAAGCAGACGCAAATCGAAATCCTTCGGGCTCTCTCAGAGTCTATAGAATAGAAGAATCTTGTCGAAAATAACATAACGCAGGATAAACAGGTTTCATTGACAAGTTTTCTTGGCAATGGTACAATGAAGTCAGTTTTGCAAAGAAAACTTGTCACAACAGGAGGATCCCCATGGATCTGGAGCGATTGGACATGAAAAAGCTGGTGTCAGACGAGGAAAAGCTGGTTTTAAAGAATCGCCTGAAAGAGGCCAGGGTCAGTCTAAATCTTTCCCAGGCGGATCTGGCCCGGATGGCCGGAGTTTCCCGCAACACCATCAGCGCCATTGAGACCGGCCATTTCAGCCCCACGGCAAGGCTGGCCTTCATCCTGTGCATAACGCTGAACACCAAATTTGAGGACTTATTCTATTTTTAACGCCGTTCGCTGAAAACAGATCGAACGGGGAACCCGCAGCCCGCGCTGCGGCAGGGAGGATATACCATTGTCACAGACCACAAAAAAAGCCATGTCCGCATCTCTGCGGAAAATGTTGCGCCAGAAGCCACTGAGTAAAATCACCGTCACGGACATCGCCCAGGACTGCGGTGTCAGCCGGATGACCTTTTATTACCACTTCAAGGATCTCTACGATCTGATTGAGTGGACGCTGAACGACAACGCCGCCCAGGTGCTTGAAACGTGCAAAAACGACAACTCCGGCGAACAGACCTTTTTGGCCATTCTCCGCACGCTTCAGGAGAACAAGCAGGAGCTGACAAATCTTCTGCGTTCCACGCGCCAGGAGGACGTAGAGCATTACCTCAACAAGATGATACTCAGCGTTTTGGAACGGTACCTTACCGAACAGGCCCCCGACTTGGAGGCCACGCCGGAGGACAAAGCTTTCATTCTGGACTTCTATACCTACGCCAGCGCGGGCATCCTTCTGGCCTGGATACAAAAGGGCATGGCGACAGATCCCCAGATTCTTGTCAAACAACTTACGTCCCTCGTCAATGTCGAGAGTATGTTGCACGCCCTGGAGCGCCTGCGCCAGAGCCGCGCCAAAGGGGACACAGCCTTGTAACAAGCCTCGCCCCGCCTCCCGATTGGGAGGCGGGGCGAAAATTCATTTCTACTCTATGACGCTCCCCTGCCTCAGGACAGGAGGGGCGTCACTTTTTTCTTCATCTCATGCCGGACGGACAGCAGGCTGTATACCACGGCGGCAACCTCGGAGACCCAAAAAGCGTACCAGGTGCAGCCGATTCCAAGATTCGCGGTGAACAGCCATGCCAGAGGCAGCAGAGGGACGAGCTGGCGCAGGGCGCCCCCCGCCATGTTCACCACCCCGTTTCCCAGGCCGGAGGCGAAATAGCCGCTGACGATGGTGACGGCGGCGCAGGGGAAGGTGAGGGCGATAATCCGCAAAGCGGGAACGCCGATGGCCCGCAGCTCCTCCCCGGCGGCGAACAGGTTCAGCAAAAAGCCGGGCAGCAGCAGGAACAGCACTGTTCCCACCAGGGCGATAAGAACCGCCGCAGGAACGAGCACCCGCCAGGTCTCGCGAATCCGCTGACCGTTTTTGGCCCCATAGTTATACCCCGCGATGGGAATGGCCGCCTGGCCCAGGCCGTTCATGGGCATCATCACAAAGCTCTGGAGCTTATAATACACCCCGAAGAAGGCCACCGCCGTGGAGGACACGGTCAGCAGGATCTGGTTCATGGCAAAGGTCATGACGCTGCCGGTGGCCTGCATTACGATGGTGGGCATACCCACCCGGTAAATATCCGCCACATCCCGCCAGCGGAAGCGATAGCCCTTCAGGCGCACATGAATGATCGGGTTTTTCAGCCGGTTCAGCACCAGGGCCGCCACCGCGCCAAGGCTCTGGCCGATGACCGTGGCCACCGCCGCGCCGGTAACGCCCAGGGCGGGGCAGCCAAGCAGGCCGAATATCATAATGGGATCCAGGATGATATTGGCCACGGCCCCCACTATCAGGGACACCATGCTCAGCACCGTATCTCCCACCGCCTGCAAAAGCCGCTGGCCATAGGTCTGCAAAAATATGCCGTAGCAGAACACCACGCACACCCGCATATATTGGGTGCAAAGGGTCTGCAAATCCGGGTCGTCCGTCATGCTCCGGGCCAGCGCCCCGGAAAACAGCAGCCCCGCCAGGGAGAAAATCACCGCCGTCCCCACCATCAAAAACAGGCCGGTGGTAGCCGCGTGGCAGGCCTCGTCATAGCGCTTCTCCCCCACCCGCTTGGAAAGCAGGGCGTTCATGCCCACGCTGGTACCCACCGCCACAGCGATCATGAGAAACTGCACCGAATACACAAGGCCGGTGGCAGTCAGGGCCTCCTCGCTCAGGCGGGAGACAAAAATACTGTCCACAATGTTATAGCAGCTCTGCACCAGCAGCGACATCATCAGCGGCAGGGACATGGTCAGCAGCAGCTTTCTGACCGGCATCACCGCCATTTTGTTCTGTTCCATAGTTGACTCCTTCCACAAAAAATACGCCGCCTCCCCATTCCCTGCTTTTGTGCCTGATGGAATGAGAAAACGGCATAAATATGTTCGATTTTGACTCTACATAAAATATCACAGCGCCGCCAAAAAGTCAAGGGGCGGGTTTTTAAGTCTCCTGAATCCGATCCGCCATGATCTTGAAGCCGGCGCGGGTCAGCTCGTCCTTGATGGTCTGGATCTGGGCGAAGTCTCTGGTCTCCATGCCGATTTTCAAAAAGCAGCTGGAGATGGCCATATTGGCGTCGGAGCGCTCGTGGTGGACGGAGACCACGTTGGCCCCGCAGCGGGAGACGATTTCCGACACGCCCACGAGCTGGCCGGGCTTGTCCTCCAGGGCGATCTGCAAAACGCTGTTGCGCCCGCCCATGACAAGGCCCCTGGTGATGACGCGGGAGAGGATGTTCACGTCGATATTGCCGCCGGAGACCAGGCACACCGCCTTCTGCCCCTGGATGGGCAGCTTGTCGAACATGGCGGCGGCCACGCTGACGGCTCCGGCCCCCTCCGCAATCAGCTTCTGCTGCTCGATCAGGGCCAGGATGGCGGCGGCGATCTCATCCTCGGACACCGTCACCACGTCGTCCACATATTCGCGGGTCATGGCGAAGGTGGTCTCTCCCGGCGTCTTCACGGCAATGCCGTCGGCAAAGGTGGAGACCGTGTCCAGGGTGATGATATGGCCCTGGACCTGGCTCTCCGCCATGCTGGGAGCGTTGGCGGCCTGGACGCCGTAGACCTTCACCTTGGGGTTCAGGCTCTTGATGGCGCAGGCCACGCCGGAGATCAGTCCGCCGCCGCCCACCGGCACGATGACCGCGTCCACGTCCGGGAGCTGGTCAAGAATTTCCAGGCCGATGGTACCCTGCCCGGCGATGACCAGCTCATCGTCAAAGGGGTGGATGAAGGTGGCCCCCGTCTCCTTCTGGAGCTGGCAGGCGTAGTCATAGGCGTCGTCATAGGCCCCCTTCACCAGGCGCACCTCCGCCCCCAGGCGTTTGGTGGCCTCCACCTTGCTGATGGGCGCGCCGTCCGGCATACAGACAACGCTTTTTATCCCCATTTTCGTGGCGGCCAGGGCTACGCCCTGGGCGTGGTTTCCGGCGGAACAGGCGATAATGCCCGCCTCCCGCTGCTCCGGGGTCAGGGCCGATATTTTGTTGTAAGCGCCCCGGAGCTTGAAGCTGCCGGTCACCTGCAGGTTTTCCGTTTTTAAGTATATCTGGGCCGTGTGGCTCAGGTTCTGGGCGTAAAGCAGGTCGGTCTTTCGCGCGACGCTTTTCAGCGTGAAGGCCGCCTGATATATCTTATCCAGGGTCAGCATGGCTCAATCCTCCTCTGTTTCGGTATTTGACCGGCGGCACAGCAGGTCGTTGATAAACTGCTGGGCGGTGCGGCCAGAACGGCTGCCGTGGCGCACCTGCCAGGTGCTGGCGGCAGTCCAAAGCTCGTCCTCCGCCATATCGGACAGGGAGCGGTTTCGGTCGGCCAGGGTCTGCACGATGCGGTGGTATTCCTCATAGGTGGGGTTGGGGTAATAGATTTGCAGGCCGAACCGTCCCGCCAGGGAGAGCTTCTCCTCCATGGTGTCCGAGCGGTGAACGTCGCCCTGATGCTCCATGTCGCTGCGGTCGCTCCAGGTCTCCCGGATGAGATGCCGCCGGTTGGAGGTGGCGTATATCAGCACGTTTTCCGGGGCGGCCTCCCCGCCCCCCTCCATGACGGCCTTCAGGTGCTTATACTGCACCTCGTTCTCCTCAAAGGAAAGGTCGTCCAGAAACAGAATGAAGCGGTAATTCCGGCCCTTGATCTGGGCCAGAAGCTGAGGGATCAGGCCGAACTGGTGCTTATACAGCTCGATGAGCCGCAGGCCCTGGGCGGCATACTCCCCGGCAAGGGCCTGGACGCTGGTGGATTTTCCCGTCCCCGCGTCCCCATAGAGCAGGACGTTGTTGGCCCGCTGGCCGGACAGGAAGGCTTTGGTGTTTTCCAGAAGCTGGGCCTTCTGGCCCTCGTAGCCCACCAGCTCCGACAGCAGCACGGGCCGCCGTCCCTCCACCGGCAGAAGGGAAACGCCGCTCTTCTCCTCCCGGAGGCGAAACACCTGGCCCAGCCCCAGGGGGCCGACCCCGTTGGTCTCATAGTGCCGGGCCAGCACCTCCAGCATGGCCTCCCCGCCGGAGGCGGCGGCCAGGGCTTCCGCCAGCGTCTGCACCCAGCGCCCCGCCAGCTCCTTGGGGGGGCGCTCCCCCCGGTGGTGGAAATCCCCCAGGGCGGGCAGAGGCGGCTGCTGGGCGAAAAGCCCGGAAAAGACTTCCATATCCGCCGCCGCAATATCCCACAGGCTGTCCCGCTGGGCCGGACGGCGTTCCCAGGCCAGGGAGAAGGGGTTTTCACTCTCCGCCAATGCCTGGGCCAGGCAGCAGTGCCACAGGTTCCCCTCCCAGCCGCAGCGGACGGCCTCGCTGAGAATCAGGCCCGCCGCCTGGGCAGGACGGCCCTTTTCCATGGCGCGGGTCGCCTGGGCCAGCAGGCTCCCCCGCCCCGGACGGAACAGGATGAGCCTGTCCAGGACGGAAGAGATGGTTTGCGCGTCGCTCATTGGAGTATGGCCCCCTTGTCGGCGGATGTCACCTGCCTGGCGTACCGGGCCAGGTACCCGGTGGTGATCTTCGGCTCCGGGCAGACCCAGGCGGCGCGCCGGGCGGCCAGCTCCTCCTCCGGCACCTCCAGGGCGATGGTGTGGGCGGGGATGTCGATGGCGATGCTGTCCCCCTCCTGCACCAGGGCGATCAGCCCTCCGGCGGCGGCCTCCGGGCTGACGTGGCCGATGGACGCGCCGCGGGTCGCCCCGGAAAAGCGTCCGTCGGTGATCAGGGCCACGCTCTCCCCCAGGCCCATGCCGCAGATGGCGGAGGTGGGGTTCAGCATTTCCCGCATACCGGGGCCGCCCTTCGGCCCTTCATAGCGGATGACCACCACGTCGCCGGGCTTGATGCCTCCGGCGTAAATCACGGCGATGGCCTCCTCCTCTGAGTCGAACACGCGGGCGGGGCCGCGGTGGGTCATCATCTCCGGGGCCACGGCGCTCTGCTTCACCACGCAGCCGTCCGGGGCCAGGTTTCCGTACAGCACGGCGATACCGCCGGTGGGGGAATAGGGCTTTTCCAGGGGCCGGATCAGGTTCTCGTCCCGGTTTTCCACGCCCTCCAGGTTCTCCCCCACGGTCTTGCCCGTGACGGTGAGAAGGGAGGTGTCCAGAAGGTTTTTCTTCGTCAGCTCCTTCATAACGGCCCAGACGCCTCCGGCCTGGTCCAGATCCTCCATGAAGGTATCCCCCGCCGGGGCCAGATGGCACAGGTTCGGGGTGACGGCGCTGATGTCGTTAACCATATGCAGATCCAGCTCCACCCCGGCCTCATGGGCAATGGCGGGCAGATGGAGCATGGTGTTGGTGGAGCAGCCCAGGGCCATGTCCACGGTCTCCGCGTTGTGGAAGGCGGCGGCGGTCATAATGTCGCGGGGCTTAATGTCCTTTTCGATCAGCTCCACGATCTTCATGCCGGTGTGCTTGGCAAGGCGGAGCCGGGCGGAATACACGGCGGGAATGGTGCCGTTGCCCCGCAGGGCCATGCCGATGGCCTCCGTCAGGCAGTTCATGGAGTTTGCGGTATACATCCCGGAGCAGCTCCCGCAGGTGGGGCAGGCGTTTTCCGTGTATTCCGCCACCCCGGCCTCGTCCAGCGTCCCGGCGTGATAAGCCCCCACGGCCTCAAACATATGGGACAGGCAGGTACGGCGACCATCCTGGAGCTTTCCCGCCAGCATGGGGCCGCCGGAGACGAAGATGGTGGGGATATTCAGCCGGGCCGCCGCCATCAGCAGGCCAGGAACGTTTTTGTCGCAGTTGGGAATCATCACCAGGCCGTCGAACTGATGGGCCACGGCCATGGCCTCCGTGGAGTCGGCGATCAGGTCGCGGGTCACAAGGGAGTATTTCATCCCCACATGGCCCATGGCGATGCCGTCGCAGACGGCGATGGCGGGGAACATCACCGGCGTACCCCCGGCGGCCCGCACCCCGGCCTTCACCGCCTCGGTGATTTTGTCAAGATTCATATGGCCGGGGACGATCTCGTTATAGGAGCTGACAACGCCCACCAAAGGCCGCTCCAGCTCCTCGTCCGTATAGCCCAAAGCATACAGCAGACTCCGGTTCGGCGTCCGCTCCACGCCGGTTTTCACTTGTTCAGAACGCATGGTTATTTCTCCTTGCAATATGTAGGCAGAGCCAGCCAAAGAATATCTTTGGCTGGCTTAGGTAAATCAGGTGGAGGCGCTGTCCAGGCCCTTGTCGCCCTCGGCGCTGTCCTTCCAGAGCATATTGTCCCGGAGCTGCTGGCCCACGATCTCCATGGGGTGCTTGGCAAGCATGGCCCGCTTGGAGTTGAAGAAGGTGCGGCCATTCTTGTTTTCCGCAATCCACTTCCCGGCGAAGGTGCCGTCCTGGATGTCCGCCAGCACGGCCCGCATATTGGCCTTCACCTGCTCGTGGGGCAGTACGCGGGGGCCGGAGACATACTCGCCGTATTCGGCGGTGTCGGAGATGGAATAGTTCATGGCCGCCACGCCGCCCTTGTTGATCAGGTCAACAATCAGCTTCATCTCGTGGATGCACTCGAAATAGGCGTTCTCCGGGGCGTAACCGGCCTCGCACAGCACCTCGAAGCCGCACTGCATCAGGTCAACCACACCGCCGCAGAGGACGGTCTGCTCGCCGAACAGGTCGGTCTCGGTCTCGTCGTGCATGGTGGTCTCCATGATACCGGCGCGGGCGCCGCCGATACCGGCGATATAGGCCAGAGCGATGTCATAGGCCTTGCCGGTGGCGTCCTGCTCCACGGCTACCAGGCAGGGAACGCCCTTGCCGGACACATACTGGCTGCGGACGGTGTGGCCGGGGCCCTTGGGGGCCGCCATGAACACGTCCACATCCGCG
>JAJPYE010000005.1:2631-10369 GCA_021205095.1 Oscillospiraceae bacterium | reverse complement strand
TTCAATATCCGGTACCGAACCTATGAACTTTACACAAACTATTTTACACTACCAATCAGTCCCTTGCAAAATTATAAGAATCTGTTATAATATTGATTATAATTTTTGCAGATGCGACAAAAGGGAGAGTAAAAAATGAAATTCTTGAAAAAGCTTAAACTGCCTGCCTGGATATTCATCGGGCTGGTACTCGGTATCCTGGCCGGTCTGTGTTTCCTTGGAAACCCGGACTTTACCACCAACTACATTAAGCCCTTTGGCACGATTTACATTAACCTGCTGAAATTCCTGGTCGTGCCGGTGGTGCTGACCTCCATCATCAGCGGTGTTGTCAGCATGGGCGACATCAAGCGCGTCGGCTCCGTGGGCTGGAAGACCATTGTCTACTACCTCTGCACCACCGTGGTGGCTATCGTCATCGGCCTGCTTTTTGCCAGCGGCGCCAAGGCCCTGAACCTGTTCCCGGTGCTGGAGGTTTCCGGCCTTGAGTATGAGGCCAGCAGCTCCAGCGTTATGGACGTGATTGTGAACATCTTCCCCTCGAATATGTGGGCCAGCTTCACGGACGCCAATATGCTCCAGGTCATCGTGATCGCCCTGTTCCTGGGCGCAGGCATCCTGATGGCGGGGGAGAAGGCGAAGCCCTTTGCTACCTGGATTGACTCCGTTTATGCGGTGATTATGAAGATTATGATGATGATCATCAAAATCACCCCCATCGGCGTGTTCTGCCTGATGTGCAACGTGGTTGCCGTGAACGGCCCCTCCATAGTGGGATCCCTGTTCCTGGTCATCCTGGTGGCCTATCTTGCCTATATCGTCCACTTCCTGGTGTGCTATGGCGTTTCCGTTCGGTGCCTGTCCGGCAAAAAGTTTGGTCAGTTCGTCAAGGGAATTTGGCCGGCCATGAGCGTGGCCTTCACCACCACCTCCTCCGCCGCCACCCTGCCCCTGACCATCGAGTGTTCCAACGACATGGGGGCCGACCCGGAGGTCAGCGGCTTTGTCCTACCCCTGGGCGCCACCATCAACATGGACGGCACCGCCATCTATCAGGGTGTGGCCGCCGTGTTCATCGCCACCTGCTATGGCATCAACCTGACCATCGGCCAAATGGCCATGATCGTCCTGACCGCCACCCTGGCCTCTATCGGCACCGCCGGTGTTTCCGGCGCGGGCATGATTATGCTGGCCATGGTGCTTGAAACCGTTGGTCTGCCGGTGGAGGGCATTGCCCTGATTGCCGGTGTCGATAAGCTGTTCGACATGGGCCGCACTACCCTGAACATCGTGGGCGACTCCACCTGCGCTCTGTACATGACAAAGCTTGACCAGAAGCGCGCGGCGAAGAAGCTTGCAAAAGCTGCCGCTGCCGAGGAATAATCGTTCCTGCTGCAATAGAACCGCAGGAAAGATAATATCGTTTTAACACAATGAGGCGTCCGCCATTGGCGGACGCCTCATTGTGTTGCTTATGGAAAATAATTTCCCGGTTTTACGCACCCTCGCCGGTGCCGTCCAGCATGGCGCCGTTGGAGGGGTGGTCGGCGATTTCATACACCCCGTCGGCTGCCACAAATTCCTCATAGGTCATGGCGGCTTCGCCGAACCAGGTGGCGTCGAACAGCATCTCGGCGGGGAAGCTGGTATAATCCCCGGCCTCGATCAGGGCGTAGTAGTCATCAGATGAACCGCTGGTCTGGATGTCCTCGCAGGAGTCCACAAAGGCCATGAGATATGCCTGGTAATCGCTCTCCTCCGTGCCGGCGGAAGTGCCGGAGGCGGCCTCCGCAGACGCCTCGCCGGACGCCTCACCGCTGGCTTCCTCGGTCTCCTCCTCCACGGTCAGCAGGGAGGTGACGAAGGGGGTCTTGTCGGCTTCCGCCACGGTGGTGTTGTTATTGGAGATGATATACCAAATCAGCTCGTCGAACATGGTGTCCGCATCCTCCAGAGCCTGCTCCTGAAGACCAATGTAATAGCTGGTCATGCTCTCGGCGGCGGCCTCAGGATCCTCCGCGTACAGAGCGGTGGTCTCCTCCAGAATGGAGGGCAGCTCGGCAATCAGGTCGGTTTCTACGCTGTTCCAGTAGGCGCGGATGCCGTCGCCCCACATGGTGCGGTTCTGCTCAGCCAGGGAGCCGAGGCGCTTGAAGTGGGTGAAGGCGATGTCAAGACGATAGTAATAGCTGCCGAAGTTTTCCACATAATCGTCCGGGTTGTTGGCGTATATATCCGCCACAGCGGTAATCAGGTTGCTCATGGGCAGATACACGGAGTGCTCCGCGTTCGCGAGGCAGTTCCAGGTGACGACGCACATGGCGGCGGGCAGGTCAGGATAGGTCTCGATAACGGCGCAGTTGATCTGGCGCTCGATGCCGATGACGCGGGCGTTCCCACCGGCCTCCTCCGGGCAGTACTCGGTGCCCTCAAAGCGGGCGCGGGTCAGCTCCAGGATGTCCTGGACGGAGACAAGCTCATCCGGCTCATAGAACAGGTCGTAACGGGTCTTGGTGTCGTAATCCCCAGCGGTGGAAGGAGCCAGCAGCACATGGCCGTACCAGGTGCGGAGGTTGGAGCCGTCGCTGAGCAGGTCGGTGCCACAGTAGGTCTCATAGAGATCCATGTTGCCGTCCTCGTCATAGACAGCCACGCCGATCTCCTCCGGCAGGGTGAACAGATCCTCGGAGCAGTACATGGTCTCGCCCTCGACATACTCCTCCACGGTACCTAGCATGCACTCGTTGCCGAACACGGCCACGCAGTCATCCGGGCATTTCACGGCGATCCACTGATGGCCGGAATAGCTCTCCAGATACCAGGCCTCGTTCTGGTCGGTGATCAGGAAGGTGTTGCACTCGGAGCTGCCGTAGGTCTCCATCAGATAGCCGTAAGCCTCCAGGGCCTCGCGGGCGCTGGTGCAGGTGGCGGCGATGTAGGAGCTGACCCACATCTCAGAAATGCCGTCGGTGGTCAGGGGGTCGGCCTCCAAAATGGCGTCGGACACATAGGTGGTGACAGCGCCGGTGATGGACAGACCATACTCGTTGCTGGCGGCGTTGGCCGCGTCCTCATAGCCAATGATGGGGGTGGCGGTGTACTGGTAGGTCACGTCGGGCAGGGGAACCTCCGTGTCGCCCACGGTGATGGTGCGGCCCGGCTCGGTGCTGGCCTCCACTACGGTGACGTAGCCCTGGACAGTGGTGGTGATGTCTACGGTGTGGCCGGTGATATAGGTGCCGTTCACACTGACGTCCTTGCCCACATAGTAGCCGGTGCAGGCCAGGGCGCTGGTCATGCCGGCCATCAGAGCCACGGCAAAGACCACGCAGAGCAGGAATTTCAAGGTTCGCTTCATTTTTGCGAGTCCTCCTTTATTTATTTGCCCTCCGGATAATTATCCCAGAGAATGACAAAAGAAATTATAATGGAATTCTTTGGGAATGTAAAGCTTAAAATTGACAAAATGACTACAAAAACCGGGGTCATACCACAGACAGCGGTATGGCCCCGGCGGGTTAAGGCTTTATAAGGTTTTTAGCCCTCGCTGACCTCCTCTGTCTCCATGAGGGAGGTGACGAAGGGGGTCTGCTCGGTGGTGGGCATGGTGTTGGTGTTGGCAATAATGTACCATACCAGCTCATCGAACATGGTGTCCGCGTCCTCCAGGGCCTTTTCCTGCACCTCGATGGTGTAGGCGGTGATGCTCTCGGCGGCGGCTTCAGGATCCTCTGCGTACAGTTCAGCCAGGTCGGCCAGGATGGCGGGCATTTCAGCCACCAGGGCGGAATCCACGCTCTTCCAGTACTCGCTGACGCCGGCGTACATGACCCTGTCCTGTTCGGCCAGAGCCGACAGGCGCTTGAAGTGAGTCATGGCAATGTCCAGCCGATAGCTGGAGCCGCTGTAGTCCTCCGGGACATAGTCGAACATCTCTGCCACATCGGTAATCAGGTTGTTCATGGGCAGATATACGTTGTTGTCGGCGGGGCCAAGGGTGCACCAGGTGACGACGCACATGGCGGCGGGCAGGTCGGTATAGGTCTGAATGACGGCGCAGCTCTCCTGACGCTCGATGCCAATGATGCGGATGCTCTCGCCAGTCTCATCCGGGCAGTACTCAGTGCCCTCGTAGCGGGAGCTGGTCAGGCTGAAAATGTCCTCCAGGGAGACAAGCTCGTCCGGCTCATAGAACAGGTCATAGCGAGTCTTGGTCTCATATTCTCCGGCGGTGGAGGGGGCCAGCAGGAAATGGCCGTACCAGGTGCGGAGGTTGGAGTAATCCTCCAGCAGGTCGGTGCCGCAGTAGGTCTCGTAGAGATCCATGTTGCCGTTCTCGTCATAGACGGCCAGACCGGCTTCTTCGGGCAGGGTGAACAGGTCAGCGGAGCAGTACATGGTCTCGCCCTCAACGTAATCCTCCACGGTGCCAAGCATACACTCGTTGCCGAACACGGCCACGCAGTCGTCCGGGCATTTTACGGCGACCCACTGATGACCGGAGTAGCTCTCCAGATACCAGGCCTCGTTCTGGTCGGAAATCAGGAAGGTGTTGGACTCGGAGCTGCCGTAAAGCTCCATCAGCTCGCCGTAGGTTTCCACAGCCTCGCGGGCGGTGGAGCAGGTGGCAGCGATGTAGGCGCTGATCCACCTCTCGGCCAGGCCGTCAGTGGTATAGGGGTCGGCCTCCTGCATGGCGTCGGAGATATAGGTGGTGACGGCGCCGGAGATGGACAGACCACACTCATTGCTGGCGGAGTTGGAGAAGTTCAGCCTGGACAGGGGCGGGGTGGCAGTGTACTGGTAGGTCACGTCCGGCAGGGGAATCTCCCGGTCGCCTACGGTCATGGTGCGGCCCGGCTCGGTGCTGGCCTCCACTACGATCACACAGCCCTGGGCTGTGGTGGACGCGTCTGCCGTATGGCCGATGATGTAGGTGCCGTCCACGCTGGCATCCTTGCCTACATAGTAGCCGGTGCAGGCGAGAGCGCTGGTCATGCCCGCCATCAGGGCGATGGCAAAAACCGCGCTGAGCAGGAATTTCAGGGTACGCTTCATTTTTTGGTATTCCTCCTACGATAAAAATCAACGCAAGAAAATATTTTCTTACATATCAGTTTTTATTATAATAGAAATTTCCAAAAAAGAAAGAAGCAATTTTAACAAATATTTCCATTCTACGTGGAAAAATATTGGCGCTGAGCGCGTTTGCTTCATCTGGGTGATTGGTGGCATTGATTTGTCAGGAAAAGGGTTGGAGGTTCATTTTTAATCTGTCCTTGGCGGTTCTGATAATTATTCCGGCGAAATCGCGGACTGAATTGTGAAATTTCTTCACATTTTCATTGACAGAGAATAAACCATTGCGTTATAATTCAACAAGATGGCTCCCGCCGTCCGTACCGGGTGGCGGGGCATCTGATTTTTATCGAATTTGAAGGGAGTACACACATGAAGAAACTGCTTAGTATCCTCCTGTGCATCGCCATGCTGCTCAGTTTGAGCGTCGCGGCCTTTGCATCTGATGAGGCGGCGTCTGACGAGGCCGCTGTGGAGGAGACTGCCTCTGACGAGGCGTCCGACGAGGCCAGCGCCTCTGCGGCTACGGTAACGGATTCCGCCGCGGAGAATCCTGACCAGGCCATCACCCTGGACGGCGTAGCCATGGGCCAGGTGCAGCAGCTTGTCACCACCGCCTCTGTCGTTTATGACGGCGGCGAGCTGGATGAGAGCCTCAGCACCATGGACGGCGTCACCGAGGAGGACGGCGTCACCTACATCACCACCACGGAAAACGACGTAAACGCCATTGTTATCCGCAACACCGGCGCGTTCGTTCTGGGCGGCGATTCCGACCCGGAGCTGGTGGCTGAGAAGATCAACTTCTCTTACATTACCAGCGAGTACTATCCCGACTGGGAAGCCTTCTGCGACTCCATGGGCTATGATTCCAGCCTGACCGTGGAGGAGATTGCCCAGGATATGGTGGACAACGGCAGCACCGGCAGCTATACGAACCTTGGCCTTGCCGAGCCTGAGACTGTTGTCCTCAGCGACTATGTCATCGACTTTGCTGGTTCCGGCAGCAACGACATGGGCGGCTTCGGCGCGGCGGTTTATGTGTCCGACAACGCTGTGGCCGAGCTGAACAATTTCCGCGTCATCACCAGAGGGCCTGGCCGCGGCACCCTGTTTACCCGCTTTGCTGCCACCGTGACGGTGAACGATTCCACCTTCTACGCGGTTTCCGATCCCACCCTGGCCACCTCTCAGGGCTGCCCTCCGGGACTGTTCCTGGAAGGCTCTGTGCGCGCCACCAACGCTGTGGGCGCTTCCTGCGTGACCTATAATAACTCCATCGTTATCTCCCAGGGCTGGGGCGCTCTCAGCACCGACAGCGACAGCCTTTACACCAGCGCTGATGTTCCCACCGAGCTGCACATCAACGACAGCTACATCGCCGTTCTGACCAGCGGCTACGGCGCGTACTCTGACGGCGGGGCCCAGGACTACTTCACCGACTCCATCATCGACACTCCTGACTACGCGGCGGTTGAGACCGGCGGCGGCGTGGTGTCCTTCGTGGACTGCTACATCAACGTGGGTATGTACGGCGTTATGACCCACTCCGGCAACAGCACCGGCGACATTATCTTCCAGAACACCGAGCTGCACGTTGGCGAGGCCGGCGTTATGCTCCGCGACACGGCCAACACCGTTGTTTTCGACAACTGCACCATCGCCTTTGACGGCACCTACACCATCGACACCGAGGTGGCCGAGGCCTTCGGCGTTGACATGGCCGACGTGGACGAGCAGTTCGGCACCGTGAACGGCGTGGACGAGGACTATGCCCACACCATCTATCGCTCCGGCGATTCCAACTGCATTGTGAAGCTCATCCACAACTCCGACTCCGGCTCCGGCACGGAGAACTCCGGCGCGGCTCCCACCGTTACCATCTCCAACTCTGACATGACCGGCGACATCCTGAACACCGCCGCCATGGAGGGCGACGAGTACACCGCTACCAGCGGCCCCGCTGGTGAGGGTATGCGTACCGCCCGCAGCCTGGATGTGACCCTGGACGCCTCCAGCATCACCGGCGCTATCTCCCTGGGCCAGGACACCTGGGAAGTGACCACCTTCGCCTCCGGCGACAACTCCTCTCAGGAGATCGGCTATGCCGCCTCCACTGAGCTTGGCGCGTATCATGACGAGGGCTACGGCCTGATCCTGGCTGTTACCAACGGCTCTGTCTGGACTGTCACCGAGACCTCTTATCTGACCGAGCTGACCATCGACGAGACCTCCACCATTGTCGGCACCATGACCGTGGACGGCGTGGAGACCGAGATCGCTGCCGGTACCTATGCGGGCGAGATCGTTATCACCCCCGCCGAGGCCGCCGCCGAGACTGCCGAGGCTGGTGAGACCAGCGTGGAAGAGGCCTATGTGGAGTACATCCACGAGTGGCTCCTGGCGGAGCTGGAGGTCAACTCCTCTCTGACCGAGGATCAGGTAGAGAACGAGTTCATGCCCCTGATCGAGGCTGGGGACTATGTGTCCTTCCCGGCGGAAATGCTCTATGGTGGGATGCTCAACTCCGGCGTTGCCATGACCTTTGAGGAATTTGCCGCCCAGTACGACGCTGGGGATGCCGCTGCCGCCGAGACCGCTGACGCTGGTGAGACCAGCGTGGAAGAGGCCTATGTGGAGTACATCCACGAGTGGCTCC
>JAJPYE010000005.1:0-2621 GCA_021205095.1 Oscillospiraceae bacterium | reverse complement strand
GCTGGTGAGACCAGCGTGGAAGAGGCCTATGTGGAGTACATCCACGAGTGGCTCCTGGCGGAGCTGGAGGTCAACTCCTCTCTGACCGAGGATCAGGTAGAGAACGAGTTCATGCCCCTCATCGAGGCCGGTGACTATGTTTCCTTCCCCGCTGAGATGCTCTATGGCGGTATGCTGGAATCCGGCACCGCTATGACGTTTGAGGAGTTCGCGGCCCAGTATTGATAGGGCAGCGGAACCTGCTTCTGCAAAATAGAACATAAGCAAAATATGCCCGGCGTGAGCCGGGCATATTTGTAAAATGGAGTATAGAGAGGAAAGCACTATGAAACGAGCGAAAGCGATCATAAGCGGCGCGATAGCGATGCTGCTGCTGTTTGGGTGCGTCTGTGTAGGCGTTTATGCGGAGGAGGCGGAGGAACTTCCCCTTCAGGTGATGGAAACGGCGTCCGAATTTGCCGGAGGGGACGGCAGCGAGGCCGACCCATATCAAATCGAGACGCCCCAGCAGCTTATGCTTTTTGCGGCGTGCTGCCTGGACTGGGAGATGAGAGGCTGCTCCTTCATCCTGACGGACGATATTGTATTTAATGATGTGGACGATATTTCACTGGTAGAGGATCTGTCGTCTTTGTACGGCTGGGAGAGTACGGGCTATTATTTCAGCGGGACGTTCGATGGCAACGGCCACTTCATCAGCGGTCTGTATATTTATCCGAATACGGACACCGACAGCATTGTCTGCGGCTTTATTGGAGACGCAGACGGCGCGGTGGTTCGCAACCTGTCGATCGTCAATAGCTGTGTGGATACCGCCGGCATTGAAAGCGTGGATTATATCGGCGCCATCGTGGCGGAGGGCGTCGATACGGTGATTGAGAATTGCTCCTCCGATGCCGCGATCCGCTGCGACGGTCTGGTAATAGGATATGTGGGCGGCATCGCCGGTTTCCTGCGGCGGGGTTCTGCGGAGAAATGTGTGTTTACCGGCTCGATTGCTTTTCACGATTGCGCCAGCGCCGATGTGGGCGGCATTGTGGGATTTGCCTCCGGGCTGGACGTAATCTCGTGCATCGCGGACTGCGTCTTTTCCGAGGGGGAAAACGCACCGGCGAATATTGGCGGTATTATTGGATACTGTCAGCCGGGGCCGGACAGCGTGATCTCCGACTGCGTGAGCTACAGCGATATTTCCGTCGCAGCGTCCTCGCTGGGCGGCATTGTAAATACCATTAGCCTGGATCAATATATGGAATATAACGGCGATGCGGGCATGGTTTACCAGCCGTCCTCGCTGCGTATGGAAAGCTGCCGCAATGACGGCGATTTATACACCGAAGAGGGAATCATAAGCTATACGCCGTCCGGCGGCCTGGTGGGGGAGGTGCTCAGCCCTTACGACCGGGAAGTTGGCCCCGGCAGCCTGGTGATGGAAGGCTGCGAAAACAACGGCGCGGTGACAGGCGTGCAATGCGTTGGCGGCGTCATTGGGCAAATCAGCAGCGCTTACGGCATGGTGACGGTTTCCGGCTGCGTCAATAACGGAGCGATCACGGGCAAAAGCTATGTAGGCGGCATTGTGGGCCAGGCCGATCCCTCTGCGGTGGAAAGCACCCTGTCTGGCTGCGCCAATCACGGCGCGGTCTATGCTTCCAACGCCGCCGTTGGCGGGATTATGGGCAGCTATGGCATTTTCAGCCTGTACGTTAAGGCGGAGAACTGCGTGCAGTTTGCGATTCTGGACTGCGTCAATGATGGAGATGTCTCCAATGAGCAGGGCATTTTAGGCACAGGGGGCATTTTGGGCCTGGCCGACACGCTGACGGACACTACGGACACGCTTCTGCTCTCCGGCTGCGTCAATTACGGCGATGTGCAGGGCAGTGTATCCGGGCATTTGGGCGGTATTTTAGGAACCTCGGAGGGAACGCTGTCCGGCGGCGTGGTGCGGATAACCGGCTGCGGCAACAGCGGCAGTATCATATTAGGCGATGGAGCCGGGGAATTGACCTCCGCAGACGATGTGCTGGACGGATACACGGCAGAGGAGTCGGCGCTTCTTATGGTAGGCTCAAGCGCCGTCGGCGGCATTGTGGGCTGCTCTCGGCTGTGCGTGATTACGGACTGCGTGAATATTGGGGCGCTGTATTTGGATTCGGAAACGATTGCCTTTGGCGGCGGTATCTGCGGATTGTATATGTTCATCCCCGACGATGATTTCTACACCGCCGAAACCAGCGGTATAGCGGACTGTATCTGCGTGGAGGGCGTCGCTGCGTATGGCATTATAAGCGATTGGGGCGAGGAGACGATCGCCAATGTGACCGTATTAAGCGAGGAAGAGGCGCAAAGCGCCTTCGCCGCGTTGGCGGGGTGAGCAGAGAAAAGGAAAAACGTGCAGGGGAGCGCACCGAGAGAAGCGCTCCCTTTTTTGCATCCATGAATTATGCTTATAGGAATAACAAAAATGTTATTTAAGCATTGAAACTGTAATCGTTGTGACTATCTTTCTATACGGAAACTATGGTATAATTCCAATGACAACCTTACACAAAGAATGATGCTCTGGTAAGGTTGTCATGGATTTGACTTACATTTCGATAAAACCGACAAAGTTATAA
>JAJPYE010000038.1 GCA_021205095.1 Oscillospiraceae bacterium | reverse complement strand
AGACGCTGTGAAAAGCCTGGAATACGTGGATTATTTGGACAAAAAGTGAATTGAAAGTGCATTTTATCACCCTAAATCAAAGCCTGAAACTAGAGTGGGAATGATTTCACAGGAAAGGAAAAGCCTGAAATAGCAACGTTTTTTCGGGGCTAATTTCCTCTGTGGCAACGATTTGGCAACATTTTTATTATTCACAGTTTAAGAGCGCTATCTGATTTGTCATCAAGCAAGTCTGATAGCGCTCTTTTTATTTGTCCTGTTCTTCCTTTAGACCGGCCAGCAGCATATCGCTCAGCTCCTGCGAGGGCACCTTCGCCCAAATCTGGGTGGTGTCAAATTCGGGGTAGCGGTAACGCCAGCGGTCATAGTCCTCCCTGGTAATCTCCTCGGCCTCCAGCTTGGCCGACTGCTCCTGCCAGGCACAGAGCATCTTGTGCAGTTCTGCGGCATCCTTACCCTGGAATACGTCCACCTGGAGACAAACCTCGCCGTCCCTCTCCGTGACCTTCAACTGATGCCTTATGGCGAGCAGTTTCAGAAGGTTGTTGCAATCATAGAGTCTGCAAGGGAACGAGCATACCGCAAGGTAAATGAAGAGCTGATTTTGATGTATCGTGACATTGGCGAATACATCAGTAAGCAATCTGAAAACGCTGAGTATGGCGACGCTTTTGTGCAGAAGTTGGCAGATTTCTTTGCTGAAAACTATCCTGATTTGAAAGGCTTGTCAAACTTTGATGTCCCGAATTTTCTTGAGCAAATGAAAAGCGTAGCCTCAGAGAGCTATCGTGTCTTGAAAAAAGGAAAGTTTTGTGCTGTTCTCATGGGTGACACAAGGCAGAAAGGCCATGTCATTCCAATGAGTTTCGAGGTTATGAAAATTTTTGAGGCCGCCGGTTTCAAGACCAAAGAAATTATCATCAAAGAGCAACACAACTGTCGAGCAACAGGTTATTGGAAAACGAACAGTGTGAAATACAATTTCCTGTTGCTGGCCCATGAGTATCTATTTGCGTTTAGAAAATAATTAACTTGCGATTATTGCATGAATGGTATGTGTAAAAGGAATATCGTTGGAAGGCTATGCATTGAAAGCTGAAACAACACTGAAATGTCTGTCCGTTTCGTCCGGGCAGGCATTTTAGTATGAAGATTTCATCGCTCCTGTTTTCAATAAAATTCTTAAATTGCGTATTGACAAAATAGCGTTATTGTGATATTCTTTGCTTGAGCAATGATTCTATTGCTGAACACATATATTCTGTTGGTCCTATGGGACTAAGTAGAAAGGAGATCAACATGATCACAAAAACTTTTAAGGTAAAGGCAAGTACGTTCAGAAAACTGGATGATCCGTTTGAAAACGGCGCATCCAAAAAATATGTATTCTACGTTAAAGTAGACGATGTCCCGGAAGGCATCCCTATGGCTACGAACCCACGTGACCAGAAATTAACATCATCTGTTGCAAGGGCAATCGAGGAGTCATTGCTCAGCAATGACGGATACTTCCACCTGAAAAACAGAGGTATCGTACTATCCGCTAGCAAATGCGTATTCAGCAATGGGCACGAAGAAGTTACTATTTCGTTTGAAGACACCGCTCTCCATGGAAATATTGACGGCGGGCACACCTATAAGATTGTATGTGAGCACAAGGGCGAGAACCTTGACCAATATGTGCAGTTCGAGGTGATGACTGGTGTAGAAGATATATTGAGGATCTGGCCCGCGCACGTAACACTTCCGTTCAGGTTGATGAGAAGTCGATGGCGGAATTGGCAAAAAAATTCGATCCTATCAAGGAAGGTTTGGAAGGAATGCCATTCTATAGCAGAATCGCATTCAGGCAAAATCAAGTGGAAAAGGATGACGAAACCGGAAAAAATCTGCGCATGATTGATGCCAGAGAAGTGGTTGCTATCCTCAGTATGTTTGATATTGACAGTGTTCATACCAAGGCAAGTCCAACCATGGCGTACTCCTCTAAAGCGAAGGTATTATCTCTCTATCTGGAGGATCCAGAGCATTATCGCAAATTTGTGAATGTTGCTCCTGACATTTTTGACCTTTATGATGCCATCGAGACAGAATTTGCAGAGGCATATAACGGAACTGGTGGCCGGTATGGAAGAAAGAAGTATTCTGGATACAAAGAAGGTAAGGTTGTTGGAAAGAGTAAATTTGGACAACAGGATCTTCAGTACAAGGTTCCTGATGGTCTTCTCTACCCGGTAGTAGCTGCTTTCCGCACTTTGATTGTAGACAATCCCTCCACTGGTAAATATGAATGGTACAACGGAGAAGAACCCATCGCTGTTTGGGAACGGTGCAAGGCAGACATCACCAGTAGGGTTATGAGCTTTGCTGCCTCCATCGGAGATAACCCAAATACCGTGGGCAAAGATGCAAACATATGGGATTTGGCTTACATGACGGTAACACTACAGAAGTGAGGCTGAAATTATGAGCTATGTAATTAGAATAAGGTTAAAAGATCTACTGGACGAAAGAGGGATTAAACAAAAACAGCTTGCGGCAATGACCGACATTCGTGAGTCAACGATCAGCGATATTTGCAGAGGAACCAGGACGGTCATGAACTTCGAGCATATTGCTAAGATTGCGGAGGCGTTGCAAATTGACGACGTTCGTGACATCATTGAGCTTCGTGAAGAATAATTTGGTAACACAGCCTGAAGTGCGAACAGGTTAAGTGTTTTCGATCGGAATTCTAGTTTTTGCAAGTCAGCGTGTAGTGTTTGTTTCATATCCCTTATTTGTAAGGGCGCACTTCTATTTCCTTGCAGCTATTCTGTGCGATCTGCGATGCTTGCTGCCGGAAATCCGTGCAAAGTTATCAGGGAGATCACGGAGGACTACCGAAGATATTATTTCAAGCACAGGCCGTTCGACAATGAGTCCTAGCAGGAGGTTTTTGCTGATGTCAAAGCACTCCAGCAGGATAGTTATATAATCAACATCAGCATGATGGCAGCAGACACACTGCAAACCAGAAGTGTCCGCCTCTTTACATAGATTTTCTCCCGCCCATCGGCATCCGATATGCATTTCTGCTCATTGGCTTGCGTTTTTTATCATACCTTCTTTGCAATATGTTGTTCTATGAACCAGAAAACAAAAGCTATCACAGGGGGACGACAGACGCACTGTCGCCCCCCTATTTCTCAATCAGTTAATCCGTGCGTCCCCACCATATCCCTGGCATACTGCTTCAGTTCGCCCGAGAATACCAGGTTGGCGTAGGTCATCGGTTCATTGTAGATCAGCCAGTCGATTTCCGTCTGCATGGGGACAGTGGGACAAATCTCATCATCCACCCCTGTGGTGTAGATGCTGATTTGACTACCATCCGTGTACCTGATCTCCACGCTGGCGGTGTCGATATTGAATCGGCAGGAAAGTAATTTCTTCATTGTCAGGACTCCTTTGCAATAAAATCGCTCACAAATTTCTCGATATGTGCGTGAGAATAATAATCATAACTGGTTTTGAGGTGAACCAGACGGACAATTTCGCACGCATTATTGGAGGGAATAATGCCCGTTAAGGCCACAGATTGTTGTCTAAGGCCACTGTGAACGGATAGTTCGCATAAAATCGTTGGCTACAAAACGGCTACAAAATTCGTAAAGACGCTGTGAAAAGCCTGGAATACGTGGATTATTTGGACAAAAAGTGAATTGAAGAAAATATACATTGGCATTAAATGCTGTTAATATACACAATAGCATACGAGCAAGCGCTGCAGAACATCATACTGCAACGCTTGCTTTTGTTTTAGAGATACTAAGGCACGACACTCCAGGCGCAGGGTGACGCTCATCGGTATGCTCATTGATAACCCGTCTTCCACATATGTTTTTTTGACAGACAAACCAGGGACAGGCACCTTAATGGGCGTCTGTCCCTGGTTTGTCGTTTGCTTAGTCAATCTCCAAACGGACTGCCAAGAAAGATAGGCTTTGCTTTCATAGTAGCTTTCTCATACTCCAGAACCTTGAAGGAAAGCATCAGCTTTAGCGCATTGTCATCGTTGTCCAGATCCAGTCCCGTGATCTCCTCAATTTGGGTGATCCGATACTTTATGGTAGCAACATGTCTATACATCTCGCGTGCCGTCTGTGCCTTATTCCGACCGCATTTTAGATACATACGCAAGGTTTCCAGAAGCTCACTGTTATTTTTCTCGCAGTATACAGCCAGGCGCATAAACTCTGGCATGCAGAAACAGCTTGTAGATTCGTTCTTCATACCAATATCCAGTAGATAATAAATATAATAATCGCTAAACAGGAAGATACGCTCGTCAGGATGAAGCGCCATACCGATATGGGCTGAGATTTGCGCCTTATACGCAGATGCATAAAGCTGATCCAACGTAAAAAAAAGATTGCTGACCCCCATGACCATATTGTTTTCGCTCATGATTGGCAACAGAGGTTGTAAATATTCGGTCAGATTTTTTATTTCCTTATCTTCATTGACGAGTATGATGATCGAGTCCTTGAAAACAATCCCATAGGCAGTCGGAAGCGCCGCAGCAAGAATCTGAGCCATTGGATAAAGTGGCTGTTTTATGTCCTTGACATCATATGGCTTTATCACAAGCACATAGAAGATCTTTTTAAAACCGCCGACTATATCTCTTGGCATTTCCGACACATGCTTTACGCCGTCCAGCAGGCTACGCAAAAGCTGTTCAATGATCGTATCTCTTTGGGGGATAGACACAAGGTTTCCTTTATGAATATAGACAGCCAGGAGGTTCCCAAGGAGATCCGCAAAATATTCCTCCTTCGCTGTAAAATGCCCGCTAAAAACAGGGATACAAAGTGTTCCCACTTGTTCAGATCCTACCAGCAGCTCTTTGCGGAAGAACATCAAGGGAAACGTGCCAATCTCTGAAGGAGTGGGTCTCCAGGACATGGACTCTTCTTTTATACCGCATTTACTATCCCTCGGTATGTATCCACCTTGCAAAATGGCACGATAAAGAGATGACGGAAAAACCTCCACCGGCGTATGCGCAATAATCTTTTGCGTCCAATCGCCAAGCATAAGTGGATTGTGAAAATACTCATATCCAGCGGACAACAGCTCGTCAACGCTGCTGCAATTCAGGAAGGAACGCGTAGCGTCAACAAACTCTGATGACTTGCAGCCACATTCATACAATGTTTCAGAAACAAGGGAAAACAGCTCTTCAACCGTTGTATCATAAACGATCGCAAGCGTTCTGTTTTCAAGCAGGATCTGATCTACAACTGCGCTGTCAGCGGCTGAACAGATCAGCGGCGGTAGCTGTATCTGAGGATGCATTAATATCAACTGGTAATATTCACAAAGATAAACATACGCTTCCCTATTAGATGGCTCATTTCCAGCACCTCCGGGAAAAATCCTGACACCGTTGATCAGGAGCCGCTTTTCTGCCGGATCGACATTGAAGAGCCTGACACGTTTTTTTCGCTGTAGTTGTTCGATGATCTGTTCATAATAAACTTGCATTTTACTCTCCTTGAGTCATTTATAAGTCTATTGCCTCGACTAATGATGTATCAGGATTCCTCCCGATAAAATAGCATCTTCTTTCGATTATCTACAGCTATTCCAACTTCCCTCTGTTTAGCAAATTGCATAACTTATCGCCGGAAAACCAAGCAATATTTAGCCGATTGCAATAAATTGAGCCCATTCATTTCACCCTATCGAATATTGCAAATCGTGTTAATTCCACTACAATATAAACTATAGTTTATCAATAGATAAGCCATTTCGCAGATGTCGCTTACGGTCGATAGTGTATTTTGCAAGGATCAGGAGGGATGTACATATGTAGTAAATTTCTCACAGACGGCAGCATTTTCAGAGGCATACGGTCATTGACGCCATACACCTGAAAACCGCCATCGGCAGCACAGAGACAAAATAAGAGAAAAACTAAAAAGAAAGGAACTTACTGAAATGATCGAGATAGTTAGCTTGATCGGCGCAATAGTAGCGTGTATCTTTATGATCTGGGCATTGTACAAGGGCTTGAACCTCCCCCTTGCCTGTACGATCGCGACAGTATTCGTCGCCCTTACGTCCGGATTGAATGTTGACGATGCGTGGACCACAGCAGTCAGCGATGCCGTGAGTCCTCTGCTGGAAGTCTACTTGGGCCTGTGGCTGGCCGGCGGCATACTTGGTTATCTGTATGGCGAATCCGGCGCCGCTGCATCGCTGGCATTTGCAATTTTCCGCCCCTTTAAGAACATACAAAACGAGAGGGTTAAGCTGGTCGCATATCTGATAGCCTTCATGGTCATACGTCTTCTTCTGAACCTTACCGGCGTTGATTCCATGGCCGTCATGATCCTGATTCTATCCATTGTAGTCACTATGTTCAAGGAATTGGATGTTCCAAGAAAATATGTAAGCTGTGTTATGGTTTGCGGCGTATCCGCCGGTATCATGATGCCTTATATCCCCACCACCCTCAATGTTATTCTGCCTATGTTTGTTGATGGGTGGAGTGCCTCTACGCATGGCGGCTTAAGGCTTCTCTGGACGATCGCGTTCATTGTATTGTCTTCTCTGTGGTTGGCCCGTATGATCCATAAGGATCAGAAAAATGGCGAACACTTTGAGATGGGCAATATGCAGCATGTGAGTGTAGAGGATGATCCAACAAAACGGCCTAATGCACTGGTATCTCTCATCCCCATTGTTGTCGTTTTGATCTGCTATAACGGTTTTGATTTCTCTGCATGGCTCTCTATTGCATGCGGCGCCGTCGTCGCTGCGATTCTCTTTGTGCGCTATCTGGATCTGCGGGACATGACGATGAAGGGCCGCGGCAAATTTGCAATGTTCATTGAACAAATGAACCGCAGTTCCCTGACCATCCCTCTGTACTACGCCATTGCAGGTATCTTTGCCGGTATTCTTACCATATCGCCCTGCTATAATCTGATCGTCCAGCTCTGCGAAAACATGGCCAGTACGCTTTCTCCTGTTGTTGGATTCAGCATCGTGAGCATAGTTTTGGTGTTCATGGGCAACTCGGCAGTTTATATTTCCGCAGTTCTTGGTACAACGGTCTTTGCTTCTGCAGGTCTGTCCGCAGCCACCGTCGGTACGATCATTCTTCTTGGCAACACAGTTCTGAACACATTGCCCAACAGCGCTGAAATGCAGATGCAGGCAGAGATCTCTGATACGACAATCGCGGAAAGCTACCCCTCTATTTTTAAAACGACGGTAGTGCTTTGCTTTGTGCTGATGGTCGTGTTTGTGGCACTGCTTGCGTTGGGCATCGCATTCTGATGTATTTGTAACATGTGATTATAAAATGATTCAGAAAGGAGCACAAGCATGAAACTGTTTTCAGGCACTCGAAAATTTTGCATTTCCAAAAAAGCGACTGCAATCTATTGTGCGTTTGCATTGCTGCTGTTCTGCGTGCTGCAATCGGCAGGACTGAAAACCGAAAGCGTATACCTGTTGGGACTGGCCTTTTGCGGCTATGTAGTCGCAGATATGCTCCTGGATATTCGAAAAAATCCCCCGAAGAGCAAGGGGCGCGTAGTATTTGCTGTTTTCGTCCTGACTGCAGTATTTATTGCTGCTCTTCTTCTCATATCAGCTTACATTTTCCTTTAAGGCTATAGCCTTTACCATTATCTTGAAATTCTGGAGGTAATTGCAACAATGAGCTACAAAGCAAAGCATATCAACCAAGACAAGGATGTAGAACTCCTTTGCCAGTGCAAATGGATCATTGATAAGACAGTCCATTTTCATGAATTTACCATCTGCGACCTTGCAGAGATCTCCGCACCGGAAGGTAAAAAAGTTACAATGCTCGTGAATGGCACAGTAGTTGATATGAAGCCGGGAAAATATTTCGGTAATATCGACCTGGTCGTATCAGATGAATACGTAGCGCCGCCCGCCAGCCTGATGAAGATGAATCGACTGCAAGCAGTCCTCGCCTCTGCCATATGCGTGGAGAATGATAAGATCGTTCCTGAAAAATCAGTTATGGAAGCCGTCCATGACGGCACCGTTACCGACAAGGCGGCGGACGGCATCTATATTGCCGCTGCCGGCAGCTTCAACGGCATCATCGTCAACAACGCAAATTACGCGGTGAGAAATTCCCAAATGGATCTGGAGGGCTTCGGCTTCAACGACTATATCGGGGCGGATTGTGCTGTCACGGTTCATGGGGATAGCAATGTAGAGATCAGCGACTGTGACTTCAATATATCCGGCGTGACCAGATGTGCCGTTCATGCCGGCGGCAATTCCGTTCTCACTGTTAATAACTGCAATATCATAAACATGAGTCCAAAATCTAACTGGCTTGGCTCCTTTACATGGGCTCTCCCCTTTCGCGGCACAAATCGCCTCTGCCAAACTGCCGACAACGCGCATGTCACCTATAATAACTGCCGTCTGAAAACCAACGGCTGGGGCATTGTATCTGTGGACGGCGTGGATAAGGACATCAAGGTCGACTTCAATGATTGCTATATGGAAGCCACTGGGCCTCTTACCTACTCCTATGGTTCCTTCTGCATCGGCCCCTGCACTCTCAACTTCAATCACACCATCGTAAAAACGACCGGTTTTCCGATCATTTGTATGTGTGATGAGGGCGAGGGCTTTGTAAACGTAACGAACGGAACAGAAATCATCGGACGGCGGTTTGGCTTTGCCAGCATTTCCGATGGCGGTACGATAGCGCTGCTGAAGGATTCCAAAATGAGTACCAAACTGGCAAACTTCCTATTCCGCGGCTCTCACACCAGTGTGACAATAGACAACTGCCAGATTACCTCCGAAAATAAGCAATTCATCAACATGATCGACGATGTAAACACCGACCAGCGCGCTAAAAACCACGTACTTCCTATCGGCATACAGGATGTCTATGAGGAGGGGCGCGACCTCGCTGCCTACAGCGAGAAGGAAGACATTTATATGCACCTGATCCACACGGATATTGTAGGCGATGCAATGAATGCTACAACCAATATCCGCGCTTACAAAAATGCTCGTATCGGCTCCAGCATTGGCAGATTCCATGATACCATGACCGGCCTCTTCACACTGGAAAGCATCATGGAGAATATGATGGCCGATCTGCCCGAAGGAGTGGAGCCACCCGAACCTCCCGACCTTGGCGACCCTGACGCCAACAAGGGCCCAAAAAATCTGGTGCTGAAACTCACCGGAGCAAGTGTCACCGGCATTATCAGTTCGGCTACATCTCATTATCGCGAGGGACTTACCGAGATCACACCGGATAACTGTCATGAGATAAACGATGTAACGATGGAGGCTACGCCGACTGTGAACAACGGCGTGATCCTTGAGCTGGACAGCAAAAGCCGGTGGATCGTTACTGGTACGAGCTATATCACTAAACTAACCATCGCCGCAGGTGCCGTTATAGAAGCAGTTGACGGAAGCGAGCTTCGTATGACCGTAGACGGCGTCAGCACACCTATCACTGCTGGTGAGTATGTCGGCAAGATTGTAATAGAGAAAATCTGAATTTCCTGCCCTCTGGGCAAACCATTATATAACGATCCTTATAAAATAATAAAGCAACAATGGAGGCTGTAATTCATGAAAAAATTACTAATCGTGTTTCTTGTCCTCACGTTTATACTATCCATGTCATTGCCAGCCCTTGCGACAGCAGATTCAACCGCTTCCGGTGAGATAGCGGAAGCTGAAGATGAAGCAGTTGCAGAAGAGGTATCCGGCGCCCAGCTCGCTATTGCAATTATTATTCTGGTGGTCGGCACAGTAGCCTTGATCTATGGAATATTTTTCGGCAGCAAAAAAAGCAAGGCAAACGGCAGTGTAGATCCAGCGCCAGGCGGCATTGCCGGACCAGGTGCAGTCCCTATGCCAAAGCCGGAAGATCAACCGATGCCCGGAGGTATCGCCGGACCAGGTGCCGTTCCCATGCCAAAACCCGGAGTCCCTAAGGACGACGAATCCGACAACAGAAAATGATCAACAGGCTCAAATCATCATTCTTAGCTGAACTGACAAACGAGTACGGAGGCTTAACCAGTACAACTTAGAGCATTTTAATCCATAAAAAATTTAACGGCGTAACTGGGCATGTAAATTAACTGGCTACGCCGTTAATTTGTTTACCTGGACATCGAATTCCTCCTGATAATTGACCGAATGAAAATGTCCGTCAACATCATTATCACAGATGCCATATAATCAGGAAATATGAAAATTGACTCAGCCTGAACAAGTGACAAATGCAAAAGCAGCGTCCTTTTTCTAACGCAAACATTCCATCTTACAGGTCTGCAAACAATGCCCTGAGCAAAATTCATATCTGCGATGCCGCAGCATATGCCTGTCGGGTACAGGTCTGAACATTTCCGGGCTTACGGCAGTCGCCAATATAGTCAAACACAGCCGCGCTGCCATAAAAAGCCATTGCCTCGTCCTGCAGCGGTCGGACACCGCCGCAAAGGACAATATCATCTGCCTTCAGTTGGTAGATGCCCGTGCTGTCCTCGTAGGTCACGCTGCCCGGTTTTACCAGCGTAGTCCTGGCCTGGATATGAATCTCCAGCCGCTCCTCTTCGGTCATTCGGCGGATCAGTTCAGCACGATAATGTGTAGGTGTTGCTTCCTTCGCCAGTGCATCCTGCCAGGAGAGCAGTGTGACCTGATGACCAAGTTCCGCCAGATGAAGCGCAGTTTCACAGCCGGTCTCAGCGCCTCCCACAACGATAACGCGTTCACCCAATTCATTTTCATGTCCATAGACCTGAACAGGCATCCATGCTCCGGCGGTATCCGCTCCCGGAATATCGGGCAGCTTTGGCACGGCGCCTGTTGCCGCCAAAACCACCTCAAATTGCTCCGCCTCAATCATCTCCGGCGTAGCCTTTGTGTTCAGCCGCACATCTACCGTGCTTTTTTCAAGCTGACGGATTAAATAGTCCTTATAGCGACGGATCGTCCATTTCATCTCGGAATAATCCGAATGGCAAAGCTGGCCGCCCAAAACGTCCTTTTCTTCAAATAGAGTAACATTATGTCCCCGCTGGGCTGCAACCAGCGCCGCCTTCATCCCGGCAGGGCCGCCGCCGATAACAGCCACTCGTTTGACTCGATCCACTGGGGGATTCATTTGGTCAATTTTGTGGGCAAGTCCCATCACAGGATTGACACTGCACACGCTGATCCACGGCCCTGTTAAATTCAGCCCGTGGCATCGGTTACAGCGAATACAGGGAACAATATCCTCGCCTCTCCCTTCCTGAATCTTCTTAACATATTCCGGCTCACAAATGAATGAACGGGCCAGACCTATCAGGTCTGTCTTTCCCTGTGCAAGAAAATGTTCTGAGTCATCGATGTCATCGTAACCACCTACAACCTCGATTTTCTGGGGTACACCAGCCTTTTTCATTTTTTCCGCAAAGGAAATGGTTCGGTATTGTCCCTTTGCTGCATTGAAGGGAACTGGCTGGGCGGTATCCATCGTCTCTGCTCGAACCTGGAAAATATCGATCAGGCCCTCTGCCATCCGACCAAAAGCAATCATGTCCTCTGTCGTCAGGCCGCCAGGCTCCTCCTGTCCGCTGATTTCCACTTCCACAAGAAAACCCTGCCCGCAACGCTGCTTTATCTTTCTAAATAGCGACAATGGAACCCTGGCTCTATTTTCCAGGCTGCCGCCAAACTGATCTGTGCGGAAATTGGTCAGCGGCGACAGGAATTGCCCCAGAAAGGTCATACAGTAAGCCATGTGGATCGTACACATGTCATAGCCCAGCATTTTGTAAAAAAACATCCGATCAGCGACGGAATCCGTATAGGCCTCGATCTCATCCTCTGTGATCTGTCGCCACTGACCAAACTCACCTGTCATCAGGCGCATACGGTAAACAGGCTTTTCACTGGCCAACCGCCCCGCCTCCTCCGGCGTGCAGGCCGGTGAATCAACAATGTATAGGCCCTTGGGGTTAAAGAAGCTGGGCTGAATAGACACTAAGCTGTTATAATAATGCACTGCATCGGCCAACTGAGAAAGATAATTTAAAACGCTTTCGTCCGTCAGGTCATACATGGGAAAATGACGGCCATCGATATTACCGACCTGCCTCTGCGTCATGTTCGACCAGTCGCTGAACACTACAATGGCCGCTCCATTTTTAGCAATATTGGAAACATGCTGGATCACCTGCTCATTGGGAAACAACTCCGGCCCCTGCAGGTAATGTGGCAAAGCGACGCTGCCTACCAGCCGGTTTTTTAAAACGACCTCCCCTATCTGCAGTGGTGACAAAAGGTTGGAATATTTAGGCTTCATACGAAAATCCTCCTTAACACAGCCCTCTGCGACAAAGGTGCAGAGGGCAAACTGTCAGCTATACTTCCTCAATGATTTTAATTACATCGTGACGGCCATGCCTGGGAACAGGAGGCACAAGGCAATCGTCAGGGCCACACCTACTGCTGTAACCAAAACAGTGGCTTTAAGCACCGGCGGATAGGATTCCTTGACAGTGGTTCCAGACCAGCTTGCCAGCACCAGGAAGGCCATATTGGTTGGCAGCGTATCCAGCACCGTATACGATGCAATCATAACGCAGCGGCAGGCAGCGGCAGAAACGCCCGCAGGAACATAGGTGGACACCGCAACTGAGCAGCCCAGCAGGTAGCCGGAGGGGCCGGAGGAAATACCCGTGAGGATCGAGCCCAAAATGCCCAGATTTACCAGCGGCGCAAAGGGAAGGCTGGCAAACCAGTCGCTGATGACGGTAAACGCAGCCGTCGCCGCAATGGCCGCCGCCAGGGCGTTATTGAACAGCATCAGGGTCGGCATACCCGCCAGGGTGTAGCCGGTATTCAGCGCGTTTTGCACCGCCCCGGCACCTGTGAGCTGTTTTCCCTCCGCGACCCTGGGCAGCTCACGGAAATACAAAACCAGCGTAACGACAAGTCCAATCAAAATCGAAAGCCACGCCTCGCAGCCAAATGCAATATACGGGATCAGAATAGCGGCGAAGGGGAAAATTCCGCACCACCAGGGCAGATGTTTCTCTCCCTCACCTTCCTCCCCACCGGTAGGCAGCGGGCCATAATCGAATTTCATGCCTGCAGCAGTATCCTTGCATATGCTGCGGTATGTAATAAGAATACCTGCACACAAAACGAACAGCGAAACAATCAGCAGCACAGGCCAGCCATCGAAGGAGGAGGATCCCTGGAAATACGCACCGGCAAACAGATTAACCAAAACGGATCCGGGAAACAGGGTTCCCACTGTGGAACCAAGCATACACAAAACAGGAAGGTATCTGCGCGGAATATCCGCCGCAACGCACATACCCACAACAATAGCGCCTTGAATCAACGGGTTATTCAGGTTGAGATAGGCAAGCAGCGCGTTGACAACAAGCGCAATCGTCATCGCAACCACATAGCGCACCTTGCGCGACCGGCCCTTGGCGAACAGGTCCAACAGGCCAAATGCAAGTCTTTTCACGCAGCCTGTATCCAGCAGAACCTTTGCCATAATTGCGCCCAACAAATATGGCAGCATCAGACTGGTCGCCATACTGCCCACTTCTGTCATCATGGCACTGACCGTCTCTGTCAGATTCAATCCGTTTGTGAGAATGATACACAAGCATCCGATTAAAATCGCGCACGGCAGGTTCATCCCCCGATAGACCAATACGATGACTAGAATGCAGGACAATAGCAACGCGGTGATTTGGAACGCCATTAACATAGAAAATTACCTCTTTCTTTTACTTTTTAATGAACATTATAGACGTAGTGCGAAACCGCTTATGCTTCTTTGAGAATGGACAAATACATCTCCCTCCACTGGGAAAAGGCATTTCGGAATCCTTCCCTTGTTTTCTCACGTTTGTGCGGCTCATCCTTCAAAAGTGGCAGGGTAAAATCCTGTTCCTGGAGCTTGACCCAGGTTTTGTAGCAGCGAATGGGTTTGTCTTCCAGGTCTGTTCCTATCTTCCAGATGACGCTAAGCTCCCCAGGAAACTCGTCCATGGCGTCGCTTCTGTCCCAGCAAAAAATATAATCCAATCCCACCAGATTGCGGAAGCCCTCCTCTCGCATCCCCGCCAAGGGATCTGGTTCCTCACTGAATTGCTCATCCCACCTGATAAGGCCCTTGCGGCTGTTTTCAAGCCAGATGTTTCGTATCTCATCCGCCAAATGATTCGCCGTGAGCTGCCAGGCGTAATAGGACTCTGAGGGGTCCATGCTTTTACCAATTTGCATTTTTTTAGTCTCCTTCAAAAGTAATCTTTGCAACACATCTTAGCATTGCGTCCGTTTTTTAGGCATTTTCCTGATCAAACGCCTGGGAATTCATACATCTCAGGAATATTCATTCAAGTAGGTCTCTACATCGCTCGTATTCTCCCATTGCTCTCCGCTCAGAACCGTAACAGCGCCTAATCCAAAGCCGATCCTATCCGTTCCATTATTGCGGCTTATTTCATAAATACTTTCTCCTCCTTTTCTCGCGAACCGCCTATTTCCATAGGATATAAAATTTTTATCCGTCAACCATTTTTCTGCGCAACATAGTATTTTCGCCAAAGCTTCCCGACTCCCGTCCATGTAAGGTCGTAATGTGACATGATCGCATTGTGGCAGCGCAGTACACACCATCAGGGCATCACACATATCCTTTTCAGTCTGCCCAGGGATCCCATATAGCAGAACTGAATCTATAGCCGGGCAGCGAAAGGCATCTAGCATATACAAACAGTCTTCCAATTCTTCACAGGTATGAGGCGCAGCTATGGAACTCAACAGTCTGTCAGTTGCGCTCAAGGCTTTCAGCCGAATACCGGTATAATCGCACATACCCAATGCACTTAGGCTGGATGATAGCAGCGTTTGCGGTTCTGCGCTCAACACAAGCTCTACTTGTGGAGTCACCTCTTTCTCCCGTTTGAATTCCAATAACATTCGCGCCAATTTATCCAACGGCAGCGTCGTAGCGTTTCCGCCACCCACGCGAATACTGTGAATACTCCGCCCCTCCAGCAGCTTCCCACGTATGCTGATTTCCCGGTTCAACGCATCCATATACGCTGAGCGAAGTCCCGGCTCGCCCAAGGGCAAAACCGCGTTTCTGCCCTTGTCCCAAAGTGCAAACGGAGTACGGATAAAAACTGATACGCCCTTCAGATCCATTTCATCACCCCAGAATACCCCGCAGTTCTTTTCCTATTCATCAAACTCCATGAGCCGCATTTTGACCGGCGATCCAGCCATGAGTCATTGCCATTCCAATGGAATTGCCCGCCATTGGCGAGACGTATTCCTGCCCATATCGGTTGCCCAGGCAGTTGCCGCAGGTATAAAGGCCCTTGATAGGCTTGGTTTTGTCTCCGCCTCTGGCTACACGCATTTCGCTGTCGGCTACGACGCCAGCCAATGTTGCCAGGCCCAGCGACGGTTTCGTACTGAATCGGGATTTTCCTCCATAAAACGGAGCCTCGTCAATAGGAATCATCAGATCCTTGTCCTTACCGTAATCCGTATCGCCCATTTCAGAATAACACAGCTCATTGTAATGGGCGATTTCCGCCAGAAAAGTCTCCTTTTCCGCTCCCTCATAGCCCAGCATATCTGCCAGTTCTTCCAGTGTGTCAGCGGCATAGACGGTTGTCGGGATTCGATTTGCACCCGGAAGGTTCATGCCAAATACTTTATTGCCATCTGGATTTCCGATCTCCATAGCGGCAAAGCTTTCTCGGCACGTTTCTGTCATGGACGGCAATCCAAAATTCGGCGCTCCATGGTCAAGACTGGCTTTATACACCGTGTCCCAGGCTTTTTTGTCTGTCACATAACACGCCTTTCCTTCCGGCTGGCGATTGAAAATACCCGTAGCACACGGTATTGCGGCCTCATTGTAAAATCTTTTACCTAACGTATTGAGCTGTAAAAATGGCACCGTTCCCCATGGCCCGCAAGGCGCAAATTTCTGATTGATAGCCCCGCGCGGCGTTGTCTCCATGATCGCACCTGCCCAGCACATCATTTTATGTCCCGTGCCGCTACGTGTAGACGTCATATGCCAGCTATCAGCCGTCTGTCCGAAGCGCTCGCCCCATTCCATACTCTCATTTAGCAAAGCCCAGCACATTTTGGGATCACCCTTGAAGTCTCCAGCCGCCACGACAACACCTTTATTTGCCCGGAACAGTATGTACTTGCCTGCGTCGTTCAGGTCTTCTGCATAAACGCCGGTCACATCTCCCTCTGAATTTTGTTCCAGCACTACCGCCTGATGTTCATAGTACCACTCTGCCCCGTGATCCTGTGTATAATACAGTATATATTTATTGAAATATTCGATATTATTCCCCTGATGTCCATAAAACTGAATATTGCACGGCCAGGATTTATAATCTCCCCGTACAATGGGATACTCCGTCCCCTCGCATTGACAATGCGTGATCGCCTGCGGAGATTTGGTCATCTCAGAAAAATCTACAGTTACATTTTCCCGGCCCAGGATGTCGCGCTTTAAGAACACCGCACCATCCTCCAGAATCCGGCGTTCACGATAAGAGTCGTAAATCTCCATCATCCGATCCATCATAGGGCCGGATTTTGTGACGAATTGTCGGATAATGTCCGGATCGCAGTGTCCCAAAGTGCGTTTACAAAACTCATAAACGATCTCCCCGGTATTATAAGGACCAAATCCTTTTTCAATCAGCCACTTTGAGTTTACATGACCAATATCACCGCCATACCACCCGCCAGGCCCTGCTCCCTTGCCTGTGGTTTTTATGAACGCGTCCATTGGCTGGATCTCGATTGCAGCGACAGATGCTCCCTCATCTACTGCTCCCAGCGTTGCCAGAAGCCCGGAGTGGCCTCCGCCAACTACGACTACATCCTTACGGATAACCTGCTTCACGTCCTCTTCATCTATTACCGGAGCCTCTCCAAGCCAGTCTCCTGGCCCGCAAATGCCATATACGCGCCCATCCCGTCGGGCAGCTTCATGGGCCCTGGAGATCTCCTCTGGCGTAGCAGGCTTAACAGACATAGGATCGGGGGGGCCTTCTATTTTGTCCTTTTTTACTTTCAGTTCATTGGAACTTGCTATACTCATTTTTTACCTCCTGTAAAAATTACACGTTATTTACCGCGTTTTTCCCGGCCACATACCCGTAGAACATACAGATAGAATGACTCATGCCCCGGACGCAGATGGGGTATTCCCCCGCGTAAATGCTCCCCTGAACATTTCCCGCCACGTATAGACCCGGCATCACATCTCCCGCCTCGTTGAACACATGGCACTCCTCATCACTTTCCAGCCCTCCGATACAACTGAGCATGGGAGAAAGACCAAAAGTCGTGGCATAAAACGGCCCCTTTTCGATTGGGAACAGGCGCTTCGCTGCCTTGTTGAAATCATCGTCATGGCCTTTGCGAGCCAGGCTGTTATAGCGTTCGATAGACCGCAGCGCTTCAGCCTTATCAACATCTAGCTGCTCCAAAAGTGCCTCCAGCGTACCCCCGCGCTTAATGTTCCCCTTTTGGATTCCCCGCTGAAATTCCGCCTCGGAGATAGCCTCTCCCATGGTGTCGGATTCCTCCGCCTCGTATTCGCAAAGGCCACCGTGATTTGGAGGCATATATTTGAGCTGCTCCCGCCAGTTGTCATCAAATATCTGATGCAGAATATTGCCCGGCTGCATTTCAAGTTGGTTTTCAATCTGCTGACCCGGAACGTTCTCATTCATAAAGCGTTTACCGTGCCGGTTAAGAAACAAAAAAGGCGTATTTCCCATCCCAGAAAACATAATGCCCATATTATGCGCATTCACCGTATGGTACTGATCTGCCTTGGCACCGGCCCACGCGCCCATTCTCAGCCCGTCCCCAGTGTTGATGAGATTTCCCTCCACATCCTTTGTTCTCATGGGTGTGAGAGGGATATGATTTTCAAATACCGACGGCATGAAGTGTTTCACAATATCGGGATTGCCCGCATTGTCTCCCGTGGCCATGACCACGCCTTTTTTTGCCCGAAAACGAATATACCGCGCTCCCGCAGCATCCCGCACCAGCACGCCGGTAAATCGACCACCATCTCGCTCCAGCTTCTCCGCAAAATGTCCATAATAGACCTTCACACCCAATTCCTGCGTGCATATCTCCAGATTGCGGCGAATCAGCGGTGCGTGTCCCGGCACAAATATCAGGGAGTTCGGATAGACAGGGTATTCCTCCTCCCGATAGTCGTATTCCTCCGGCTGCGGCCAGCTAAGAGGCGCCATATAAAACCGCTTATGCTCCGGCGGAATTTTCTCCCCGGAGGTCTTGGCTATATACATATCCGGCATAGCTGAGATATACCAGTCAAAAACCTCGTGGGCATGGTGCGTCCAGCGGGAAATAATGGGCCGCTTGATTCGATAGCGGCACTCCCTCATGATTCTGTCCGCCACAACGTCAGGATCGACGGCAGGACGACCAAAATACTCGTTAATTTTCCCGCCGATCACACAGTATTGTCCGCTGCGGCAGTTGAAATGAGCAGACTTCTCAATGATAACCACCGAAGCACCCTCTTCCGCCGCTGAACGTGCCGCGCAGATTCCCGCAATGCCTGCGCCGATTATCACGACATCAGCTTCTATCGTCTCGTCGATCTGAGTCTCATCGATCATCGGTTCCGGGCCGAGCCAATCGTCGTTGCTCAACCTTCCGTATTCGGTGGGCTTTTGGGTCAGGATCTCGTTTTCATTCACTGGCGCCATGGTCTCGCTGCTTTTTGCGTCTTCCATAGTGACTCCCTCCTAATAAAGTATTAAAGCTTTATTGCCGTCAAGTAAGCTTCCTCCAGCGCCTCGCAGACAGTACGCGCTTTCACGCAGTCACCAATGGAATAAAATTCCAGGCCCTCACAGGCAGAGCTAATCGTCTGACAGGACGCAGGCTCCATGCCCAAAGCGTTCACCACTGTATCCGCCGGAAGACACCTTTGTGTCCCGTCGTGTCTCTGAATGAGAACCCCCTCCGGCCTAACCTCCTGGCATACCGTATTGTAAAGCACAGTACACTCAAGCTCCTTAAGAAGGCTGCGTAGCTTGATACCATGCAAACGATACGCATCGGGACACAACCTTTCATGTTTAGCCACCAGGGTGACATTGCAGCCGATCTGCGCTATATGTATCGCCGTCTCACAGCCAGTCTGCCCGCCGCCCAATACAACCACACTGTTTCCAAAATATGTGCCGGGTCTGTAAGCATCTATGGCTTTCATTATATGGTCGGACTCCATTCCGGGTATATTTCTGGTCGTTGGACGCGACCCAACCGCCGCGATCACCGCATCGATTGATTCCCTGGACAGCAGTTCCTCCGTGAACGACGTATTCAGACGCACCTCTACCGGCAGCCACGCCAGCTCTGCCTCCATGCTTTTGACCAGGTTAGCCAGATCCTGCTTCACTGCATCATCCTGGGCAAAATTCAATATGCCGCCCAGACGCTTTTCCTTCTCAATCAAAATCACCTGATGCCCCCGCTCCGACGCCGTAATAGCCGCCTGCATCCCCGCACAGCCGCCACCCACAATCAGAACACGCTTGCTCTCTTTCGCGGGCGGGAAACTCTCCAAGCCTCCATGCTTATAAGCCGGATTTACTGTGCAGCGGCTGAGCTGCTCCATAACATTCTCCATCCCACCGCCGGTCATCGTCAACTCGCTCAGGACTTGCTCCATCGGGCCGGGGAAGCACCGTGTACAACGGATACAGCGGCGGATCTCGTCCGCACGCCCCTCCTCGCATTTTTTTACAAATTGGGGATCCGCCAAACGCTGTCGCCCCATAACGATCAGATCTGTCTGTCCCTCTGCAACAGCTTGTTCACACAGCGCCGGGTCGTTGAAGCCGCCAACCACGGACACTGCAATATTCACATGCTTCTTGATCTCTGCGGCCACCGAAAGGTTGCAGCCATGGGGATCGAACATACTGCTCATCATCAGCGTATCTACCGGGTTATAATACAAGCCTGCTGATACCTGGATGATGTCACAGTGTTGAGCCAGTATCTGCGCCGTCTGGCACATTTCCTCCATCGAATACCCGCCTGTCGTATTTTCAGACCCTGACAGCCGACACTCGATGATGAAGTCCTCGCCGCAAAAATGCCGGATACCGTCCATAATCATGACCAGGAAGCGGGCGCGATTCTCCACACTGCCGCCGAAGCGGTCGGTACGCTGGTTTGTTCTGGGAGACAAAAACTGATGCGGCAGCCATTCATGGCCAGCGTGGATGACAGCTCCATCAAACCCACAGCGCTTCAATGTTCTGGCCGATGCTGCAAAATCGGACACCGTTCTGGCAATATCCTCCTCTGTCATGGCGTGAATATGCGCTCCATCGGACGCTCTGACGTATTCCATCGGTCCCATGATAAGCGCACCCGGTTCATCAGGCTTCGTTGCGCCGCAGTGGCTCAGCTCCAGCATGGCCAGCGCACCATGGCTGTGGATACGCGCCGCACATTCTGTAAGCCCGTTCATCATATCCGGCTCCTGTGTGGAGCGATACCGCTCTCTTGGCGCACGAGACCCCTCAACGTTCACATCGGTCTCTCCTACGATATATTCTGCAACATCGCCCTGGGCGTAGAAGTCAAGAAAATACTTAGCGTGCTCAGTCAGATGGCCATTTTCTATTTCCACCATCCCCATTGGCGCCGCAACTGACCGATTTTTCCATCGCTTTCCCCGAATCGTCAGCGGACTGAGGAAATGCTCGAACGAATCCTGCATGATCTCAGGTTTCCTTTCTCAATGTTCTCAGATGCACGGCCATCCAGCAGATCTATTTCCTGTCTATATCAGATAGCGCGCAAAGTTTGTTACTTTATCAACATAATTATAATTATATTCAATACTCGCATAGCTGTCTTTGTCCCTATCAAGAAAAAAATAGAAATTCTTTTAGCTGAAACAGACAACCAACGTCACACATAAAAAAGGGACGTATTGCTAACCAATACGTCCCGCCGGCCAAAAGAAGTGCCTGCCCTCCCTATAGCCAATCAAGAAAGAAAGCGAAAACCCAACTTAAAAAGAGGAAAGGAAGAAACGAAAGAAACTATGTTGTGTTAAGGTATCAAAGGGAAACTAAAAGGAGCTGTAAACAATTCATGAAAAAAACAAAGTGCAGGCCCTTTGCAAAAATGAATTCAGGAGAAATCACACTGTAACTTCCAACTGGATCTGACCCCTTTCAAGTATGTATTATATCCGATGTTTACTTGATTGTCTTTATCTTCACCTGAAAAAGAAAAACCTTTTTTTGGCTGAAACAGACAACCACAAATATGAACAGACTAATGGGGCGTATGCTGTCCGATACGCCCCATTAGTTCATTTTGTAAAAACCGATCTGTCAGCAGGATCACGCTGTGATTTCCAACTGGATCCTTCCTTGATATTTCCCCGGTAAGATAGGTGTCTCAACGCCGTCCACCAGCATACGCAAGTGTTTTCCATCCTCTGCCTTCAGCTTTGCGCCTTCGGCCAGAGACAGCGCCGTGATATAGCAGGTCTCTGTCACCGTCCAGGAGCTGCGCTTGTCCATTGTCACGATAACACCGTTGTTGACCGTTGGCGAGGCCCATTGCATAACATTGGAAAGCTCGATCGCATTTTCCGATGTGATTTCTGTCACTCCATCCCGATAACGTTGTTTGGCCGAGCTGACTGCACCCAAAAGCTGTGTATTCCGCATCTCCAACAGGAGATTTTTCGGCCCGTTCAGATCCTTCACAGGCGGCATATCTTCGCCATCACCTCTGGGGCCGCTGAAGCTTACAAGTCCTACCAGCGTATCGTGATATTCTCCCATGCCCTGCCTTTCAGCCCTCTGCTCTGCTCGGATATTGGTGGTGGAATTATAGAAATCGCCGCACACATACATGTCCTCCAGCCGCATCAATACATCCCTGGCCGAATCATATTCTGTGACGTTCCACCCCGCAATTGGTTCATCCTCCTCTCCAACAGGCACAAAATAACGGATCATATCCATGCCGTTTTCTTCTGTGTCCATCATTTGAAGGATGACGCCATTTTCAGCCATCAATTCAGAGCGCTTTACATCGATCACAGAGGCAGAGCCCTTTGCAACGAAGCATGATTTTCCAGTCTCGAATCGGGAATTTTCCACACGCAGGATACTGCTGTCGTCACCCACCAGCATAGCGCCAAATCGTCGGCCCCGTATCACACTGCCGTTTATGATAGACGGTCGCGCTTCCTCCATCCCCATAACGAGCATAGGATAGCCAAACACATCCATGGTCGTATGATCTACTATGACCTCTGATTTCTCACCAATACAAAACACGCCATATCCATGGGTAGAAGGGCCGCTCAGCTCCAGAAGACTGTCTTTTACGACCATCTTTACCTTTTCGTCTGTGCCGTCAATGGAAAGTAACGCCCAGCCATTGGATCTCAAATGGCAACGATTATAAGTCACAGTACCGTTATCCGCCAACTGACAGAGACGGTTTGTACCCTCCAGGCCAATCGACCAACTAAATCTTCCTGGCCAGTCACAGGACGGGCTTATGTTCATCAGCTCACAGTCGTTCACTTCCACAACGCTGTCGCCTCCCACATGGATCGCACAGCGAGTGACGCCGTTCATGGTGATCTTGGAATTGCAGACCTTCACATGGCTCTCATCCACAGTCATGATACCGGCTGCGCCGCCAATGAAATCGTTATCGCCAAAGCCCTCCATATCCATGCGGACGTTGTCTATCTCATAGTCGCTCTTTCCGGCAATCACGATGCCATTGAATCCCTCCGCATTGGCGGCCAAATACAGATCCCGCGCCTCCTCATCCGTAATCGTGCCGCCCTGCACTGCTGCGGAGATACATTTGGCCGGAACGAGCTTTCCATCCTCCACGCAGATGGCCGGCCCCATATATCGAACGACCTGATTGAACTGCATCAGCCCATGAGGCGGCATTACATAGGGTTCAGACAGAGTAAACTGCACATTGCAATATTTACCCGGTTTTATGTCTCGTACTACGCCGCTGACCGTCATGGTGAGCAGTTTTCCCTCCGGGGCCAAAAGCTCCGCGCGAGGCGAAATAGTCAGATATTCAAAGTGGATGTTTTCCTTTATCACCCAGCGTCCCTGATGCAATAGCGCACGGTGTGCGCCCTCTGTTATGAATTTTGTCTGATACATATTTACTGTCCTCTCTTAAAAAGAACGCCGAACCGCACCAGGCAGCCCGGCATTCCAATCATTCATTACTTTTTCGGAGCACCGGGTCCGCCGGGGCCGCCAGGACCACCAGGACCACCGGGGCCACCGGGACCACCGGGGCCACCAGGGCCACCAGGACCACCGGGGCCACCAGGGCCACCAGGATTAGGGTGATCCGCCTTGTCGGAGGCCGAACCTATATCGAACAGGTTCTGGCTCTCATCCCACTCCATTTTCTGCGACCCCGCCGTCTTGACAGTGATCTTGCAGGTGGGATCTGTGCGGCCCACGGAATAGGTGTTGTCGTCATCCAGCGTCTTATAGGGCTTGGGAGGCGGCACCGTATCCTGGGGAGCCTGCACGATGCAGTAGTCGTTGTGAGTAGTGCCGGGTTCCGTAAGGAGTCCGGGATAGCCGCCCAGATCGCCCAGGTTCAAAGTACCGTCCACAAACTGCTGATAACGCTCCTGAGCCCAGTTGCCGATGTCATAGAACCCGGCCATATCCGGGCAGACATGCTCATGGAACCACTTCCACTCGCCGTCCACCAGCACGAACTCCGATCCGTAGCGTTCCCACAGCCAGGAGTTGCCGCGGGTACGACCGTCGAATCCAACAGAACCCATCAGGGTTCCCGGCGTCAGGTAGTACGCCCGCACACTCTGTCCGTCCTCAGCAACTTCGATTACATCAGAGGCCAGAGCGTGAACACCGGACTTGCCGGTGGATCGCAGGTCATGGCCCGCAAAGGCTGGAAAGTTTTCATAGGCTCCCATGGTCATCTGAGCCATCATGGCCTCGGACTGGTTCACGCTGTTGATGTAAATCTCTTCTTTGCCTACCATGCGGCCAAACTGATGGGCCCAGGTGGTATTATCGCACAAATACCAGAAACAGTCAAACTCTTCCCGCATATAGCCAATGCCGTGGAGATAGGCATGACGGCCCTTATAGTCCTCTATTTTCTGGCTGGCCATGGCATTATGGATGCGCTGCTGCCGTGTAAGATTTCTGTTCATTCCTGCCCCTCCTTAACGCTCATAATATGGACGGCCAATGTCGCTGTCCGGGCCGTAGCCCTGCTTGTCCGTATAGGTGACATATTTTTCCTTCGGCATATCCGTGGCGCAGAACTCCCAGCCAAAGAAGCCATCATACACCGTGCGCTCCTCGGTGGGCGTTCCGAAGCGGTCGCTGATCGGCTCCGGCCAGCCCTTCACGGGGAAATCCGCATAGTTGGAGGCCACCTCAACGGAATGGTCATGGGCATAGGTCAGATGCCAAATCTTCCAGCCGTCGTCCTCCTTGACCAGGTCGGCCATCACACGGCCAAACAGTAAGAACGATTCCGCCGTCTGATCCGCCTTTCCTTCGGTGGTGAAGCCCAAATAATAGCCCATATACTGTGCGTACCGGCCATCATCGGAAATTTTTATGACAGGAGTGGTGGATGTCAAAAAATCTGCACATCCATAGCCCAGATTCAAATTATTCACAGCAATTGAGGGCTCGGCTTCGGCACGAGCGCGGAGATTTTCATACAAGCGCTCATTCTTATCCAGCACCAGATGACGGGCAACCTCACCGATGCCCTTATAATACCCAGTGTTCACGCCCAGGGAGGCTGTGCGGCGGTGATCCGGCTCCGTTACCCAAAGCTCATTGACAGCCCGACGGCCATCGCTATCGGAGAGATAATAGCTCAAGCGGTTCATGGCCTGACGTACATTTTCTGCATCCCAGATACGGACGACCTGCTCATCCTCGGTATAAACCATTTTTTCCTCTTTCATGCTTCGTCCTCCTTATAGTCCATAGCTGAACGTCTCGCTGAAGGTCTCATACGGGACGGGTACAGCGGGAATCGGCGTAAAGGGGCGGTCGATGCTGTAAAGCTCCCGCAGTTTAGCTGGCTTGTTGGGTACCGCCACCTGCACGTCGTCAGCCCAGGAAAATTCAGGACGCTCAGGATAAGAGACCTCCTCGCCGTACCATTTGCTGCTCTCCACACGGTTGATCTCATCCAGATACTGCATATGCCAGATCTTCCATTCCTCATCCTCCAGAACAAAGTCCACAGCAAACCAGCCCCATTCCCAAACCGCTACCGGGCCGGATTTTGTGAAATCCGCATGAGATCCGCGAATGCACCAGATGCCCTTGGCCGTCTGTAAATCGGCGGCAATCTCCACCACCGGCGTGTCCACAGGCTTATAGTCCAGCATACCCACGCCGTAAATCTCCTCGTCCGTCTTGTCTCCAAGGTCCTTGGGGAACATCTCCCGGATTTTGGCGCTGCAATAGGCGATGCGCTTATCAATGGAGCTGTAGTATCCCTTCACAGCTTCCGCACCGTCATACCAGCCATCGTTGACACCCAGGCACACATCGGCTCTCCTGCTCCAATACTTATCGTACATGCCGCGCATTTCTATGATGCAGTAATCCGCGCTGACGCGTCCCATCAGATTCTTGATGTCCCGAAGGCTCTCCCAGCGGTCAAGAAGCTGATCCGTTGTGAATCTTTCTTTCATAGATACTCCTTTTTTTCAAATTTTATAGATTGTTGATTTCCTTGGTAAAATGACAGGCTACGAAATGATCCGGCATAACTTCCTCAGCCTGAGGCTGCTGCTGCGTGCAGATCTCCTTGGCGTAAGGGCAGCGGTTGGCGAACCGGCAGCCGGGTTTGGGATCAATGGGAGAAGAAAGCTCTCCCTGGAGAATGACCCGCTCCCGTTTCACATCGATGCTGGGGATAGGGATAGCCGACAGAAGGCCTTTTGTATAGGGGTGCAGGGGATATTCAAACAGATCGTCCGACCTGCTCTTTTCCACCATACAGCCCACATACATGGCCATGATCTCATCGGAAATGTGCTTTACCACGGAAAGATCATGCGTCACAAAAATGTAGGTCAGATTCTTTGATTCCTGCAAATCCTGCAAAAGATTCAGGATCTGCGCCTGGATGGATACGTCCAGCGCCGAGACAGGCTCGTCGCAGACGATAAATTCCGGTTCAAGAGCCAGCGCTCTGGCAATGCCGATGCGCTGCCGCCGTCCGCCGTCCAGCTCGTGAGGATAGGAATAGGTCAGACGCTTTGCCAGGCCCACGGTATCCATCAGCTCCCACACCCGCTTGTTCATCTCATTTTTGTCCTTATAGAGATTATTGGCCTTGATGGGGTCAGCGATTAGATCCCACACGGTCATACGGGGGTTCAGGCTGGCAAAGGGATCCTGGAATATGATCTGCATTTTCTGCCGCAGCAGCTTGCGCTGCTTGCCCTTCGCCTTGGTCACATCCTCGCCCTTGTATATGATTTTCCCGTCCGTGGCGTCGTACAGCCCCAAAATAGTTCGTCCCAGGGTGGACTTGCCGCAGCCGGATTCGCCAACGACGCCCAGCACCTTACCCTTGTCCAGCGTAAAGCTGATGTCGTCAACCGCATGGAGCTGACCGCCCCCTGTTTTGAAATATTTTTTCAGGTGTTCGATCTCAAGAAACTTTTCAGCCATTTGTATCCACTCCTCCCTGTTTTATAAAGCAGCGGACAAAATGTCCCGGTTCGATTTCCTTAATGTCAGGATGCTCGCTGTAACACTGCTCTGTTGCATAAGGACAACGGGGGCCGAACACGCAGCCATTCGGCAGATTGGCCGGATCAGGCATCAGTCCGCCGATGGGCTGGAGCCGGTCAACCTTTTTATCCAGGCTTGGAATGGCATTGAACAGGCCGATGGTGTAGGGATGCTGCACGTTGTGGAATATATGCTCCAGCGTGCCGTATTCCACGATCTCGCCGGCATACATGATGGCCACCTTGTCGCAGGTCTCCGCCACAATGCCAAGGTCGTGAGTGATCAGCAGCATAGAGGTACCCAGATCATCCTTCAGCTTGCGGATCATGTCCAGGATCTGGGCCTGGATTGTCACATCCAAAGCCGTAGTCGGCTCGTCTGCCAGCAGCAGCTTGGAACCGCAAGCCAGAGCCATGGCGATAACAACGCGCTGCTTCATGCCGCCGGAGAACTGATGGGGATACTCCTTGCCGCGAACAGCTGGGATACCAACCATTTCCAGCATCTCTCCCGCCTTTTTGATCGCCTCGGAATTCGAGCATCCTTCATGAAGCTCAATAACCTCCGCAATCTGGTCGCTCACCCGCATGACAGGGTTCAGAGCCGTCATAGGATCCTGGAAAATCATGGAGATCATGTTGCCGCGAATGGTGCGAATCTCCTCGTCCTCCATCGTAAGGACGTTCTTCCCTTCGTAGAATATTTCGCCGCTGGCGTATTCTCCGGGTGGGACGGAAATCAGCCGCAGAATGGACAAGGCCGTAGTGGTTTTTCCTGCGCCGGTCTCTCCCACCAGGCCAAGGCTCTCGCCCGCTTCGATGGAAAAGCTGACGTCGTTCACTGCATGGACATTACCGTCCACTGTGTTAAACCGTACAGAAAGGTTTTTTACTTCCAATAAACTCATACCGCACCTCCGCTATTACTGTTTCAGCCGCGGGTCGAGCGCATCCCGCAAGCCATCGCCAAACAGGTTGAAGCCGAACAACGTCAGCGCAATGGCAATGCCAGGGAATGTGACCAGAGGCCAGAAGTCACGGATATAATCCAGGCCGTCATTGAGCATGCTGCCCCACTCCGGCGTAGGCGCCTGCACGCCCAGACCGATAAAGCTAAGGGAGGAGATCGCCATGATCGAAGCGCCCACGCGCAATGATGTATCCACGATAACCGGCGAAAGGATATTGGGCAGTACATGCTTCATAATGGTGCGGAAGCTGCCAGAACCTGTTGCCTGAGCCGCCAGTATGTATTCCTGATCCCGCACGGTCAGGATAGAGGCGCGAATCATACGGGCCGTAGGCGCGACGCCGGACACTGCGATGGCGACTGCCGTAGTCACCACGCCGGTACCCAGCATAGCCGATACAGCCACAGCCATAAGAAGCTGGGGGATGGCCATCAGAATATCCATCAGACGCATGATGACCGAGTCTACCTTTCCGCCAAAGAAACCGGCGATGCAGCCCAGGATACCGCCAGCGATAAGGCTGAATACGATACTCATCAAGGAGCAAAGCAGGGATACCCGGCCACCATATATCACACGGCTCAATATATCGCGGCCCATATTGTCCGTCCCCATGGGATGCGCCCAACAGGGATACATCAGTCGGTCGCTGATATTCTGGGCAGACGGATCATAGGGTGCCAGAAAATTCGCAAAAACGGCCACAAAGACCAGAAATACCACAATGACCATGCCCACCATCGCCAACTTGTTGCGGCGCAGGCGGCGCCATACCTCTCTGAACTGACTGCGGCGTTTCAGCTCTCCTTCATAATTGGCATATTCCACCTCAGGAGTCATTGTTTCGCTCATGCCTTCTGCTCCTTTCGTCCATATTTCTTCAAAGCCTGAATCCAGCCAAAGCCGCCGCCAGACGAGAACTGCGCCTTGATGCGGGGATCGACCGCCGCATATACAAGATCCACTAGTAGATTGATAACACAGACCGACAGGGAGATCACGAACACGATTCCCATGATGGCCGGGTAATCACGGCTGTTGATAGAGGTCATCAACAAGGTTCCAAGGCCAGGCATGGAGAAAATACTCTCGATGACCACAGAGCCACCGAAGATCATGCTCATCTGCATACCAATCACCGTGATAACAGGAATCAGTGCATTTTTCAGCGCATGTCTGTAGATGACCACATTTTCCTTAAGTCCCTTGGCCCTGGCCGTTCGGATATAATCCTGACGGATGACCTCCAGCATTGAGGAACGGGTCATACGGGTGACGGACGCCAGCGGCATCAGCCCCTGGGCCAAAACCGGCAGCACATAATGTTTCCATGTTCCGATGCCCGACGATGGAAGCCACCCCAGTTTCAAGGAAAACAGGAGCATCATCATCATGGCCAGCCAAAAGCTTGGTACCGATGCAAAAATCAGGGACACCGTTGTAACGGAATAATCAAGGGGCTGATACTGATGCCGCGCGGAGATGATCCCCAGCGGCATACTTATCACAATGGTTACAATCGAACTTAATATTCCCAGCTTTAGCGTGGTTCCTAGTCGTTCAAGAACCATAGTATTTACGGAGCGATAGGATTTATAGGAAGTTCCAAGATCGAACTTGGTAACGACACCCACCAGATAATCCCAGAATTGCTTCAAGAACGGCTGATCCAATCCCAGCTCATGCTCCATGGCATCGTATTGCTCCTGTGTGTAACTCGTTCCCAATCGGTTAATCACCGGGTCGCCGGGCATAAAATGGCTCAATGTAAAAACAATGAACAAAATGCCAAGCAAAACAGGGATCATCCACAGCAGGCGCTTGATCGTATATTTGACCATAAATTCTCCTTTGCTAAATCTTGTGCAATTAGCGTATTAGATCATTGATCTGCCGCCCTAAAAATATGGGGACGGCTGATTCGGGCAGCCGTCCCCTTTTGTTTTTCTAAATGTTTTTCAGTCTGCCGCGTAGCAGAAGCGCAGGTTAGGCGACTCGCCGGTATTAAACTCGCAATAGCTGATCACATCTGTGTTGTAAGCGTAGCAGCTCAGAGGCTCCACCATGGGAATCGCCTGATAGTTTTCATAGAGCCAGGTCTGGATCCACTCCCACTCCTCGGCACGCTGTTCCGTGTCAGAGGTGTAAACTGCGGCAGCAAAATGCTCCTGATACTCATCATCCCGGATGACCGAGGAGGGGAACACAGTTCCATCCATCGTCATGGACAGGCAGAGATAAGGTTCGCACATAGGGTTGCCGCCGTTCACGCTCATGAGCATCAGGTCGGTGGTATCTTCTTCCATCCACATGACCAGCGCTGTACCCAACTCATAGGTCTCCAAGTTCATCGTGATGCCGATCTCGCTAAGTCCGGCCTGAATGACCTCCCACATAGCCTCGGCCTCAGTGGAGTTGATGCCAACCACATTCACCGTAAAGCCATCCGGGTACCCGGATTCCGCCATGCACTGCTTGGCATATTCCACATCGTATTCATAGGTACCCGTAGAGACATAATAATTACATGTGCTGGACAATACAGAATCCGATGAATTATACAGGGAACCAAAGGCCACCTGGCCCAGGCCGTCCACATCGATGCAGTGGGCAATGGCCTCGCGAACCTTCTCGTCCTGGAACTCTTCACGGGTACTGCTGAGAGCCAGGCAATAGACGTTATTCGTATTGACGAATTCATAGGCCGCCTTATCACCCAGGGAGGTGCTTCCCGACTCCAGGCGGGCCGCATCGTTAGCGCCCACGCTGCAGACCAGGTCAAGCTCGCCGTTTTCAAAGGCAATGAACATAGCAGTCGCTTCTGTGTAGTAGTTTACGATGATCTCATCCCACTGGGCCTCAAAGGTGTCATCCCAATAGTCATCCCGCAGCCGATAGGTGGCGTGGGAGCCGGACACGTTCTCAACCACTTCATAGGGACCGCTGCCGATGGGAGAATCCCACCAGCTCTCATCATCAGAGCTGAGATTTTCTACCGCAGACTTATTCACGATCTGGGGCGTATCCAGCATAGCCTCGAAGGGGCCGTACTCATCGAAGAACTTGAAGGTGACGGTCAGGCCATCGTCGGAAACGTAGCAGTTGTCAAAGTCAACGCAGGCATAGTAGGTAGACTGCACACCAAGAGATTGGATATAGAAGGAGTAAATCACATCCTCACCGGTGAGCTGATCACCGTCAGAGAAATACACGTTGTCCTTCAGATAGAACACCAGCGTGGTAGAATCTGTCCACTCATACGACTCGCAGAGGAGACATTCATAGGTGCCGTCCGCCAGCCGCTGTACAATACGGTCATAGACCAGGTTGTTGCCGATGGTGGACTGGTTATCTCCTGTAGGATTGAAGCCGCCGCCGGATTCCATACATCCAACACGCAGTACGCGGGTGCCATCCTCTGTTGTGGTTCCGATGTCTCCCGTTTCCGCAGAATCGGAAGTAGTGCTTTCAGACGACGAATCATCTGAGGACCCGCCGCAGGCTGTCAGTGCGAACAGCATTGCGAGGGCAAGGGCCAATGCGATCAGTTTTTTCATTTTAGTACCTCCAAATGAAATGTTCGGGGCGGCACGCGCCGTCCCCTTGGTGGATAAAACATCTGTTTGACAAAGTGTTGCCTTTGACGATCTTGTATTAAATTTAACAGCTTTCGTCCTTTTCGGTCATCGTCCAATACCGCCAAATTCCAAAAATTTATTTATCCATCCTGGACATATTCACGCGCCTGCAGGGATGACCATTTTTGTACAAAATGCTTTGTCCCGACAGGCGCAAAAAGCCCTCCGGCGGCGCGGTCAGAACAAAGGCCGTGCCGTCGGAGGGCGGTGCTTTTTTAATCCGTATTACATATTCATCGGCTCATACGCCTGGAATTCCTCCTGATATTCCAGAATTTTAAAGGTCAACATGATCTTCAGGGCATTATCATCATCGTCCAAATCCAGGCCCATGATGTCGTTTATCTGCATCAAACGGTATTTTACCGTATTCAGATGCAGAAACAGCTCCTTCGCTGTCTGAGACTTGTTTCGTCCGCAGCGCAAATAGGTCTTCAGCGTAATCAGCAGATCGCCGCCGCTCTTGTCCTCATGGTTTATGAGTCTGACGACCTCTGGCAGGCAAAACGTAGAAGCCTCCTCCGATTTCAGACACAGCTCCACCATGTAATGAATAGAGTAATCCCGGAAAAAGTGGATGAGCCGCTCCTTTTTAAGTCTCACCCCCAGTTGAAGCGCTTTGCGAGACTGAAACCCGTTTTTACGCAGTTGAGTCAACGATACGAATGGATTGGAGACGCCTGCGATCATTCCGTATTTTTCCAAGAGCGGTGCAATAGGTTCGAAAAAGCTATCGCCCAAAACCTCCTGGTCTGTACTCAGAATCATAAAAATGGAATTACGGAACAAAAACCCGGTGCAGTTCGGCAGCAGCGCCGACATCTGCTTTGCCAGCTCGTGAGCTGATATACCGGGAAGCAGCTCCTGCTTATGATTATAAACGATCACTGTATAGATGAAAGGCTCAAATTTCAGTCCAATCTTTTCCTGCCGCTCCCGGATTGACTCCTCGTCATGAGCGTTTTCCAGAATATCCTGAAAGAAGTGGTCAATCTCCCAACGCCGACTATCCATCCCCCGCCGCTCCGGCATCCTTCGCAGCTCCATAGCCAAAAGGTTCCCAAGCAGCTCCACCACATTGGCGTCCTCCGGGGAAAATTCACGGTCATACTGAAATACATGCAGAGACCCCGTAAGCCGTCCGCCCGCGAGCAGACGCTTCACCATAACCGTTGGGAGCTCCACACCGTCATTCTCCGTTCCCTGAACAATAATCGGATAGTTGTTCTCATCCGGGGCGCGAGGGGCGAGTTCCAGCATCGGATGTCCCTCAGGGAGATAGCCAAGATCAATCACTCTGCGGAGAGGCGACACTGTATTGCCGTTATCTGCCCAAGCCAGGATATGCTGGCTTTCATCCGCCAGAACCAGCGGATTGCCAAGCAACCTCAGTCCTGTCTGCATAAGCTCCTGGATTCCATGACACGCAACAAGGGATCTGGACTCCTCAACCAGCGGGGACGATTCCCCGCCGATAGTGTAGGCGATTTCCACCAACTGCGCCATCAGCTCCGTCACCGCGATGCCGGAAACGAGCATGACGACACGGTCTGAAAAGAAAATCTCATCGATCTTCGCACCAGGCTCCAGCACACAGACCAGCGGCGGAAAGCTCAGGTGCGGGTCATAATAACGGAGCTTACGGTAATCGCAGACATACAGCACATCCGGCTCCAGCGGCGTTGCCGCCGGATCGTACCGAATTGGAAACATCTCTATACCCTTCACGACCTGCGAGGAGATATTATATCCCCGGACGCTTACTCTTGATTTCATCATATCGGCCAGCCGATCCAGTTGAATATACATTATATGCCCCCTATCGTTTATGCCATGTGCATTATAACCAAAAATCACCCCTCATTTCAATACACTATTCATCAAAATATTTTCTGTTTGAATTGTCCATCTTGAACAAAGAATTCACAAAACATTGCGGTTTTCGGCCAAAGACACCTACTGTCCTTGTATGATAATATAACACTGTTAAAAAACGAATTATGCGAGGCAGTGTCATGAGTAAAGAACAGAAGAAAATATCCATCGTTGTGGTCGCAGTATCCATGTTCCAGATGGGCATGGTGGCCCTGTCGCCCATCATCTCGGCACTGGGCGAGGCATTCCCGGATGCTTCTCAGCTTGCCACCCAGATGACCAACACCTTTCTTTGTCTGATCATGGTCTTCTTTGCGATTTTTGCCGGCTCCATCTCCCGGCGAATCGGGCGCCGGAGTATGATGATCATCTCCATGGCGCTCCTGATAGCTGCTTCCATTGGTGGCAGCCTGATGCACAGCGCACTGTGGATGGTCTATTTCTGGTCCACTCTTATCGGAGCCAGTATTGGTCTTTTTGTACCTGCCGCAAACAGCCTGATGATGGATGTTTATGAGGATGATACCCGCACTGGCATCGCCAGCATTCAGTCTATGATGGTAGGTATTGGCGGCGTAGTACTCAGTCTGCTGACAGGGGCTCTTTCCTCGGCGCATTGGAACTACGCCTATCTTGCTTTTCTGCTGGCTGTCGTGCCGCTGGCTTTTGCTGTACGTTGTATGCCCACAGAGGCTCAGCTCCGGGAGATCGTCCCCGCAGAAAAGCAGACTGCAGCCGCCGAAGCCAACAAAGCCAGCTACCGCAGTGTACCCTCCTATGTATGGATAGCCGCGCTTCATACCCTCGTATTTGCCATTATTTATTTTATCTTTTCCACGAATATTTCTCTCTATATGACGGAACGAAGCTATACTTCCACCACCCTGACCGGCGCTATCACCGCTGTTTTCATGCTTGGCACATGCGTGTCCAGTCTTTTACTTGGCAAGGTCATGTGTATTCTTAAGCGGTATACGCCTGTTCTGGCCTTTGGTCTGCTCGCAATAAGCTATCTGGTTCTGTTCAGCGCAGAAAATCTGGTTATCATCTTTATCGCCGCTTTTGTGGGCGGAAGTACACTGGGTTTCATCTTTCCTTATTTTGTGATCACTGCCGGGGCACGGGTCGATCCGGCCCTGTCTGTGATCTCTTCCTCGCTGATCGTATCCATCGCGCCGAACCTGGGTTCTTTCCTCTCCCCTGTACTGATTACCCCGCTGACCAATCTCTTTGCCAGCGGACGCATTGCACCGCGTTTCCTTCTGGGCGCGATCCTGGCCATGGCGATCACGGTCATTTTGATCGTTATCAATATATACTCTAAAAAACACACCCAAACTGATCAGAAAGGATGATCTATTGATGAGTGAAAAATTCACCACTGAACAGCTCACAGACCGCTGGGAAGATCAGCGGGACATCAAAAATCTGATGGGCAAGTACATCAACCTGACGCTTCAGAACCGAGACGCTGAGATCTTCGGTATGCTTTGGGCCGAAGAAGACGATGTATGTCTTGGTCTCAACGATGGCTGGTATGTGGGTTCCTCCGCCGTGAGCGGCTATTATGACGCCGTTCATGACCGCAATGTTTTGGTTGCCGATCTTTTGCAGAAAAAGTTCCCCGAAAAAATCGGCGATAAGACCGCCGACGAGATTTTCGGCATCGGTACCTTCCGGGTGTATCCCATTGTCTGTCCCATCATTCAAATTGCGGAGGACGGCAAAACCGCAAAGGGTCTATGGTACGCCCAGGGTTCTCAGGCAATCGTTGGCCCTGCCGGGCCTACCTCTCACTGGACCTGGGGATATTTTGCCGCTGATTTCATTCGGGAGGACGACACCTGGAAGATCTGGCACCTGCAATTCACGAATGATGTGGACGCCCGGTGCGGCTATGATTGGGGAAAGCCTGCCGAATCCATGGAAGAGCTGCCGGAGTTTGCACCTCTGAAGGATTTTGAGATGCCCGCCTATTCGGTGAAAGCAACTGTCCGGCCCTATTACAGTCCTGACCGCCCCCTGACCGGCGCGCCAAGGCTGCCAGAGGAATATGCGACCTTCGCGGACACCTTTAGCTACGGAATTTGAAAGGAGGCGCAAACATGAATAGAACCTTTACTGAAGACGAACAGATCCGCCGCATTTGGGACATCGAGGACGTGAAAACGCTGATGTATACCCGCGTTTTCTATGTAGCCTCCGACTGGCGGGATAAGGAACTGAAAGAGCTTTGGGTCTCCCAGCCCGAAAACACCAAAACCGCCTCTTATGGCTCCAACTGGGGTTATTATGTGGGCATGGACGCCATCCGTTCCTGGTATGTGGACGCTCACAACGCCGAGCTGGAGGCGCAGAGCAAGGCAAACGGCGCTCCCATCAATCAGGGCAACCTGTATGCACACCCCGCCACCACCGGCGTGGTAGAGCTGGCACAGGACGGCAAAACCGCCAAAGGTCTCTGGTACTCCATCGGCCAGGAGACAAAAGCCAATGCGGAAGGCACCGCCGATGCCCGTTGGATTCTTGGCAAGATCGCCGCAGACTTCATTCGGGAGCCGGACGGCTGGAAGATCTGGCACCTGGTCTTTTCTGTAGACGTGGACTGCCAGCCCGGCGTGGATTACGGTACCTATCCCGTTTTCGAGGACTGGTCGGCTAACTCCACCAACCCGGTACGCAGGGAGTTTGGCGTTCCCACTATTGAAATGCTGACCCATGACGTAACCTTTAACTGGTGGGACGATTACCCGCCCATGCCGCCGAAAAATTACGAGACATTCACCGATGACATCAGCTACGGGCCTGAGGGCCATCACTATCCCGCCAATCGCGGCTTCGGCGCACAGGAAGGGAGGAACTACAAATGAAAAAACATCTAAGCCTGTCTGAACGCATCCGCAATGCCGGCGTAAGCCAGGAGGTAGAAAACGTAAAAAGTCGCCACGCCTTTCTCCACGCCCGCTGTGACGGCATCACCGAAATGTATCATCTGTGGATTCACAGCGATAAGGTCGGCTGGGGCCACGGCTTCGGCTGTATGGTCGGCTATGACCAGGTTTGCCACGGAAACGTTCTGGACTATGAAACCATGGGCATGGAAAACTGGCTGAAGCTCTCTAAAATTTACCCTGAGGTCAGCGGCAAGGATTTCCGTCCTCTGATGGAATGTTCCGTTCACACCCTGGCCTGCGACATCATCGAGGTAGCTGACGACGGCCAGAGCGCACGGGCGACCTTCGTCACCCCCGGCGCTATCAACACGACTCTCAGCCCTGACCAGGAAAAGTGGTGCCATATCCTCTGGGAGCGCTACGGTTCCGATTTTGTCATTGACACCGACGGACAGCTCAAGTATGTCAACGAGCATGTCTGCCCAGATATTCTGACCGACCTGGACTATCGGGACTGGGCCGCCGAGGAATACGAGCGGCACACCGACCCCAACGCACCGCCGCCCCCGCCTGTCACTCTGGGCTGCCCTGCTCTCACCTATCCCGGCCCCTGGCATAAAGAATACAGCCTGTTCCAAACGCCCCAGGACGACATTCCCTGGCCAGAGCCTTATCGCACCTTCTCTGAGAGTGATCATTATAATCATCCCCGTCACTACGGTCAGGAAGAGATCATCAAAGAATAACCTTTTCAATTATTTTAAAGTCTGCAAAGGAGCAATAACATGAAGCATCCCAAATATCCCCATCTCTTTGAGCCACTTTCTCTGCCAGGGCTCACACTGAAAAACCGCGTCTTCTCCTCTCCCACCTCTGTGGCACAGATGAATCCCGATGAGACCTTCACCACAGAGAATTATGAGTATTACAAAATGCGTGCCGCCAGCGGCGTCGCCATGGTGTCTGTGGGTGAGGTCATGGTAGACCTTCAGCATGGCCGCAGTCATAAGCTCCAGCCCGGCATCAATGAGCCGAATGCCAGAACGCAATTTACAAAACTGGCCGATGCAATCCATTCCGGCGGCGCTGCCGCAGAGGTAGAACTGGATCACGGCGGCTGCCTGGCCCTGCCGGAGGGTCTGGAGGACGGCAAAGCCTATGGCCCCTCCGCCTTCGACGATACCTGGGGCGACCACATCTATGAGATGAGTGAGGAGCAAATTCTCTACGCCGCAGATAAATACGCTGAAGGCGCCGCCAATGCCAAAGCCTTTGGCTTCGATATGGTTATGATTCACGGCGGTCATGGCTGGCTTATCCATCAGTTCCTCTCTCCCATCACCAACCAGCGCACCGATAAATGGGGCGGCAGCGATGAAAACCGTATGCGCTTTATGCTATTAGTGGTGGATAAGGTGCGGCAGGCCGTAGGGAAGAACTTTCCCATCGACATCCGCATCTCCGGCTCTGAACGGGAGCCTAACGGCTATGGCCTGGACTTTGGCATTAAGATTGCCGAGGCTCTGGACGGCAAGGTGGACATGATCCATGTTTCCGCCGGTACCCAACAGGTTCCCTATACCTACTGCCTGATGCACCCCACTCCCTTCCAGAAGGACATGGAAAACCTCAATCTGGCGGAGGAAATCAAAAAGCACGTCAAGAAGAGCTATGTCTGCACCGTGGGCGCGTTCAACTTTGGCGACCAGATGGAATCCGTCATCGCAGAGGGAAAGGCCGACTGCGTGGCCATTGGTCGTGCGCTGCTGGCAGATAACTTCCTCATCAAGAAGATCCGGGATGGTCGGGAGGACGAGATCACCCCCTGCCTGCGCTGCCATGAGTGCCTGGGCGGCATGATTAAGCACGACAATATGCGCTGCGCCGTGAACCCTCTGATTGGCCGGGAGAAGGAAATATTCCACCCCATCCCCACCAATTTCAAAAAGAAAATTCTTATCGTTGGCGGCGGCCCCGGCGGCTTACAGGCGGCCCTGGAGGCTCACGCCCGTGGGCATGAGGTCGTTCTCTGCGAGAAAAACGACAAGCTGGGCGGCGCGCTGAAATTCGCCGACAGCGGCGCGGACTTCAAGCAGCCCATCAAACGCTATCGTGACAGCCAAATCCGCAAGGTCATGGCACTGCCCATCGACATCCGGCTGAATACCAACGTGGACGAGGCTCTGGTGGAGGAGATAAACCCCGACGCCATGATCATCGCCGTGGGTGCGGAGCCCCTGGTTCTCCCTCTGCCCGGCGCGGACGGGAAAAACGTCTTCATCGGCGCGGACATTATGCCGGACACTCCCATCGGAGATAAGGTCGTGGTCATCGGCGGCGGCTTCATCGGCTGCGAGGAGGCCATTATCCTGGCCCGCGAGGGAAAGGACGTGACCATCGTGGAGATGACCGACAACCTGGCAGTGGAGAGCAATTTTGTCTATCGCATGAGCCTGCTCCACGAAGTAGAGGCCGCTGGCGTAAAGACCGCCATGGGGCTTAAATGCACCCGCATTACCGAGGAGGGCGTATATGCCCTGGATAAAGATAACGTGGAGCAGTTCCTCCCCGCTGACAGCGTAGTCATGGCCGCCGGTATGCGGCCCCTGACTGCCGAAGCTGACCGCCTCCGCAAGCTCCACCCCAACACCTATGCCATCGGCAACTGCGTCAAGGGCGGCACCATCATGAAGGCCACCCGCGACGGCCACGACGCCGTGGTTGACATCGGGCTGTAAGCTAACGCAAGGACACGGGAATCAATATAACCTCCCGTGTCCTTTTTCTAAGAAAGAGGTTGTTATGAAAAACACTAACTACCCCGTATGGGCGCAGGACAAGCCCAACATACCTGACGAACAGATTTCTGAAACCATTATCTCTGACGTTGTTGTAGTGGGTAGCGGCAACGCCGGGCTTCTGGCGGCCACAGCTGCTGCATATGAGGGTGCCTCTGTCAGCGTAATCGAGCAGCAGCGGGAGAAGACCTTTTCGGTCTACGGCGTGCCTGATATTGGCACCATCAACTCCAAGTGGGCCGCAGAACATGGCTACCCTCACATTGACGAGGACGCCTTTGTGGCCGAGTGGCAGCACCGCACAGTGAACCGCTCCGACCCCCGTATTATCAAAAAATTCGCCCATCACTCCGGCGAGATGCTGGACTGGCTGTTTACGCTTATGGATCCCAAGCACAGGGAGATGGCCACAGGCTATGCCTACCGCGACCCGGAGGACTGCTACAACGACGTTTCCGGCTATAAATCCTGGCTCGGCACCTGCACTGTGTTCACCTTTAAGGAGGGCGTCCGGGAACTGATTGCCAACGCCGAGGCCCACGGGGCCAAATGGTATTGGGGCCAGACTGGCCGGGTTCTGGTGCAGAGGCCGGATGGCCGCGTCATCGGCTGTATTGCTGAATCCCGCGCTGAACCGGGAAAATACACCAAATACCTGGCCCGCAAGGGCGTTATTCTCACCGCCGGGGACTGGGGCGCAAACCACGAAATGTTTGTGAACCTGTACCAGGAAATCGTGCAGCAGTATGAGTCCTACGGTCTGTCCACAGATAAGCTGCGCACAGCCATGGGCCGCAATGGCGACGGGCAGAAAATGGCCATATGGGCAGGCGGCAGCATGGAGCCTGGCCCCTATGCCAGCGTATACCCCACGGCATTTCCGCCCAGCATGACTGACGATCCCATGTTCGGATGGGGCGGCGGTATGCGCGGCACCTCCTTCCTGCGGCTGACCCAGGAGGGCAAGCGCTACTGCGATGAGGGCATTATGGGCATTTACGGCTGTGTCCACCGCTCCATCCGCATGGGGCCTGGGATTTATTACAGCGTCTATGACTCTCAGTGGCCGGAATATCTTTTTACCCAGTGCAACGAGCATTTTATGATGGCAAAGAGTATGGAAGAAATCGAGGGTATGAAGGTCTGCTACAAGGAGCTGGAAAAGCTGGGCCACGCCCGTGTGGATTTCAAGCCCATGGGAAACACCGTAGAAGCCTGCGAGCCGGACAAAGCCTCCCACTTTGCCGCCAACACCCTGGAGGAGCTGGCCGACCGCATGGGTCTGACAGAAGAAGTTCGTCAAAATTTCCTTGCCTCCATCGCCCGCTACAACGAAATGTGCTATCAGCACAAGGATGAGGATTTCGGCAAGGATCCCCGTTTGCTGATGCCCATTGACAAGCCGCCCTATTATGCCTCTAAGGCGGTGATTGTCCGGCCCGACACCGGTCTGGTCACACTCAACGGCGTGATTACCGACGATAACCAGGCTGTTTTGGATAAGCAGTATAAGCCCATTCCCGGCCTGTTTGCCAGCGGCACTAACGGCGGCGGCAAATTCTTCATTCAATATTCCTCCGTTTTAAGCGGCATGAATATCGGCTCCGCCATGACCCTTGGTATGCTGGCGGGCCGCCATGTGGCCGGGCTGGAAAGCGTTGAACCGCAATAATTTTTTTGAAAGGATAAAACTATGACAAAGATCATCTCAGAACCATGGGTGATTGAGAATACCTGTGTCCTTGATTCCCTGACCATCGAACCCGGTGCTTCCATCACCGCGCCGGAGGGCAAATACGTCACCCTGACCGTGGATGGCATTGGCCAAACGATAGAGCCTGGCGTCTATACCGGCAACGTCGTGCTGACCGTCTGCGACAACTTCACCCGCACCACGCTTCGTTTTGGCGAGGAGACTGTCAGCAATTTCCATGCCGGGGCCATCATCGACAATGGGAAGCTGTTGAAAAACAGCTCCGTTGCCGCCATCGTCAGCGGCGGAACCCTGACGGATGAGGAGGCCAACGATATATCCATTGAGTCCCATGAGTGGGATTTCAACGGATTCTATATCACCGGCAAGTCCAATTACGTCATCAACAACATGAATATGCTCCTGATTGGCGACGGCACCGACGACTTTGTCGGCATGGGTGCTGGCGTTGCCGTGACAGGCGATGCCAAAGTCACCATCAACAACTCCAAAATCCATACCGAGGGTATTGGCCGGGGTACGATCTATGCAGGCGGCAACGGCGTGGTCTCCATGAACAACTGCGACGTATCCACCGTCAGCTATATCCCCACCAAGGAGCAGCTTTTGGAGGGAGCAAAAACCCAGCGCATGATGGAGCCGCCCTGGGCCATCGGTCTGCGGGGCAACGGCAGAACCCTGAATTTGGCGGAAAACGGCGCGCTGAATCTGGATAACTGCCATGTCACCTCCAATAGTTGGGGCGTTCTGTCTGTGGACGGAGCAAGAGTCAATCGAATGAATGTGAAGGACAGCCTCATTGAAATCACCGGCTCCAACGGTTATGGCTGCTTCTGCATCTGCGACGACTTCATGTTCGATTACAAATCTCTGAATGACTATGGCTGCATTGACGTGATTGATCACTCTGTGTTCAACGTCCCCTACACAGGTACGCTGATGTCTCTCGGTAATGGCAAGGTGGAATTTAAGAATGCCAGCGTGATAAATTCAGGCCGCTTCGGAGCCTTTGTCCATCGGAACAACCATGGTCTGCTCCAGGTTCATGAAAAATCCGTTTTCAACACAAAAAGCTCTTCCGTTGTGGTCAAGGGTTCCAACCTGTACGTTGAATTTGACGATGCCGTTCTGAATCCCGGAAACGGCACAATCCTTCAGCTCATGGATAACGACGACGTGGGCATGGGGCCGGACACCTTCTACGTTCCGATAGGAATTGAGGACGAGCGGGACAGCCGGGATTTGACCGTTGCCGTCCCGGACGAGGACGTCTTTGTGACAATCTCTAACATGTCCGCCACCGGCAATCTTTTCAACTCCACCACCAATCTTATGGCCTGCAACCGCCGGGTTCCTTGGGATATGGATCCTAACAACGCACCTCCTCCCCCTCCCCCGCCCGGCGACGGAATGGCTGCGCCCCAGATTCCCATGGGTCCGGATGGAAAGCCCGTTCTGCGCGGCTTTGAAGGGCCTGATCTGATGGGGGCCAAGAACCTGGACGTGCGGCTTGTAAGCGCTCAACTCACCGGCGTTATCAGCGCGGCGACAGCCTCCTACGGTGAGGGCATCACAATCATCACCAAGGAAAACTGCGAGGAGCTTTCCAATATAACCCAAACCCCGGCAAAGCCCGTCAACAACGGCGTCATCGTCACCATAGGCAGCGGCAGCACCTGGACTGTCACCGGCAGGAGCTATATCACCAAGCTTACCATCGAAGCAGGCGCAGTGGTGAAGGGCATAGACGACAAGGCCGTCTCTATGACCGTAGACGGCGTAAAAACTACAGTTCAGCCCGGCGTATACACCGGCATGATCGTGCTGGACATCGCTTAACACAGGAAGGGGTTGATTGTTAAAAAACATTTTAAGCTGCCGCGTATAGGCTCAAGTACAAGGACATTGCAACATTGATGCGAAAAATAGCAAATACATAAAGGGAGATAGTTAGTTTATATGAAAGCCGCTGTTGTTTATTATTCTCAATTTGGCAACACCAAAAAGCTCGCTCAGTCCATCGCCAAGGGCATTGAAAAGGAAAATGGTCAATGCGACTGTTTACGCTTTCAGGAGGTCAGCTATGAAAGCCTGGCCGACTATGACCTGATCGGCTTCGGTACACCCACCTGGGGAAGCTGTCCGGTGCTGAACGTGTACTATTTTCTGGATGGACTGCCTGAAAACTTCACGGGCAAGCACACCTTTTATTTTTGCAGCCACGGCATGACGCCGGGTCGCGTCGTCCTCCGGGCCACCGCCCCCATGTATAAGCGGGGCATGAAGGTTCTCGGCTGGAACGACTGGTACGGCACTGCCTGCTGCGCCGGGCATTTAAAGCCCTGGTTTACCGACCGGCACCCGGACGACATTGACCTGGCGGAGGCTGAATCCTTTGGCGGCGCCATGGCGCGCCACAGTGCCATCCTGGCCTCCGGCGATGAGAGCATAATCCCCGAACCCATGACCAACGAGATCTGCGATTATATCTATGGCCCCGGCCACCCCTTCCTGTTTGGCGAGGATATGCCGGAGCCGGAGATGCCGAAGGATCTGCCTGAGGGAATGGCCGATCGGAAGCCGCCTGAAGCTTATCCTCCTCTGAAATATCCTACCACCATGGCCTTTTCCATGGCTTTGGAGGGAATTAAGGGGCAGGATTTGAACGCCTTTGCTCCCCCCGCCTATATCGATGCGGACAAGTGCATTGGCTGCAATCGCTGCGTGGAAGCCTGCTTCTGTGATAACATTGACGGCTCCACCACACCGCCCACCATCATTAACCCCTACTGCGAACACTGCTACTTCTGCGAGGGCGTATGCCCCACCGGGGCAATGGTATTCCAGTTCCGTCCCGCGCCGAAATCCAAGGAGGAGGCGCTGGAGGGACTTGGCAGCTATGGAAAGATCCTCAACGACGCCGAGTCCAAAGGCCGGTTCCGCCGTCTTGTTCCCGACGAGGAGATTGGCTGGACGACGCCCTGGGAGGTGGCCACCACCCATCCGCGCCACAAGGAGATTCCCTGAACTTCCCGATCTGTTATTGTTCATCACGGGATTATAACATATAAACATATCTCGTGATGGACACCACCTATTTCTGGCAGTGCCAGACGTATCAGAAATTATTTTTGGAAAGGATAAAGAATCATGAAACGCATTATTGCAATTTTGCTGGCAGTTTCCCTCTTCCTGGCCCTTGTTGCCTGCGGCACAAGTAATTCCTCGACCACAACCGACACCACAAATTCCGAGACCTCTGATACAGAAACCGCAGAAACGAAAGTCACCGGCACTACCACAGAGGACGGCAAGCACGTTCTCCGCGTCGGCACTACGGACACCGCATGTTCCTTTTACCCAACAGCCAGCGGCGGCATCCAAAGGCACATGGTATATGAAAGCATTTACAAAATGGGCGAAAATGGCAGTGAGCCATGGTTAATTGAATCCTTCGAATGGATTGATGATACCACCGCCGAAATGGTCGTGCGCGATGACGTGTATTTCTCAAACGGCGAACAGATGCTGGCAGAAGATGTTGTTTATTCCATGTATTTCTTCGCTACTGACAGCCAATCCATGTGGTCTGATACTTACAACAAAATTGACTTTGATGCAACCACCATCTCCGAAGACGGCTGGACTATCACCTTGAAGCTGAAAGAGGTCTATGCGCCGTTCGAAAGCACGCTGTTCCTCTGCTATGTAATGGACAAATCCGTTGTGGAAAATATGTCTTCCGACGATGCGTCCTGGTGGAATGGCGCTGTAGCAACTGGCCCCTACGAAGTAGTGGAAAACGTGGACGGTTCCCATATCACTCTCTCCCTGCGGGAGGACTACTGGGATACCGAAAATATGCCTGATTGGGACGAGATAACCATCTATTTCTACACAGAGTCCACCGCTATGTTTATCGCCTTTGAAAACAGTGAGCTGGATTTGGTGCTTAATGTGAGCAACGAGGACGCGGAACGGCTGATGAGCGGCGACGTATCCAATGCTGAAAACATCGCCTATGATGTCGTACACTCTAATTCCGCCTATCTGCTCTGCATGAGTCCCTACAAAGAGGAATTTCAGGATGAAAAAGTACGGGAGGCTATCGCCCATGTAATTAATGGCACGGATGTTGGTAATGTTCAGTTTGGCGTTCTATATGATGCCGATCTTGATTCCACGATCCCCTCCTCCGTCAACTATTATACCTCTGTGGGAACCTATGAAACAGACGTGGAATACGCACAGCAGTGCATGGCGGAATCCAACTATCCTGACGGCTTTGATGTGAATGTGGTAACTGCCACAACCGACAGTAATATGTGGACCGTGATTCAGGCAGAACTTGAGCAAATAAACATTCATGTCACAATCACATATTATGACCTCACCACCTGCATACCGCTCTGGATGCAGGAAGGCGGCACCGATATGCAGACGCTGACTGTCAGCGGTGGCAACACATCCCTTGACCCCTACGAGGCATACGACAACATCAACGCATATGGCTCCATGGCTGCCTGTCACATTCTGGACGACGAATACAACGCGATCTACAACAGAACGCTGACTACCACCGATGAAACAGAGCGCGCCGAGGCCTACGCAGAGCTGCAGCAGTGGCTTTATGATAACTATCAGGCCATTCCCGTCTGCGAGCCGCTTTACTGCTATGCGTATAACACAGAGGTAATGACTACCGATGGTCTTTCCAGCGTTACCAAAGCATATGTCCATTTCGCCTGCAAGGCTGTTGACTAAAGCGCTCTGTTGAGTAACTTTTCAGGAAATTCTTTCCTTGTTGCCTCTCGAATATATCTTTCATTTCGTCCTCCAGCGACAAATCAAAGTTGCCCTCCCTTCACAGGGGGCAACCTTGATTTGTCAACATATTTCTATTAGGCTGAACCAATTATACTGGTCGCGTCGATTTTGCAGCACGTTATGCATAATAAAAGGCTTTATCTCATACACCGCACGTAATATGAGGCTGCGGGAGTAACAGAAGTCTATTTTACAGTATTTTGTCCAACGTGGACAAAATACGGGTAAGAAATTGTTAATGAGGAATAATGAATCTGCTCATCCCATGCGATACAATTAACGAAGATGCCGTAGTGAAACGATTATTGGCTGGATGCCCCCCTGGAGCGGTTTGTCCCCCCGATAGAGAACTTGGGTCACACCTTGCTACGGTTGTTAGGGCAAAGAGACGTCCCATGCCTGCGGAGGCCGTAAACAAAGGGACAAATATTTTTTATAGGAGAATCATTTATGAAGAAACTGAGCAAATTTCTGGCTTTGCTTCTGACTGTGGGTATGCTTGTGTCCGTGACCGCTTTCGCTTCCAGCGAAGTGTCTGGTGAAGCTACCGAAGAAGCCGAGGAAGCTGCCGCCATCACCATCCCGGAGACCTCCACCACAGTGGATGTGTCCGAACTAACCGCCTCGGAGTACAGCTACCTGGGTGATTATTCCAGCCGTGACGACTCCGGCCATATTTACATCGGCACAGACGTTACGGAGGCCAATGTGACAGTGGAGTTGGACGAGACTGCGGTTGGCGCAGCCTATACCGCCGTATATGTTCATGGAGAGGATGCCTCCGCCGTGATCAGCGGCGTTCTGGTAGCCACGGACGACACGGACGGCCTGTACGCCAGCGATTTCAGCGGCCAGGGAACAGCCATCGTGGCCTATGACGGAGGCTATGCGGAGGTCAATGGCTTAACCTACTATTCCGAGGGCTTTCTGCGTACCCTGGGCATCGCCTCTCAGAACGCCAACCTTGTCATCAAGGATTCCGACATCACTGTCATGGGGGCCGATCCTCTGACGGAAGCATGGGAGGGTTATAAAAATAGTTCCGATCAGAACGCTATGCTCTCGCCTCCCTGGCCTTTGGGCATCATGGGCGGCGCACGAGTGGTCAACCTGATCGGCGACAACTCCACCCTGACCGTTATCGGATCCACCATGACGGCTGGCCGTACCTGGGGCTTCCTCTCCATTGACGCAGGCTCCAACATCTTCATCAACGTGGTAGACACAGAAATGACAGCCCTGGCCGAGAGTGAAGGCGGCACCGATTCCGGATGGCGCATCTTGGGCTATGACGAGGACGCCTACGGATCCACCTACGGAACCTTCTATATCGGCGGCCCCACAGAGTATATCTACGGCACCACCTTTAACGGCGTGACTTACGGCGCCATTATCTGCGATACCTCCGTTGCTGCCGAGGGTCACTATTCCTCCTCCACCGGCACCATAGACCTGTATGATGCCAATGGCAAGCTGCTTGAAACAGTGGAGGGCAAGGGGAACAATACAACCATCAACGCCGTATACGGCTTCCTGCACTTCTCCATGTTCGATCCTGCTTTTGTCAGCGAGGACGACCCCACCTGCATCTATATTGAGGACGGCACTGTAGTCAATGTTGAGGAGGCAGTCCTACTCTACAAGGGCTCCAATTGCGCCTATTACTTCGATGAGGCAGAGCTGAACACAGCCTCCGGCATCCTGATCCAAATGATGGATACTGATGACGATGATCGTATTGGCGGCAATGCAATCTCTATTGAGGAGGGCTACAATGAGAGCTATAACGACAGCAAAATAAGCTCCTCTGGCGAAGGCTTCCCTGGCCTGGGTTATGAATATGAATCCACCGGCGGTGGCAGTACCCTTACCGCTACCTTCACTAACGGCGATTATGAGGGCGATATTCTCAACGGTACCGGCTACTATGACCACTCCGCCGATAACGTGATAGTCACTGTCGGCGAGGGTGCGACTCTGATCGGCGATGTGGCCATGACCTCCACCATCGAAGGCATCGCATACAGTGAGGAGGCCATCGAGGGCATCGCATACTATGGCGACGACATCTCCTATCTATTGGTAGATGCAGAGGGTAATGTTACTGAAGACGAGGACGAGGCGGCCTTTATTCAGTTTACTGATTATACCATCGACGAGTATTTCTTGGTGGGTCATGTAGCGAATATCATCTATTATAATGGCGCTGCCACCGCAGAAGTTATCGTAAAGGACGGAGGTGTGTGGATCGTTTCTGAAGAATCGCTAATCACCAAGCTGACCATCGAGGTAGGCAGCACCGTATACGGCACCCTGACCGAGAATGAGGACGGCACCCTGACCCTGACTCCCTCCGATGAGATTATCCCCGCCGGTGAGTACGGCACCATCGAGCCGGTTGCAGCAGAATCCTCCTCCAGCGGAGAGGCATCCGCCTGAGGATGCAGATGCATGCCCGTGCTTTTCATAGCAGGGGTGAGTCAATGTTGACATCCCGGCTCCTCACGAATTCGCTGACGGTAGGGCAGTCTTTCATGTGTACCCTCCTATAGTCTAATGCTGTTATTACAATGGAGTTTATACGGGAATATAAATACAACACTCTCGCCATTAGTTCACACTATTGCTATTAGTAGGGTCTTGACATTTTTTCATTCTTTTCTGTTTTGCCTTAAGATTTTTATTTTGAGCTTCTGAAATACGCTGTGTGAAGGGCAGGCACTTCACACAACAGCCGGGATACACTGGGCTTCCAGTGTGTCCCGGTTTTTATCTACGCAAAGCACTTTTAACAGGGACTTATATGTGTTAATATGTTTTTCCAAAATTCAATCTTGACATATAACGTAATTTGCGTTACAATTACACACAAGGAGATGATACCATGGAAAAAACAGCAACACTGAATCTTCGTGTGAATCCCACAGTCAAGCAGCAGGCGGAGGATGTCCTCAAGCAGTTGGGTATCCCCATGGCGACTGCGGTGGATATGTTTCTCTGTCAGGTGTCCCTGACCGGCGGCATTCCCTTTTCGGTATCGTTACCCAAAGCACCTGCATCCGTCAACGCCGATCAGATGTCTGCGGCAGAGATTCGCAGCGCGTTGCAGGCTGGTGTTGATGATATGGAAAACGGCAGCACCCAGGACGCTTCCACCGCCTTTGCGCGCTTCCGGGAATCCCACGCATGAAGCATTATCAGGTTGAAATTACGAACCGGGCGTTGAGCGATATGGAGGCCATCTACAATCACATCGCCACCGTGTTTCATGCGCCGGATACTGCCATGAAGCAGTATAACCGCATCGCTGAAGGAATCGAGTCCCTGGAAATTCTGCCGGAACGGTGCCGCCTGCTGGAATCTCAAACTGAACAGGAGCAGGGCATCCGCCAACTGCTGGTGGACAACTATTCGGCGTTTTATGTGGTAGGCGACAGCAAGGTGACGGTTTTGCGTGTACTTTACAGCGCTTCTGACATTGCCACCAGACTGCGGGAACCGGATTGACCCCGGCAACATCATGGCAACAAAAAATCAGATAGCCCACGCCATCTGAATAATGAAAAGAATAGAAATAGCCAACGCAAAATTGCCCATGCAAATTTGTTTAGCACATCCCTTCTGGGAGCGAATGGGAATAATAAAATCCTAGCTTCCAAGTCCCGAAAAATGTTGAAATTACAGGGCTTAATAGTGACAAGTAACTATTTTGTTTTGGGACGGGACAGAGAACGGTGTGACCGTAGTGGTCACGCCGTTTTTCTGCGTCCATAGGTTGTTTCTGTGATAATTTCCTCGGATAGAACAGGAATATCGACCTCATCCACGAAGTTGAAGAAAATCTTGATCTTCTGCTGGCGCTTACCGCTGGATTTATCAGGGGCGTAAACGATAATCTTTTTGATATATTCGTTTACAATCGTCGGCGTCAGCGCTGTCACATCCACATACTTCTCCGTTAAGGCGATGAACGCATCCATATTGCTGCCCATCTCTTCCCTGGCATCTAACCAATCTTCTGTGGCACCAATCTCCAGCTTTAGTTGCTCCTGCTCCGCCTCATGGTCGGCGGAGATTTTCTTATACCGCTCCATACTCAGGTTGCCAAGCACCTGGTCTTCATAAAGCGGGGAGATGATGAGATCCAAATCTGAAAGCCGTTTTTGGGCTTGCTCCAAACGCTTCTTGTCTGCCCGGATACTTTTCTCCTGGGCGTCTCTGCTGCATTGCAGCCATTCTTCCTGGAAGCCTTCCACGTCCTGTCGGATATAGTCATTAACTGCCTGGATACGCTCCAGCACAATCTCACGCAGCACATCCTCACGGATATAGTGTGCGGAACAGGTTCCTCGACCGCTTTTGTAGTTGGCACATACATAGCGATCTTGTTTGCCGTCGAAGCTCTTACAAGTACTACTTACAAAAGCTACCCTTTTCGTATCTGCCCTGGAGTGATTCCGTATGCGGCCCGAAAGACTCGGTGGAAGGTTTCGATGCTGCCGAAGCCGCAGAGCTTGCGTGTCTCACTTACCGATGTCCCCTGCTGAAGAAGCTTGAAGGCCTTTTTCAGGCGAGCGTCCCGAACATATTTTGCCACAGAGGTATGCCCACCTCGGACGAGAGCGCGCTAACCATATATTTCCAGAATACCGACTTTATCGGCACCTTCTGTGACGGAGATCTGGGCTTCTGGGAAACCATCGGTGGCACGGAATACGCCCAGGGCGGCACTGTCACTGTTGGGGCTGTTACCTTCATCGTGGACAGCAGCGTATTCGGCCAAGCGCCGGCCCCCTGGACAGGGAAAACTATCTGTACTGTATCGTCCCGGCGGAGCTGGACGGTATGCCGGTCTCCGGGTTCGGCAACGGCACGGATAACGTGATATACCGCTCCAGTCCGTACGCCATCTGCTTCCAGGAGGGCATAGAGACCTTTGCCTATCAGGCGCTATACGACCTGAATAGCTGCCAGATCGGGATTCTTCCTGCCTCCGCACTTTCTATAGACGAGGGCTTTATCCGCTCCATGCCTGTCGTCACCTGGGGAATAAACGCCGCCTGTGACGCCGCCCAGGAGTTTGTGGATGCCTCACTGTATTCTTATGAGTACATCAACACCTGGGACGAGGCAAACGTTGCCGCCCTGACGGCAGCAGACACCACCTCATCCGCCAGCGGAGAGGCAAGCGGAGAAGCCTCCGGCGAAATGTAAAGCCAATCCCCCATCGGCCCGTCGTCCCGTGCATGGCCATCCAGATCGGGCCATTTCTTCATTGTTCCTTCAATTTGTGATTCCTTCGATTTCTCCTTCAGCAGTTAGCACCTGACCCGGCCATGCACACTCCCCGGACCAGCGCCTCACAAAGACGCAGATCTGGGGGATTCCCTTTGCCTTTAGGACGTGATTTACAGGTCGATGAGAAGCCTCCTATTGGCGACTGTGCATAGTTGCATCCCCTGCCTCAATCACATTCATTGTTTCTTTCGTAGTCAACTTTCTATGCCATTATTCCGATCCTAAATACTTCTTTTCTTACCTGCTCCATAAAATCTGCGTAGTTGACATGAGTATCCTTCATGTATATAATGATGTTATTGTAAGTAGCAATTTAAGAGTAAAACTTTTTTTAGGTTCAAAAGTAGGCTTGCTTTATAATCTCTTTGCAAGATTGACAAGGCTACTGCTTTCTCTGTATCTTCTCTTGCGGAAGAATAATTTTCCAAAACCTGGAAGAATCTGAAATTTGCGAGACAGAGGAAACCGTGTTGAAGGCTGGAGCTTCTATTATTGCGGAGAGTTTGCTGCACTTCATAATGGAACGTTCGAATCTGGATGTCTTGGACGCCCTAAGTATATTCACTGCATATTTTCGAGAAAGGATGTAATGGAACATGAGTGACGATAAGGAATTCAACCTTGGAGAGTATCTGAGCAACGGCGTGGAAAATGTCATAAAGGGAGCGTTAAAGGCTTCCTTCTCCAATCCAAAAGAAAGCCTTTTCATGGCGAAATATGTAGTCGCCGCAAGGAAAGCCTCCAAGCTACGTAATGAGGCCGAAAAGAACGGAGAACATATCCCGCCATTTTTAATTGCCAGTATTACTAGCAGTTGTAATCTGCATTGTGCGGGATGCTACTCCAGAGCAATCGATTCATGTAATGACTGCACCCCGGAAGAGCAACTGGATGGCGAGGCATGGGGTAAAATCTTTCGTGAAGCCTCCGACCTGGGTATTTCTTTTATCTTCCTGGCTGGAGGGGAACCTCTCATCCGCAAGGACGTAATCAAAGAAGCGGCTGCCATCCCGGAAATTTTATTTCCAGTAATTACAAATGGCACTTTACTTAAGGGAGACTATTTGACCATTTTTGAGCAAAGCAGAAACCTGCTTCCTGTCATAAGCATGGAAGGAAGTAAACAAACAACCGACCAGCGGCGCGGCAACGGCGTCTATCTGGCACTGGAACAAACAATGGACAGTATGAAAAAAAGCGGCATCCTTTTTGGTGTCTCCATTACAGTTACCACTGAAAATCTACAGGAAGTGTTGTCGGAAGAATTCGTGGAACGTTTATTCCAGAAGGGCTGCCAACTGGTAATTTACATTGAATATGTTCCGGCGGAGAAGGGAACGGAATTTTTGGCTCCTGGTGATAACGAACGGGCATATACGGAAGAGCGTCTTCTGCATTTACGCAGCGATCATGAAACAATGATGTTTCTATCATTTCCAGGGGATGAACGAGCCGCTGGAGGTTGTCTTGCCGCAGGGAGGGGCTTCTTCCATATTAACTCTCACGGCGGAGCAGAGCCATGCCCTTTTTCGCCATATTCAGACATCAATGTTCGGGACACATCTGTCAGAGAGGCTCTTCATTCAAAGCTGTTCACTGCATTGCAGGACGGGGATATACTGACAGAAGACCACACGGGAGGCTGCGTTCTGTTTAATCAAAGTGACAGTGTGGAAAGGCTTCTTGCTAACAATTAAACAGATCAATATAAGCAGCGTCTATCCATGTCAGGTGCGCTGGCCGCAGAAGGTACGGGCTGAAGGTACGGGCTATTTATTTACAAACAACAGAAGGGCATGACAGAAAAAACTCTGTCATGCCCTTTGATATTAACCATTGCTTATAATATTTAAAATCGCATCCTAAAGCATTTCTATGCTGGATTTAATTTACTGCCCCACAGGGCGAGCTCTGTTAAAATCGGGATTAAGGAACGAACAGCGTCTGTTATTTCGTACTCCACCCGAATGGGAACTTCCATATACTCTGTCCTTTTTACAAGTCCGTCCTCCTCTAACTCCTTTAAGGATTTTGCAAGCATGGTGTTGGAGATGCTGCCCATTTTCCGTTTAAGGTCATTGTATCGGGTTGCGCCATCGTTTGACAGAGAACACAAAATTGCCATCTTCCACCTTCCGCCTATCGCGCTCATTGCCTTTTGCAAAGGACATCCTACGGTACAGGGGCAAATATGTTCATTCGCCATTATACTTCCTCCATAAATCAGTATTTTCTTCCCCGCTCCACAAAAAGTACGTAATTGACACAGCTATCATTCATGATTATAATTCTATTATAGCAGGTAGTATTTTAAGAGTAAAGCCTTTTTCCTGAGTAAATTTATTAATGTTTTTAACTTTCTCAGAATTGGAGGAATTCACTATGGATAAGCAGAAGTAGCTGTGCGGCGCTTTTCCAAATCAGAAAATACAAAAAAGATTGCAGACGTGATTGCCAAAACAGCCTGCTGTGAGAGGAGAAAAAACGGCGACCTCCTCCGGGCATCCTAATCTACTTTCCGAGATCTGATAAATTTATGAATCCCGCTTCTCCCTCACCAGCTTTTCCAAGGCGTTTAAGATGTTTTCATATCCTGTGCAGCGGCAGAGATGGCCGGAGATGGCGCGGCGAAGCTGCTCGCGGGTGTAGGTTTTGCCGGTTCCTATCAGCTCCACGGCGGTCATAATGATACCCGGCGTGCAGAAGCCGCACTGGACGGCGGCCTCGTCCACGAACGCCTGCTGAATGGGGTGAAGCTGCCCGGTGGCAGGGCCACGCAGGCCCTCCACGGTCAGGACGCTTTTCCCATCCACCCAGACCGCGAGATAAATGCAGCTGTTATAGGCCCGGCCATCCACCAGCACGCAGCAGGCGCCGCACTCCCCCACCTCGCAGCCGGTCTTGACACTTGTAAGGCCGAACTCCTCCCGGAGCAGCTCCGTCAGGCTCATGCGAACGTCAACGCTGCACGTCCGCTCCCGGCCATTGAGTGTAAAGGTTATGGTTTTAAACCCCATGGAGAACACCTCCCGCTCGCTTTGCGCTTTGGGTCAGACAGCGCCGCAGCAGCTCCTGGGCCAGATAGCCCCGAAATTCCGCCTTGGCCCGCCAGCTCGTCCGGGGATGGACATCCTCCCCGACCGCCTGGACCATACGCTCTATCGTCTCCGGGCTGACGGGCTGGCCCCTTCCCGCCGCCGCCGCGGTTTCTGCCCGCATAGGCACCGGCCCGGCCACGCCGTAGGCGATACGAACATCCTGAAACGCCGCTTTATCCGCCGTCAGGCAGACGTTCACGCTGCACCCCAGGGTGGCAATGTCCATGGCGTTTCGCATGGCGTATTTCATATACCAGCCGGAATAGCCCTCATAGGCCGCCTGGGGGATGGTCACGGCGGTCAGGATCTCCCCAGGCCGGACGTCCACCTGCCCGGCCCGGATATACCACCGGGCGGCGGGAACCTTCCGCGTTCCCTCCGGCCCGGCCAGCTCCATCACTGCGTCCCAGGCCAGCAGAGTGGCCCCGGTGTCGGCGGAGGTAACACCGTTGGAGACGTTGCCCCCGATGGTGCCGATATTCCGCACCTGTGGGCCGCCCACCTGCCCCGCCGCATAGCCCAGAACCGGGACAAGGCGCTCTATCAGCTCGTTTTCCGACACGTCCGCGAAGCTGGTCAGCGCCCCAACGCGAAGGGTTCCGTCCTCCCCCAGGGAAACGCCCCGCAGCTCGTCTATGGTGTAAATGCTAATCAGTTCGCACCCGGCCAGCTTTCCGTCCCGCAGCTTGACAAGCTGGTCGGAGCCGCCGGCAATAATTTTCGCCTCCGGGTGTTCCTGGCGCAGGGCCACGGCCTCCCGGACGGAATATGCCTCATACAGGGCCGAAAAATCAAACATGGATTAGCCCCTCCTCTCGGAATCGTTCAAACAGCACATGAGGCGTCATGGGCAGACGGTCTATTTCCACCCCGGTGGCCTGCAACACCGCGTTGCGGATGGCCGGGGCCGGGGACACGGCGGGCGGCTCCCCAAGCGCCTTGGTGCCAAAGGGACTGGTAGGCTCCGGGTTTTCCACGAACAGCGCCCCCAGGTCAGGGTGATCCATGGCGGTGGAGATTTTATAATCCAAAAGATTGTTGTTCAGCGGACGGCCTGTTTTCTCGTCAAATTTCAGCTCCTCCCCCATGGCGTAGCCGATGGACATACTCATGCCCCCGTGTACCTGGGCCTGGGCGAGCTGTGGATTGATAAGCGTGCCGCAGTCGTGGACGTTCACGATGTTCAAAACCTTTACCTTGCAGAGCGGGATGTCCACCTCTACCTCCGCAAAGGAGCAGCCGAAGGAGTAGGCGTTGGATTTGACCTGGGTGGTGTCCTCCGCCGTGATATAGGCGGCCCGCTCCATGCTGTAGGTCGCCTCCGTCGCCAAAGCCTCCAGGGTCATAACCGTCTCCCCATGGGAGACGATGTTCCCGTCCCGCAAATCCAGCTCCTCCGCCGGAATTTTCGTGAGCCAGGAGGCATAGGCCAATATCTTCTCCCGGAACTGGCGGCCCACGTTGGCAATGGCAAAGCCCTCCACATAGGTCTGGCGGGAGGCGTAGGCCCCGGTGCCATAGCCGGTGACGTCCGTGTCCTGGCAGGTGACAACGTGTACCTTCTCCACCGGCACGCCCACCGTTTGGGCCACCATCTGGGTATAGGCAGTGTCCGCCCCCTGACCGATCTCCGTCTCGGCGCACATATACTGCACCGAACCGTCCTGGTTGAGCATCATCCGGCTGGTGGTGGCCTCCAGGGATATAGGCCAAACGGCGGTGTTATACCAGAATATGGCCATCCCCACCCCCCGGCGCACCGGGCCGGTCTGGTTCTGATAGGCTTTGTATTTCTCCTGCCAGCCGATGTATTCCATGGCCTTTTCCATACACTGACCGTGGCTGTCCTGCCAGTTCACATTGCCGGTAAAAGCGTCCCGATAGCCCACGGGCATACGGTTTTTGTCCCGCAGTGCAATGGGACTCATACCCAGCATCTTCGCTATATCGTCCACATGGCTCTCCATAGCGAAGGACACCTGGGGCATCCCATAGGCCCGCATGGCCCCGGCGGTGGGGGTGTTGGTGTAGACCGAATAGGCGTCAAAGCGGTACGCCTCACAGGGATACATCTGCACAAAGCCGTTGGTGGCCTTGGCCGCCGTGGAGTGGCCGTGGGAGGTATAGGCCCCCTGCTGGGAATACTCCTCCATTTGCCGGGCCACAAAGGTTCCGTCCCGGCGGAAGTAGGTGACGAGGTGGAATTTCCCCCCGTGGCGCACCCGGTTGTTCACGAAGGTCTCCTCCCGCGACACATCCAGCTTGACGGGACGGCCATCGGTCAGGGTGGCAAGATAGGCGCACAGCGGCTCATACAAGGCATCCTGCTTGTTGCCGAAGCCGCCGCCGATGTAGGGCTTTATCACCCGAATCTCCCCCCAGGGGCGGCCCAGGGCCTGGCCCACGCATCGGCGGACGATATGGGGGATCTGGGTGGAGGACAATATAGCTATCTTCCGCCCCTCCGTCCAGGCGCAGCAGATATGGTTTTCAATGTGGCAGTGCTGGACGATGGGGGTCTCATACCATTTATCCAGGCACAGCAGGCCTGGCTCGGCAATGGCCTTGTCCCAATCCCCGGCGCTGCCGGAGGTGTGCTTCAGGATATTGTTGGGATAGTCCGGGTGGAGCTGAGGCGCGCCCTCCTTGATCGCCTCCAGGGGGTCGAGAACGAAGGGATAGGTCTCGTACTCCGCCTTGATCAGACGCAAAGCCCGCTTCGCGGCAATCTCATCCTCCGCAATGACAGCGGCCACGTCGTCCCCGTAATACAGAGGCCGGTCTGTCAGAAGCAGCCGGTCGGCCACGTCCTGATGGGCCGGGTCGGTACTCCAGGGATGGCCCGCCGTGGGAAAATAATACCTCGGCACGTCAAAGCAGGTGACGATACGCACCACGCCGGGAACCTTCAGCGCCTCGCTGATGTCCAGGGAAAGCACTCTGCCGTTTGCCACCGTGGAGCGGAACACCTTTGCCACCAGGGCGTCCCGGCTGATCAGGTCTGCCGTATACTTGGCCCGGCCCGTGGCCTTGTCCGGGCCGTCCACGCGCTTCATGCTGACGCCTACTGCCTCCATTCTGTCCCCCGCCTTTCTTTTATAGATTTTCCAAATCTCATATCGTGCGGTCTATTGCACATTCTCCGGCCACATATTTGTCCACGACCATAGAATCCCGCCCCCGATAAATGAGCTGTTCAAACCGGGTTTCCATGGCATCCTTGCGCTGGCAATAGCCGGTATCATCCACCACCACGGCGTCAAACTCATACCCCGGCTGGAAGGAACCCGCCTTGCCGAAGAAGGAGCCGCCGCCCTCCGTGGCCATATAAAACGCCTCCTGGGCCGTGAGATAGGCCGGGTGGCCCTCGTCAAGCTGCCACAGGGCGCGGGACACGCCGATGGCCTGCCGGATAACTTCTGCCATATCCAGGGTATGGCCGCCGGATATATCGGAGCCAAGGCAGGTATGCAGACCCATGTCCAGATACTTCCGCATAGGGGCAATGCCGCTGCGGACGTTGGTGTTGGAGGTAGGGCAGTGAACCACATAGGCCCCCCGCTCCTTCATCAGCGCGCACTCCTCATCCGTCATATAAATGCAGTGGGCCATCAGGGTACGGGGGCCGAGAAGGCCGTTTTCATCGTACACGGCGGCATAGCTGGGACTGTTTGGGTGAAGCTGACGCACCCATTCTATCTCGTCCCGGTTCTCGTCCAAATGGCTCTGCACCGGCAGGCCTGTCTCTCCCGCCAGTTCCCCCAGGCCCTTCAAAAGCGCCGGGGAACAGCTCGGCACGAACCGAGGCGTCACAATGGGCTGTGTGCGCAGGAATCCCTTGTCCCGCACCTGATTGAGCCAGTCTCGCGTCTCCGCCAGGGAATAGGCCGCGTCCTGCTCGCGGATGGAATCCGGGGCGTTGCTGTCCATATTCACCCGGCCCACAAGGGTTTTCAGGCCGGTTCGCTCCAGCTCATCCATGAGAAGCAAAGTGGCCTTTGTGTGGGCGGTAGAAAAGATCGCGGCGCGGGTGGTAAAGCCCTCTGACAGGTCAGCCGTCAGCTCTCCGTATACTTCTTTGGCGTAGTCCAGGTCACGGAACATGGACTCCTCCGGGTAGGTCAGCCTCTCCAGCCACTGAATGAGCTGCATATCCATCCCCCGCCCCTGGTTCCTGTACTGCCCGGCGTGGAGATGCATATCGCAATATCCGGGGATGGTAATGAACTCCCGGTAGTCCTTCAGTTTTATGCCCTTATATCTGTCCGGCAACCGATCAAACACGCCATCACACAAGCCGTTTTCTTTGCATACAGCAACGCTGTTTGGTCGCAGGCACAGCTTTTCAGGCCCCTCTGTATATATAAAATTTCCCCATATAGCAAACGGTTCCATGGTCGTACTCCTTTGAATAATCCTGGCTGGTTCCCTATTTTTATGCCGTCATTATAACACATTCCATCCCACAGTGACAGAGGATTTGGCCAAATTTTTAGCAGGAAGGGTTGTTTTCCACCGCCGATTCCATTATAATAAATAAATCCTACCAAATATTTTCGTGCAGTAAGGAGTGAACCTTTATGATCGACCTGACGATTCATCCCGACAGCCTTGCCCATAATATCGCGAGAGCCAGGGAAAATGGCATCGTCATTCCCACCTATGCCCAAATGAAAGACCCCAGCCTGATTCCTCAGGATATTTTAGAAAAGCTTTCCCGTACCGGCCTGTGGGACGTTGACCCGGTGAACCTGTTCCGCGTCAACTGGCACAACGAGCCAAAGCAGACCGGCGGACTATTCGGCACACCCAATTATATCGAGTTCCCTCCGGCTCTGACCGGCGTTCCCTGCCGCATTGTGGCCCTGGCGGGCAAGTGGTTCCCCACCGGCTGCCACAAGGTTGGGGCTTCCTTCGGCTGCCTGGTGCCACGGCTGGTGACAGGCCAGTTTGACGCGGACAGGCAAAAGGCCGTCTGGCCCTCCACCGGCAACTACTGCCGGGGCGGCGCGTTCAACTCCAAGCTTCTGGGCGTCCACGCCATCGGCATCCTGCCGGAGGAAATGAGCCGGGAGCGGTTCGACTGGCTGCGCTCCATCGGGGCCGAAATTATCGCCACCCCAGGCTGCGAGTCAAACGTCAAGGAGATATTCGACAAGACCCACGAGCTGGCGGAAGACCCCGGCAACATGATTTTCAACCAGTTTGAGCAGATGGGCAACCACCTCTGGCATTATGAGGTCACAGGCAGCGCCATTGCGGAGGTATTCGAGCACATCCGCCGTCCCGGCGACCGTATGGCCGGGGCCTGCTTCACCACCGGCTCCGCCGGGGCCATCGGCTCCGGGGACAAACTGAAGGAGCTTTATCCCACCATGAAGCTGGCGGCGGGCGAGGCCCTGCAATGCCCCACCCTGCTGGACAACGGCTTCGGCGGCCACCGCATCGAGGGCATCGGCGACAAGCACGTTCCCTGGATACACAACGTCAAAAACACCGACATGGTCATCGACATCGACGACTGCGACAGCCAGGAGCTGATTCGTCTCTTTAACGAGCCGGAGGGCGTGGACTTCCTTGTGCACGATTTGGGCCTCGACCCGGAGTTCGTCCAGCGGCTTTCCTGGCTGGGCATATCCGGCATTGCAAACGTCCTGTGCTGCATCAAGATGGCAAAATATTATGAATTTACCAGTCAGGATGTGGTCTTCACCCTGCTGACCGACTCGGTGGAGATGTACGGCAGCCGCCTGGAGGAGCTGCGGGAGCAGGACGGCCCCTACACCCACGAAAAGGCCGCCGTGGATTATGCCCTGCACCTACAGGGCCAGAAGACCGACAATCTGCTGGAGCTTACCTATGCCCAGCGCAAGCGGGTGCATAACCTGAAATACTACACCTGGGTGGAGCAGCAGGGCAAGACCGCCCAGGAACTGAACGACCTGTGGTACGGCACGGAGTTTGCCGACGTTCACACCCAGGCCGCCGCCATCGACGAGCTGATCGAGGCGTTTAACCTGGCAGTGAAAAAGGGCTGAGAGCCTGTATATCCACGCAAAACGCGGCCCCATGCGCTTTGGGGCCGCGCTTTTTGCGGCAGGCGCTTTGCTGTCTTTTTCGTTTGCCGCGCCGCAATCAAAAACATAGGACACAGGAGATTTTTCTATGGAGCCGCTGGGACTGCTTATTGTGGAGGATGACCGCTTCATTCTGCGGGATTTGGAAAATCCCTTTATCTGAGGGTACCCACTACCCCCGTGAAAGCCACAAGTGGGGTGCAAACCGTTGCGCCCCAAGGGTTTTAGGCCATTTTCCCGCTTGTGGTTTTCTTTGGCACCCCCAGTTGATGACCCCCCCAAGTGAGAAACGGCCACGAAAATTCAGCCCAAGCCCGGCAAGGCGCTCACTCCATCATCTCGCGCAGCCGCTTTACGGCGCGGCGTTCCAGGCGGGACACCTGCACCTGGCTCACGCCAAGAACCTGACTGGTCTGGGTCTGCGTCATGCCATGATAGAAGCGGAGAAAGATGGTCTGACGTTCCTTTTCCGGGAGCTTTTCAATGGCCTGGCGCAGGGCCACATATTCCACCAATCGCTCCTCCTGCACCCAGTCGCCCAGCATTTGCTCCAGCGGGAAGCCGTCCTCCCCCGCCCCCTGCTGCAGGGATTCCACCGGGATGGCGGCGGTCTCCGCCATGGCGATGTCCTCCCCGGAAAGGCCCGTCCGCGCCGCCAGCTCCGACACCGTGGGGTCGCGGCCCAGCTCCTGCTCAAGCTCCTTGCGGGCGGTGCGGATGGCCGTGCCGCGCTCCTTAATGCCCCGGCTGACCTTCACGGCCCCGTCGTCCCGCAGAAAGCGGCGAATTTCCCCGGAGATTTTCGGCACGGCATAGGTGGAAAAACGGGTGCCATAGCCCTCGTCAAAGCCGTCGATGGCCTTCAAAAAGCCCAGGCAGCCGAGCTGATACAAATCCTCCGGCTCCGCTCCCCGGCCAAAATACCGCCGGGCCACGCTCCATATAAGCCCGGCGTTTTCCTCCACCATCCGGCCCGCCGCCTCCCGGTCTCCGGCCTGGGCCGCCCGCAGGAGGGTCAACGTCTCGTCCAAGCTATATTCTCGCCTTCACGGAAATGCGTTTGGACATAGTGACGGTGGTTCCCTTGCCCACGGCGGAGCGCACCCGCAGGCCGTCCATGAAGCTGTCCATAATGGTAAAGCCCATGCCGCTGCGCTCCTCGCCCCCGGTGGAAAAAAGCGGCTCCATGGCCTGCTTCACATCCGGGATGCCCCGACCCTTGTCCCGGACGGTGATCTCCAGCACGTTCCCCTCCAAAATACGCAGCCGCAGGGCTACCGTGCCGATGGCGTCCGGGTAGGCGTGGACAATGGCGTTCGTCACCGCCTCGGACACAGCGGTTTTGATGTCCCCCAGCTCCTCCAGGGTGGGATCCATCTGGGCGGCGAAGGCCGCGGCGGCGGCGCGGGCGAAGCCCTCGTTCACGCTCCGGGCGGGAAATTCTAATTTTATGTAGTTAAGCTGCTTCATGCTGTCCTCCCATGGCCCCCGGCCTGTCCCGCCGGGGGCCGTATATATGTGTCCGGCGCGTTCATTCCACGCCGGTGGTTATTTTCACCATGCGTTCTATGCCGGAGGCGTCTATGACCTTCAGCGGCTGATTCCGGGCGTTTTCCACCCAGGCCCGGCCCCCGGTCTCCGCCATCAGGCGGCAGATTTTCAAAATCAGCGCAATGCCGGAGGAATCCATGAACGTCAGCCCGCTCATGTCCACCACGCAGTCCCTGGGCAGGTAATCGTCCATGGTCTGGGTGATCCTCCGCAGAGCTGCCGCCGCCTCATGGTGGTCGAGCTCCCCCTTGAAAAACAGCGTCAGCCGCCCCTCCCGATAGCTGGATAAGACCTTCATTTCCATATCCTCCCCCAACAGGCGCGAAAAAATTGCACCATACCGTTTCGTATGGTGCAATTCTACAACCGTTCCCCCGCAGATTCTGTCGAACGCCGGGGGACGGCCCAATTTTTTCGGCATGGAATACTAATCCTCCGTGCTGAACCATTCCATCGTGTAAACGCCGTCCAGATACCCGCTCACATTCACCACGGGAAACAGCAGGCTTGCCTCTGTGTCGCTTTCCGCGGAATACAGGTCTATCTGGTAATACGCGGGATAAAAGGCCGTGGCGTTTACATCCATCGTCCGCACAAAGTATATCCCGTTCAGTTCGGCGCTGTACCCTGTCAGGGAAAGCCCGAAGGCGTCAGCCACCGCGCTCAGCAGTTTCTCTGCCGTCTTCTCGTCCATGTCTGCCGGAGACACTACCTCCGCGCTCACGGGCGTGGAATCGGCCCCCAGCGTGCCGCCGCCCATATAGAACTGGGACACACGCACCGGCGTCTCGCTCAGCATCCTCTGCACATTTTGCACCTCCCAGGTCTCCCCGGCCTCCACCGTTTCCGCCGCCGGAAGCAGCACGCCGTAGTAGGAATCAAAGGGAATCTCCTCCGCTTCGGAGAGAATACCTCCCATAACTACCAGCCAGCCGTTGCTTGTCACCCCCGACATCTCGGCCAGCGAGGTGATGTTCACCGTCTTATCATTCCCTTCCTCCGCCGCCGACCTGACCGTTCCACAGGAGGTCAGGCAGAGGAGCAGGGCAAAGGTCAACGCCAGCACTGAAAATCTTTTTCGTTGCATACTCACAACTCTCCTTGTTTAATATAGTTTGCATAACTATTTTGTCATATATCAATCTACTTGTTTTTCAATATCCGTTCGGATAGACCAGAGGATAGACGATGTCCATGACCTCCTGGGCTGTTTCCAGAAGATATTTGCGCTGAAAAAGCTGTCCTGCACCTTTTACAGACAGGTTGAAGCCTGTCTCTCCGCCCCATTTAGTAATATCCGTTGGATAATAGTAGCAGCTCGCAACGCCATCGTCCGTCTTTATCACCAGACGGGCATACACCAGCCAGGAACTGTTATCTTCCTCCACCGCAAAATACAGCTCTAATAGCTCTCCATCCGACTGCTCGTAATACAAATAGCTGCGGTCGTTCTGCTGGCCGGATTCCTCGCTCCAGGCGGGTCGTATATCAATCCCCTTTACCGTCGTTCCTACGCGCTTTTGAAATTCATTGCTTTCCGATGTTGTGCTGAAATACCAGTCCCGCTCATCCTCCTGCGCCATCACCTGTTCCAGGGTGATATTCTCATCCAACTGCAAAAACATATTGACCGGGGAGTTATCCTCCGTCACAGGGGGATGCAGCGTCTCGCTCTCCCGGCTGCTCGTGATACCCGCATAAGCCCCGGCGGCAAAGACAAAAATAAACGCAGCCAAAAAAATACCACCAGGTAAAGCCGACAGCATAGCTTCCCCAGGACTTACTGCTCCACTTGGCAAACCTCCCCCGCGGCGCATCTCCGACCTCCGCGCGTTCGCCCAGCGCCCCGGCCCGGCGCCGCCTTCTGACAAAGAAGCTGACAACAAACAAAACAAAGCATATCACCGCCGCTGTATACAACGCTGAAATGATCACAGCACTGATATTGACGAATACGCTCATACCATACGCTCCCTTCCTGCTTGCGTGATACGTTCTTAATGAAATTATATAGTACCTCTCTTATATTGTCAACAACTTAACATTTCAAGCCAGACTATATAGGTTTTTCAGAGGGAACGCCGGTAAACCAACGTTCCCTCTGGCTGTCATGTCGGATCCGTATTTATGGTCAATGCTACACTTATTAAACTTATAAAGCCGACTATGCAATTATCTGGTTTATAGCAGAAAGCGTTGTATTATAGCTTTCCGTTCCAAAGGCCGCGGCAGCACTGACGCTGTCAATAAGCTCAGACACTTTTGTCACATCTTCTTGGGTTACAATGTCGTACCTTATTGATTCCTCTAACCGTGCCTGCAACCACACAGAAGTTGAGGGCAAATATGTAGTTGTCTCCTGTACATTTTCAGACAGTACCGTTCTAACAAATGCCCAAGCCCCATCAACATCAGAACAACTAGTAAAAATACCGACCTGATTTTCAATGATAAATGCACTACCGCTTCCTGCTATACCTGGCAAGCCTGTAAAACAATAATCGCCTTCCGTCTTTCTCGATACGGCACCTATATTTTCCAGATTGCCGCCAACTGAAATAAAATGTAACAGGCCATTCTTCTCTGCGCTTTCATCATATGTTATAGGGATTTTTTTCAGCTCCTGCAAAAGCTCATAGGAATCAACATCAACCCCACTGGTATATATGCTAGATAGCGTCAATGCTATCTTTTCCGCAACAGCCTCTCTGCTCATAGCTCCATAAGAAAACATCTCAATTCCTTGTTCTTGGATCATAGCTTTTGCCCTCTCAACCGTGAATTCACCGTTGATATAAGGAGTACTTCCCTCAACATACCAAGTGTATATCTGAAAATCGACAGGCAGGAAATACAGTCCTTGATCACTGATAGCAGATAATAGTGATGGAATCAGCGTTTCTCTGCTGTAATCATCGTCTAGGTCTAAATATTGCAGAAGTTCCACGCAATAGTCAGACAATTCATTCTGATCAAGTTTACCTTCTTCTATCCAGAACATATCTAAACCACTTCCATCGATGACCGATGCCAAAAGTTCATTTATATCAGTAGCGTTATCAAACTTAATTATCTCAATCGTATAAGATTCGCTAGTATTGTTAAACTCTTTCACTATTTCATCAACTTGACTGGACGAGGTGCAAACAGCCAAAGTTAGTACGGTTTTTTCTGCTGGTGTTGCCAGTGCATAAACTGAGCTACAGCAAACACATAACACAACAACTATTGTCTCCCATAAAACTCTCTGAAAAAATCTTCTTTTCATTTGTTAACTATTATAGTCAATGATGCTCTTGACTGCAGAGGAACTCACATACCCATAAGAACCATTGAGATTTGTAGCCGCAGCGCAATTAATGATTTTACAATACCACCAATGATTCCCATATACATCGGTATAATAACTGTAGAAATCCAAGGAATCTCCCTTACTCAAAGTGCAAATAACCGAATTAGTAATAGTAGAATATGGAAGATACTTCCAAAAGGTTGTAGATTGAGTTACTTCAAAGTATTCTTTATATCGTTGAATCGTATCGTCCGAATCAGATACCACCTCTCGAATCTCAACTGTCTCTTCTGTGTCTGATGCAGCAAAAGCACCCAATGTGCCTATCAAAAGAAAACTTTGTGTTAGTACTATTACAATAGCAAAAAATTTTATAAACTTTTTCATTGTTATTCCTTTCGTATCTGTCTACTGTCTAATATTATCATATCCTTTGTTGTATCCAGTGAGCATAACGACATCCACAGTGAGACATTCAGCCCATCGGAATCACCTCCCATATTTTCCTGTCACTCATAAAGACAACCCTCCGCGCAAAAACGCAACACCTTTCCCCTAAAAAATTTTTTCGAAAAAAGTGTTGCACTTTTGTGCGCTGCGCTGTCTAATATAATGGAAGGCAGACAGAGGTGAAAGGAGAGAGACATGGTGTCCAGGAATGTTGCACAAACCGATCGGGCACGGGAACCGGCATTTCTGGAGCTGGTCTATCTCCAATACAAGCGGCTGATGTTCTCCATTGCGGGCAGATACACCGGCAGTGTGGACGACCAGGCGGACATCGTGGGGGAGGCGCTGGTGAGGATGGCGGAGCAGGAGGAGCGGCTCCGAGCGGTGGATGAGCGGGCGCTGACGGCGTATATCGCCGCCATGGTGCGGAACACGGCCATCAATTACCTCCGGCACCGAGGCGTGATCAGGCAGCATGAGCAGGTATCCTGGGAGGAGATGCAGGACACGGAGCCGTCCCCCGCCCTCTCCCCGGAGGAGACGGTTCTCCAGGCGGAGCGGCGGGACTGGGTGCGGCAGATATGGAGGCGACTGTCCCCCGGCGACCGGCTGCTGTTGGAGGGGAAATACATATTGGAGCTGACCGACCGGGAGCTGGCGGCCACCCTGGGCTGCGGAGCGGCCAGCATACGGATGAAGCTGACCCGTGCGCGACGAAGGGCCTTGAGGGAAATGGAGAAAGAGGGTGATGATTATGCACAATAAGCACAAGGAGCAAGGCCAGAGGGCGCGCTTTGCCCGATTCATGAACGCATACGCCCAAATGGAGGGTCAGCATTTGCTGCGGGAAAATCAGACCCTGCAATCAGACCCGGCCTCGGCGGTGCCGGAGGAGGCGGATCGCCGCTGCATGGCCGCTCTGCGGACGGAGCAGACGAAGAGCAATCAGACGGAAAAGCAGGCCCGGTCACAGGTCGTCCGACCAAAGCACTTCCGCTGGGGTCTGGCAGCGGCAGTCGTCGCCCTCCTTGTCGCCCTGACCACAGCGGCCTACGCCTCCGGGCTTCTGGGCTGGATCGGCCAGTGGAATGAGGATTATTTTTACTTCGCCCAGGACGCGGAAACTGACGAAACAGAGACTGTTATCGAGCAGCCTGAGGAGCCGTTTGAAACACTGGAGGATGCCCTGGCCTTTTACGATGCGCCGGAAAATATTGTGCCTACTTATGTCCCGGAGGGATACGAATTTGAAGGATTTGAATATTATGTTTTAGAGTCCTTTGCAAGTTTTGATTTGCACTATACAAACGGAACGAACACAATTTTGTTTTCATATACACTATACGGAACAGAGCCAAGCAGACAATATTCCAAGGACGAGGGCGCCCCGGAAATCTATACTATAAATGGCATAGACCATTACATTTTAACGAATGCAGGGAGATATTATGCGGTCTGGCAGCGCGGGCGGTTTGAATGTTTTGCGTACGGTTATGACAGTCATGAGGAGCTTGTAAAAACTATAACTTCTATTTATGAGGAGGAAACAGAAAAATGAGAAAACAAGTCTTACATATAACAGCATTTACCTTGTTATTTATCATGATTTTATCCGTTGGTGCAAGTGCCGCTACCATAGAAGCAGCGGAACCGTTGACCAATAATTATATTATTTTGAATAGCGCTTCCATTTCTGCCGAAAGTGGAAAGGTGACAGTCACTTTTTCAATTACAGGCACCGGCACTATGACCACCATCGGCGCGTCCACCATTAAAATATATACCGCCAGTGGGACGCTGGTAAAAACCTATTATTCGCAGTATGGTTATAATCTCATGAAATACTCCGGTTCCGTCACTTACAGCGGCACCAGCGGCACAAAATACTATGCCGTGGTAAAATTCTATGCCGCCAATTCCTCCGGCAGCGGCACAGCCACCTATACCACTGGAACCGTCACCGCTTAACCTAAACATAAAATACGCCCCCATGCGCTTCACATTCGCATAGGGGCGTATTGTTATCTCAAGTTTCAGCCCAGATTTTTCAGGCTTTCCTCCAGATTGGCCGCCAAAGCCTGGGCCTTGGCAAGCTTCTCCCGCTCGGCGTTCACCACCCGCTCCGGGGCGCGGGAGACGAAGCTCTCGTTTGCCAGCTTCTTCTCCTGGCTTTCAATATCCTTTTGGGCCTTGGCAAGCTCCTTCTCAATTCTGGCCCGCTCCTTGTCCAAATCCACCAGCTCCGCCAGGGGCATGAAGATTTTGGCGTCCTCCGTCACCACGTTCACCATACCGGCAATGTCCGCCGGGGGCGCGTCCGTGATGGTGATTTGTCCGGCATAGGCCAGGTTTGCCATATACACCCGTCCGGCCTCGAACACCTCCGGCTTCTCCGTGACCAAAATCAGGCTGGGCCGCTTGGAGGGCGGGACGTTCATCTCCGCCCGGCGGCTGCGGACAGCCTTCACGGCGGTCATAATGCTCTCAAAATCCGCCTCCTCCTGGGGGAAGGCCAGGGCCGGGTCATATTCAGGATAGGCATCCACAATCAGGGCCTCCCCGTCGTGGGGGATGGCGCCGTAAAGCTCCTCGGTGATGAAGGGCATAAAGGGGTGGAGCAGACGGAGAATGTCCGTCAGCACATACAGTAGCACCCGCTGGGCGCCCTCGTCCCCCTCCTTCAGCCGGGGCTTGGTGATTTCGATGAACCAGTCGCAGAAGCTGTCCCAGATGAAGTCGTATATCTTCGTGGCGGCCAGGCCCAGCTCGTACTTGTCAAAGTTGTCGTTGACCTGGGCCGTCAGGTCGTTGAGCTTGGAGAGGATCCATTTATCCTCCAGCCGCAGGGTGTCCGGCAGGCGGTTTTCCTCCACGGTCAGGTTCATAATGACGTACCGGGCGGCGTTCCACAGCTTGTTGGCAAAATTCCGCATGGCCTCGCACCGCTCCACATAGAAGCGCATATCGTTGCCGGGGGAGTTGCCGGTGATGATGTTGAAGCGCAGGGCGTCCGCGCCGAACTGGTCGATGACCTGGATGGGGTCAACGCCGTTCCCGGCGGATTTGGACATTTTTTTGCCCTGGGGATCCCGGACAAGGCCGTGTATCAGAACCGTGTGGAACGGCTCCTGCTTCATATGCTCCATGCCGGAGAATATCATCCGGGCCACCCAGAAGAAGATGATGTCGTACCCCGTCACCAGCACGTCCGTGGGGTAGAAGTATTCCAGATCCTCCGTCTTGTCCGGCCAGCCCAGGGTGGAGAAGGGCCACAGGGCGGAGCTGAACCAGGTGTCTAGCACGTCCGGGTCACGGTGTATGTTCTTCGACCCGCAGGCCTCGCACTGGCAGGCGTCCGTCCGGGACACGGTGACGTGGCCGCAGTCGTCGCAGTACCAGGCGGGAATCTGATGGCCCCACCAGAGCTGACGGCTGATGCACCAGTCCTTTACGCTGTACATCCAGTTTAAGTACGTTTTGGAAAAGCGTTCGGGGACGAACTTTATCGTGCCGTCCTCCACCACGCGGATGGCCTCCTTGGCCAGCGGCTCCATCTTCACAAACCACTGGTCGCTTGCCAGGGGTTCCACGTCGCTGTGGCAGCGGTAGCAGGTACCCACGTTGTGGACGTGATCCTCCACCTTCACGAGATAGCCCTGCTCCTCCAGGTCGGCCACAATGGCCTTCCGGGCCTCATAGCGATCCATGCCGTCGTATTTGCCGCCGTTGATGATTTTGCCGTCCCCGTCCAGGATGAGGATCTGCTCCAGATTATGTCGCAGACCCACCTCAAAGTCGTTGGGGTCGTGGCAGGGGGTCATCTTCACGCAGCCGGTGCCGAAGGCCATATCTACGTACTCGTCCGCCACGATGGGGATCTCCCGCCCCACCAGAGGCAGGGTGCAGGTCTTCCCCACCAGATCTGTATACCGCTCATCCGCAGGATTCACGGCCACGCCGGAGTCGCCCAGCATGGTCTCAGGCCGGGTGGTGGCGATGATAACATAGCCGGAGCCGTCCGTCAGGGGGTAGCGGATATGCCACAGGTGGCCGGGCTTTTCCTCATACTCCACCTCCGCGTCAGACAGGGCGGTGGTGCAGTGGGGACACCAGTTGATGATGCGCTTGCCCTTATAGATAAGGCCCTTTTCGTACAGGCTGCAAAATACCTCCCGCACGGCCTTGGAGCAGCCCTCGTCCATGGTAAAGCGCTGGCGCTCCCAGTCGCAGGAGGAGCCCAGGGTCTTGAGCTGGGTGACGATGCGGTCGCCGTATTTATTTTTCCAGTCCCACACCCGGTCAAGGAATTTCTCCCGGCCCAGGTCGAAGCGGGTCAGGCCCTCCTCCTTGCGGAGGCTTTCCTCCACCTTGATCTGGGTGGCGATGCCCGCGTGGTCATAGCCCGGCACCCACAGGGCGGAATAGCCCTTCATCCGCTTATAGCGGATGAGAACGTCCTGAATAGTCTCGTCCACGGCGTGGCCCAGATGGAGCTGGCCGGTGACGTTGGGGGGCGGGATAACGATGGTGAAGGGCTTCTTTTCCGGGTCGCGCTTGGCGTGGAAATAGCCCCCGTCCAGCCACATCTGATAGATGCGGCTCTCCACCTGTTTGGGGTCGTATTGCTTCGGTAACTCTTTCATTGACACATTTCCTCGATTTCCTCTATGGAGGACATCCCCACCTGGCGGGCGATCTCCTCTCCGTTTTCAAAGACGATCAGGGTCGGGATGGACATAACGCCGTAGCGCTGCGCCAGGGAGGGCTGGGCGTCCACGTCTACCTTTCCCACCTTGACCCGGTCTTGTTTTGCGGCAAATTCCTCTACCACCGGCCCCTGGGCCCGGCAGGGGGCGCACCAGGTAGCCCAGAAGTCCACCAGGGTCACGCCGGAGGCGATGGTCTCATCAAAGCTCTCCGTCGTCAGGTTTATTGCGCTCATATATCTTTCAAGCTCCTTTGCTTATTGGTTTTCCTGTGATTTTAAAAATTTATCCGCGCTGAGGGCGGCCATATTGCCCTGCCCCACGGCGCGGGCCACCTGGTAGGGACGGCCTGTGCAGTCCCCGGCGGCGAAAACGCCGGTTACGCTGGCGGCCATGGTCTCGTCCACCTGGATGTGTCCCTCCTCCAGGGCCAGGCCCGGCAGAAGCGTCTCCGCCGCCATGGTGGCCCGCATGACGAACGCCCCCGCCACGGGATAGGGCGTCCCGTCCGCGACGACGGCCTCCACCTTATTATCCCCGGAAATGGCGTAGCTTCTGGCCCGCTGTTTGTCAAAATATTCCACCCGGCAGCCCAGGCTCCGCAAAAACTCCGCCGCCTCCTGACCGGGGCCGCCCATGTCCAGCACGGCCACATCCCGGCCCTTATAGAGCATACCGTCGCAGGTGGCGCAGTAGCTCACGCCCCTGCCCAAAAGCTCCGCCTCGCCTAGAACGGGCTTTGTCCCCTGCTGGGCGCCGGTGGCAAGGATAAGGCTTTTCGCCTCGTAAAAATCCCGCTCGGCGGTGATATAAAACCGCCCGCCGGAGGCCATAACGCCGGTGGCCCGGCCAATGGCTACGTCAATCCCCTGCTTCCTTACGCCGTCCATCATGGCTTCCAGCAGCGCAAGACCGCCAACGCCGGTCAGTCCGGGGTAGTTGTCGATCCGCCCCGCCCTGGCAAGGGGGCTGGCCGCCGGGTCGTTTGTCAGCACCATGACCCGCCGTCCCCTGGCATGGGCCGTCAGCGCCGCCGAAAGCCCCGCCGGGCCGCCGCCCAGGATGAAGATGTCACAGGCCTGTCCGCTCATAGGGTACATCCTTCCACAAAATTCTTGTCGAACATTTTATATTGTATCACACCATCCCGCCGCTCGCAAGGGTGGGACACATATAAATATACCCCCTGAGGCCGAAAAAAACGCCGGCAGATCCGACATTTTTTCGGGTACAGGCCTGAAACCTTGTGGCTGTAAAACCGCCTGATTTGACAAAATTTTGCCGTTCATATAGAAAAGACGTGGCGTATCTGCTATAATAGCCGCAGGCGGCTATTATATTTTGCAACGCCAACGCCATGGAAAAGGACAGGGTAACTGTGTGAACTCTATAAAACGGCTGGAGCCGAATGAATTGCGGATCATTTACAAAAACCATATCAAAGAGGATTTCCCCCGCAACGAGCGGCGGCCTCTTTTCGCTATGGAGCGGCTTCAAAAGGCGGGACAATACGGCTGCTACGGCTATTACCATGCCAACAGTTTAGAGGCTTACGCCTGTTATATTCTGACCCAAAGCGCCTCCTATGCGCTGCTGGACTATTTTGCCGTCGTTCCCGAACTGCGCGGACGGGGAATAGGCAGCGAGTTCCTGCGAAATCTGAAGGACAACGTACCCGTGAAATACGGCGTGTTCATAGAAGCAGAAAGCCCAAGCTCCACCAGGTCGGAACATGAAAAGAACCTGCGCCAGCGGCGCATCCGCTTTTATCTTTCCAATGGCGCAGAAATGACAAGCTCAAAATGTCTTCTGTTTGGAGTGGACTATAATATTTTGTTCATGCCCACGGGCAAAGCGGATAACGTACAAAAAACAGCGTGTCTGCACCACACAGTGGAGGAGCTTTATCGGACAATGTATGGGCGGGCTTATGGCCGGGTTTGCAAGCCATATGAAAACCATGACAAATACGATGAATCATAAAGGGTCAAACAATGAAATTATATGAGATCACATTCAGCCCAACCGGGGGCACAAAGAAGGCAGCCGATATTTTGAGCTACGGTCTGGCTGAACAGATTTTGGAAATCGACCTGTGTGACCGAACGCAGGATCTCTCAGCCGTGGTTTTGGACGAAGATGATATTGCCCTGATCGCCGTTCCATCTTACGGCGGACGCGTCCCCCAGACCGCGCTCGACCGACTGCACGTCATATTCGGGAGACAGGCCAAAGCGATTCTTGTGTGCGTTTATGGGAACCGGGCTTATGACAACACCCTTGCTGAACTGCTGGACGCCACATGTAAAGCCGGTTTCAAGCCGATCGCCGCTGTTGCCGCGCTGGCGGAACACTCGATCGCACGGAAGGTCGCGGCAGGGCGGCCAGATGCAGAGGACGAAAAGCGGTTGAAGGAACTGGCGGTTCAAATTTCCCAGAAGCTCGCCCATGCGGATTTCTCTATCCCCAAGGTTCCCGGAAAAATTCCAGATAAACCAGGGCTTCATACACCCGGCATGGCGCCAAACGCCTCGGACATCTGCATTAAATGCGGTCTTTGCGCAGAGAAATGCCCGGTTGGAGCGATAGATTCTGTTACAATGAATCCAGACTCTAAAAAATGCATCAGTTGCATGCGGTGTATTTCCGTCTGCCCGGTCGGCGCCAAGAAGCTGAGTCGCGTTGTCACCAGCCTGGGGGGTGTGGCGCTTAGCGTCCTCTGCTCGAACCGCAAGGAATGTGAGCTGTTTTTATAAAGCGTCTGAAGCCCTGTTTTTTCCGATGACAGCGGGAGCAGCAGTTCCCCTCCTCCCAAGAGAAACGTCGTCGGGGCGGCGGAAAGGACGGGAAGTTGTGCAAAATCCTTAAATTCCCGATGGAAAGCGGCAAAAATTTTCCAGTCGTTCCCCTTTTAGCCTATTGACTTTTCCCGGAAAGTTGTCTATAATACTTTCGTAGTTTAAAGAAGGAGTGTCCTTTTTTATGAATCGCTTTTCTTCCGCTTATTATTACTTTACCTATTACTTTTTCAAAAGGTAATAGCGTTTTGTGTTGCGGAAAAGCGAAAACCAACAGAAGCCACCAGGCTGTGCAGCACGAACCGGCTGCACAGCCTTTTCTTTTTGTGGCGCGGCCAAAACGTGCAAACAGGAACAGAAAAACATTGTAAAGGAGCTATTATCACCATGATCACAGTTTTGAAACCCAACGTAACCGCCGAGCAGCGCGACCATCTCATCGACTGGCTGGAAAAGCAGAAGGTGCAGGTTCACATCTCCGAGGGCAGCGAGTACACCGTCCTGGGCCTGGTGGGCGACACCGCCCACATCGACATGGATCTGCTGGCAAGCCTGGACATTGTCCAGTCTGTGAAGCGGGTCAGCGAGCCGTTTAAAAAGTGCAACCGCAAGTTCCACCCGGACGACTCCGTCATCGAGGCGGGGGGCGTAAAGATTGGCGGCAAGAACAATTTCTGCGTCATCGCCGGCCCCTGCTCCGTGGAAACCAGGGAGCAAATCATCGGCGTGGCCCAGGCCGTGAAGGACAGCGGCGCGGACATCCTGCGCGGCGGCGCATTCAAGCCCCGCACCAGCCCCTATGACTTCCAGGGCCTGCACGGGGAGGGTCTGCTCCTGCTCAGCGAGGCGAAAAAGGCCACAGGCCTGCCCATCATCACCGAGCTAATGGATATGAAGGACTTCGACCTGTTCGAGGATGTGGACATCATCCAGGTGGGCGCGCGGAATATGCAGAACTTCGAGATGCTTAAGGCCCTGGGCCGCACCGACAAGACCATTCTTCTCAAGCGCGGCCTTGCCAACAACCTTAAGGAGCTTCTCATGAGCGCGGAATACATCATGGCCGGGGGCAACAACAACGTCATCCTCTGCGAGCGGGGCATCCGCACCTTCGAGACCCACACCCGCAACACCCTTGATCTGTCCTGCGTCCCCGTGCTGCACCAGCTAACCCATCTGCCTGTTATCGTCGATCCCAGCCACGCCACCGGCCACTCTGACCTTGTTCCCTCCATGGCCCTGGCCGCTGCCGCCTGCGGTGCGGACGGCCTGATGGTGGAGGTTCACAACGACCCCATGCACGCCCTGTGCGACGGTGCGCAGTCCCTGACTCCCGCCCAGTTCGATACCCTGATGAAGCAGATCCGCAAGGTATTGGAGGCTATCAAGGAATGACCATCGGCATCGTGGGTCTGGGCCTCATCGGAGGCTCCCTGGCCAAGGCATACAAGCGGAACCAGGACATCACCGTCCTGGGCTATGACATCGACGAGTCCACCGTGGAATTCGCTCAGCTCGCCGGCGACATAGACGGCGTTCTCACCCCCGACCGGCTGGCGGAATGTGACCTGGCGCTGATCTCCACCTATCCCCAGGCCAGCATGGATTATCTGGAGGCCCACGCGGACGAGTTTTCCAAAACCGGCATCGTCATGGACTGCGTGGGCGTGAAGCAGGCCATGTGCGACTTCGCCTTTCCCCTGGCGGCGGCCCACGGCTTCACCTTCGTGGGCGGGCATCCCATGGGCGGCACCCAGTTTTCGGGGCTTAAATACGCGAAGGCCAATATGTTTGACCGGGCCCCCATGGTCATCGTCCCCCCGGTGTATGACGACGCGGCGTTTCTCGCGAGGGTAAAATCCCTTTTGAAACCGGCGGGCTTTGGCCCCATCAGCGTCACCACCGCAAAGCAGCACGACGAGATGATCGCCTTCACCTCCCAGCTGTGTCATATAGTTTCAAACGCCTACATCAAAAGCCCCACCGCCGGAACGCACCGGGGCTTCTCCGCCGGAAGCTACCGCGACCTGACCCGCGTGGCCTGGCTGAACCCGGATATGTGGAGCGAGCTTCTGCTGGACAACCGGGAAAATATCCTCTCCGAGCTGGACGGATTGCTGGAAAATCTGAACCAATACCGGGACGCTCTGGCGAACGCCGACCAGCCCGCCCTGCGGGAGCTTCTGGACGAGGGCCGGAAGAGAAAGGAACAGATCGACGGATGATTTCCATTGACGTGCGGGCCTCCCGCTCCTATCAGGTGCATATCGGCCAGGGGCTGCTCCCCGGCCTGGGGCAAAGGGCCAGGGAGCTGTGTCCCAGGGCGGAGCGTTTCGTTCTGGTAACGGACGACTCCGTGGCCCCCCTGTGGGGCAACAAGGCCCTGGAAAGCCTCCGGGCCGCCGGTCTCGCCGGGGAAGCATACATCCTGCCCCATGGGGAGGCCAGCAAGACGGCGGAAAGCCTTATAACGCTGTTGGATTCCATGACCGGTCAGCGTCTGACCCGGAGCGACTGCATCGTTGCCCTGGGGGGCGGCATGACCGGCGACCTGACAGGGCTTGCCGCCGCCGTGTATATGCGAGGCATCGACTATATCCAGGTTCCCACCACGCTTCTCGCGGCGGTGGATTCCTCCGTGGGCGGCAAGACCGCCGTGGATTTGCCTGCCGGGAAGAATCTCATGGGCGCTTTCTGGCAGCCCGCCTGCGTGCTGTGCGACACGGACACCCTGGCCACCCTGCCGGAGGATATTTTCACCGACGGCTGCGCCGAGGTGATAAAATACGCCGTCCTGTTCGACGAGGGTCTATTCTCCCTGCTGGAACGGGAGGGGAAAAATTTCCCCCGCCAGGAGGTCATTGCCCAGTGCGTCCGCTTCAAGCGGGACGTGGTGGGCGAGGACGAGCGGGATTCCGGCGGGCGGCGGGGCCTTCTGAATCTGGGCCACACCCTGGCCCACGCCATAGAGGCTTGCAGCGATTTTTCCGTCTCCCACGGAAAGGCCGTGGCCATCGGCACCGCCGTGGTATGCCGGGCCGCCGGAAAAACCGATCTCTGCGCCCCGGAGGTGCCGGAACGAGTGTGCGCGCTGCTGCAACAATTCGGCCTGCCCACGGAAACGGACATCCCTCTTGCCCGGCTGATGGAGCCAATGCTCTCGGACAAAAAGCACACCGGCAGCCATATAAACCTTGTGGTGCCGGAGAAAATCGGCCTTTGCTCCATGCGCTCCATGGACGACACGGCCCTTTATCACTTTATGGAAGCGGGAATGTGACATGAAAGCCACCATCTACCCTTCTCCCCTCAGCGGGGATATATCGGCCATCGCCTCCAAATCTCAGGCCCACCGGCTGCTGATCTGCGCGGCCCTGGCGGATAAGACGACAACCATCGCCTGCCCCACTCTCTCGGCGGACATCACCGCCACAGCGAATTGTCTGGGGGCTTTGGGCGCGGATATTGACTACGCGGACGGGATCTTCACCGTCCGGCCCATCTCCACACCGGCGGCCCGGCCTGTGCTGGACTGCGGGGAGAGCGGCTCCACCCTGCGGTTTTTGCTGCCGGTGGTGTGCGCCCTGGGTGCGGAAGCTGAGATCCGCATGGGCGGACGCCTGCCCGACCGGCCCCTCTCCCCCCTGTGGGAGGAGCTGGAACGCCACGGGGCGGTTTTGACAAAGCCCTGCCGCGAGTGCATCGCCGTCTCCGGCCAGCTCACCGGCGGGGACTATACCCTGGACGCGGGCATATCCTCCCAGTTCATCAGTGGACTGCTGTTTGCCCTGCCGCTGCTGGGCGGCGCGAGCCACATCCGGCTCACGGGGACGCTGGAATCCGCCGCCTACCTGGACATGACCATCCGGGCGCAGGCCCTTTTCGGCGTCAACAGCGTGTTTGAGGACGGGGGCTATACCCTGCCCGCCGGGCAGCGCTATATCTCCCCCGGCGCGGCAAAGGTGGAGGGCGACTGGTCGAACGGGGCCTTCTGGATTGCGGCGGACAGGATTCTGGGCGGCACCCTGAACATCACGGGCCTTGACCCCAGCTCCCCCCAGGGGGATAAGGCGGCGGAGGCCCTGTCGCTGCGTATCGCCGCGGGCAGCGCCGTCATCGACTGCCGGGATGTTCCCGACCTTGTCCCCGTTCTCTCCGTGCTGGCCGCCGTCAGCCCTGGGGAGACCCAGTTTATCAACGCCGGGCGGCTCCGCATCAAGGAGAGCGACCGCCTCCAAACCACCGCCGCGCTGCTCTCCGCCCTGGGGGCGGACGTGCAGGAGCTGCCGGAGGGACTTGTTGTGCGCGGAAAGGCCCAGCTTACCGGGGGCGAGGTGGACAGCGCCAACGACCACCGCATCGCCATGAGCGCGGCTGTCGCCGCCCTCGCCTGCACGGGGCCGGTCATTCTCCACGGAGCCCAAGCGGTGAACAAATCTTACCCCGCCTTCTGGGCGGATTATCAGCGGCTGAGAGGCCGCGTCACCCTGGAGGAGGAGCCATGAGCAACAGCTTCGGAAGCCGCTACCGCTTCACCATCTTCGGCCAGTCCCACGCCCCTGCCATCGGCGTGACCATCGAGGGTCTGCCCGCCGGGTTTGCCCCAGATATGGAGGCCCTGGGGGCCTTTCTGGCCCGCCGCGCGCCGGGTCAGGGGCCGTATTCCACTCCCCGGAAGGAGGCGGACAGGCCGGAGTTTATCGCGGGCCTGGTGGACGGCCACACCTGCGGCGCGCCGGTGACGGCGGTTATCTATAACACCAACACCCGCAGCGGGGACTATGAAAACCTCCGCCGCGTCCCCCGCCCCGGCCACGCGGATTACGCCGCCTGGATCAAATACGGCGCGGCGCGGGATGTGGCCGGAGGCGGACAGTTTTCGGGCCGCCTGACCGCGCCCCTGTGCATCGCCGGGGGGGTTGCGCTTCAGCTTCTGGAGCGGGAGGGCGTTTCCATCCGCGCCCGTATTCTCTCCATCGGCGGGGAGACGGAGCCGGAGAAAATGCGCGCCGGACTTGATGCGGCCAAAGCCGCCGGAGATTCCCTTGGCGGGGTGATAGAGTGCGTGTGCGAGGGCGTCCCGGCGGGGCTGGGCGAGCCGATGTTCGGCGGCATGGAAAACCGCATCAGCCAGGCGGTGTTTGCCATCCCCGCCGTGAAGGGCATCGAGTTTGGGGCCGGGTTCACCGCCGCCGGACTCACCGGCAGCCAGAACAACGACCCGTTTTATTATGACGCCTCCGGCGTCGTCCGCACCCGCACCAACAACCACGGGGGGATTCTGGGCGGCATCACCAGCGGTATGCCCATCGTATTCCGGGCCGCCGTGAAGCCCACCCCCTCCATCGGCATCGAGCAGGACAGCGTTGACCTGACCGCCGGGGAGAGCGTGAAGCTCACCGTTTCCGGGCGGCACGACCCCTGCATCGTGCCAAGGGCCGTCCCGTGCATGGAGGCCGCCGCCGCCTGCGCCATTTATGACGCGCTGCTGGAAAATAGAAATTAAGGGGAATCACCATGGAATTATCCCAATTACGAGAACAGATAGACGACCTGGACAGACAGATCGTGGCCCTGCTGGAGCAGCGGCTGGACGTGGCGGAGGGCATCGCCCGCTATAAGCTGGAGCATGGCCTGCCCGTGCTGGACGAGGGGCGGGAGACGGAAAAGCTCGCCGCCATCCAGGCCCTGTGCCGCTCGGAAACCGGGGAGGCCCTGGGGGACGTATACGTCCACATCCTGGCCGCCAGCCGCGACTGGCAGACCAGGCTCATGGAGGGTTCCCATGGAAAATAAATTTGGCCTTCTGGGCCGGACGCTGGGCCATAGCTGGTCGCCCCAGATACACGCCATGCTGGCGGATTACGACTACCGCCTGTACGAGACGGAGCCGGAGGCGCTGGGGGAGTTTCTCACCACCACGCCCCTGGCGGGCATGAACGTGACCATCCCCTATAAAAAGGACGTCATCCCCTACTGCGCCCAGCTCTCCGACGCGGCAAGGCGCATCGGCAGCGTGAACACTCTGACCCGCCACAGCGACGGCTGGCACGGGGACAACACGGACTACGACGGCTTTGTCCATATGGTGAAAAGCGCCGGTATCTCCGTGGCCGGGGGCAAGGCCCTGGTATTCGGCTCCGGGGGCGCGTCTCTCGCGGTGAAGGCCGCCCTAGCGGATTTGGGCGCGGGGCCAATCGTCACCATATCCCGCTCCGGGCCGGACAACTACGATAACCTCGACCGCCACCGGGACGCGAGGCTGCTGGTGAACACCACCCCCCTGGGGATGTATCCCAACACAGGGGTCTCTCCCGTGACCGTGGCGGATTTCCCCGCCTGTCAGGGGGTGCTGGACGTGGTGTATAACCCCCAGCGCACCCAGCTGCTGCTGGAGGCGGAGGCCCTGGGTCTGCCCCACGCCGGGGGACTTTCCATGCTGGTGGCCCAGGCGCGGCGCAGCGCGGAGCTGTTTTTGAATCATTCTATCCCGGACGGGCGGGTGACGGAGATCGTCGCCGCCCTCTCCCGCCAGATGGAGAACATCATCCTTATCGGTATGCCCGGCTGCGGCAAAACCACCATCGGCCAGGCCCTGGCCCAGGCCCTGCACCGCCCCTTTTATGACGCGGACGAGCAGGTGGTGGCAAAAACCGGCCAGTCCATCCCGGCGCTGTTCGCCGCCGGGGGTGAGGCGGGGTTCCGGGCAGCGGAGACCGCCATCCTGGCGGAGCTTGGGAAGGGTTCCGGGGCCGTTATTGCCACCGGCGGCGGCTGCGTGACGCGGGAGGAGAATTACCCACTTCTGCACCAGAACGGAACCATTATCTGGCTGCGCCGGGCGCTGGACGTGCTGCCCTCCGATGGGCGGCCCCTGTCTCAAATCCACTCGGCCCAGACCCTTTATGAGCAGCGGAAGGGGCTGTATCGCGCCTTTGCGGACGCGGAAATAGACAACAACGGCCCGGAGGAGGAGACGCTCCGGGCGCTGATGGAGGTACTGCAATGAAAATTCTCATTTTGAACGGCCCGAACCTGAACCTTCTGGGGATCCGGGAGCCGGGCATCTACGGCAAGGAGAGCTATGACGCCCTGGAGACCTTCATCCGGGAGGTCTGCGCCAAGCACGACGTCATATGCGAGATTTACCAGTCGAACCACGAGGGGGTGCTGGTGGACATGATCCAGTCCGCCCTGGGGGCGGTGGACGCCATCGTCATAAACCCCGCCGCCTATACCCACACCAGCGTCGCCATTCTGGACGCGCTGAAGGCCGTGGCCCTTCCGGCGGTGGAGGTGCATCTGTCCGACGTGAACGCCCGCGAGCCGTTCCGCCAGCTCTCCTATGCCGGGATGGCCTGCGAAAAGACCTTTGCCGGGTACGGCTTCGACGGCTATCGCCTCGCCATAGAATACCTTGTGGAAAAATACGGGAGCCAATAAATGGAGCTTTCTGACTACGCCCGCGCCCTGGCGGCGGGGGACGAGGCTCTGGGGGACGTTGCCGCCCGGCGGGAGACCTTTTGGCTGAACAAAAAATACCTATCCCTCGACCTTATCAAGGGCGTTTGCAGCTTGACCGTGTCCCAGGAGGATATAGCTGACGCGGCGGCCCGGCTGGAGCGGTTCCGGCCCTTCATCCAGGCCCGCTTTCCCGAAACGGAGGAGACGGGCGGGCTGATAGAATCCCCCCTCCGGCCCATCCCCGCCATGCAGGCAGCGCTGGGGGACGCCTGGGGCTGTTCCATCCCCGGCAGGCTCTGTCTCAAGATGGACAGCCATCTGGCCGTGGCCGGGTCTGTGAAGGCACGGGGCGGGATCTATGAGGTTTTGAAGCACGGGGAGACCCTGGCCCTGGCCGCCGGAAAACTGCGTCTGACGGACGATTACGCCCGCCTGGCCGGGGATGATATGCGGGACTTTTTCCACCAGTACACCATCCAGGTCGGCTCCACCGGGAACCTGGGCCTTTCCATCGGCATATCCGGCGCGGCCCTGGGCTTTCAGGTGAAGGTGCATATGTCCGCCGACGCGAAGCAGTGGAAAAAAGACCTGCTCCGCGCCCATGGGGTGCAGGTGCTGGAATACCGGGACGACTATTCGCGGGCCGTGGCGGAGGGGCGCAAAGCCTCCGACGCCGACCCCAACAGTTATTTTGTGGACGACGAGCGCTCCAAGGATTTATTCCTGGGCTACGCCGTGGCCGCCGGGCGGCTGGAGGCCCAGCTACGGCAGCAAAACATCCCCGTGGATGAGGAACACCCCCTGCTTGTATACATCCCCGCCGGGGTGGGCGGCGCGCCAGGGGGCGTGACATATGGACTCAAGCAGGTCTTTGGGGACAATGTCCACTGCTTTTTCACCGAGCCGGTGCTGTGTCCCTCCGTGCTGTTGGGCTTCGCCACCGGGCGCTATGAAAACGCGAACGTACACGATTTTGGTCTCTCCGGCCAGACGGACGCGGACGGTCTCGCCTGCGCCAGCCCCTCCGGCTTCGTGACCCGGCTGGACGAGAACCTGGTCTCCGGCTGCTTCACCGTGCAGGATGGACGGCTGTACGACTTCATGCGTCTGCTGCACAGGGCGGAGGATATTCTCATCGAGCCGTCGAGCTGCGCCGCCTTTATCGGCCCCGCCGCCCTGGAAAACTGGCCCCGCTGTCGGCAATACCGCGAGGCGCACGGTCTAACCGACCGGGTCATGGCCCAATGCACCCAAATCTGCTGGGCCACCGGGGGCAGCCTGGTGCCGGACGAGATATGGGCCCAATATTTATCCCACTGCTGAAACAGGGCGGTTCCTTTCGGAACCGCCCTGTTGATATTCTTTTTATTGCTGTTTGTCGTTCTTGTCTTTTCCCCCTCCGCCAAAGCGGAACTCACAAGCAGAAAAAATCCCATAACCAACGACATAAGCGTCGGAGGCAACCGCTTTTCAGGTACGTCTCCTATTTCAACGAATCTGACCGTCGCCGTGAATGACGTATTTATAGCTGCACAGCTCCTCCAGGCCCATGGGGCCTCTGGCGTGGAGCTTTTGGGTGGAAATCCCCATCTCGCAGCCCAGGCCAAACACGCCCCCGTCGGTGAAGCGGGTAGAGGCGTTTACATACACCGCCGCGCTGTCCACCTGAGCGGTGAAGCGGGCCGCCGTGTCCGGGTTTTCCGTCACGATGGCGTCGCTGTGCTTGGTGGAGTGGCGGGCGATATGGGCGATGGCGCTCTCCGCGTCCGGCACAACAGCTACAGCCAAGATGTAGTCCAGAAACTCCGTGTCAAAATCCCGCTCGCCTGCCGGAACGCCGGGGATGATAGCCGCCGCCCTCTCATCCAGCCGCAGCTCCACGGGGACAAGACCCGCCGCCTGACGTTCCGTCACCAGCTTTTCATGGAGCATGGGAAGGAAGACCGCCGCCACATCCTGATGGACGAGGCAGACCTCCTCCGCGTTGCACACGCTGGGGCGCTGGGTCTTGGCGTTTTCAATGATACGCAGGGCCTTGGCAAGGTCGGCGTCCTTGTCCACATACACATGGCAAATGCCGGTGCCGGTTTGGATGCAGGGGACGGTGGCGTTTTCCACGCAGGCCCGAATCAGCCCCGCGCCCCCGCGGGGGATGAGCAGATCCACCAGGCCGTTGGCGGTCATAAGCTCCGTACCGCTGTCGTGGGAGGTGTCCTCGATCAGGCTGACGGCGCTGGCGGGCAGACCGGCCCTTTCCAGCCCCTGCCCCATGGCGTCCACGATGGCGCGGCAGCTTTTCCAGGATTCCCGGCCACAGCGCAAAACACAGGCGTTTCCGCTTTTCACCGCCAGAGCCGCCGCGTCGCTGGTCACATTGGGGCGGCTCTCGTAGATAATCGCCACCACGCCCATGGGGACGGCCACCTTCTCGATGATCAGGCCGTTGGGCCGCTCCACGCGGGCCAGCACCCGGCCCGCCGGGTCAGGCAGGGCCGCCGCCTGGCGGATGCCGTCGGCCATGCCCTCCACCCGCTCCCGGTCAAGGAACAGCCGGTCAAGCATAACCTCTGAGATATGGCCCCTGGCCGCCTCCATATCCTGGGCGTTGGCCGCCAGGATGCTCTCCGCATTTTCCAGAAGGCTTTCCGCCATATATTCCAGGGCGCGGGTCTTCGTCGCCCCGTCCGCCAGGGACAGGGCCTGCTTGCCCTCCTGGGCCTTCAAAAGTATTTCATGGGTCGTCATTTGTTTCCCTCTCCTTTTCAGCGTTTCCCGATAAAGCGTGTTCCCACGTCCTTACCGTCCATAATGTCATACAGCAGCTCCGGCTTTTGGCCATTGGCAATAATCATATCGATGCCGTGAGCCTCCGTCATTTGGGCGGCTTTCAGCTTGGTTCCCATGCCGCCCACGGCGAGGCCGCTGCCCTTCCCCCCGGCCAGAGCCTGAATCTCCGGGGTGATGGCCTCCACGCGGGAAATAAGCCGGGCAGAGGGGTCGGTATGGGGGTCGGCGGTATACAGGCCGTCGATGTCGCTGAGAAGGATCAGCAGCTCCGCGCCGATGGCGCAGGCCACGATAGCCCCCAGCCGGTCGTTGTCCCCCACGGCAATCTCCTCCGTGGCGATGGTGTCGTTCTCGTTGATGATGGGAAGAGTTCCCAGCTCCAGCAGGCGGGACATGGTGTTTTCAAAGTTCCGGCGGCGGCTGTCGTCCTTCAAATCGTCCCCGGTGAGGAGAATCTGGGCCACCACATGATGGTAGTCGGAAAACAGCTTGTCGTATATATACATCAGCTCGCACTGCCCCACGGCGGCGGCGGCCTGCTTGGTGGGCATATCCGAGGGCCGCGCACCCAGGGACAGCTTGCCCACGCCCATTCCGATGGCCCCGGAGGACACCAGCACCAGGCTATGCCCGGCGTTTTTCAAATCGCTCATTACCTTGACCAGCAGCTCGATCCGCCGGATGTTAAGCTGTCCCGTGGCGTGGGTCAGGGTAGAGGTACCAATTTTAATTACAACCTTCATGTGTGCCTGCGCTCCCAATGATATTTTTCGCTATATCGTATCGTGTCTTGCGGTTCTGCCCGAAGGGCAGGAGCAAAGCGATTAAATATAAAAACGGCTTGGCGTTATTATACCACGCCTCCCCCGCAGCCGCAATAAAAAACACGCCGCACCACCGCAGGAACACCGAACAATTCGGGGCAATGGCGGAATATAAGACGTTCCGCTTCCACGCCTCGGCAAAAATCCCCTGCATATGACTACTCGCGGCGCGTAAACCATACACACCGCGAGCAGCCGCACAACAATCTATGCGATTTTTCCCTCCCACAAGTCGGAAGCAGTCACGACTCCAAAAGCGCCCGTTCCGGGGTGACAAGAATTTTCACCTGGGCCTTTTTCTCCGGGCCGGTCAGAGTCGCGAAGCCATCCTTCACAATATCGTCCAGATACACGCGCTTTGTGATATAGCCCGGCACGGACAGCCTGCCGCTGCTGAGAAGCTCGATGACCTCCTCGAAATCCGGGCCGTTATAGCAGATACTGCCTACGATGTTCTTCTCCGACATGACCAGCACGTTTGGATTCATGGTGATGTCCTGCACCCAAATACTGGTAATGACCTCATAGCCATGGGGCCGGATGCAGTCACGCAGCAGATGGAAGCACTGCTCCGAGGAGGTGGTCTCAAAGGCCACATCCGCGCCGCGGCCATCCGTGAGCCGCCGCACCTCCGCGACCACATCGTCTACATTGGGATCCAGCACTACGTCTGCGCCAGTATTTTTCGCATACTCCTGACGGACGGACTGCCGCTGGACGGCGATGATTTTTGCCGCGCCCAAAGCCTTCAGGCAGGCAATCGTGGCAAGGCCGATCGGCCCGGCTCCGGCTACAACCGCCGTCTGCCCCGCCTGGAAGTGTCCCACCTTAAGGGAATGATACCCGACGCTGAGCGGCTCGACGATGGCCCCCTGCTCAAAGCTCATGCCCTCCGGCATTTTGTGTACCAGTTTTTCCGTAAAGTTACAGTATTCCGCAAAGCCGCCGTTGTCGCTTACAAAGCCAAGAAAGCTCAAATGCTCGCAGACGTTCAAATTGCCCGTTTCACAGGAGGGACAGTCTCCGCATACCACCAGCGGCTCCGGGATGACCCTGTCCCCTACCTTCAGCTTTTTGCAGTCCGGGCCGACGGCCACCACCACGCCGGAAAACTCGTGACCCATGGTCACGGGGTTCACGCACCCGGTTACATACTGGGGCGTGTTCCCCGGCGTAAAGATAGGCCCGTCCAGATACTCGTGCAAGTCAGAGCCGCATATGCCGCACCACTTCACCTGTATACGCACCTCGTCGCCCACCGGGGCCACATCCGGCACTTGGTCTACCCGCAAATCCTTCGATGAATAAAATCTTGCCGCTTTCATTTTTTGCCTCCTGAGTATATTTGAAATTTGGTTTGATAATTAACTAACACTATAATATTCCTCCCCAAATCCATTGTCAAGCGACTTTTCTCCTTGATATATTGCCGTTTTTCTGGAATTTATACCCTCCCAAACACAATGGAAGAAAACAGCACAAAACAGAAGGAAATGGAACAAATCGGAACAAAATAGGCCGCGCATTTGGCGCGGCCTGGTCATTAATCTGTGGTATTTCCGGCCTGGGATGAGTCATCGGCTGCGCTTTCTTTTGCACTGTCGTCCTTCAGGTCGTCTCCGGCCTCTTTCACACCGTCAACAACGTCTTCCCCAGCCTCCTTCACATCGTCCATGGCGTCGTCCATAGCGTTTTCTCCGGCTCCCACTACGCCGTCTTTCGCGTCCTTATCCTCATCGATCACACCATCTCCGGCATCGGCTGTTCCGTCGTCCATATCATCTGTGGAACCGGGCGTCGCAGTGGATGCGGACGCCGTAGGCGTGGGCGAGGCCTTGACCTCGCTTGTGGAATCCTTGGTTCCACAAGCAGAGAGCATACTAAACAGCAGCATTGCCGCCGTTATGGTTGAAAGGATGGTTTTCATCATTTCGCCTCCGATTGTTATATTAAAAGTAACAGCCTTAGTATGCCAACTTTCCTCCTCATGTTTCACGGTTTTCGCAAAAAAATCCTGCCAGAACCGTGAACATTTTCTGCAAACATTACGTCTTATTTAGTTTTTTTGGTATCTCACTTATGATATACTATATCGTATGGAACGTATGTACACCTGCTGCTTCACCGGCCACCGGGCCGAAAGGCTCCCCTGGCGCAACAATGAAGCCGCCCCCGCCTGCCTGGACTTAAAGGCACGGCTGGAGGGGGCTGTTTCCGCTGCCTATGAGGCCGGCTTCCGTCACTTCCTGTGCGGTATGGCCACCGGCGCGGACATCTACTGCGGGGAGACCGTGGCCGCACTGCGAGACGCACGGCCTGACATCACCCTGGAGGCCGCCATTCCCTTCGATGGTCAGGACAGGGCCTGGCCCGCCTTCTGGCGGCAACGCTATCAGCGGCTTATAGAACGCTGCGATACCATAACCGTTCTGCATACTATGTACACCCCGGACTGTATGATGGATAGGAACCGCTATATGGTTGACCACTCCTCCCTGCTCATCGCCATATATGACGGCCACACCAGGGGTGGCACGCAGAACACCATGCTCTACGCTCTGCGGCAGGGCGTGGAGATCGTAGAGCTATCCCTCTGAGAAGCAAATAAAGAGAGTTTGAGGATAATCCCATGAAGAAAAAAGGCATTATAATCGCCACTGTCGCGGCTGTGCTGGCGCTGGCCCTGTTTTTTGGCGGAAGAGCGCTGTATCGCCATCTGACTGATGGCCGGTCGTGGGCTGCCACCATGTTCTCCTGACAGCTCCAAAAGGATGCATACACAACAGACGAAGACTTTGCCGCCTATCTGGCAGAGAAGGCAGCGGAAAACGCCCTGCCCTACGTCATCCCGGAGGACGTAAGCATGACGGTCAGTGTGGAACGGCACATCTACAGGGAACTGGACTACTACGTTTTGAACTCTGCGGGAGACGGCCTGCTGTTTTACTTCACTGGCGGCTCCTACATCGACCAGCCCAGGGCGGTTCATTGGCAGTTTTTGAACCACCTGGCGGAGGATACGGGCATGACCATTATCGTCCCGCTTTACCCCAAGCTGCCGGACACAGACGCAAGCGGATGCTATGATATACTGCTGGCCTTTTATGAGAGCTATGACGCCGGCGGCAGTCAGGTAACATTTATGGGCGATTCCGCCGGAGGCGGCCTGGCCCTGTCTCTGGCAATGCAAATAAGGGACGCCGGTCTGGAGGGGCCGGAATCCCTGGTGCTGCTTTGTCCCTGGGTGGACGTCACCATGTCGAACCCGGCCATAGCCGAATATGAAGCCGACGACCCGGCGCTGGACGCCGAAATGCTGACCCATCTGGGCGCATTATGGGCCGGAGAGCTGGACACCGCAGACCCTGTCGTCAGTCCAATCAACGGCAGCTTTGAGAATCTGGGCTACATCACCCTCATCACCGGCACGAACGAGCTTTTATACCCCGACATCACCGCCCTGGATACGCTTTTGACTGACGCAGGCATCGAGCATAACCTTATCATCGGCCAGGGGATGTTCCACGTCTGGCCGCTGTATATGGATTACAGCATCCCGGAGAGCCAGGAGACCTACGAGCAGATTCTGGCAGCGCTCATGTGAGCAGGCACAGGATAAGCCCATAGACCACAGAGGCGGACAGGCCAAAGGTTATCACCGGCCCGGCGATGGTAAACATCTTCACAGCCGTACCCAGGATGAAGCCCTCGGTCTTAAATTCCAGGGCCGGAGAAACCACGGCGTTGGCGAAGCCGGTAATGGGTACCAGGGTTCCCGCCCCGGCGAATCGAGCCAGCCGGTCATAAATCCCCAGTCCTGTCAGCAGAGCAGAGAGAAACACCAGCGTCATGCTCACCGCCGTGGCGGCGTCCTCCTGCCCCAATCCCGCCGGGCCTCCGTAAAGCTGAGAAAGCCCCTCGCCCAGGCAGCAGATCAGACCGCCCACCAGAAAGGCCCGCGCCAGATCCCCCGCCAACGGTGATTTTGGAGCCATGCCCTTAATATATTCACCGTACTCCGCATTTGTCATTTTCATCTTTCATCACCTGGTTTAGATTGCCCGATTACAGCACAAGCTATGCGGGGTTCATCCAATTTTCTCAGGTTTTCATTTTTGCTCCCTATTCATCAAAAGAGCGGCAGCTCCGGCTTTCACCAAAGCTACTGTTTTTTAAAGATTAAAACTCCGGCGGCTCTAGGAGCTGCCGGAGTTTTTTAGAAATTGACTTTTAGCTGAAATTAATCCTCGTCGAGAATCTCGTCCTCTTCCGGGGCGATGCCAGTGGCTTCGCCGGTGGCGGAGATCTCATAGACCAGCGCATCTCCACGGGGTTCGGGTCTGCGATCCCGATCGCGCTCCCGGTCGTTGCGGCGGTTATTATTGCGGGCAGGAGCCGGTTCCGGCTCAATCAGAGCGCGGATAGACAGGCTGATCTTCTGCTTGTCGTTGTCGATGGCCGTAATCTTGGCGTCAACCTCCTGACCGACGGACAGAACCTCGTCGGGCTTGCCAATGCGGCGGTTGGCGATCTGAGAGATGTGAATCAGGCCGTCCACGCCGGGCAGAACCTCGGCGAAAGCGCCGAAGGGCATCAGCTTCACAACCTTCACGGTAGCCACGTCGCCCACGTTGTAGGCCTCGGTGAACTTCAGCCAGGGGTTGTCCTCCGGCTTGCGGTAGCCCAGGGAGATTTTCTTCTTTTCCGGGTCGAAGTTGATGACATAGACCTCAACCTCCTGGCCCACAGAGAGAACATCCTCCGGCTTGCGGATACGCTCCCAGCTAATCTCGGAAACGTGAACCATGCCGTCCACACCGCCGATGTCCACAAAGGCGCCGTAAGAGGTCATGCTCTTCACGGTTCCATGATAAACCTTGCCCTTTTCGATCTCGGCCCAGATCTTCTCAGCCTTTTCCTTGCGCTCCCGCACCAGGACGCTGCGGATGGAGCCGACGACCCGCTTATGCTTTTTCTCATCGACTTCGGTAATGCGGTAACGAACCGTCTGCCCTACAAGGCCGGTCATAGGCTCACCCCGGTTCAGACCGGTCTGGGAGGCGGGGATGAACACCCGCGCGCCCTTCTGGTTGATGACCACGCCGCCCTTGTTCTCCTCGGACACGCGGCCTTCCAGAACTGTGCCTTCCTCCATAGCGGTCTGCACCTCACGCCAGTTGCGCTCCGCATCCAGACGGCGCTTGGACAGCTTGACGGTACCCTCTACGTCGTTGACTTGCACAACGATGGCCTGGATCTCCTCACCGACTTTGACCAGGTCATTGATGTCAACACCCGGCTGGTCGTTGGTGAATTCAGACGCGGGTATGTACCCGGAATGCTTTGTGGGCAGGTCAATAGAGATCTCCGTCGCTCCAACGCCGGCCACAACGCCGGTAACAGTATCGCCGTTATGGATGGTTTTGATGGACTCCTCCAGCATCTGGTCGAAGGTCATCTCTCCCGCATTTGCGGGCGCCTCTGCGGCAGCCTCTTCCTCAGCGGCGGGCGCTTCCTCCGGGGCCGTCTCCTCTGCAGGCGCGGCTTCCACAGGCGCTTCCACTGCTTCCTCAGCGGCGGGTGCGACTTCTTCTACAGTCGTATTTTCCTCCACGGCTGCGTCTTCCCCCACAACAGGCTCGTCCTTCACGATCTCAGACTCATTCATTTTGCTTACTACCTCCTTAATGATCCACGAGGGTGTTGAGGCCCCGGCGGTAATCCCCACCGTCTCGCAACCGGACAGTGCGTCCGGCTCCAGCTCGTCCGCGTTCTGCACGAACAGCACCGTATCGCAGCGCTGCCTGCAAATCTCTGCAAGGTGGACGCTGTTTGCGCTGTGGAGACCACCCACGACTACCATGGCGTTACTTTCGCCTGAAAGCTGCCTGGCCTCATTTTGGCGTATACTCGTGGCTTCGCATATTGTATCAAAGAACTGGGCTTTTGTATAGACTTTTTTTAAAGAATTAATATTTTGTTCACTGTTTTTTTTGTTAGATGTTGTCTGGAAAACTACTGTGAAATCAGCGTCCGAGGACAAGGAGACCTCCTCCGCCCACCGATGGAACGCCGCCAGATCGGGTACCACCACCGCTCCCCGGCACCAGCCGGTAATGCCCTGCACCTCCGGGTGAGACGGCTCGCCGAATATCACCACCTGGCGGTTCTGGGCGCTGGCCTGGGCCACGATCTGGTGAATACGGGCCGCCTTGGGACAGGTGGCGTCGATGATCTGACAGTCTTTTTCCTCCAACCGCTCCCTCTCCCGGCGGGACACCCCATGGGAGCGCAGCACCACCGGCACGCCGGGGGGGACCTCCTCCACCGCTTTGGCCGTCCGCAGGCCGCGCTGTTCCAGGCGGGCCACCTCCGCGCCGTTATGGATAAGCTCCCCCAGGCTCCACACAGGCCCTTGGGCCAGCGCCTTCTCTGTCATAGCCACCGCCCGGCTCACGCCAAAGCAAAACCCGGCGCTTTTCGCAAGGCGCAGCTCCATTACCGCTCCTCCAGGCCGAACCGCTCCCGTATCAGAGAACAGACATACTCGATGCTCTCCTCCAGGGTGAAGTCCGTGGTGTCCGTCAGAACCGCATCCTCCGCCGCCCGCAGGGGTGCGGCGGCCCGATTCGTATCCTGTGCGTCCCGCTGGAGCATATCGTCCATGACCTGCTGAAGGGTGCAATCCTCTCCCTTCTGCAAAAGCTCAGCCAGGCGGCGCTTCGCCCGCGCCTCGGCGGAGGCGGTCAGAAATATTTTCAGGCCCGCATCCGGCAGCACCACGGTGCCGATGTCCCGGCCATCCATGACAACGCTTTCATTTTTCGCCATATCCCGCTGCATCTCCAGCAGAAAGGCCCGCACCGCCGGAATAGCGGAGACGGCAGAGGCGTACATGGATATTTCCGGCTGGCGGATGGCGGCGGACACATCCTCCCCATTTAAATACATCCGCTGGGTTCCGTCCGGCCCGTAATCCAGACGAATAGAAAGCGTCGGCAGCAACGCCGCCACGGTCTCTGCGTCCGTTTGATCTATCCCTGCCCGCTGAACGGCCAGACCCACGGTGCGATAAATAGCCCCCGTGTCCACATAGATAAAGCCGAACCGTGCGGCAACAGCCTTGGCGATGGTACTCTTTCCCGCTCCGGCGGGGCCGTCGATGGCCACGGAGCGACAGGTGCTGTTCATAGTTATTCTCCCTCTCGATATATAGTCACGGCCCTTCCGGCACAGCGGCCAGTGGCCCAGGCAATCTGCAAATTATAGCCGCCGGTATATCCGTCCACATCCAGCAGCTCTCCGGCAAAGTACAGCCCCGGCACCAGCTTGGACGCCATGGTGCGAGGATTTACCTCTTTCACGCTGAAGCCGCCCGCAGTGACAATCGCCTCCGCAACAGGACGCGGCCCGGTGACAGGAATCTCCAGCCCCTTAAACAGCCGCACAAGCTCCCGCCGCTGCTCGCGGGTGACAGAGTGAACCTTTTTATCCCCCGGTATGCCGGAAAGCTCCACCAATACGGGAATCAGCGTTCTGGGGGCCAACTCGTCCAGGGCGTTTGCAAAGTCCCGGTTGCAGAATTTTTCAAAATCCCGCAGAATACGATTATCCAGCTTCTCCTCGTCCAGGGCGGGCTTCAGGTCGATGGACAGGCAGTATTCCTTCGTTCCCCATTTTCGCATATGGGCGCTGGCCGACAGCACCAGCGGCCCTGTAACGCCAAAATGGGCAAAGAGCATTTCCCCCTGCTCCCGATAGACGGCTTTGCCGTCCTCCAGCGCCGTCAGCCCCACATTCCGCAAGGACAGGCCGGACAGCTCCCGGCAGAACGGCGCGGCGCTTTCCAGCGGCACCAGGGATGCCCTGGGAGCCACGATGGTATGGCCCAGTCCGGCAGCCAGCCGATGTCCCGCTCCCGTAGATCCTGTGCCGGGATAAGAAAGGCCCCCGGTACACAATATCGCCGCCCCACAGGATATATTCCCTTCCGGGGTAGAGACCCCGGTTACGCCGACGTCATCTGTCAATATTCCTTCTGCGCAGGTGTGGAGCCAGGTTACGCCATTTCTTTTCGTCCAGGCGGCCAGGCTGTCCGCAATATCGTCCGCCTTGTCCGACCGTGGAAACACCCGGCGGCCCCGCTCTGTTTTCAGCGGCACGCCCAGCGTCTCGAAAAATTCCATAGCCGCCGCCGGAGGAAAGGCGTTGACGCTGCTGTATAGAAATTTCGAATTTGTTGGAATATTTTCCATAAATTGTTGGGGGGTACACTGGTTTGTCACATTACAGCGACCCTTGCCGGTGATGCGCAGCTTGCGCCCCAGGCGCCGATTCGGCTCGCACAACACCACGCGCAGCCCCCGCTCCGCCGCCGTTCCGGCTGCCATAAGGCCGGCGGCGCCGCCCCCGATTACAACGACGTCAGCTCTCAACGGTGGTAAATACCTCGTATTCGCTCCACAGCTTTTCCAGATAGCCGAACGTCTCATCCAACTTCTGGGGCTGACGGGCAGCCACCGCCACGATCAGCGCGTTTATCAGGCTCATAGGCGCTACCAGGGAGTCCAGGAAGGACACCATGTCGCTTTTGGCATAGAGGCTTATATCTGACTCCTGCGCAAAGGGAGAATGGTCGTTATCCGTCAGCGCGATAACCGTGGCTCCCTGGCGCTTGGCAAACTGCATAGCCTTCAGAGAGCTGGCAGAATAGCGGGGGTAGCTGATGCCAACATATACGTCGCCCTTCCCGATGTGCATAATCTGCTCGCAAACCTCGTTGGCCGTGGTGTCGTGGATCAAGCATACGTCGCTCATCAGAAGATTCATGTAAAAGCCCATAAAGCTGGCAAGCGACGCGGAGGAACGCATCCCCACTATATACAGGTGGTTGGCCCCGACAATGGCATCCACCGCCGCCTGAAAGCTCTCCCGGTCAATTTCCTCCAGGGTGCTTTGAAGCTTTTCCTCATCGGAACTCATAACGGATTTCAGAACGTTCTCGTCCCCCACCATGTCTCTGGCCACGGCAATGCGCTGCACGCTGGTCAGACGGCTGCGTACCATCTCCTGCATGGCCTTCCGCATCCCCGGATACCCGTCATATCCCAGCTCCGTGGCAAAGCGAACCACCGTGGACTCGCTGACGCCAACGGTTTTTCCCAGCTTTCCCGCCGTCATGAAGGCGGCCTTGTCGTAATTTTCCGTAATAAATCGGGCGATGAGACGCTGTCCCTTGGAGAAAGAATGGCCTTCATCCGCCAGCAGCGACAAAATATCTTTATCCATTTCTAATACAATCTCCCACAAGCTGTCCCCGGCAAAAACACCGGCACGCATAATAATACTTGCATTTTTTAAAAAATGCAAGTATTATTAGCAAATTTAAAATTTTCTTTCAAATCTTCCAAATTTTCTTGGAGAAAGCTCTTAGTTACTGCAATTTTTTAAGAATGAAATTTCATCCTTCGTCATGCGTCTCCATTTTCCCAGGGGCAAATCCCCCAGCAGCACAGGCCCCTCCGCAATGCGGATAAGGCGGCTGACATGCAGCCCGCTGGCCTTGCACATCCGGCGTATCTGGCGGTTTTTACCCTCGTGAATGGTTATTTGTATCTCCGCCCCGTCTCCCTTTCTCTCGATCAAAGTGACGTGAGCCGGGCTGATCGGTTCCCCCTCCAGCGTATCCATGGCCCGGAGCTTTGCAATGGAACCGGGGATGTCTTTTCCCTGAACAAACACGGTATACAGCTTGTCCACCTGATGAGAGGGGTGCATCAAGGCGTTGGCCGCCGCCCCGTCGTTCGTCAGAATAAGAAGCCCCTCGGAATCCATATCCAGCCGTCCCACAGGGTAAAGCCGTCCGCCTGCGTCCGTCACCAGCTCCGCCACTGTGGGGCGGCCCCGATCGTCCCGGAGGGTCGTCACATACCCGCGGGGCTTGTTCAGCACTATGTAGGTTTGCCGGGTTGGTAAATGCAGGAGAGCGCCATCCACCAGAATCTCGTCCGTCTCCGGGTCTGCGGACATTCCCAGAGAGGCCGTCTCGCCGTTTACCATGACGCGGCCCTCCTGTATCATCCTCTCCGCCGTCCGGCGGGAAGCAATTCCTCCGGCAGACATCAGCTTTTGCAGTCGCTCTTTCATGACAGTGTGTAAATGTTCCCCTCCATCCAGCCAAAAAAGCTCTTGATTTTTTCCCACAGAGTCAGGGACTGTTCCTCTGTCTTGGCCACGCCCTCCGAATAGACAAGCTCCACCGTCCCCGCCTCCTGGCCGTCCACATAGGCGGTGGCCTGCCCGGCGGTCTGCCCGGCTTCCACCTGGGCATAGACAAAGGACGGCAGGGTGAACTGCACGGTGACATCCTGCTCCACCGTCCGCAGAACATACAGAGGCTCTGCTGCGGTCACGGAAACCTCCTCCACTTCTCCTCCGATGACCGGCACAGTCCAAACCGCTTCCGACAGCACGTCGCTGTTTGTATATGCGCCATAGGCCCAGTCGTACAGGGCTGTGTGGTCATTCCAATCGTCTGGATCCTTCAGCGTTACACAAACAAGGGTCATTCCGTCCCGTTGACAGCAGGTAACAAGGGTTCTGCCCGCCGCCTGCGTATAGCCGGTCTTCCCGCCGAACACGCCCTCACACTCCCACAGAAGCCTGTTGTGGTTTGTGATGGTATTTTCCCCAATGGTAATGCTGACCGTGCCTGTTATATCGCAAAACGTCTCGTTTTCAATGGCAGCTATCATAATTGTCGCCAGATCCCTGGCCGTGGAATAATGTCCATCATCATTCAATCCGTGGGGATTGGTAAAATGGGTGTTGTCACAGCCAAGAGCGGCAGCCTTTTCGTTCATCAGGTCTGAGAAGGCCTCCTCAGACCCGGAGGTCGCGCAGGCCAGAGCCGTTGCCGCGTCGTTGCCGGAGGCCAGCAGCAGGCCGTATAGCAGCTCCCGGACGGTTATCTCCTGCCCCGCCGTCAGGTACATGGAGGAACCCTCCACCTCTGTCCAGGCCTCCTCCACTGTAACAACAGCATCTAAATCGTCCCACTGTTCCAGGACGACCAGGGCTGTCATAATTTTTGTGGTGCTGGCAATCAACCGCCGCTCGTCTGCATTTTTCTCCAGAAGCACCGTCCCTGTGTCTGCTTCCACCAAAATAGCGGCCTGGGCCGATATGTCCGGGGCCGCGTCTATAGCCAGCGTCGGCGCAGCTAAGAGAATCAAAAGCGCAGCTATCAGGACAATCGCCGTCGCGTATTTCATGCAAAGCACCGCCTTTCCTGTGGGCTGTGGTCAGTTTGTCCGTTTTCGTTTGAGCAGATATTTATCCAAATATCCCTCCAGCTTTTCCATCAGCTCCGGCATCAGATCCAGCAGTCTGTCCGCCGTGGTGAAGGCCGGGGCCTGAATACTTACCATTCTGGCGCCGCCGTCCCGAATGAGAAGAAACCCCACCGGCTCCACCTTTTCCGCCGCGCCGCCGCCGCCCCATACGCCGGTTTTGGCGCTGCCTCCGGCCTTATCATTGCCGCCGGAGGCGAAGCCATAGCTGACGCGGGAGACCGGCACCAGGGTCGTTCCGTCCGCTGTAACGATTGGGTCGCCTATGCAAGTGTTGGAACTGACCATGCTGTGGATTTTATCCATAGCCGTCCCCATCAGCTCGCTGAGAGGCTCATTCACTGTCCTCCGCTCCCTTCCTGATTTTCCTGTAAGCCCGCCAGTCTCTCCAGAACCCAAGGGCAAAGCGCCCGGTTATAACTGCCGCCTGATACAGCCGCAGCGTCACCACGACGGTTCCGAAAAGCTCCGACTCCCCGCCGTCAAAATCCACCGCCGCCCGCAGGTCAGGATGGCAGGCCCGGCCATCAGCGACAGCCAGCAGGCCCTCCATGGCCGTTCCTACCGCCATATAGGTCATGGCCGCCCGGTACGGGTCAGGCCCGGCAGCGGTATAGTGGATGCAAAGGGTGTCCACCCGCGCCCGCCGGACAAGGCCGCCCAGGACGTCAAGGCCCCGCAGCGCCAGCGCCCTCAGCATCGGCGGCGGGAGACGGACAGGCTCCCTGTTATCTTTCCCGGCGGAAGAGGTTTTATGCCTCCCCTTCGCCTCCGCAGGCTTTTTGGGCAGGGCCTGGAAGGGAATCGGCCCGGCCATGATTTTCAAAGAGATTGCCCTTCCCTCCCAGGAGACGCTTACCCCCATGGGGATCAGTCCCAGAAGGACAAGGGATGGTATCACAATGCCGGAAACGGCCCAGCCGATCAAATGGTCTCGGCCTCCTCGCTGGCCGCCTTCGCTTCCTCCGCGGCCTTCAGCTCGTCCACCTTCTGCTGAAGCTGGGCCGCCGCGTCGCTGCCGGTCATGTCCGGCAGCGGGGGCAGCTCCTCCAACTGACTGATGCCCATGGTGCGCAGGAACAGATCCGTGGTGCGGTAGAGAGTGGGCCGACCCACCGCCTCCAAATGGCCGCAGGCTTCAATAAGCCCCCGCTCTGCCAGCACGCCTACGGTATAGGAGCTGTCTACCCCGCGCATTTGCTCGATATAAGCCCTTGTCACCGGCTGGAAATAGGCCACAATGGCCAGCACCTCCAGGGACGCGGGGGACAGCTTGGGGGCGCGGCGCTGCTCCAGGGCGCGGGTGATCTCCGTGGCGTATTCCGGGGCGCTGTGGAGCTGTAGAGAGTTATTCAGCCGCACAAGGCGCACGCCCCGCCCCTGTTCTTCATATTCTCTGGCAAGCGCAGCCCCCGCGTCCAGAACGGCCTGTTCGTCTGCGTCCAGCACCAAGGCTATGCGCGCCGCGCTCACCGGGTCGCCGGAGGCAAATAAAATGGCCTCTATTCCGCTTTTCAGGCGCTGTTCATCCATAATCCATACTCTCCAATATATCCTCTCTGTCGCCGCCGGTGAAGGTGACGACATAGTCCTCTCCTTCCTCTGCCCGGTCGATTGTCACACCGCCCATGGAACACATTTCCAGCAGCGAGATAAAGGTTGCCACAAGCTCTGACCGACTGGCCGCCATGGCATAAAGCTCCCGAAGGGAGGCGGTTTTCCGCCCGGACAGCAGATCTATGAGCTGACGGCTTTTCTCCCGCACGCTGTACAGAATGGGCCGGGGAACGGGTACGCGATTCTCCTCCTCCGGGACAGGAACGCCCTTTTGCAGCATCCCCGCCAGGGCGTTCAGCAGCTCCCAGGGCTGATGGGAATAGTCATAAGCCCCATATTTCGGCAGCGGCTCCGGGGGGGTGGAAAACAGCAGCGCGCCCGCCTCCAGGCTCTTTCCCAGGGCGGGGACGACCTCCTTCAGCGCCGCGAAGGCGTCCCGGCAGCGGAGCTGTTCCAGGCTGGAAATGAGAAGCTCCAGCTCGGAGACCTCCTCCGTTCCGGCCAGCAGGGTCTTGGTCTTGATATACACCAGATGGGAGGCCATCTGCACAAACTCGCTGGCCACCTCTAAATCCATGCGCTGCATTTGGGCCAGCCAGTCCAGGTACTGATCCAGGATGTCCGCGATTTTAATGTCCCGTATCTCTATTTTGTTTTTGGACAGGAGCATCAATATGAGGGTCAGCGGGCCTTCAAAGTCCTGCATTTCCTCTTTTGATTTAATGACGCCCTCCAGGTGAAAGGTTGGAGTCTCCATATCAGCGGCTCACCAGATTATACCCAAATTCCGCGACAATAAACAGCTTGTCGTATACCCAGCCCGTTACTGTGGACAGCACCCCGGACACCGCGCCGGTAGCAATCAGCACCACCATAATGATCATGCCGTATTTTTCGTATCGCATCAGCTTTTCATAGGCCCTGTCGTTCAAAAAGGAATACAGCACCTTCGACCCGTCCAGTGGCGGGATGGGGAGGAGGTTGAAAATTGCCAGGGCCAGGGACAGGTAGGCCGTGGTAATGACCATCTGCACAATGGCGGTCATCACGGCGTTTCCCCGCAGGTACAGGGGCCACAGCAGGCCATACAGAAACAGGAACACGATGGCAATAATAAAATTGCACACCGGCCCGGCCAGGGCCGTCAGGGCCATGCCCCGCTTGGGATTTTGAAAGTTCCGCATATTTACCGGCACAGGCTTCGCCCAGCCGAATTTAAACAGCACCATACACACAAGTCCCCACACGTCGATGTGCCGGATGGGATTCAGGGTCAAGCGTCCGGCGTTTTTGGCGGTGTTGTCCCCCAGCTTATAGGCCACGAACCCATGGCTCAGCTCATGCAGGGTAATGCACACCAGGGCCGGAATCACCGACAGGAGAATATCCGTCAGCACCGACCAGTCCAGACCGTTCCAAATTGTCGTTAAAGCGTCCATTGTTTCCCTCCTGAACCGGCCCAAAGGTCACACCAGCGCGGAGACGGCGCTCATCAGCTCCTGGCGGCCTGTGCGCTTTTCAGCGGAGAAGGGCAGCAGCATGATGTCCTCCTCCAGCGCCAGGGTTTCCCGTATCAGGGCGAGATTCGGCTCCATCTCCGATTTTTTCAGCTTATCCCATTTATTGGCCACCACGATACGGGGGCATCCGCAGCTCTCGAACAGACCGTTCATCATGCAGTCCAGCTCCGTGGGCTTATGGCGACCGTCCACGATCTGCACCCCCAGGGTGATATTTTCCGGCTGAGAGAAAAAATCCTCCATCAGTCGGCCCCAGCGCTCCTTCTCCGTCTGGGAAACCCTGGCATAGCCATACCCCGGCAGGTCAACGAACCAGACGGCGTCCGCCACCAGGAAATAGTTCACGTTGGTAGTCTTTCCCGGCGCGGAGCCGACCCGCGCCAGGTTCCGCCGGTTCAGCAGACAGTTTATCACCGAGGACTTCCCCACGTTGGATTTCCCAGAAAACACCACGCAGGGCCGCCCGTCGTGAATAAAGCCCTTTTTATCCCCGGCGGATTTTACAAATACAGCAGGTTCAAACCGCATTGTCCGCCTCCCGGCACAGGGCGGCGTCCAGCACCGCCTCCACCCGGCTGGCGGTGATAAAGTTCAGCGCCGCCCGAACAGTCTGGTCGATTTCCGCCAGGTCAGGCTCATTGTCAGCCGGGATAATAACCGTGTGGATTCCCGCCCGCAGGGCGGCCATGGTCTTCTCCCGCAGGCCGCCGATGGGCAGCACCCGGCCCCGAAGCGTTATCTCCCCAGTCATGGCCACGTCCTGCCGGACGGGGATGCCCGTCAGGGCGGACACCAGCCCGGTGCATATGGTGACACCGGCGGACGGCCCGTCCTTGGGTACGGCTCCCTCCGGGAAGTGGATGTGTATATCTTTTTTCTCATAGAAGCTCGGCTCCACGCCCAGCTCCTCCGCGTGGCTGCGGATATAGGTCATGGCCGCACGGGCGGATTCCTTCATCACATCGCCCAGGTTGCCGGTCAGTTCCAGCTTGCCGGTGCCGGGCATAACGCCCACCTCAGCGTCCAGCATTTCCCCGCCCACGCTGGTCCAGGCCAGGCCGTGGACAAGGCCCACCTCCGCCGTGGCGGCGGATTTGGTGTCCTTATACTTCGCCGGGCCGAGCATTTCCTCCAGACCACCGGCCCGGATATAGCGGGATTTAAATTCTCCCGCCACGATACCCGCCGCCGTCTTGCGGCAGAGAGCGGCAATCTGCTGCTCCAATCTGCGCACGCCGGATTCGCGGGTATAAAGGGCGATAAGCTCCCGCATGGCCCCATCGCTGATGCGTATCTGGTTTCCGTTCAGGCCGTGTTTTTTCCGCTGCTTCGGCAGCAGATGACGCTTGGCGATGGCAAGCTTCTCCTCGTCCGTATAGCTGGAAAGCTCCAGCACCTCCATCCTGTCCAGCAGGGCGGGCGGGATGGTGTCGGCAGAGTTTGCCGTTGTAATGAAAAACACATGGGACAGGTCAAAAGGCAGCTCCAGGAAATGATCCCGAAACTGACTGTTCTGCTCCGGGTCAAGCGCTTCCAGCAGCGCCGCCGAAGGGTCGCCCCGGTAATCGGAACCTAGTTTATCTATCTCGTCCAGCACCATGACAGGGTTTTTACTGCCCGCCTGCTGAATACCGGCCATAATGCGGCCCGGCATGGCCCCCACATAGGTCTTGCGGTGGCCCCGAATCTCCGCCTCGTCATGGACGCCGCCCAGAGAAATGCGGCACAGCTTTCGGTTCATGGCCCTGGCGATACTCAGGGCAATGCTTGTCTTGCCCGTTCCCGGAGGGCCAAGCAGACACAGAATAGATCCCTTTGCCTCCGGTGACAGCGCGCGGACGGACAGATATTCCACAATACGGTCTTTAATCTTCTCCAGCCCGAAATGGTCGGCATCCAGCGCCCTGCGCACCGCCTGGGTATCCAGGTTCTCCTCCGTCTCCGTTGTCCAGGGCATTTCCAGGCAGGTATCCAGATAGTTGCGGATCACAGAGGATTCTGCGCTGCCATAAGGCTGTTTTGCCAGGCGGCTTATTTCCTTGTTCAGCTTAGCCGCTACGGCTTCCGGCAGGTCGCCTTTGGCGACAGCCAAACGATATTCTTCAATATCGTCCCCTCCGCCGAACTCGTCCTCCCCCAGCTCCGCCTGAATACTGCGAAGCTGCTCCCGGAGGTACATTTCCCGCTGTCCCTTGCGGATACGACGGGCGGTCTCATCGTTCAGCTCTATTTCCGCATCCAGCACATCCAGCTCCCAGCGCAGCATACGGTTCACCAGGGCAATGCGCCGCACAGGGCGCAGCTCCTCCAGCACAAGCTGCTTTTGGTCGCTTCGCATGTAAATATTCTGGGTAACGTAGTCCGCGATATAGCCTGGGTCGTTGCTCTCTGTGATGACGTGCAGAATTTCCGTCATGTCCAGGCCACAGGTCTCGCCATATTTCTCCACCAACCCATAGCACTGGCGCATAAGCGCCTCTCCCTTCACAGCGGAGCGGGGAGAGCTTTCGTCCTCCAGCGTCTCCACCTGAACGCGGAAGTAAGGAGTCTTAGCCGTCAGACAAATAAGATAGCCGCGCGAAACGCCCTCAACCATGGCTTTTCCCTCCTCTCCGCCGGGGACGCGGAGAATCTGTCGCACATGGCATATAGCGCCTATTTGATAAAAGCTGTCAACGTCGTTCGGCTCCTGCTGGGATGGGTCACGCTGCGTCACAAGGAACACCGTCTGATCCACCTCCATCGCCGCATCCAAAGCGGCCATATCGGCGGGGCGTTCCACATCAAATATTACTCTCATGCCAGGAAAAACGGAAAATCCCCGCATAGGCACCATGGGCATGGTATTTTGTTGGAAAGTGATTGTAGCTTCAGTATCCATAAATTTACAATAATATACCTCATGGGCCGCACATTGTGTGCGGCCCTGTTCTTGTTTTCTTACGATGCTGCGTCTCGGCTGAGCCGTTTCCTTCTGTACACGACAGGTCGGGAGCCGTTCCGAACACAGTCCGCTGTGATAACAACCTTTTCTATGGATTTGTCGGAGGGTATTTCATACATTACGTCGGTCATAACGCCCTCCACTATGCTCCGAAGACCGCGGGCGCCAATATCCATGGCGATGGCCTTGTCCGCAATCGCGCCCAGGGCGCTCGGCTCAAATTCCAAGGTTACGTCGTCATAGTACAGCATAGTCTGATACTGCTTCACCAGCGCGTTTTTCGGCTCCGTCAGGATACGGATGAGATCCTCCTTATCCAGGCTGTCCAACGTGGTGATGATTGGCAGACGACCGATCAGCTCCGGGATGATGCCGAACTTCAGCAGATCGTGGCTCTGAACATGGGACAGTATTTCTCCCATATCCTTTTCCTTTTTGGAGGATACCTCGCCGCCGAAGCCCATGCTTTTGCGGTCAAGACGGTTTTCGATAATTTTCTCCAATCCGTCGAACGCACCGCCGCAGATAAACAGGATGTTCGACGTATCCACATGGATAAACTCCTGGTGCGGATGCTTGCGCCCGCCCTGGGGCGGAACAGCGGCCACCGTCCCCTCCAATATTTTCAGCAAAGCCTGCTGCACGCCCTCGCCGGACACATCCCTCGTGATGGAGGTGTTCTCGCTCTTGCGGGAGATTTTGTCCATCTCATCGATATAGATAATGCCATGTTCGGCGCTCTCTACATCGAAATCTGCCGCCTGGAGCAGCCGGAGAAGAATATTCTCCACATCCTCCCCCACATAACCGGCCTCCGTCAGGGTGGTGGCGTCGGCAATAGCAAAGGGAACGTTTAGCATCCGCGCCATCGTCTGCGCAAAAAGAGTCTTGCCGCTGCCCGTCGGCCCCACAAGCAGAATATTGGATTTTTGCAAATCCACATCTGTTTCGCCACCGTGGAGAACCCGCTTATAATGATTATACACCGCCACGGACAAGGCTATTTTCGCTCTGTCCTGGCCGATGATATATTCATCCAGCGCAGCCTTAATCTCCTTGGGCTTTGGCAAATTTTCGGCGGTGAGCTGACCGATCCCGGTATCACGCCTGTAATCCGGCTGTTCCCCCAGAACGTTCTCCTCGCCAATAATGTCCACGCACAGGCGGACGCACTCATCGCAGATATAAGCATCATTTCCGGCAATCAGCCGTCCCGTCTGAGACTGGGGCTTGCCGCAAAAGCTGCACCGTATCGTCTTTCTATCGCCGTCTCTCGGCATTCGCATTTTCCCCTTTATCTTTTATAGATGACCTTATCGATCAGGCCAAATTCCTTGGCCTCCTCCGCCGTCATAAAGTTATCCCGCTCGCAGGCGTCCACAATGACCTCATAGGGCTGATTGGTGTTCTCTGCCAGGATATAATTCATCCGCTCCTTGATGGTTTCCAACCGGCGCAGATGGATGGCCATATCGGTAATCTGCCCCTGCGTGCCGGCGGAGGGCTGGTGAATCATAATCTCCGCGTTTGGCAGGGCAATACGCTTGCCCTTGGCGCCGCTGGACAGCAGAAACGCACCCATACTGGCCCCCAGGCCCACGCAGATGGTGGACACGTCGCACTTGATATACTGCATAGTGTCATAAATCGCCATGCCCGCGGTGACACTTCCGCCGGGACTGTTAATGTAAAACTGGATGTCCTTGTCCGGATCCTGCCCCTCCAGATAGAGAAGCTGGGCCACCACAAGAGAGGCCGTGGTATCATTTACCTCCTCCGACAGCATGATGATGCGGTCGTTCAGCAGGCGGGAAAAAATATCATAGGAACGCTCTCCACGGGAGGTCTGTTCCACTACATATGGTACTAAGCTCATGATAACATCTCTCCTTTCCATGAAAGCCTATCCATTTTTTGCCTTACTTATCCGCCGGAGTCTCAGCTTCCTCCGCCGGGGCTTCCTCCTCAGCGGCAGGAGCCTCTTCCTCTGGCTCCTCTTCCACAGGCTCGGTAGGAACGCCGGTGGTAAAGATAATATCCGCAGCGCGGCGGGACTTAATGTCGCTGACAATAGCGTCTACAGGGACAGCGCTCTTCACAGTCTCAATGCCGGCCTGGTACTGGTCGGCCACCTTCTCATACTCGGCGTCGATGTCCTCCTGGGAGACCTCGATGCCCTCTGCCGTCGCGATGGCGTCCAGCAGAAGCTCCGTCTTTACCCGGCGCTCCGCCGTGGGACGGCACTGCTCCCGGAAATCCGCCACGGTCTGACCAAGGTACTGGAGATAGAGCTGGAGGTTCAGGCCATTCATCTGCAGATTCTGGTCATACTCGTTGATCATATTGTCGATCTGCTCCTCCACCATGGCGTCGGGAATATCGGCCTCGATGGCGTCCCCGGCCTTTATGATCAGATTATTCTGGAAATCCTCCTCCGCTGCAGCGGCGGCGCTCTCTTCCAGACGGGTGCGGACAGAGGCCTTATACTCATCAAGCGTGTCAAACTCAGATACGTCCTTGGCAAACTCGTCGTCCAGCTCAGGCAGCTCCTCCTCCTTGACCTCATGGCACTTCACATGGAACACGGCGGCCTTTCCGGCCAGCTCCTCCGCGTGGTATGCCTCAGGGAAGGTGACGTCGATGTCCTTCTCCTCTCCGGCGGACATACCCACGACCCCGTCCTCAAAGCCGGGGATGAAGGAGTTGGAACCAAGCTCCAGGTTATGACCCTCGGCTGCGCCGCCGTCGAACGCCACGCCGTCTACGGTGCCAAGATAGTCGATGACAACAGTATCCCCCTTCTGGGCGGGACGCTCTGCCGTCACAATGCGGGCGTTGCGCTTCTGTACCTTCGCCAGCTCCGCATCTACCTTCTCCTCCGACACCTCCGCAGAGGCTTTGGGGGCTTCCACGCCCCGATACTGGCCCAGCTTTACCTCAGGCCAAACCGCCGTGACGAAGGAAATCGTCAGCTCCTTTTCTTCGGATACTTCTGTATTTTTCACCGCAGGACGGCCCACTGTACGCAGGCCCAGCTCCTCTGTGGCAAACTTGAAGGCGTCGGGCGCAAGCTCTTCCGTGGCGTCCTCATAGAAAACGTCCTTGCCATACATTCCCTCAATGACCATGCGGGGAGCCTTGCCCTTGCGGAAGCCCTGGATATATATCTGGCCTTTGTTTTTCTGATAGACGGTGTTGATGGCCTTCTCAAACTCGGCGGCATCGCACGTCACGTCAAAGGAAGTGGTGCTTTTTTCCTGTTTCTCTACATTCTTTACGATCATGGGTTGATTGTCTCCTTCCTATATTACACAGATGAAAAAAGAATTTATAAAGTGAATCAAGTTTGTATTGTATCAAATCTCATAGAATTTTACAAGGCTTAAAGAAAATTCTGTCCCCGGAAACGCATATATGCCGCGTTCCCTCCCATACGCCGTTAAAGGCCAGGCGCAGACTGTCCGCATGAAGATGACCGCTGCAGCACACCTTCGCCTCATATTGCCGCAAAAGATATAAGATTTCCGGGCATAGATACCCGCCGTATTTCGGCGGATAGTGGAGAAAAACATATTTATCCCGCTCCCCCGCGGCCTTCAGACTGGCCTCCAGACGCAGAGCCTCCCGGTCAATCAGCTTTTTGTCGTGAACCGAGCTGCGGGATTCCTCATAAAACCAGCCCTTCGCACCGCATATGGCGGCATTTTCCCCATAAGGATAGGCGTTGTTGCGAAGGAAGCTGATGGTGTGTAAATCATTTTTCTCCAGAAAGGCGTTCATCTTGGCCGCCGAGGTCCACCAATAGTCGTGATTTCCCTTCACAATAATTTTCCGGCCAGGCAGGGCCTCGATGAAGCGAAAGTCCTCCAGCGCCTCGTCCAGGTCGATGCCCCAGCTTATATCTCCGCAGAGAACGCACACATCCTCCGGCCCCAAAGCCGAAAAGCCCGCCTTGATTTTTTCAACATAATTTTCCCATCGGGATCCGAACATATCCATAGGCTTATTGGCCGTAAGGGACAGATGCAGATCGCCTATGGCAAAAAGTGACATAGGTATAAACGCACCTCCTGCCGCAGATACTATCCGCGAGGTGATTGAGATGGATAAAAGAAGCTGTGACCGCCAGGACTGCGACTGTATCAGCGGTGTTTGCTGTAGCGTTGAAAACTGCAAGCACCACGCCATTGGCGATGTCTGTACCGCCACGCACATCAACGTCAAGAGCGAAAATGCCACCACGGAGGCCGAGACCTTCTGCGGCACCTTCGCGCCTGTGGACACCTGGCAGACCCTGTAAAAACCTCAGGGGCGGCTCACGCCGCCTCTACATATACGAGACGCTTACGCCAGAAATTCCGCCACAGCCTTTTCCATGTCCCCGGTCTCCACCCACTTCGTAAAGCGGACGGGCTTGTTGGCAAGAGAGGCCAGAGGCGCGGGGGTGGCAATCCCTGTCTTGGCCGCCAGCATATCCATCAGGGTCGGGCCGGTCTCCTCCGTCTGAACGCCCAGGGCCTCCAGCACGGAGCCGCCGAATTTATAGGGACTGGCCGTGGACACAATGACGCAGGGAGTGTCCGAACCGGTCTCCACCCGGTAATCTGCCAGTACCCGGCTGGCCACGGCGGTATGGGTGTCCATGAGATAGTCCTGCTCACTCCAGCGCTTCCCGATTTCCGCCAGGGAGTCGGCGTTTTTACACCAGCCGCCGTAAAACTCCGCCTGAACGGCGGCGCGGATGGCCTCGCCCACATCGTACCGACCGGCGTCCGAGAGCTGGGCCATGAACCCGGCCACAGCGGCAGCGTCCCCGGTCAGGCAATACAGGAGCCGCTCCAGGTTGGAGGACACCAGAATATCCATGGATGGAGAGCCGGTCTGATAGAAGGGCCGGTTTTTATCGTATACGCCGGTACGGATGAAATCAGTCAGCACGTTGTTGTCATTGGAGGCGCAGATAAAGCGGCCCACCGGCAGACCCATCCGCTTCGCAAACCATCCGGCCAGGATGTTGCCAAAGTTCCCGGTGGGTACGCAGAAATCCAGCTTGTCCCCCAGGGCGATTTTCCCGGCGTTCACAAAATCGCAGTAGGCGGAGAAATAATAGACGATCTGCGGAACCAGACGACCCCAGTTTATGGAGTTGGCGGAGCTGAGGAAATAGCCGCGCTCGTTCAGCTTCTCGGCAAATTCCCTGTCGGCGAAGATTTTCTTCACGCCGGTCTGGGCATCGTCGAAGTTTCCTTCCACCGCCACTACGTTTACGTTTTCGCCTTCCTGGGTGGCCATTTGCAGCTTCTGCACCTGGGACACCCCGTCCTTGGGATAGAACACCATAATCCGGGTGCCGGGTACGTCCCGGAATCCCTCCAGGGCCGCCTTGCCCGTGTCGCCGCTTGTGGCCACCAGGATGCTGACGGTACGCTTTTCACCGTTTTTCTCAAGGCTGGCAGTCAGGAGTCTTGGCATGATTTGAAGGGCCATATCCTTGAAGGCGCAGGTGGGGCCGTGCCACAGCTCCAACACGCCGGTTTTTTCGTCCAGCATATGCAGCGGCGCGATGGCCGGGGTATCGAAATTATCCCCATAGGAGGCGGCGGCGATCTGCTCCAGCTCTGCCTGGGAGAATTCCTCCAAATACAGGCCCAGGATACGCACCGCCCTGGCCCGGTAATCCAGGCCGCACAGCTCGCGGATGAAATCCTGGCTCACAGCGGGTATTTCCGTGGGTACATACAGCCCCCCGTCCGGGGCTATGCCATGGATGATGGCCTGGGACGCGGTGATGCCCGCCGTCCCCTGTCTTGTGCTGACATAGTTCATATCTGGTAAGCGTCCTCTATATGATGAATTTCCGGTTTCTTTGTCATCGCCCCCTGGGGGGCGTATACCTCCAGCACGTCAAACCGGGGCTGACGGCTGGCGGGATTTCGGGACAGCCACAACTCCGCCGCCATAATAACGCGGCGCTGCTTGTCCTCCGTTACATATTCCATCGCACGGGCAAATTCCCCGCTCCGGCGCAGCTTCACCTCTGCAAAAACGATATAGCGTCTGTTCTGGGCGATAATGTCTATCTCTCCAAAACGGCAGGAAAAGTTGCGGCCAATAATTTTATATCCGTGACGCCGGAGATACCGGCAGGCCTCGTCCTCCCCAAAGGCGCCCAGGAGCTTTTTATCGCTTGGCATAGTATTTCCTCAAAAAGGACATACGGTGGGCGGGACAGGGGCCGTATTCGTCCAGCGCCGCATAATGGGCGCGGGTGCCATAGCCCTTGTGCTTTTCAAAGCCGTATTGGGGATATTGCGCGGCAAGCTCCGTCATAAGCCGGTCACGGGTCACCTTCGCCAGCACGGAGGCCGCCGCGATACAGGCGCATTTTCCATCCCCGCCGACGACGCTTTGGGCCGGGATTTTTATATCCCGCGTGGTGTTACCGTCTATCAGGGCCATTTCCGGGGCCGGCGAAAGCTGCTCGATGGCCCGGTTCATGGCGAGAAGGGCGGCGGACAGGATGTTCATTTCCTCTATCTCCTCCACGGAGGCGAAGGCGACGCCATAGGCCACAGCCCGCTCCTGTATAAGAGGAAACAGCCGCTCCCGCTGCTTTTCCGTCAGCTTTTTGGAGTCGTTCAGGCCCGGCAGCTCGCAGCCCATAGGCAGAATCACCGCCGCCGCGCACACCGGCCCCGCCAGGGGGCCTCGCCCGGCCTCGTCCACTCCACAGACCAAAGACAGGCCCTGCCCGTGAAGTGCGGCCTCCATGGCCCATAAATCAGCGGGGGCGTTCAAGGCTTATCCTCCCCAGCTTGCCGCCCCGGAACTCATCCAACAAAATGGCGGCCATACGCTCTGTGTTGACCTCACCGCCCGCCATGAGAAAGCCCCGCTTTCTGGCGCAGGCTTCCAGCAGCTCCCAGCCCTGAGCCTCCGGGTCAGGGTCTATTTTATACCTGGCCGTCAGGGCCGCCGGATATTCCGCCCGCAGAAGCACCAGCAGCTTTGCCGCCAGCTCCTCTCTGTCCAGCACGTCATCCTTCACCGCGCCGGTAAAGGCCAGCAGCTCTCCCGTGGCCTGATCCACAAATTTTGGCCACAAAATGCCGGGGGTGTCCAGCAGCTCAAGCTGGTTATCCACCGTTATCCACTGCTTGCCCCTTGTCACGCCGGGGCGGTCGGAGACAGCGGCAGTCTTGCGGCCACTGACCTTATTGATGAAGGTGGATTTCCCTACGTTCGGCACGCCCACCACCATGGCCCGCATGGGGCCGTTTTTGTCCCGCAGCGCCCGAAGGGCCTTTGGCAGCTCCTTCACGCCCCGGCCAGAGCGGGCGTCACATTCCAGAAAGGGCGTCCCCTGGGTCTTATAGTAATTCCGCCACTGGGCAGTAATGTTGGGGTCTGCCTGATCCGAGCGATTGAGGATGAGAAGCCTGGGCTTTCGTCCAGCGATGATCTCGTCCAGGTCTGGATTCCGGCTGGCAGCGGGGATGCGGGCATCCACCACCTCGCAGATCACGTCCACCAGCTTCAGGCTGTCCTGCATCATCCGCTCGGCCTTTTTCATGTGGCCGGGAAACCATTGTATATCAGCCATCTGTCCCGTATATCGCCCCCATCTTGCTCAACGGCATGATGCGGAAGACCACCTTTCCCATAATATACCTGGTGTCAACACAGCCCACGCGGGCGTCCCGGCTGTCCGTGGAGTTGTTGCGGTTGTCGCCCATGACGAACACGCACCCCTCCGGGACGGTGATCGGCCCCTCAAAATCCTCCTGGGTATAGGTCAGCTCGTTCACATACGGTTCATCCAGTGCCACGCCGTCCACATACACGATGCCAAGGGTGAAGTCGATGTCCACAGTCTGCCCCTCTACGGCAATCACCCGCTTGACAATAGGCTCCTCCCGCAGTGTTTCCTTCCGCAGGACAACGATGTCCCCCTGCTCATAATCCCCGGCCCAGCGGGTGATAATGATTTTATCCCCATCGTCCAGGGTAGGAACCATGGAATAGCCCACCACGTCGATAACGCGGGCAACAAACACAAACAGCAGCACACACGCAATCAGAGCCAGCACCAGGCACTGTATCCATTCGTAGGATTCCCTATAGGGGCTGACGGCCTCCGCCTCTTCCGGCGCAGTTTCCTGCTCCTTCGGCTTCAGATCAGAGCGTTTCTGTTTCTTTTTGGCCGCCCGCTGGTTTTGGGCCAGGTGGGAGCCTTTATTCGTATCCTTCATTGTCTTATCCCTTTCTCGCACCTGGGGCCGTTTGTCTCGACCTCTTTGGCTGACCATCACGGCCAGTAAAAATTATTATACTATGCAAACCCCAATAAACGCAACAAAAAAAGAGGCGTACGCCTCTTTTTTTGTTTCTCAAAGCTTTTCCTTGACCTTGGCCGCCTTGCCCACGCGGTCACGCAGGTAATACAGCTTGGCACGCCGCACCTTGCCCCGGCGAACGGTGTCTACAGACACGATGTTAGGGGAGTGAACGGGGAAGACCTTCTCGCAGCCCACGCCATAGGAGATACGGCGAACGGTAATCGTCTCGTTGATGCCGCCGTGCTTCTTGGCGATAAGCGTACCCTCAAAAGCCTGGTTACGCTCACGGTTGCCTTCCTTGATGCGAACGGTGACGCGAACGGTGTCGCCCACGTTCATTTCGGGAAGCTCAGGCTTCATGTACTGCTGGGTCAGCGCATTGATGAGATCCATAATAAAACCTTCCTTAACAATAGACGTTCTTACCGGGGACAAAGCTCTTCCGGCAGCGGACCGCCCTGATAGACGCGCAGACGCCTTTTATAGCGTCACGCACACTGAAAAATATTAACACATATCGCCCCCAGATGCAAGCTTTTTTTGCAGCCACCAGGAGCCTTTTTTCATCGAAAGGGCGTCATATCCTCCAAAAAGGCTTCTTTTCTGGTAAAGGCATAATAGCCCGGCCCGGCCTCCCCCAGGGCGGCCATTAAAAGCTCCGGGGTGACGGTAGGCTCCAGGGCGTGAAGCAGAAGCTCGGCGGACACCCCCTCCGGCGTGTCCGTAAACACGGCGCGGCCAATGCCCAGGGCGATATTATCCCGCCGCTCCCCCTTCTTGCCCCGGCGCGTGACCCAAAGCTCCGGCTGGGCGAAAAATTCATTATAATGCGCCCCGTCCCGGCCATGGCGCATAACGCCCTCATACCGCAGCCAGCGCAGCTCCGACCCCTTGCGGGGGGCCTGGTACGCCTCTATGGCCCGGAGGCCCTCCGGCATATAGGGATTTAGGCAGTCCGGCAGGGTTTCCAGCGCCCGCTCCTCCGTCAGGGAGAAGTCCATATATTCGCACTGGCTCTCCGTCCCCACCGGCAGAGGCAGGATAATGGATATTTTTGCGTGAGGGTTGAAGCCCTCGCTGTATTTCAGCGGCACCCCGGCCCGCGAAAACACCCGCTGCATAGTGCGTATCAGATCCAGGTGAGATATATAGGCCGCACGGCCCGTTTTCGAAAATTTCAAGCGCAGCTTATCCACGGCACACACCCTCCTTCAAAAGCGACGCCGCCCCGCAGCCCATGCAGGCCTTCCGGCAGTCGGGACTGAGCTTTCCGGCATACGCCGCCGCCCGCTCCCGCTCCAGATGGCGGCGGGTAACGCCGTTGTCCATATGCTCCCAGGGCATAAGCTCGTCCACTGGCCGCTCACGGGTGGCGTAAAAATCAATGTCCATGCCGCAGGTCTGGAAGGCCGTCAGCCAGCGCTCCAGGGAGAAATACTCGCTCCAGGATTCCAGCCGTCCCCCGGTGCGCCAGACCTCCTCGATGACCCGGCCCATTTTTCGATCGCCCCTGGCCAGAGCCGCCTCTATCAGACTCATCTCCGCATCGTGCCAGTTATAGGTGATGGAGCGGGTCTGCTTCAGCGCATTGGACAACAGTCCCACCCGGCGGAGATATTCGTCCCGGCTGACCTGAGCCTCCCACTGGAAGGGGGTATGGGGCTTGGGAATAAATTCAGAGGTACTGACCGTAATGCGAACGCCCCGGCTGCGGTTCACGGCGTTTTTCTTCCAGACCCAAAACACCTTCTGCGCCAGCTCCGCAATACCCAAAACATCCTCGTCCGTCTCCGTGGGAAGGCCCAGCATGAAATACAGCTTCACCCCGTTCCAGCCCCCGGAAAAGGCCACCCGGCAGGATTCCAGCAGGTCGTCCTCCGTGACATTTTTGTTGATAACGTCCCGCAGCCGCTGGGTACCCGCCTCCGGCGCGAAGGTCAGCCCCCCCTTCCGCACCTGCTGCACTCGCTGCATGATGTCCATAGAGAAATTGTCCGCCCGCAGAGACGGCAGACTCAGGCTGATGCCCCTGGGCCGGCAGTAATCCAAAAGCCCGTCGCACAGGGCGGACAGCTCCCTGTAATCGCTGGTGCTGAGACTGGAAAGATTCAGCTCCTGATAGCCGGTGTTTTCCAGGGTCTCCCGGCCCAGCGCCAGCAGCTTTTCCGCGCTGCGGCTGCGAACAGGCCGGTTGATCTGCCCCGCCTGGCAGAAACGGCAGCCCCTTATGCATCCCCGGAACACCTCCAGGGACACCCGGTCGTGGACAATCTCCGTGCTTGGCACGATAGGCCTGGTGGGATAGTAGCTGTTTTCAAAATCCTCCACAATCCGCTTGCGAACCTTCGCCGGTGCGCCGTCCTTCGCCGTGATGGACGCCACCGTTCCGTCCTCGTGATAGGTAATGTCATAGAGGCTCGGTACATATATGCCGCCGATATGGGACGCCTCACGCAGAAACTGCTCCTTGCTCCAGCCCTCCCGCTTGGCCTCGCGGTAAAGCTCTATCACCTCCCTGTCCATGTCCTCCCCTTCCCCCAGGAAGCACAGGTCAAGGAAATCCGCCATCGGCTCTATGTTGCAGCAGCAGGCGCCCCCGGCCATAACCAGATGGTCAAGCCCCGGCCTGTCCGCCGCGTGAAGGGGTATGCCCCCCAGATCCAGCACGTCCAGCACCGTGGTGTAGGCCATCTCATAGCCCAGGGAGAAGGCGATGATGTCAAACTCCTCCAGCGGGTCGCCGCTTTCCAACGCCCAGATGGGAATATGCTCCCGGCGCATCTGCTCCGCCATATCCCCCCAGGGAGCGAACACCCGCTCGCACCAGACCCCCGGCATCTCGTTAATGATCCCGTATAAAATCTTTACACCCAGGTTTGACATACCTATTTCATAGGTATCGGGAAAACAGAACGCAAAGCGCACATCCACCTGGTTTTTATCCTTGATTACCTGGTTATACTCTCCGCCCACATATCGCGCGGGCTTTTCCACCTGCCGAAGTATATTTTTCAGCTTCTCATCGTCTAATAAATTCATAAGCCCCTCGTTTTGTCTGAAATGTGTACCCATTTTAACGCAGTTTTGGCACATTGGCAAGTGCCGCCATCCATATCCCCGCCGCAGCCGCCGCAATAGATCGTATGTATATTCCCGTAGCCAGCACCCCCGCCGCGCAGAGGCTCCCGGTTATCCGCAATACGACCGCCGCCCACGGCTCAGGCATCACCAGCTCCAGTCCATACTGCGCCAGTCTTCCCCCATCCATGGGCAGCACGGGCAGCAGATTGAACGCCGACGCAAGCAGAGCAACAGCTCCGGCATAGCAGAGGAAGGGGATGTCCGTAAGAAAGCAGCATACCGCAAAAAACAGCCCTGCCATTGGCCCCGCCGCAATAATCCCCGCCTCCTGCCGCTTTGTCAGCGCGCCGCTGTAATTTATCACCGGGCCACAGGCCGTTATATGTACGCTTTGTATGGTCGCCCCGGCCAGAAATATACCCGTCAAATGCCCCAGCTCATGGGCCAGCCCCGCCGCCAAAAAAGCCCCCAGCGCAGGCCAGCTTCCCATATAATATAACGCCGCCCCCAACAAAAGAAATCCGGGGCTAATCGTCAATCCAAGCCCAGCCATGTAACCGCATCCTCCGGGAAATACAAAACCACCGTTTCACATTCCATCCTCTCCTTAAGAACAGACGACGGTTCCCCCGAAAATCCCGGCCACGCGTATTTTAAACAGCTCAAGGCCAAAAATATAGCCGCCGCCGCAAGCGCCCTTCCCATCTTTTTTCTCCCCTCCCTCCTTTGCAAGGATATGGAAAGGACTTGAAAATTATGCTTGCATTTGTCCAATAAGAGTGCTATAATCTTAAAGCCGTGCAGGTGTAGTTCAATGGCAGAACATCAGCTTCCCAAGCTGAATACGAGGGTTCGATTCCCTTCACCTGCTCCATTTTTATCCGGGTGTAGCGCAGTTGGTAGCGCGCATGGTTCGGGACCATGAGGCCGTGGGTTCAAATCCCGCCACTCGGACCAAACCGGGAATCACTGAAAAACCAGTGATTCCCGGTTTTTCTTTATGCATCAATGGTTTGCGCCCTCCCGCTCTCCGACGCAGGAAATCGGGTTTTGCCCTTTGTTTTTGCTCACTGAAGCTCAAATTGCTAACTAAAAAGCGCCCCAAACGCCGATGTCCTACAGCTTTTGCAAATTTTTTGACATTCTTCACGCACTGTGTTAGGATGATTATAAACTCAGCAGCTTGCCTGCACTAGAAAAGACCTTGCCGTTTACCCGCATATAGTCATCCGAAAGCGTCCACAACCGTGGGCGACCTCTGTGCTGTAACAGCAACCGTTGACGCCCCTGCTTTCACTCCTGGAACCTGTGCAATGAAAAAAACAAAGAAGGAGACCCTGCCATGAAGCCTGCTCGCCGTGCGCTTCTCATTCCGATCATTATCGTCGCTGTCTGCCTGTTTGCCATTGGACTGAATGGCGGCACAGATGACACAGCCCTCGCAACGCCATCTCCAACGTCCGCCGCCGTGGCAACGGCTTCTCCCACGCTGGAACCAACACCCACACCTACAGCGGAACCTACTCCCACGCCAACACCTTCCCCTACAGCAAAGTCTACGCCATCTCCAACGGCAGAACCAACCTCTGCACCCACGGCAGAACCCACCCCGGAAGCAACAACCGAACCCACTGCTGATCCGACTCCTGTTCCCACGGCAGATTCAACGCCCGCCCCCACGGAGGAACCTGTTACTTACATTAAAGGCTATCCCTCCAACACAGAGGTCTACGTCAGTCAATCCAGCCACAAAATCCACCTCCGCAGCAACTGCTCCGGCATGAAAAATTATACCACCATGACCCTCGGCGAAGCGGAAAGCCGCGGATATGAGTACTGTTCAAACTGTTTCAACTAAAAAAACCGCTCCCGACACTGCTAACGCCGGGAGCGGCACATATTTGAATACCACAACCCACTACATTCGTCCTATCTTCACCTGCAAAAAGTATGAAATTAAAAGCATAGATTACAAATAATTACGAATTGAAAATTAGTGTTGAAAATAGGATGCGTAATGATATATAATTAACCAACCGCAGAAAAGATATTCCGCATTAATGTTAATGGATATTAATTTTCGGAAGAGAACGTATTATTATGTAAACCTTTCGCCTGGCAACAGAGAGATAAACCTTTAAAAAAGACTCATTCTGTTAGCTTATTGGCAGTAGAGCATAAATTATGGAAACCGCATATGCCTTGTGTGGAAAGGCAACATGAGGATATTTGCGCCCGATGGCAAGGGCGTAAAAGAAATAAAACAAAAAATATGGAGGTTGAAACAATGAAAAAGCTTCTGGCCCTGGTTCTGGCAGCGGCGCTGATTCTGGCGCTGTCCGTCACAGCGTTTGCCGCCACAATCACCACCAATGGAGGAACGGACTCCGCGCCGGTATATGCCACCTATGTGTCAGGCGGTGAGGAAAAAATCATTTACAGCGTGGATATTTCCTGGGGCGATATGACGTTCACCTATACGGATGCAAGCGCTGGGGATTGGGACGGCAGCAGCCATACCTATACCAATGAGACGGAGGCGGCATGGACGGCCAGCGCCAGCGGCGCCGATGAGATCACGGTAAAGAATCACTCCAACGCCGCTATCACTGCCGCTCTGACCTATACTCCAGGCGATGATTACAAGGACGTAACAGGAACCTTTGACAACCCAACGTTGAATCTGGCAACAGCGGTAGGCACAGAGGTGGCCGCCGCTCCCTCCGGTACGGCAGCCTTGACCCTGAGCGGTGCGCTGGATGACTCTGTATCCGAAAAAACACAGGTCGGCAGCGTGGTGGTGACAATTACTGCCGCAGGGGCTGCAACGGAGTGATGCTCCGGCACTGCAACTGCATTAGGGAGAGCGTTTCATGGCGGTGAATGGAAAGCATGTGCGAAAGCCGTCGCGAAGGGAGCGCAGAAGCAAGCGACTGATCATTCTGCTTTTGCTGGTCGCCGTTGCTGCCGTTGGTATTGCCGTCTGGGCCGTATCCGTTCGGGGGCGGGACGAGCAGACAACGGATCTCACCCCGGACTATGCCCCTCAGCAGGAGGAGAGCGCCGAGTCCATGGGGGACGAGGGCGACGAAAAGCTGGAGGCAGCCGAGGGCGGCGGCGCGGTCAGTCTGACTTATTCTGTGGATGTTTCCGTGGCGCTGTCGGAGGAAACGGTTTCCTTGTATTTCGGCAACCCCAGTCGATCCACGGAGAATATAGTGCTGCAACTGGTGATTCAGGACACGGTGATTATGCAATCCGGGCTGATAGAACCGGGCAGTCAGGTATCGACGCTGCGTCTGCTAGACGGAGCTGCAGAGCTATTGGAACCGGGCGGCTATGACGGAAAATTTGTAGTGCTGTATTACGATCCCGAAACCGAAGCAAGAGCAATCGTCACAACAGAAATCCCCGTAACCATTACGGTGACGGAATAAACTTTTCCGTAAGGAAAATATCAAAGCGAGGTGCTGGTATAAAACCGGCACCTCGCTGATTTACTTGTCTGCATACCGGCGCTTGATAAGCTTTGCCTTATCTACGGGATAGGGCGCTGTTTTGCGCCGGTGCTTTTCTACTGTGACGATTTCTGCGACTTCCTCTCTGCCGTCTCTGCCAACGGGAACAACTACCATATCGCCAACAGTCAGGGAATCGTCATCTGTTCGGTAGTGGTAGATTTGGCTGCTGTTTGGGAAAGTGACTCCGCAAAAGGTATATACGGTCATGTCCGTATCGGCAAGCGGGTCAGTTTCTGTCCTTTTGAATCGCCGGGCATCCTCTTTCCTCTGTGCCTCTGTAAGCGCCGCCATAAACGCCCCATCGGTTTCATAGTCAGTCACATTGAGGCCGTATTGCTTGGCCTGCTGAGAACGCCACTCACGCCACCCGTATTTTCTTTGTAGGATAGCCTCATTATATTCCTCCTCCGTCTCGTAGTCCAGGGGATCTATCCCATACTCCGAACCGTCCTCGCAAGTCTTCCTCCATACGAAGCGGCGGGAATACCGATATTGTTCACAGGTGGACTCAACGGAATGAATATAGCTATCTATTCTTTCCTGAATACGGGGAAACAAGCGCTGGATGCGTTTATCCTCAATCTGTGCAATGATGGGAAGAATGTGGAATTTGAAAGCCTCCATGGTTTCCAGCTCGTTCCAATTTTCGCAGGCGGACAGGATGCGCCCTATGAAGTCGTCCAGTTCCTTCCCATTTCCGTCTGGATGGGCAATGGCAGAACGGAACATACTCTCCGCCAGATCTGCCTGCTCATGCCCCAGGGCATATGCGATATACTTCGCAGCAGAAGGAAATCCTGGGTTCTTCTCCAGAACACCTGTGAGGAAGTCGGGGTTGACTGCCATTTCCTGAAGCGTTAAATCGACAATGCTTCCTTTCCTGGGTAAGAAAGCTCGAAGTACAGAGAAATCGGTATCGTCACAGGCGCTGATTGTGCAAGTCTGGCATTTTCAAGCGCTTCCTCATATTCCGCCTCGGTTTCATAATCCTCCGGAAAAATGCCTACATCAAAGCCATCTTCGCAGGCGTTTCTCCAATCATATTTGTCCTCGGCATCATCGAATCATCACGCTTTTCCAGCGTAATAGTAGCGCCGGATTCATAGGCTGTAACTTCGTAGGGGCCGGATCCAACGATCTGATCAGGGTCATACCAGTCGATATTCTCGCCGCCGCCCATTTCATCCTCAACATATTCCTCGCAGAGAATGCAGAACTGGAGAGGATGCGATTCTTCAGCATCACATTTCCAACCTTGAGCGGCGACAACAGGTGGGTGTATTTATTTTTCATATGTTCCTACCTTTCCTTTTTTTGTGCATCATGATAACAAACCGGTCATCATTAACGATTTCCTTTGTGAATATTTTACTATGCAATCGTCATTGGCACAAGAACACGAATGTTCAGCGAAGGGGCGCAAATGTAAACCCATCGCAGCAGGGTTTGGGTTGACCTTTTCCCTCTTGGTGATATAATAAAGTTAAAATATCATCATATCCAAAGACCCCTCCGACCGGTGCATTACAGAAAGGCAAGCATATGGATGAGACAAAAAGAATCCAGGAGCTAAAGCAGAAGCTCACAGAGACGGAAAGCCTCTTGGACGCAACTTTCGAACAACTGAACTATACAGAGCATCTGCTGCAGGGAAACATACTGAAACGCATTCTACTGGGAGAATTACCTGAACCTGATAGAATTGAGAGCCTTCTGAAGCAATATAATATACACTTCAATACAAACTGGTTCATTGTGACATTATTGCGTCCCGATGCTGAACATTATATGCAGGCTCAGGGGCTGCCTCCGACTTATGACTCCATGCGGTCATTAGGAGTAACAGTAGAAAATATTTGTAACAAGCATTTGACCTGCTACATCGCCAACATCCAGATGAACACGACATTGGTCATTCCAATTAAGACAGATCCCTCTGGTTCCGACAACAGCCTGGAGAAAATATATAATAAAACCTTGCGGCAAGTGCGTAAGATTTTACAGGAGCTTTCCGATACCCACGATATTTCATGCAAAACGTCTGTTAGCTTCCCTGTACAAGGCGTCAACTGGCTATTTTGGGCATATGACAGCGCCCTGACCCTTTTGACCGAGGATCCATCTTCCATTGAGTATATCAACTACTTCTCAGGCCGCCAATATCCGAAGAATGACGCCACCAGCACCCGCTTTACCTTCGAGCAATGCTTCTACTCCGCCTGTCTTCAGCACAACTATATTCAAGCCTGTCAACTTCTGATTAATAGCTATTATCCTGAAATGGAATACATTGACGCCTCTTTTTCTCGTTCATGTTGGATGCTTCAGCATTATATGACCTTCCTGCTGAACACGATGGGAGTAGATTTGCACACACCGCATAACGACCCACACAGTGGCAGAAGCCTCGCCCTCATTCAATGTTATGTAAACCTAGGCAAATGTTCCACCCGCAATGATGTCCTTGAGGCACTGCAAAACTTTTCCGACCTTGTAGCCGGCTTTGCCGACCAGGACATTCTAGGCAACACATCGTCCGCAAAGGCAAACGCAGCCAAAGCTTATATACAAGCACACTTTGCTGAACCAGATCTGACTGTGGAAAAAATCTGCGAGAAGCTGCAGATCAGCCGCACCGCACTGTCCAAAGGTTTTAAGACGGCCACAGGAATCACCGTATTGGAATATATCCACCAGTGCCGACTGGGATGCGCCAAGCAAATGATTGCAGATGGGATCTCTCTGGAGAAGGTGGCCACAAGCTGCGGTTACTACTCCCGCCGCAATTTTACTGAGGTTTTTAAACGTTATGAAAACGTTACTCCCAGTGACTATCGCTCCTCTTTGGAAAGCCTGTATAACACCTGAAGAACATGAAGGCCCGGACTAAGGAAGTGGACACCTATTAAAAACTGGAAGATGTTTGAGGGTGAACATATTTTAGGGGGATCACAGCCCTGACCCTGCCAAGTCCACGCAAAAGGAAAGGTTGCAAGAACGGTAAAATAAAACGATAAAATAAATGAGTTGCTACATGTCAAAAAATAATGCTGACAGCAATGTATATATTAAGCAACCCCCTCTCCTGCTCAAATTGCGCAGGCGAGGGAATGGTTTTTATGTAGCTTAACCACATATTCATCTTAAGCGGCAGGCTCCACCACTATCTTAATATAAGCAGATTGAAAAAACCTTAAAAATACTTAGCCTACTCAACATCAGTTCTATTCATGCACTCTTGATAACAACTTTTACATAACCTGACTACAATAAAAAGATCCAATAAAAACTATCATCTGTTGTAATATAATGCCTTGCTCTGTTATCGACAAAATAGAACCAGTGCAAAAGGTTCTCAAAGTGTGAACACCAAGGATGGCTTAAAAAGAGCCATTGTCAGCCGTAAGATGTTTGATTAAGGCTGATTCTTTGCGAAGCAAAATATGGCTGGAAAGGGAATTCCATGGAGATTGCTTCCCATGCCTTGACGGTCTGGTTTATGAGAGGGAGGCGAGAACCCGCAGGGATTCCTTTTGGGTCGCCCAAATCTCATCCAGCCGCTCCTGCAGGTCCTGTATGTCAGCGGCATAAATGCTGTTTGTGGCATTGGCTTTTTTAGTATACTGAGACGAGTTTTGTCAAGGGTAATTTACTCTTCTTAAAAAATGAAACAGCCTCTGTCAACTGTTGCCGTCTTTCGGCAGCTAGCTTTGGTAAAGGCTTTTTCTTTTTTTACTATCATAAAAGGCTAAAAGTCCACATCTTATCGAATCGAATAACGGCATCCGCCATTCTCTGCATCAGCCGTGCGAGAAGGTGGTTGGAGCCTGGCGGAACCGATAGAGCTGGTCAGCCAGCTCAGACTGACCGGGGATTCCGCAGGCATCGGCGCGGCAGCGCTGGCAGTGGCGAAACACAGGCAGATACGCTTCCGCCCGTTCCCGTGCGGCGTACAGCTCCTCGCAGGACGGCTCCCGCAGATGGGACAGCTTATACTGCGGAATCAGCGGTATGATATTGAGAAAATTCGCTCCCAGATCCTTCACCGTGCGGGCAACCTCCTCCACATGGCTGTCATTGATTCCCGGTACCAGCACCATATTAATCTTGACCAGAGCGCCCAGTGAGGAGATTTTGGAAATGCCCCGCTTCTGGGCTTCAATCAGGACAGCCGCTCCCTCGGTTCCCTCGTAGCACTTCCCATCCTTCACGACCCACAAACAGATATGCTTCAGGATCTCCGGATCCACCGCGTTGACCGTTACCGTAATGGTGCGGACTCCTACCTCGATCAGCTCCTCTGCATATCGCTCCAGCAGAAGGCCATTGGTACTCAGGCAGTTGATCAGCTCTGGGTGCCGCTGCTGTATCAGGCGGAACGTATCAATGGCATGGTGGGTGGCCAGCGTATCCCCCGGCCCGGCGATACCGGCGACCGTGATTTCCGGGCACAGCTCCAGCGCCCGATCCACTATATCCGCAGCGTCCTCAGGTGACAGAAGCTGGGCGGTCACGCCCGGCCTCTGCTCCGTTTCATTGCGTGTCCGATTGCAGAAGGCGCATTGAATATTGCAGGCCGGACTGACAGGAAGATGAACCCGACCCCGATTTGTATTGACGCCTCCGCTGAAACAGGGATGCAGATTGGATACATGCTCCAGCGGATTGCCTCGTGTGTATTGCTCCGCTTTAGCGCTGATGCCGTTCATATTTATATCTCCTTCCAAAATTGGATGCAAAAAAACGCTGGTATACAGGGGCATACGCAGCATCTCCGTTATGGCCAGAGGTTTCACTGCCTTGGTATTCGTATCTTTTCATTTTTCTCAATCTGAATCAAAGCGCCATCTTGAAATACAAGGGTGATCGAGCCATAACGTATAGTACTTGCAAGCTCCTGTATTTGCCGAAATTGGGCTGGGGCAATAGGTTCTTTCCGTTCTGTCTCTTTTTTATCCTGACTCATTATGACCTCCAAATATATCGTCCAAGGTTAAATCTTCTCAAGGCAAACTCTGCACCGCTGTTGCCAACCGTTCCAAAGCTGTCTCCAATGTCTTCCGGGGACAAGCCAGGACGACGCGCTGAAACTGCTCCGCACCGCCACCGAACATGGCTCCCGGATCCAGCCACAGCTTTGCACGGTGGAGAATCAGATCATCCAATTCTCTGCTGCTCAACTTCAGCCCGGAGCAATCCAGCCAGGCGAAATAGGTTCCCTCCGGCTCCACCAATCGGATTTGAGGGATGCGCTCTGTCAAAAATGCCCGCAGAAAGTCCAGATTGTGCCGCAGATAGGTTTTACACTGCTCTAGCCATTCGCTGCCGCCAGTGTAGGCCGCCTGGGTCGCTACCAGTCCCAACTGATTAAGCTGGGAATAACCGCATTTGTCTATCTCCCGGACAAACCGTCGGCGGATCCACTCATTTGGTATCCAAATATTCGACACCTGTAATCCCGCCAGATTAAAGGATTTGCTGGCGGCGGTGCAGACGATGGTGCGTCCCTCCATTGACGGAACAGCGTTCGGAAAGATGTGGTGAGGATGCTCCGGGAAAGCAAAGTCGCAGTGAATCTCATCAGAGACCACATAAACTCCATATCGCTCGCAGATGCGTCCCATTTGCCTCAGCTCATCCTGCGTCCATACGCGGCCCACCGGGTTGTGAGGACTGCACAGGAGAAAGAGCGTTACCCGATTATCCTTAATCTGGTGCTCAAAATCCTCAAAATCAATGGTATACCGGCCCTGGATATAGCGAAGCCGGTTCTCGACCACCTTTCGTCCGTTGTCCCGAATCACGCTGAAAAAAGGATAATAGACCGGCGTTTGAATCAGCACCCCGTCGCCGGGACAGGTCAGCGCCCGCACCGCCATAGCCAAGGCAAAGACAACACCGGGCGTCTTGACCAGCCATTCCGGGTGGGTTTCCCAACCGAATCGCTCTCGGAACCAGGAGGCCACGGTCTGCGTGTAGTCCTCCTTCGTCTCACTGTAGCCGAAAATCCCATGCTCCACAGCCTTTCTCAGTGCGTCCAACACCGGCTCCGGGGCCTGAAAATCCATGTCGGCCACCCAGAGCGGAAGCGCATCCGATGGCCGCCCCCGCTCCTCCGCAAAGTCATATTTCAGACTGTTGGTACCCCGGCGTTCGATCTGCCGGTCAAAATCGTAGTATTTCACGCCTGTTCCTCCATAGCCTGACGCAGATCCTCGATGATGTCATTGACATGCTCCAAACCAACAGACAGACGAAGCAGAGTCTCTGTGATGCCCAAGTGTTCCCGCATGGTGGGCGGAACGTCTGCGTGGGTCTGCGTCACAGGGTAGGTAATCAGCGTCTCCGTCCCGCCCAGACTCTCCGCAAAGGTGATGAGCTTCACCTTTTGAAGGATCCGATGGGCCGTTTCAACACTGTCCGTTCGAAAGGAGAGTGTACTGCCTGCCCCTCTGGCCTGGGTGCGATTGACCTCGTAACCGGGATGCTCCGGCAGGCCGGCATAGAATACCTGCTGAACCTGCGGCTGCTGAGACAGCCACAGGGCAATCCTCTTCGCGCTTTCCTGCTGGCGTTCCATTCGTACAGGTAGTGTCTTGATGCCTCGCAGCACCAGCCAGCTATCGAAGGGCGCCAGCATTCCGCCGGTGGTCTTGGCAATAAGACGGATCCGTTCGGCCAGCTCCCGGCTGGCCGAGGACAGAAAGCCGGCAATGGTATCGTTGTGTCCGCTCAGGAATTTGCTGCCGCTGTGAAGCACCAGATCGGCTCCCAGGGCAATGGGATTTTGCAGCCAGGGTGAGAGGAACGTGTTGTCCACAATCAGCAGCAGGCCCCGCTCTTTCGCCAGTGCCGCACATTCGCGCAGGTCTGTGATGTTCATCATAGGATTGCTGGGCGTCTCGATATAGAGCGCCCTGGTCTCTGGGCGTAGCTGGGCGCGTACCTGCTCCATATTCGACGTGTCTGCATAGCTGACGGAAAGACCGTTCTTCCGGCTGACAGTTTGAAACAGGCGTACCGCGCCGCCATACAGATCCTCCGAGCAGATGATATGATCTCCCGGCTGAAACAGCTCGAAGCAGACGCTGATTGCTGTCATCCCGGAGGAGAGGGCCACGGTGTCCCATGCCCCCTCCAGGGACGAGACCGTCTCCTCCAGCCGCTGCCGGGTCGGATTACCCTCTCGTGTGTAATCATAGCCGCTGGACTGTCCCAGCCCCACATGACCGAAGGTAGCGGTCTGATAGATAGGGAAGCTGACGGCACGGGTGCTGTCGGTAACGCCTAGATGCCCGCCTCCATGAATACATCGCGTTTCAAGCTCTCTGGACATGGCAAAAATTATCCTTCCTTGATATATTTGAACGGATCTTCCTGATACCAGCTCTGCTTAAAGGGCTTAGGGCAATTCTGGCTCAGGTGTCGGTTCAGAGAGGGATTTTTCATAATGCGGTTCAGGCGGCGGGCCATTTCATATTCTCCTGAGTAGCCAAGATAGTTGATGGACGCGCTGAACAGAGGCAGCAGCGGCAGACCGTGCTTGGCAGAAATGCTGTTGCCGCCGGTATGAATGATGATCGCGTCCGGCTTGACCCGCTGAATGATGTTCGCCTGCTCAAAGGGGTGCTGTGTGGCGATGTTAATGGGAATATTTTCCGCGTCCTCCAGCGTTTCAAACAGCGGCAGCAGAAATTCGTCGGCATGGTGGCCCTTCAGGCCCACAATCTCCATCCCAAGATCCTGTGCGATGGACGCAGTTGCCAGCACACGCACCTCCCCGCCGCCGATATAGACCCGCTTGCCCTTCAGCTCCTCCCGGAAGGGCGCCAGCCCCTCCTCCAGCGCCGTCTCCTCGATGGCGATCAGAGCCTCAGCCCTCTCCTCCTCATGGAAAAACGCGGCGACTTTCCGCAGCCAGCGGGCAATATTCTTTTTGCCAATGGGTATGGTGTCGATCAGATAGGGGATACCAAAGTTCTCCTTCAGGTATTTCAGATAATAATCATCATGCGTTCCGCAGATGGAAACATTCAGCGCCGCCTCCAGGCTGGTTTTAAAATCGTCCGGCGCGGAATAGCAGGGGAGGAAGTTCACGTTCAGATCCAGCGCGTTCAGCAGTCTTTGCAGCTCCAGCTCATCCGTCCGGCTCATAGACCCGACGTTAAACACGTTTACTGTCCGGCTGATGCGATATTCCCGATCCGCCTTGTCCTGGTCGCTCTCTGTCAGGGGACGCCACTCGCCATAGGGTTCGGTGACGCTTTTCATAATGCCGTTATAGGCTGCGTCATAGGCAGTGGCCATGACCTTGGTTTTAAAGCCCTCGCAGTTGCAAGCCACCAAAGTGGCGGCGGTATCTCCCTGCAAGTTTTCCAGAATGGTGTCCACATCGTCCCCAATCAGAGCCGGAACGCAGGAGCTGACCACCACGATGATCTCCGGCCTGTATTCCCGATCGGCAAACAGAACGGCCGCCTTCAGCTTCGCCTCGCCGCCGCCAATCACGTCGTTTTCATCCATGTTGGAGCTGAGCCAGATGGTTCCCGCTGCATTGGGATCCCGCAGACGCTTATAGCTTTTGCCCGTGCCGATGGTGTTGGTGGAGCAGAAGCCGCATCCAATAGGGCCGTGCATGATGACAACAGCGTTTCGCAGCGTGTTTAAAATGCCCAGGCTCAGGGTGAATTGACACCCATAGGTCTCCGTAAACGAGCGGTTGGAGGCGCTCAGGCAGGTGCCGCCCTGGTTCAGACTGCATTTCAGCTCTCCGCAGGTGCCACCGAAGGCAATACCGGCATGAAGCCGCTCCTCTCTCGCGGGGGCAGAGGTCTCTATAGTATGGTTCACGATACACTCCTCCTTATCTGGCCGTTACCAAAACGCCAAAAATGTCCTCGGTCAGCGTCAGACCGCCTCGTATGCCCGCGTAGCCCCGGTTAAAAATGACCCGATTTGTCACAGGGAACGCCACAGGCAGTAGCGGGAAATTAAATTCATCCGAAAGCTCCCGTTCTACAACGCTCCCCAGGATAAAGCCAGGGTCAAGGGCATCGTAATACCGGGTGTTGCGGTCTCTGGGCCACAGCTCGCCCAGATACTGTCGGACGGAGGACGCGTCCGTGTCGAACCGCACCGCAGGCCGCAGGCCGGATTCCCAGCCGTCAAAGCGTTTTTCCAGCGCGGTTTTATGATGTTCCTCCAGAAAATCCGTTATGACCGCCAGCTCCGGCAGCCACCCAAGCTCATCCGCCACAAATCGGCTCAGCGCCGGAGCGTAGTTGGAGTCGGCCACGATGACCGCGTAGCGCTGCATATCAATGTCATTGTAAATATCGGCAACGCGCTCGAAATAATCGAAATACACGCCCCGCTCTCTCTCCAGAACCGCATCCACTGCGGATTTTTCTACGCCGGTCTGTTCCGCCACCTGGTAGAGAAAGTCCGCCGTCTGGAAGTAGCCAATAGGAAGTCCTGTGGTGATATAAGGTATGCCGTGTACCTGCTGGAACACCTGGGCGGTCTTGACCCCATGAACATCGGACAGGACAATGTTCAGCGCCGCATCTCCGGCGTTTTTGAAGCTGTCCAGCGTTTCTCCCTCGCCCACGAAGGTATTGACCTCCAGACCAATGTCAGTCAGAAGTCGTTTTATCTCCCGGAGATTACCCTTGTAAAACACGTCCTGACCTGGTACCAGTCCCAGCACATTGACCTTTTTAGGGTTCTTCGTCTCCGTTTTTCTTACAATCTCCTGCGCCAAGGCGGAAAACAGAAGCTCATAACCATAGTAGGAATTTCCCTGAAAGCTGGGGGTATTGACCGCAATGACCGGCTGGCCTTCATCCTGAAACTCCTGTGCCACGGACTGCACGTCGTCGCCGATCATCTCCACCATACAGCCGGTGACAACCACATACAAATCGCCGTCCATGACCTCCAGCGTGGAGGCAATCTGCTCCCGCAGCCGATCCTCCCCGCCAAATACCACATGACGCTCCACCACATTGCTGCTGGGCGTGGCCGTTCCGCCGCAGTAGCCGCCGCCCAGATAGCCTGCGCCGGGATTGATGCCGTTATAGCAGTTGAAGCCGCAGCCGGTGGAGGAGTGGATGATAGGGATGGTTCTGGGGATAGCCCGCAGCAGGGCCAAGGCACCGGCCAGGGCGCACCCATACCGGGGTCTGTCTACAAATTTGCTCATTGTGCGCTCCTCTCATCAAAAAGTGAACGACTGAAACTCGCCGCTGAGGCTGGCGATCTCCGCCACGCCGTTTTTGATGTAAAAGGGCTTCAGCCGGGGGCCGTCCGGAGCGCTGTACTGGGCCTCCAGGTGGGGCATTTTTCATATACCGCCGCCAAAACCGCAGGGCTGTCATCAAAGACCGCTTCTCCGCGAATACGAAGCCAGTTTTTATTGGCATCCACAGCGGAAATCTCCAGTGCCGGCTGCTCCAAAAGCTGGCGATAGCCTGCCTTCTGACTGCCAAGGCCCAAATAAAGCCTGCCCTCATACTCCAAAATCAGTCCAAGAGGCCGGACGCGGGGCTCCCCTTGCTCCACGGTCGCCAGGAAAAACGGGCCGCCAAACTGCTCCAAAATTTTCTGAATACTCATGCTGCAATACCTCCAATGCATCGACTTATATTTTTCGTGAATCAGTATTAGTGGATCCAATCATAAAGCGCTGTGGACAGATAACGCTCCCCGGTGTCGGGCAGCAGCGCCACGACGGTCTTTCCCTGATTTTCCTTCCGGCGGGCAAGCTGCGTGGCGGCGAAAACCGCCGCGCCTGAGGAAATGCCCACCAGCAAGCCCTCCGTCCGGGAGAGATCCTGGGATGTTTCAAACGCCTCCTCGTCCCGCACACGAAATATCTCATCCACCACGCCCGCATCGTATACTTTTGGGACGAATCCTGCTCCAATGCCCTGAATCTTATGGGAGCCAGGCCGCCCGCCGGACAGCACCGGGGATCCAAACGGTTCCACCGCTACAATATAGGCACTGGGGTCATGCTCCTTCAGCGCCGTTCCCACGCCGGTCACAGTGCCGCCGGTTCCCACACCGGCCACGAAAATATCCACCTGGCCGTCCAGATCTCTCAATATCTCCTGGGCCGTGGTCCTTTTATGCACCGCCACGTTGGCGGGGTTATTGAACTGCTGCGGTATGAAGGAATTGGGAAACTGCGCGGCCAGCTCCTCCGCCTTGCGGATCGCGCCCTTCATCCCCTGGGCGCCCGGCGTCAGCACCAGCTCCGCCCGATGCGCGGCCAGCAGCTTCCGCCGCTCCACACTCATGGTGTCCGGCATGGTCAGAATACAGCGATACCCCTTGGCGGCGGCCACGAAGGCCAGCCCCACGCCGGTGTTGCCGGAGGTCGGCTCAATAATGACCGTTCCGGGGCCAATCAGCCCCCGCTCCTCCGCATCCTCTATCATCGCCAGCGCGATGCGATCCTTGACGCTCCCGGCAGGGTTAAAATATTCCAGCTTCGCGATCAGTCTCGCGCCTACGCCCTTTTCCGCGCCGTAAGCATTGAGCTGAAGCAGCGGGGTGTTGCCCACCAGGTCTGTCAGTTTTTGTGCAAGCTGTGCCATAAATGCTCCTCCTGTCTATCAGATTTATATGGACTCGCCGTCCTTGTAGCCTTCCAGCATACCGTATTTCAGCAAAATTTCTTCCAGCCGCTCCTGGGTCATGGGCGTTGGGATGGCAAAGGAGGTGTTCTCCTCGATCCGCTGGGCAAGCTGACGGTATTCCTCTGCCTGCCTGGAGGAAGGCTGATACTGGATAACGGTTTGGCGGTGTATCTCCGCCCGCTGCACTACATTATCGCGGGGAATAAAGTAGATAAGCTGGGTTCCCAGTTCTTCGGAAAATACCCGCAGAAGCTCCGCTTCCCTGTCCACGTTTCGGCTGTTGCAGATGATCCCGCCAAGGCGGACGCCGCCTTTATTGGCGTATCGGCAAATGCCCTTGGCAATGTTATTCGCCGCATAGAGAGACATCATCTCCCCGCTGGCAACAATATATATCTCCTTGGCCTTTCCTTCCCGGATAGGCATGGCGAAGCCACCGCATACCACGTCCCCCAGCACGTCATAAAAGACATAGTCCAGGTCGTCCGTATAGGCGCCCAGACGCTCCAGCAGGCCGATCGAGGTAATAATGCCCCGTCCGGCGCATCCCACGCCCGGCTCCGGGCCGCCGGATTCCACGCACCGCGTCCCCTTATAGCCCCGCTTCAGGACAGCGTCCAGCTCTATCTGTTCGCCCTCCTCCCGAAGCGTATCCAAAACCGTCCTTTGGTGCAGACCGCCCAGCAGCAGCCGGGTAGAGTCGGCCTTCGGGTCGCAGCCCACCACCATAACCTGTCTGCCCAGCTCCACAAGCCCAGCCGTCAGGTTTTGCGTCGTGGTGGATTTCCCAATGCCGCCTTTTCCGTAGATTGCGATCTGTCTCAGTTGTTTTTCTGCCATAGCCCTTTAGTCCCTTTCATGTTTGTCATGTTTAAATTTTTTGTCGTAGAGCATCACTTTTTCCAGCGCATAGCTCACCTGATGGGTGACTTCCAAAGGCGTTATGCCCCGCGCCCGCAGCGCTGTCTGTGCGCCGGGGCCAATCTGTGCGCTGAGTACATACCGGCAGTCAGACAGCGCATTGACCGCCGCCGTCATATCCGCCTGGTCATGTGCCCCCTCCCGGCAGGGCGCGGAAACGATTCGCGTCTCCACCGGTGCATAGGCCCCATTGTCCCGCACGTTGAAAATGCGAAACGCCCGTGTCCGCCCAAAATGCGTATCCACCATCGTGCCGTCGCTGGAGGAGACCGCCACAAGATATTCCAAAAGCTCACCTCCTTTTCCGACCGGCGGGCTTGCAGACCCCCAGCCGGAAATTTGGTATCTATATCAAATGAAGTATTCCGGCTGGGGGTTCGCACTGGCCAGGTGAAACCGATCCAATATCTCCCGCCGGAGATTCATGAACTCCACGCCGCCGCGGTCACGGGGATGGGGCAGCCTGACAGGCAGCACCTCGCTGATTTTTCCCGGCCTTGGCGTCATAATGACGATGCGGTCGGAGAGGTAGATGGCCTCGTCCACGTCATGCGTCACCAGGATCATGGTCGTTTTATTCCGCTCCCAGATCTCCAGCAGCTTATCCTGCAAATCGGCGCGGGTGAAGGTATCCAGCGCCCCCATAGGTTCATCCATCAGAAGCACCGCAGGGTTATTGATGAGCGCCCTGGCGATGGCCACCCGCTGATTCATGCCGCCGCTGATCTGATGAGGATAAGCTTTTTCAAAGCCCTCCAGCCCGATGAGGTGGATATACTGCGCTATCTTATCCTTCTCCTGACGATAGACGTGGCGGGCCTTTAATCCGGCGGCGATATTCTGCTCCACCGTCAGCCAGGGAAACAGACTCCCTTGCTGGAACACATAGGCCCGTTCCGGGTCTGGCCCGGTGATAGGGTTTCCCCGCAGCAGCACCTGCCCCGCCTGAGGCTGATCCAGTCCGCCAATGAGCCGAAGCATAGTGGTTTTGCCGCAGCCGGAGGTGCCGATGATGGAGACAAACTCCCCCTCGAATATCTGCAAATTAATGTTCCGCAGGGCCTCCACAGTCGTGGCCGTGGCCGGGTCGTCTCCGTCGGTATAGATGCGGTCGATGCCCTTCAGCTCCAATATCACATCGCTCATTTAAACTGCCCCCTTTGCCAGCGCAGGACATAGCTTCGCACCGCGCCCAGGATCGCCAGTATCAGGCTGAACAAAATCGCCATGACCAAAATAGCCGCAAAGACCTTGTGGTACGCTGCCCAGACCTTGGCAATATTTATGTAATATCCCAGGCCGCCGGGCTGGCCCATCATCTCCGCAATTACCAGGCAGGTGAAGGAGCTGGCGCAGGCGGTGGTAATGCCGGTGAATACCTGGGGCATGGCCTGAGGGACAGCCACATGGAACACAAGATAAAATGTATTGCCTCCCAACGTTCGCGCCGCCTCAAGCTGCGTTTTTGGCGTATTCTGTATTCCAAAGCTGGTTTGAGACGCCACCGTGAACCAGGAGCATATAATAATGAGAAATACCGCCGCCGAAAAAGCCGTGGGGAATACCGTCAGAGCGAAGGGCATCCAGGCCACCGCCGGAATAACCCCGGTGATTTTCAGCACAGGATAGATCCAGTAGTACGCCCTGGGGAACCAGCCGATCAGGATTCCTGTGGACACGCCCAAAAGCGTCCCCAGCAAAAAGCCCGCCCCGAACAGCCGCAGGGAATACAGCATATTTTTGAAAATATTGCTCCCATCAGACAAAAAGGATTCCAGTATCTCCGCCGGGCCAGGGAAGAAGGGCTGCGGCGTCAGTGCCAGCTTGGTCGCTACCAGGTCATAGACCGCCAGCACGATACCCATGGCAAAACGGAAGGCCGCCTGCTTTACATAGCGGGGCCTGCGGGAATCATTAAACCAGGCCGTCACGCCGCCCAGGGCGTAAATCAGCATGATACCAAGAAGCACCAGTCTGTAAAAGCTGTTGCGCGTCAGGGTAACAGCTCCCACCTCATATACGGCATTGGTTGTCTCCGCCACTTGTGGCAGCAGCCAGTTAGACAAAATGGCAATTCCGAACCCGGAGACGGTAAAGACTGCCGCCCCCAGCAGGCGTCTTCCCGATACCTGCTGCCCGGTCAGGTTCCCGGCTCCTGGGTGATGGGCAGAATTGTTTGAATGAGTTTTTTGCAAAAATATCCCTCGCTTTCTTGTCAGGGAAACAGTCAGGCCCTTCCAAAGAATCGGCTGCTCCGCCGCCTCCTTTTAGGGAGAGACGGCGGGCAACAGCGCCGATGCTTTAGTCATCCAATCCCAGAGTTAGGTCTATTTCCGTGTAGGCAATGGATACGAATTCCTCCGGGTCGGTGGTCAAAAAGCCCGCGTCATACAGAGCCTGGGCATAATATTCAATATCGCCTTCGATGTCCCACTCTCCGTTTGCATACGCCTCCGTAGAGGGGTAGCTGTAGCTCTTCACAAGCTCTACGGCGATGTCAAAGTATTCCTCGTCCAGAGAGACGTAGCCTTTCTCGGTGACGATCCGCACCGCCTCCTCCGGGTTTTCATAGATCCAGTTCTGGGCCTTATAATAGGCTCGCAGCTCTGCGGCGATCAGCTCCGGCTGCTCCTCCACCACCTTGGTGGAAGCATACAGGAAGCAGCAGAAATGCCCCGCAAACGGCTCATCGGTGCCAATGTCCAAGATGGTGCGGACGGTGCCGTCCTGGGTGGAAATCGTGGCGATGGGATCCCACACGGCGGCCACGTCCACCTGACCGCTCTTGAGCGCCTCGATCTCCAAAGAGCTGTCGTTATAGGCCACAATGTTTACATCATCCACAGACAGCCCATACTGGGCCAGCCACAAAACTGTCACCTGATAGGGCGAGCCGCCTATCTCATCCACGGCGATGGTCTTGCCCTCCAGATCCGCCCCGGTCTCAATATCGGAATCCGCCAAAACGTTCAGCTTGATGCACCCCTGGTGCAGACCGCCTACGATGGTCATACCCACCCCAGCCTCGATGGACTGGAAATACTGGAAGTCTCCGTTGACCGTGCTGATGGTGCCGTTATTCAGTCCCACCTTTTTCGTCTCGAAGTCTGCGGTGATCAGCTCTGCATCGATCCCTTCCTCCGCAAAATAGCCAAGCTCATAGGCAAGATAGGTGGGGGAGTTGCACAGGGAGCCGCTGGCGCCGGGAATGGTAATGCTCCACTTGATTTCTGTGGCCTCGGCCTCGTCTTCGGTGGTCTCATCATCACTTTCTGCTGCGGCGGCGTTGTCACCGGCAGTCTGCGTTTCTGCGTCTTCGTTCGATGTGGCAGTATCTGTATTCGAGCTGCCGCAGGCAGTCAGCGGAATCAGTAAGGCTGCTGCAGCCAGCAGAACAGCTATCCATTGTTTGATCTTCATATTTTTATTCTCCTTGTAAATCAAAGAATTAATTTTGAGAAATCACAAAACCAGAGCCTTCTTCTGTGGCCTCTGCCACAATTAGGAAGAATCTCCGGTTTGTCCAGTCAATGCTATGTATTGAATTGTATCTGAATCCTAAGCAACCCGTGCTGGGCAGAAAAAAGTTCGGGCCGCTTGCGCTCCCGAACTGTAAGTGACTGTAATGCTATCCCTATGCCGCAGATATGATTTGCCGGGGAAATATAGGCGCGTTTAAGCGCCCGGTCACTTGAACAGTCCGGGAGCAAAGCATTCGTTCACAACAACAGGTGTTTTTATTCCACATCTTCCGTTTGCTCCTTCCATGTGTTTTACCTAGTATTTCTGTAGGCATAATGGGATATTAACACAGAAGTAGCGTCTTGTCAACCTTTTTTTGATTAAATCCCCATGTTTTTATGATTTTTATTTTCTGCCAGCGCAGACGGAGGCAAATATGTCCTGGAATACAGGCTTTTCCGGGTGCTGATATGCACAAAACGGCTTGACATGCTCGTGCCGTCGTGCTATGATTCCAATTATCCTAGTATGCATATAGGTTTACAATACAAAGTGAGGTAACTTTTATGCCGAATGAGTTTGACGCAACTGGCTTCGCTACCAGAGCCGTTCATGTGGGCAACGGGACGGATAAGGACAGCGGCGCTATCAAGCGCCCCATCACCATGGCCAACAGCTATGCCCTGCCATACGACCCCACGGATATGAACTGGTCAAGCGCCGACGGAAATTTATATACCCGCAACGGCGGCACCAATCAGAAATATCTCCAAGAGCGGATCGCCTCCCTGGAGGGCGGCGAGGACTGCGTAGTACTGGCATCCGGCGTAGCCGCTCTGAGCGGACTGTTTTTCGCGCTGCTGAACCAGGGCGACCATGTAATATTTTCCAGCGTCACCTATATTGCCGTCTACCGGCTGCTCCATGAGCTGCTGAACAATAAATTTGGCGTGGAGACCACCATCGTGGACACCTCCGACCCGGCCAACGTGGAGGCAGCCCTCCGCCCCAACACCAAGCTCATCCATATCGAAACGCCGGGCAATCCCACCCTTACCGTCTCTGATATTGCCGCCATCGCGGACATTGCCCACCGGCATGGAGCGCTGCTCAGCGTGGACAACACCTTTGCCTCGCCCTATAACCAGCGTCCCGTGGAGCTGGGGGCGGATTTCTCTGTGGAGAGCCTGACAAAGTATATCAACGGTCACGGTGATGCCATGGGTGGCGCTATTGTGGGCAAAAAGGCACATCTCGATCAGATTCGGGCGGTCTCCCAGGTCAATCTGGGCGGCACCATCAGTCCCTTCAACGCCTGGCTCATCATGCGGGGCAGCGTTACTCTCCCTCTGCGGATGCGGCAGCACAACGAAAACGCCCTGGCGGTAGCCCACTGGCTGGAAAAGCAGCCCTGCGTCAGCTTCGTAGCCTATCCCGGCCTGGAGAGTCATCCGGGACACGCCGTTGCCGCCCGGCAGATGTCTCCCGGCTACGGTGGTGTTCTGTCCTTCGGGTTAAAGGCGAATCATGACACCCACAACCGATTTGTCAGTCATTTGAAGGTCGTCACCTCCGCTGTTTCCCTGGGCCACGATGAGAGCCTGATTGTCTTCCTGGGCGAAAACGACGAGCGGCAATATCTGTACCCGGTGGAATTTCACAACGGCTTCTTCCGCTTTTCTGTCGGCATTGAGGACATTGATGACATCCTTGGCGATTTGAGGCAGGCAATGATACAGTGCGAACTGGAGGTTTTGGCATGAAAAAAACGACAAGTCATAAAAATATATTGCTGCCTGTCGTGGCCGTCCTCGTGATTCTGGCGGCAGCGGCAGCCGTACTCCTTCCCCGTTTGCAGGATGATGAAGACTCAGCCGCCGCCACTGTGAGTGAAGGCGATTTGCTCATTCAGACGGCGGATATTGACACGGAGGCCAGCTATTTCGACTATGACGCGGATGGCGTTACGGTGGAGGTGCTGGCAGTGCTGGCCTCCGACGGTACGATTCGGCTGGCGCTGAATACCTGTCAGGTATGCAACGGCTCTCCCTATGCCTACTTCGTGCAGGAAGGGGACGATTTTATTTGCCAAAACTGCATGAACCGCTTCTCCTCCACTGACATCGGCGTGGTAAGCGGCGGCTGCAACCCCGTCCCCATCACAGCGGAGGATTACACTGAGGCGGACGGCGTCATCACTGTTCCCGCCTCCTTCCTGGAGGAAAATGCCAGCCGGTTCGTCAACTGGAAGCAGTTCTGATGATAATGCTATGGAAAAACAGAGCTTTCATATTGAAGGAATGACCTGCGATGGTTGCGAACGCGTCCTGGAGCTGGCGGTATCCAGACTGGAGGGCGTACACGCTGTGCAGGCTGATCGGCAGAAAGGGCTGCTGGAAGCCGAATTTTCCTCGCCCTGCACCCCGGAGCAGATCACGCAGGCGGTGCAGTCAGCAGGTTATTCCGTGGTAACACGACCGAAAAGCAAGGGCAATGCGATCTGGTTCCTGGTCATTCTGCTGGGTCTGTATGCCATTGCCCGGCAGCTAGGACTGACAGAGCTTTTTCAGGCATTTCCCACCGTAAGCGAGGAGCAGGTGAGCTTTTTGGCGCTGTTCCTTATCGGTCTTTTGACCTCCGTTCACTGTGTCGCCATGTGCGGCGGACTGAACATGGCTCAGAGCCTTGGCAGCGAAGGACAGCATCCCCTGCGGGGCAGTCTGCTCTATAACCTGGGACGCCTGACCAGCTATACGCTGATCGGCGCTGTGCTGGGCTTCATTGGGGAAAAAGCGGCCATTTCACTCCAGGTTCGGGGTGTGATAGGACTGCTGGCCGGACTGTTCATGCTGGTGATGAGCGTGTGCATGATGGGTGGCTTTTCTCTGCCCCGACTGGTTCGGTTTCGGATCCCCAAAGGACTGACCAATGCTCTGGCATCCTTTCGGGCGCATGGCCCTTATGCAATCGGACTTGTAAACGGTCTGATGCCCTGCGGCCCTCTCCAGTCCATGCAGCTTTATGCCATTGCCAGCGGCAGCCTGGTCGCCGGAGCAGCCTCCATGTTCTTCTTTTGCCTTGGCACCATTCCCCTGGTACTCCTGTGCGGTACAGCGGCAGGACTTCTCAAGATGAAATGGCGGCGGCGGATGCTCCAAGCCGGAGCAGCCCTGCTGGTGCTGATGGGAGTATTCACAGTGCAAAATAACCTGGTGCTGACCGGGTTCACCCTGCCGGGTACTTCCTCCGGCAGCGGCGATGTGATCGAGGCCGTGGTGGACGGCGATACGCAGTATGTCACCACCACGCTCCACGCAAACGGCTACGACGACATTCAGGTCGTTGCCGGTATTCCTGTGGTATGGACGATTGAGGTGGAGGAAAGCGCGCTGAACGGCTGCAACAAGGAGATCATTCTCTCTGCCTTTGACCAGCAGGTCACGCTGAGCGCCGGAGAGGTGACGATTACATTTACCCCTGAAGAGGAAGGAACCTATACCTATTCCTGCTGGATGGGGATGCTGAAAAACACGATTACCGTTACCGCTTAGAAGGCGGGATGAACTCAAAAAGGAAAAAGGAAGAAACACTGTGAAGTTGGCTATGGCTCAGATGCAGATGGGAAGCAGTATAGAGGAAAACCTGCATAAATCGCTGCACTATATAGAATTGGCGGGAAAGGCCGGGGCAGATCTTATCTTTTTCCCGGAGCTTCAGCTATCGCCATTCTTCCCTCAATATGAAAAGCGGTCTGCGGATTGCTGGGCCATGACTCTGGACGGGCCGGAGCTGACCGCCATTCGGAACGCCTGCCGGACGTTCCGTATCTGCGCCTGCCCCAATCTGTATTTGCAGCAGGGCGGGCAGCTCTATGACGCTTCCGTGATGATTGACTCAAACGGGGAAATCCTGGGCGTTTCCAAAATGGTTCATATTACTCAGTCCAGGTATTTCTATGAGCAGGATTATTACACGCCCTCCTATGGCGGGTTCCCGGTCTATCGGCTTCCTTTCGGGACAGTTGGCGTAGTGATATGCTTTGACCGGCATATGCCTGACAGCATCCGAACCTGCGCAAAGCAAGGAGCGGAGCTGGTTATCATGCCCACCGCCAACATAGAAGGAGAACCGCTGGAGCTGTTCGAGTGGGAGATACGGGTACAGGCCTTCCAAAGCACTGTGTTCGCCGCGATATGCAACCGGGTGGGACAGGAGGATGCTATGAACTTTGCCGGTCAGTCCCTGGCCGCCGGGCCGGACGGCTCGCTGATTTTTAAAGCCGCCGGAGAGGAAACGATGCTTCTGCTCGACCTTCCTTTGGAGAAGGCTCGCGGAGAACGAACGCTCCGGCCATGGCTGACACTTTGAGGGATAGCGGAGGTATGATGTGATTTATCTGGACTATTCCGCCAACACGCCGGCGGATCCTGCCGTTTTGGATGCATTCATTCAAACGGAACAGCGTTATATCGGAAACCCAAATTCCACGCACACAGCCGGACGGGAGGCCCTGGACGAGATGAATCGGGCCACGGCTCACATCGCTGCGCTGCTGGATGTTGACCCCGCCGAAATCATCTACACCTCCGGGGCCAGCGAATCAAACAACCTGGCCATCAAGGGAATCGTGCAGGCATCGCGGCACCAGGGGCAGCACATTATTTCCACCGCCCTGGAGCATTCCTCCGTCAGCGGCACGCTGTCCGCGCTCCAGTGGCAAGGCTGCGAGATCGACCTGGTCAGGATCAATCGGGACGGCACCGTAGATCTGGAGCAGCTTCGGGAGCTATTGCGGGAGGACACCGTTCTGGTATCGGTCTGCGCGGTAGACAGCGAGCTGGGTACGGTGCAGCCGATTCGTGAGATTGCTCAAATGCTGAAGAATTTTCCCAACTGCCGCCTCCATGTGGACGCTACGCAGGCTGTTGGAAAAACAGCGCTGGTGACAGACGGCGTGGATACTATGAGCATTGCGCCTCATAAATTTTACGGACTGAACGGCAGCGGCCTTCTGCTGAAAAGAAAGGATCTGGTCATCGAGCCGCAGATCCATGGAGGAATCAGCACGACTGTTTACCGCAGTGGAACACCGACTTTGGCTCTGGCAGTGTCCACGGAGACAGCACTCTCTCTGGCGCTGACCCAGCAGGAAAAGCGAGTGCATTACGTGCAGGAGCTGAACCATCGGCTCAGAGATGCACTGGCACAATATCCGGCAGTATCTATCAACAGTCCGGCAAACGCCGTTCCGCACATCCTCAATCTCAGTGTTCAGGGCATCAAGGGTGCGGCATTCCAGAGGGCGTTGGATCGACGCGGCGTATGTGTTTCCGTCAAATCGGCCTGCTCTGTGGAGGGAACTGTCTCCAAGGCAGTCTATGCTGTCAGCCGCAATCGCCAAACTGCCCTGTCCTCCTGGCGAATCAGCCTCAGCCACCTAACGACGCAGGATGAACTGAATGAATTTCTACAAATCTTTGATCAATGCTATCAGGAGCTTTTGTCATAACAGCGCAGGATTTCATACAACGCGGTCAAGTACGGTTCAGTATAAGTAGTAGCAAGCAATGCCTCGGTATATACCTCGGCAGCTTTTGGTGGCAGACAGCCCCCAAGCCCCTGTGAACCCCGGTCGTTTATGACCGGGGTTTTAAGCCGCCTTCGTCGTCTGCTGTCGGGAGGCAGGTCTATCATTTTCTTTCTTGCCGCTTTCTGCTGAGGGTAGAGCCGTTTGTTCTCTGCACTCAGCGCAGCGTACTCCTGCTTCAACGCCTTCATGGGTGGCAGCTTCTCCACTCCCAGGGAATCGAAATAGCGTTTCGCGTTCTCATGGAGTATAATGCCTTCACGATGGTATTCATAAAATTGCGCCTGCTTTTTCCGCGGGAGCTTCTTGTACTAAACATAAATCTCTTTTGTCCTGCCGTAGTTGCTTATCTGCCGTTGCAGATCAGAGATCTCCTTCATCCGGGCCTGGTTAGCCTTTGTCCGTTCAGAGAGTCCGTGATAGCTTTCAAACGCAACGTCACATTCCTGCGCGAGTTTCTCCACATCAGAGATGCCGTGTTCCTTCATCCAGACGACCGTTTTCGCAATCGCTTTCAGATTGAAGCCCTTTGCCCACCGCTCAAATCCGGGGGAGTTGACCTGAGTCAGCCTTGATTGAATGTCGATCAGGGAGCGTGGCCGCATATCCTCTGCGGCAGAAAAGGTCTTCTGAGCACTCCGCCGTTTTACTTCACGCTTGCCGTCTAACCGTTCCAGGATGGCATGACACGTTGAAAGGATTTGATATTGACAGTCTCCATCAGCTCATCTCCTTTACGTGTGGTTCAATAAATGCGATTTCCTTCTCGTCCAGGCCATACTTCATTGATTTCTATAACAAGGAACGCATCCAGATAAAAACTGGACAGGCTCCGCTCTCGCAACGCCTGTCCGCTTAACAAAATATTTCCTACATAGGGGCTTTTTTGTGCTGTCCGTACAATCTGGGGCTGTTCACTAAACCGTCCCTGTTGGGTGTCTTTTGATTCAAATGGGTTAAAATTGGGTTATTTTCCGTTTTTTTACGGAGCGGGAAACGCTGATTTTCCTTGATATATCAAGGTTTTTTCAATCCACCGGCTTCATCGTCGGGAACAAAATCACGTCCCGCACGGAATCTACGCCGGCCAGGAGCATGACGGCGCGGTCTATGCCCAGGCCCATGCCGCCGGTGGGGGGCATGCCGTATTCCAGGGCTTCGCAGAAGTCTACGTCCATATCGCTGGCTTCCTCGTCGCCGCGGGCTTTCAGTTCCATCTGCTCCTGGAAGCGCAGGCGCTGATCCAAGGGGTCGTTCAGCTCAGAAAAGGCGTTGCCCATTTCGCTGGCGCCGATGAACACCTCAAACCGCTCCGTCATCCGGCTGTCCACAGGGCTGCGCTTGGCCAGGGGGGACACCTCCACCGGGTACATGGTGATAAAGGTGGGCTGGATCAGCTTCTCCTCTACCTTCTGGTCGAAGCACTCATACAGGGCGTGGCCCCAGGTCTTTTCCACCTTTTCCATGTCCACACCGGCGGCCACGGCGGCAGCCACGGCCTCCTCATCGCCGGACAGGGCGTCGAAGTCCACGCCCACATACTCCCGCACGGCCTCCACCATAGTCAGACGCCGCCAGCCGGGGGCCATGTTGATTACATTGCCGCCCCATTCCAGCTCATAAGTACCACGCAACTCCATGGCAGCGGAGGACAATATCCCCTCCGCGTAGTCCATCATGGTCTCATAGTTTGCGTAGCTCTCGTACAGCTCAACGGTGGTGAACTCCGGGTTGTGCTTGGTGTCCATGCCCTCGTTGCGGAAGATGCGGCCTATTTCATAGACGCGCTCCATGCCGCCCACGATGAGCCGCTTCAAATTCAGCTCCGTGGCAATACGCATATACATATCAATGTCCAGGGTATTGTGATGGGTGATGAAGGGCCGGGCCGCGGCGCCCCCCTGGATGGTGCCAAGCACAGGGGTCTCCACCTCCAGATACCCCCGCTCGTCCAGATACCGGCGCACATGGCGGATGAATTTTGTCCGCAGCTCAAAAACCCGGCGGCTCTCCGGGCTCATAATCAGGTCCAGATACCGGCGGCGGTAGCGCTGGTCGGTATCGGTCAGGCCGTGGAATTTCTCCGGCAGCGGGCGCAGGCTCTTGGAAAGGAGCTGTATGCTCTGTATATGGACAGATATAGCCTCCGTGCGGGTTTTGAACACAAAGCCCTCCCCGCCGATAATATCCCCCACATCCCAGGTTTTCAGCTCCGCAAGGCCCTCCGCGCCAAGCTCGTTGACGCTGACATATAGCTGCAGGCGGCCACGGTCGTCCTGAATATCCATGAATCCGGCCTTGCCCTGCACCCGCTTCGCCATAATCCGGCCCGCCACCCGGACAGTCTGGTTTTCCAGGCTGTCATAATTTTCCTTCACCTGGGCGGAATAGTGGGTACGGGAAAACTTGGTTATCTGATAGGGGTCGCGTCCGGCGTCCTGGAGCTTGAACAGCTTCTCCCGGCGCACCCGCATTTCATCGGAAAGGCCCTCCGGCTCGTCCCGGTAGCCTGGTGCATATTGAAACATATGCTTCACCTCAACATCAACAGAATATGGATTCGTCGGGGCGGCCAGCAGCGACCGTCCCCGGCATGAAAATCAAATCAATAGGATACGTTCAGAATCTCGAACTGCAGCTCCCCGGCGGGGGCCTCAACCATAACGGTCTCCCCTATCTTGCGGCCGATAAGGCCCCGGCCAAAGGGGGAATCGTCGGAAATGCGCCCGGTCATGGGGTTGGCCTCCTGGCTGCCGACGATTTGGTATTCCGCCTCCTCGCCCAGCTCCACATCCAGAACCAGCACCTTGCTGCCGATGCCGATAACCCCGGCGCGGGAGGTTTTTTCCACAATTTCCGCGTTTTCCAGCAGGTTTTTATACTCCGCGATTTTGGAATACAGCTTGCCCTGCTCGGTTTTAGCCTCGTCATACTCGCTGTTCTCGGACAGGTCGCCGTAGCTACGGGCCTCCTTAATCAGCTCAGAGACTTCTTTTTCCCGGACGGTCTGAAGATAATCCAGCTCCCGCTGAATCTCCTCGTACCGTTCCCGGCTCATTTTGTATTTTGCTTCAGCCATGCCAATGCCTCCATTATTTCCAAGTATACATATTATAGGGTTCCAAAATCACCCTGTCAAGCGCCAAGCGCGTCGATTGCCGCCTGCACCTGGGGGTCGTCCTCCGGCTCCAGCCAGCCGGTCTGGTAGAGGAGCAGCTCCTCCTCCGTCAAATCTATCTCCACATCCGGAATCAAACCGCCCGCCTCATACAGGTCGGTTCGGCTGGGTGTCAAATAGGTATATTTTGAGATATGCACCGCGCTACCGTCCGCCAGGGGAATCGTCACCTGGCTGCGGCCCTTTCCAGTGGTGGCTTCCCCCACGATGGTGGCCCAGTCATAGTCCCGCAGGGCGGCGGCGAAAAACTCCGCAGCGCTGTAGCTGTCGGAATTGACGATGACCGCCATGGGAAGCTCCACGCAGTCCGCGTCCGAGGTTTCAATGACCTCTTTCCCGTTTTTATTGGCGCGGATGAACAAGTCCCCCTCCGGGAGCAGATAGTCCAGCAGCTCCACCATTTCCGAGACCTGGCCGCCGGGATTGGAGCGCACATCAAAGATGAGACTCTCCGCCCCCTGAGCAATCATTTCCTCCACCGCCTCAATGGCCTGGGAACCGGCTCCCTCCCGGAAGTTCGAGATGATAATATATCCCACGTTCCCGTCCAGAAGCTCCGCCGTGACCGGGCTGGTATAAATGACCTCACAGGAGACGGAAACGTCATAGACCGAGTCATCCTCGCCGCTCTGGATGGTTAAAACCGCATAATCTCCATAGTCCGCCTGGATAAGAGCGCGGACATCCGCAGACGTGCCGCCGGTCACATCCACCCCGTCCACAGCCAGGATAATATCCCCCGGCTCCAATCCGGCGGTCTGGGCCGGGCCGTCCTTGGTGACGGTCACGATCAGAAAGCCGCCCGTTTCCTCGTCCTGGGATATGGTCACGCCAATGCCCTGGTACTGGTTGGCGGAATAATCCTGGTAGGCGGCATAGGTGTCCGCGTTCATATAATAGCTCCAGTCGTCATCCAGAGCGTCTATGACGGCGGCCAACGCCGCGTCGGTCAAATCATCCACATCGTAATCGGCCACATAGTTATTTTCTATGACCCGTATCACGGAGGCATATTTTGCGGAGGCGCGAAAGCCCTCCCAGCCCCCGAAGCCCAGCAAAATCGCGGCGAAGGCGGCCACAAGGCCCGCCACGAAGCACAGAAGGCCCACCAGGGCCGGGTTGTTTTTCAATGGTTTTTTCAAGTTATTTCTCCATAACGACCTTCACCACAAAAGCAAGGACGGCAAACAAGGCCGTCCTTGCCAGTGGATGCAAGGCAAAGCAAAGGTAAGGCGCAGCCTCCCCACTGCCCTTTGGAATCAATAGTAATACGAGAAGCTCAGCGGATTGTAGGTAGAGCCGGAAGAGCTGTCACGAATTTCAAAATGCAGGTGCGGCCCTGTGCTGTTGCCCGTGGAGCCAACATAACCGATGACCTGCCCCTGGCTGACCGTCTGGCCGCTGGAAACGGCGATGGAGGACATATGCCCATAAAGGGTAGTATATCCATTGCCATGGTTTATCATCACGCAGTTGCCGTAGCCGCCGTTATAGCTGGCCAGAATGACCGTGCCGCTGGCGGAGGCATAAATGGCGGTGCCATAGGAAGCGCCGATGTCCACACCGGCGTGGAACTTGGTGTAGCCATACAGCTCCAGATAGCGATAGCCATAATAGGAGGTTATCGTGGTGGTATAGCTGGGCCAGAGCCAGCCGCTGCTGGAGCTGGTGGTGACGCTGGAGGAGGTCGAGGTGGCTGTGGTTGTAGTGGTAGATGCGTTCGCCGCCGCAGCCGCCGCTGCTGCCGCCGCTGCCGCAGCCGCCGCTTCCTCTGCGGCCTTGGCTTCTTCCAGCTCCTCTTCCTTCTCCACGATGAGACTCTCTATCTCATCCATGGTGGCCTGTTCCTCTTCAAGGGAGGCGTTATAGCTCTCGATGTCGGCCTCCATCTCGGCAATCAGCTCACAGGCGGCCTCAATATCCGCCTCAAGCTGGGCTTTTTTCTCCTCAAGCTCCGCCTTGTTGGCCTCGTTCTCGGCGTACATTTCCTCCGCCTCGGCCTCCAGGACTTCCACCGCCTCGCGGGCTGCAATGTAGTCCGCTTCCAAATCCTCGTCATACTCCATGACCTCGTTGACCAGGTCGAGCCTTGTCAGCAGGTCAGAGAAGCTGGTGGCGTTAAAAAGAACCTCCATATAGCTGAGACTGGAGCCTTCCTCCATCGCCCGGAGCCGGGTCAGCCAGCGCTCCCGCTGGTATTCCTCTTCCTCCTGTGCCTCAGCCAGATCCTCCTGCATATTGGTGAGCAGGCCGTCAATAATATCGATTTGCTCCTGAATAACGTCCAGCTCCTGTTGGGCCAGCTCGTTTTTCTGATCCAAGATCTCCTTCTTTTCCAGGACAGAGGCCTTTTCATAGTCAAGGCTGTCTATCTCCGCCTGGATCTCGTCCATCCGATCCTGGATGTCGCTTTTCTGATCCTCCAGATCGTCAATCTCCGCCTGAATGGAGCTGCTGCTGGCAGCGGCGGCAGAAGAGCTGACGACCGCAACCGTCAGAGACAGAATCATCAAAACGACCAGGATGATACAAACGACGGAAATGAATGTTCTGCGCTTTTTCACGAAAACCTCCTTATGATTCGCGCGGACGGCCCGGAGAAAAGCGCCGTCCCGCTTCCGGCAATGCCGGTTCGTGTGTGTCGACTATCTTTTTTTATGCGCTGCAGAGAGTACATCCTCCGCAAGACGTTCTTTGTTAAATACTATAATTTGCCTGAAGAGTTATACCTGAAGGTAATTGCGAATGGCCACAGAGCTGCCGAACACGCCCACCACCAGGCCAACAGCCAGATAGATTACCAGCACATAGGCGCTCATTGCGCTGAAGGATACCACTGCCAGAAGGCTCCCCATCATGCCGGACATAATTCGGTTTGCCACCACGTCATAAAGGCCCCATTCCAGGAAATAAGCCAAAAAGCCGCCCAAAAGCCCAAGAACCAGTCCTTCCACCACAAAAGGAAAGCGGATAAACCAGTTGGACGCGCCCACCATTTTCATAATGGCGATCTCGTCTCGTCGGCTGTAGGTGGCCAGCTTCACCGTGTTCGACATGATGAACACGCACACCACCACCAACACCACGATAAGCACCAGAGACACGGCGCTCATGACGTTCCGCACGGTGACAAAGCCCTCCGCCACCTCCAGGTAAGCGCTGACCTTGGCAATGCCGGTAATGTCTTCCACGGACTCCTTGGTTTCCTCCATCAGGAAAATATCGTTTAGATAGATAATGAACCGATGGCGGAACACAGAGGAATCTACATCTTCAAAAAGGGAATCATCCTCATACTGAGCGGCAAATTCTTCCATGGCCTGTTCGCGGGTGACGAACTCGCAGGAGCTGACATTCGATATGTACTCTATCTCTGATTGAAGAGCGCGGGCCTCCTCCTCGGTCAGCGTTTCCTCCACATAAGCAATCATCTCGTTTTCCGATTCCAGATCATCCAGCATGGAATCAACGTTCACGGCAATCAGGGTAAAGCTCCCCATAATGACCAAACACGCCACCACGATCGTCACAGTAGCAAAGGACATGAAACCATGGGTAAAAATGCTTTTTAGGCCCTCATGTATCAGATAGCCGAATTTATTCGATTTCATAACTGTAATACCCATCCATTCCGTCAGAGATAACCTGGCCGTCCTCGATGGCCACCACACGCTTGGAGAAGGAGTTGACAAGCTCCTTTTCATGGGTCACAACCAAAACGGTGGTTCCCATCTCGTTGATGCGATCCATCAGAAGCATAAGCTCCAGGCTGCGAGCGGGATCCAGATTGCCTGTCGGCTCGTCCGCAATCAGCAGCTTGGGGCTGTTCACGATGGCCCGCGCCACGGCCACGCGCTGCTGCTCACCGCCGGAAATCTCACGCGGATAGCGCTTCTCCCGCCCGGCCAGGCCCACCAGATCCAGCACATAGGGTACCCGCCGCCGAATGTCCCGGTTCGTGGCGCCTACAACGTGCATGGCAAAGGCCACATTTTCAAATACCGTCTTGTCCTCGATCAGGCGGAAATCCTGAAATATGACGCCGATGGTGCGGCGCAGGGCAGGTAGCTTATTGCGCCGGATATTGCGAAGGTCAAAGCCATTCACATTCAACTCACCGCCGCAGGCGCTGACCTCTCCCGTTATCAGCTTGATAACAGAGGTCTTCCCGCTGCCGGACGGCCCCACCAGAAAGACAAACTCGCCGTCATGGATGGTGAAACTCATGTTGTCGATGGCTTTTGTGTCGCCTCCAGGGTAGACCATGGAGACATCGTCAAATCGTACCATAGTTTTTCGGTTCCTCCGAAGAATTCGTATCAGTATCGGTTGTTCTGGGAATCCAGATACCGTTTTACCATCAGAGCCACCTTGAACACAATGGCATGGTCAAATTCCCGAAGATCCAGTCCCGTCAGCTTTTTGATCTTTTCCAGCCGATACACCAACGTGTTGCGGTGGACAAAAAGCTTACGGGAGGTCTCCGATACATTCAAATTATTTTCAAAGAATTTGTTGATGGTATACAGGGTCTCCTGATCCAGCGCCTCGATAGGGCATTTTTTGAATACCTCTGCCAGGAACATCTCGCACAGGGTATTCGGGAGCTGATAGATGATGCGTCCTATGCCCAGGCTCTCATAGCTGATGACGGTCTTTTCATTTCCAAAGACCTTCCCCACCTCTATGGCAGTCTGCGCCTCCTTGTAGCGGTCGGCCAGCTCCCGCAGATGATTGACCTGGGAGCCAATACCCACGACACAGTGAATCCCCAGCTCCTGCTCAATGCTCTGCTGCATTTGCCGGGCTGTTTCCTCCAGTTCTTCTCCATCGCCGCTGTTGACGACCTCCCGGATGACAACCACATCCGTCTCGCTCATGGAAAGGACGAATTCCTTGTCCTTTGTGGGAAACATTTCCTGCAAATGCTCCAAAACGGCCATTTCCGCCCCATCCTCCTGACGGACGATGAAAACGGCCCGCGGCGTCTCCGCGTTGAAATTCAGTTCCTTGGCCCGCACATATACGTCGCCGGGCAGGATGTTGTCTGAAATGATGTTCTTCACAAAGGTGGCTGTATCGTGCTTGTCGTCATAGCTGGATTTTGCCTCAGACAAAGCCACCGCAGCCAGGATGCAGATGCTTCTGGCCATCTCATCCTGTCCGTCCACAAAAGCAATATAAGCACCGCGCCCTCCTGTTCCGATGGCACGGCAGGTGCGGTTGGCCGCAACGAACAGATCCATTCCAGCCTCCTGGGCCACAAGGTGTATTTCTCCCAGGGTCGCGCCCATCAGGGACAGGTCGCTGGAGGCGATCACGTTTCCCTGGTCATCCACCACGCCGATGCAGCGTTTGCTGGCATCCTTCATCTGCAAAACTACGCTCTGGAAAATCCTGCTCGACATAATCACTCAACCCCTCACTGTATATATGGTCTCATTGTAGAACATTTCTTGTATTTTTTCAATACAAAACGACCGATTTTTTGTAAATTTTTTTACCACTTTGTTACCATTCGTCCTCAATTTGCACAAAAAAATCGATAATAATTGGTTAATCCTATAAAAACAATGAAAAGGAAGCCCCGCTACGATAGAAAACATGCGTCCCGTTCCGCCGCCGTCAGAGGACGAAGCTGACCAGAAGGCAGGCTCTCATCCAGGGACAGGCCGCCGATTTTCACCCGGCGCATAGCCGTGACCCGTCGTCCCCGGCTGGCCACCAGATTTTTGACCTCATGGTATTTCCCCTCCGTAACGGTGATGAGGCCGTGAGCCGGGTCTGCTAGATCCAGGGTCAGGCAGGCACCTTTATAGGCCGTCCCATCTCTCATGGTAACACCGGCGGCCAGGGCCTCCACATCCGCCGCCGTCAGGGGGCCGTCGGCGAAAATCTCGTAGGTCTTTGGCACCTCCGCCTTAGGAGCTGTAATGCGGTGGGCGAAGCCTCCGTCGTCTGTAAGAATCAGCAGGCCGGTAACATCCGCGTCCAGCCGCCCCACGGAGAACACCCCCCGCTTCCGCAGGGCTGGGGGCAGCAGCCCCGTGACAGCAGGGTAAATGCCGTCCCGGCTGGTACACTCGTACCCGGCGGGCTTATTCATCATGTAATAAACATAAAGGGCTGTATCCACCGGCTGGCCTCCGGCACATATGACCGCCTCCCGCGACACCTTCTGCTCTGGCCGACAGGCGGGAACGCCGTTTATCGTCACCTCTCCAGCCAATATCAAGGCGCGGGCTTGAGCGCGGGTAAACTGTCCTGACCCGCCCATTATCTTATCCAGTCGTTCCAAGGCCATTCATACCGCTCCTCTCTCGCGCATATAAGTATAGCATGAAAAAACATCTCGCACCAAAGACAAGAACCTTCCTCCTTGTGCTGGCCGCATTTATCCTGCTGGCCCTGCTGCTGATAATAGGAAGTACCGCCGGCGGCGCGGCAGTGCTGGCCGCACAGGTTGTATCCACCCCGGAGGAGCGGGCGGAATTCCTTCAGGAGTGCGGCTGGGAGGTGGACATCCAATCCGAGCAGACGCAGACCATTCACATCCCGGAAACCTTTTCGGAGATATACGAGTCCTATAATGATTTGCAGCTCCAACAGGGCTATGACCTGAAGCCCTATGCAGGATTGGACTGCACCCTGTATACCTACGCCGTGACCAACTACCCCGATAAGGATCAGACCGTGCTGGTCAATCTGTACGTCTATAAAAACCGCGTCATCGGCGGCGACGTTCATTCTACAAATCTGAACGGATTCATGATCGGACTGACATAGGAATCAGCGCAGGCTGGCGAAATAGCGCCGCAGTGTGAAAAAGGAGCGCCGCAGCAGCGACGCTCCTTTTTTTCGCAATATTGATTACTCGTTGATGTCGATAACAACGCCGGAACCAACGGTGCGGCCACCCTCGCGGATAGCGAAGCGCAGGCCGGCTTCGATAGCGATCGGGGTAATCAGCTCAACATCCATGTCCACGTTGTCGCCGGGCATGCACATCTCAACGCCTTCGGGCAGGGAGATGACGCCGGTCACGTCAGTGGTACGGAAATAGAACTGGGGACGATAGTTGTTGAAGAACGGGGTATGACGACCGCCCTCTTCTTTGCTCAGGACGTAGACCTGACCCTTGAACTTAGTGTGAGGATGGATGCTCTTGGGAGCAGCCAGAACCTGGCCACGGACAACAGACTTCTTGTCAATGCCGCGGAGCAGGCAGCCCACGTTGTCGCCAGCCTCGGCGGACTCCAGGGTCTTGTGGAACATCTCAGTGCCGGTAACGACGGTCTCCTGGGTGTCGCGGATGCCGACGATCTCAACCTTATCGCCGATCTTGACAGCGCCGCGCTCCACTCGGCCAGTCACGACGGTGCCACGGCCAGAGATGGTGAACACGTCCTCGATGGGCATCAGGAAGGGCTTGTCGGAAGCGCGCTCCGGGGTCTTGATCCACTCGTCGACAGCGTTCATCAGCTCCCAGATGCACTCATACTCAGGAGCATGAGGATCGGTGGACTCGGAAACCAGGGCGTTCAGAGCGGAACCCTTGATGATGGGGGTCTCGTCGCCGGGGAACTCATACTGATCCAGCAGCTCGCGGACTTCCATCTCCACCAGCTCCAGCAGCTCAGGGTCGTCCACCTGGTCGCACTTGTTCAGGAACACCAGAACATAAGGCACGTTCACCTGACGGGCCAGCAGCAGGTGCTCACGGGTCTGAGCCATGGGGCCGTCGGAAGCGGCGATAACCAGGATAGCGCCGTCCATCTGCGCAGCGCCGGTGATCATGTTCTTGATATAGTCAGCGTGGCCGGGGCAGTCAACGTGGGCATAGTGACGAGCAGCGGTCTGATACTCAACGTGAGCGGTGTTGATCGTGATGCCACGGGCCTTTTCCTCCGGGGCCTTGTCGATCTGGTCGTAGCCAGTGTACTCAGCGGCCTCAGGGTCGGCCATGTTCAGAACCTTGGTGATAGCGGCGGTCAGAGTGGTCTTGCCGTGGTCGATGTGGCCGATGGTGCCGATGTTCACATGGGGTTTTGTGCGGTTATACATCTGCTTTGCCATTGCATTTTCCTCCTAAAAGTCAGATAAAAATAATGTTCAAAATTTGGGTATTCCGTATGCCGCGTGCTGTACGCCTTTGGGGCGCAAACGGCTTGATAGCTGTATAATGAACGCTTGGATTTATTATACAGTAAGCGGGATTATTTTGCAACTGATTTTTACTCAGTCCTTATGGCGAGAGCTGACCAGTTTTTCCCGCAGGCTCTGGGGCAGCTCGACATAGTGGCTCGGCTCCATGCTGTAGTTGGCGCGACCCTGGGTTCTGCTGCGCAGATCCGTGGCATAGCCGAACATGGTGGACAGAGGCACGTTGGCCTCGATGATGACGACGCCGTTACGGAACTCCTGGCCGACGATCTGTCCACGGCGGGAGTTTACATCGCCGATAACGTCGCCCATATAGTCCTCCGGGGTGGTGACAACCACCTTCATGATGGGCTCCAGCAGGGTTGCCCCGGCTTTGGCGCAGGCCTCCTTAAAGGCCATGCTGCCGCAAATCTTAAAGGCCATTTCAGAGGAGTCGACCTCATGGAACTGACCATCCAGAACAGTAGCCTTCACATCCACCATGGGATAACCGGCTACAACGCCGCCGGCCATAGCCCCCTGGATACCCGCGTCTACCGCAGGGATATACTCCTTGGGAATGGCGCCGCCGGTGACGGCGTTGATAAACTCATAGCCCTTGCCGCTCTCATTCGGCTCGATCATCAGCTTCACCTGGGCAAACTGGCCCTTGCCGCCGGTCTGACGGCTGTAGCGCACGTCCACCGTAGCGGGCTTGGTGATGGTCTCCTTGTAGGAAACCTGGGGCTTGCCCACATTGGCCTCTACCCGGAATTCCCGGAGCAGACGGTCAACGATGATCTCCAGATGAAGCTCGCCCATACCGGCAATGATGGTCTGACCCGTCTCCTCATCGGTATACGCTTTAAAGGTAGGATCTTCCTCTGCCAGCTTTGCCAGGGCGATGGTCATTTTTTCCTCGCCAGCCTTGGTCTTCGGCTCAATAGCTACGCGGATAACAGGCTCAGGGAATTCCATGGACTCCAGGACAATCTGCTCCTTCTCATCGCAGAGAGTATCGCCGGTGGTGGTGTTTTTGAGGCCCACCAGGGCGATGATGTCGCCGGAATAAACGGTGTCCAGATCCTGCCGGTGATTTGCGTGCATCAGCACTATGCGGGCCAGGCGTTCCCGCTTGCCCTTTGTGGAGTTCATAACCGTAGAGCCAGCCGTGGCCGTGCCGGAATAGACACGGGCAAAGGTCAGCTTGCCCACATAGGGGTCGGTCATAATCTTGAACGCCAGGGCAGAAAACGGCGCGTCGTCAGAAGGCTCGCGCTGGGTCTCCTCATCGGTCTTGGGATTGGTACCCTTCACAGGGGGTACGTCCAGGGGCGAGGGGAGATAATCCACGATTGCGTCCAGCAGCTTCTGCACGCCCTTGTTCCGATAGCTGGTGCCGCAGGTGACGCACACCAGCTTGCCGCTGATGGTGCCTTCCCGCAGGGCGGTGCGAATCATGTCGGAGGGAACTTCCTCTCCCTCCAGGTAAAGCATGGCAATGTCGTCGGAGAAATCCGAGGCTGCATCGATGAGCTTTTCCCGATACTGCTGGGCCAGCTCCATCATGTCCTCAGGGATGTCCTCCACCTTCATGTCCTTGCCAAGGTCGTCGTAATATACGTCCGCCTTCATCTCCACCAGGTCGATGATGCCGCGGAAATCGGCCTCACTGCCAATGGGGAGCTGAATGGGTACGGCGTTGCACTTCAGACGCTCGTGAATCATGTCCACCACGTTATAGAAGTCCGCGCCCGTGATGTCCATTTTGTTGACGTATATCAGACGGGGTACGTTGTAGTTATCGGCCTGATGCCAGACGGTCTCCGTCTGAGGCTCCACGCCACCCTTGGCGCACAGGACTGTGACAGCTCCGTCCAGCACGCGCAGGGAACGCTCCACCTCCACGGTAAAGTCCACGTGGCCCGGCGTGTCGATGATGTTGATGCGATGATCCCGCCAATGGCAGGTGGTAGCAGCGCTGGTAATGGTAATGCCTCTCTCCTGCTCCTGCTCCATCCAGTCCATGGTGGCGTTGCCCTCATGCACCTCGCCCAGCTTATAGTTGACGCCGGTATAGAACAAAATACGCTCCGTCGTCGTAGTCTTGCCCGCGTCAATATGGGCCATTATGCCAATATTTCTTGTTTTTTCGAGAGGGTATTCTCTTGCCATCTCAGTCTCCAACCCTTTTTAGAAATCAATAGCGGAAATGCGCAAACGCCTTGTTGGACTCTGCCATCTTGTGCGTATCCTCGCGCTTTTTCACCGCGGCGCCAGTGTTGTTGCAGGCGTCCATGATCTCTCCCGCAAGGCGCTCCTTCATTGTTTTTTCGCCGCGCTTACGGGCATAGCTGACCAGCCAGCGCAGACCAAGGGTCTGACGACGGGCGGGCCGTACTTCAATAGGAACCTGATAGGTTGCGCCGCCCACACGGCGGGCCTTGACCTCCAGGCTGGGCATGATGTTGTTGAGAGCCTCCGTAAAGGCCTCCAGCGGATCCTTGCCGGTCTTCTCCTTGACGATGTCAAAGGCAGAATACACGATCTTCTGGGCCACGCCCTTCTTGCCGTCCACCATGATCTGGTTGACGAGCTTCGTCACCAGAACGGAATGGTAAATAGGATCCGGCAAGATCTCTCTTTTGGGAACATTACCTCTTCTGGGCACTTAATCTTCCCTCCTTCATAAAGAATGAATTCACCGGTACTCGAAAGTGTTTTTCGACTTCCGTTTGCGCCCTGGCGTTCCCATACATTAAATATAGTATATAGAAACCAACAGGGCTGCTGTTGGGTATTTGCTGAAATTACTTCTTCGGGCGCTTTGCGCCGTACTTGGAGCGGCCTTGACGGCGGCCATCCACACCCTGTGTGTCCAGCGTGCCGCGGATGATGTGATAACGAACGCCAGGAAGATCCTTGACACGTCCGCCGCGAATCATCACGACGCTGTGCTCCTGAAGGTTGTGGCCGATGCCGGGGATATAGGCCGTCACCTCATAGCCGTTGGTCAGGCGGACACGGGCAATCTTCCGCAGAGCGGAGTTCGGCTTCTTAGGCGTAGAGGTACGCACAGCCGTGCAAACGCCGCGCTTCTGGGGGCTGGACAAATCGGTCTCCTGATTCTTCAGGGTGTTCAGGCCCTTCTGCATAGCGGGAGAGGTAGATTTATAGGTCACCTTCTTGCGTCCCTTCCGAACCAACTGGTTAAATGTGGGCATATTTGTTCTCCTTTCCTTAAAGATTTGCGCTCTCGCACGAAATAGAATTTTATCACCAAGCCGTTGCTGTGTCAAGAAAAATTATTAAAAAGCAAAATGCAGGATTTTGAATTCCAGAGTTCCTTAGCCTTGTTCCCTTCTCGGTAGCCCCTTAATTTTTTAATCCAAATCTGATATGTTTTTGGCTTCTGTATGAACTATTTCACAATCCAGCAATATAGCTAATCTGAGTCATAAATTTTTGTTTACTATTTTCCGTGATTATTATAACTTTTGTTGCACTATTTAAGCCGTTAGTAGTACAATATATACAAATGTCAGCGTCTCATGCCGTTCATTCATCAATGTTCGGTAACTTGCGGAATAATTCCCTTTTTGGAATCATTCCGACTCAAAGGAGGTCAAAAATGAGCAACGAAACCAACTGTGCCATCGGATGTGCCGATTCGGAGCAGGCCCTGCTTGACCGCGTGCGCCAGCTTTTGTCGAGCTATAAGGGCCAACAGGGCGCTCTTATCCAGGCTCTGCATACTGTTCAGGGCGTATACGGCTATCTCCCGCTGGAGGTGCAGCGCATCGTGGCCGAGGAGCTGGACATCCCCATTGCAGAGGTATCCGGCGTGACGACTTTTTATTCCTTCTTCTCCGACCAGCCAAGAGGCAAGCACACCATCCGCATCTGCCTGGGGACGGCGTGCTATGTGCGGGGCGGCGTATCCATCATGGACGCTCTGCAAAAGCAGCTTGGCATTACCGTGGGGAACACCACCAAGGACGGTATGTTCACCTTCGAGGTGGCAAGGTGCATCGGCGCCTGCGGCCTGGCTCCCGCCATGGTCATTGATACCACCATCTACCCCCAGGTAAAGCCGGACGATTTGGCCGGTATTATTGAAAGCTGGTACAAAAAGGATGAGGAGGAGGGCGTCTGATGTCTATTTACACTCTCAAGCTCAACACCGTTGAAGATCTGAAGGAGCTGCGCCAGTCCTTCCAGGAAAGCACTACCGGCTATCGCCACACGATATACGTCTGCGGCGGCGCAGGGTGCAATTCCTCCAACAGCGACGCCATCGTCCAGGCGCTGAAAAAGGCCATCACCCTTCGGGGCCTCTCTCAGGAGGTGCGGCTTGTCGTCACCGGCTGCGTGGGCCTGTGCGCACAGGGGCCCTGCATGATCGTTGACCCGGAGGGGGTATTCTATGGAAACCTCACCCCGGAAAAAATCAAGATGATCGTAGACAAGCACCTGATCGGCGGCAACGTGATTCCGGAATACTGCTACCAGGATACCGTCACCGGCGAATATATCCCCTATACCAAGGATCTGCCCTTTTTCTCCACCCAGGTGAAGATTGCCCTGCGGAACGTGGGGCGCATCGACTACTCCTCCATTGAGGATTACATAGGTCACGACGGATATTTTGCCCTGGCAAAGGTGCTGAACGAATATGGCCGGGAGCGCACCATCCAGGAAATCACCGACTCCGGCCTGCGTGGCCGCGGCGGCGCCGGTTTCCCCACCGGCACCAAGTGGAAATCCGGCTTTGACCAGCCGGAGGGACAGAAATACATCATCTGCAACGCGGACGAGGGCGACCCCGGCGCGTTCATGGACAGAAGCATCCTGGAGGGCGACCCCCACAGCATCGTAGAGGCTCTGCTCATCGGCGGCTACTGCATTGGCGCCAACAAGGGCTATGTCTATGTCCGGGCGGAATATCCTCTGGCAGTGGAGCGCCTCACCGAGGCCATTCAGCAGGCCAGAGACACCGGCCTTCTGGGCGAGCATATCCTGGGCAGCGACTTCAACTTCGACATCGAAATCCGCATCGGCGCGGGCGCTTTCGTCTGCGGCGAGGAGACGGCGCTGATAAACTCCATTGAGGGCCATCGCGGCGAGCCGCGGCAGAAGCCCCCCTTCCCCTTCCAGAGCGGCCTGTGGGGCTGCCCCACCACCATCAACAACGTGGAGACCCTGGCAAACGTCCCCGCCATCATCAACATGGGCGCGGAGAAATATGCCTCCTACGGCGTGGGTCGTTCCAAGGGCACCAAGGTTTTCGCCCTGGCCGGTGACCTGGTGAACTCCGGCATTATTGAAATCCCCATGGGCATCCCCCTGCGGGACATCATTTTCAAAATCGGCGGCGGCATGAAGGACGGCAAGGCCTTCAAGGCCGTGCAGACCGGCGGCCCCTCCGGCGGCTGCCTGACCCAGGAGCATCTGGATGTGTCGGTGGACTACGAGTCTCTGACCCAGGCCGGCGCCATTATGGGTTCCGGCGGTCTGATTGCCATGGACGAGAACACCTGTCTGGTGGACACCGCCCGCTACTTCGTGGACTTCGTGAAGGACGAGAGCTGCGGTCACTGCGTCCCCTGCCGGGACGGCACCACCCGTATGCTGGAGCTGCTGGAAAAGATAACCAGCGGCAAGGGCGAGATGGAGGATCTGGACAACCTGGAGATTCTGGCCCGCACCATCAGCCAGACGGCCATGTGTGCCCTGGGTCAGACCTCCCCGAACCCGGTGCTGACCACGCTGAAATACTTCAAGGACGAATATATCGCTCACGTGCGGGACAAGAAATGCCCGGCCCATGTGTGTACGGCCCTGTTCACCTACACCATCGACAGCGACAAGTGCCGCGGCTGCACACTTTGCGCCCGGAACTGCCCTGTGGACGCCATTTCCGGCGAGAAGGGCCAGCCCCACGTCATTGACGCGTCTGCCTGCATCAAGTGCGGCACCTGCAAGCAGAACTGCCGCTTTGACGCCATCGTGCTAAACTGAGGGAGGTAGTAAAATGGTTGAACTGACAATTAACGGAAAGCACGTTTCCGCCCCCGACGGCTCCACGGTCATGGAGGCCGCGAAGCTGGCCGGTATAGACATTCCCCACCTGTGCCATCTCCCCGGTATCCACACCAACGGCTCCTGCCGTATCTGTGTGGTGGAAATAGAGGGCATGAAAAACCTGATGGCCTCCTGCATCGTGAAGGCCACAGACGGCATGGTGGTACACACCAGTACCGAGCGGGTTCGCCTGGCCCGGAAGATCATCTACGACCTGCTGATTTCCAACCATCCCCAGGACTGCACCTTCTGCTCCCGGAATCAAAACTGCGAGCTGCAAATTCTCGGCAACACCCTGGGCATCCAGGAGACCCACATCAAGGGCAAAAAGACGCCTGCCCGTGTGGACATCTCCCCGGCCATCGCCCGCAATTCCGCCAAGTGTATTCTATGCCGCCGGTGCGTCACCGTCTGCCACGACGTGCAGGGCGTGGGCGTTATCTACGCCCAGAACCGTGGCTTCAACACCGTTATCGCTCCCGCCACCTGCGCCCCGCTGGAAAGCACGGACTGCGCCATGTGCGGTCAATGCACCCTGGTCTGCCCCACCGCCGCTCTGACGGAGACGGACGGCACGGAAAAGGTCTGGAACGCCCTGACGAACCCCGACAAGCGGGTCATCGTTCAGGTGGCCCCCGCCGTTCGCGCCGCCCTGGGCGAGGACTTCCATATGCCCGTGGGCCAGCCCGTCACCGGCAAGCTGGCAACCGCCCTGCACGACCTGGGCTTTGACGATGTGTTTGACACCAACTTCGCCGCCGACCTGACCATTATGGAGGAAGGCACAGAGCTTCTCCAGCGGCTGAAGGCCGCCCTGACCGGCGAGGGCGCGGTGCTGCCCATGATAACCTCCTGCTCTCCCGGCTGGATCAAGCACTGCGAACACGCCTTCCCCGGCGAGCTTGACCATCTGTCCACCTGCAAGAGTCCTCACACCATGATGGGCGCGGTCATCAAGAGCTATTACGCCGAAAAGCTTGGCGTTGACCCTAAGGACATCTATGTTGTCTCCGTCATGCCCTGCACGGCAAAGAAATACGAAATTCAGCGGCCTGAAATGCAAAACGGCGGCAACCCCAACGTGGACGCAGTTATCACCACCCGCGAGCTGACCCGCATGATCCGCACCATGGGCATCGACTTCCCCAACCTGCCGGACGGCAAGTTCGACGCGCCTCTTGGCTTCTCCTCCGGCGCGGCGGATATATTCGGCGTCACCGGCGGCGTGATGGAGGCTGCCCTCCGCACGGTGTATGAGCTGGTGACAGGCCGGGAAATGCCCGGCGAGAACCTGCACCTCAAGCCCATCATGGGCCTGGAGAAAATCAAGGAGGCCTCCCTCACCTTCGAGAACGTGAAGCCAGAGTATTCCTTCCTGGAAGGCGTTACCGCCCGCGTCGCCGTCACCAGCGGCCTAAAAAATGCGGATGTTCTGATGGAGCAGGTCAAAAACGGCGAAAGCCCCTACCACTTCATCGAGGTCATGGGCTGCCCCGGCGGCTGCATTAACGGCGGCGGTCAGCCCCGCACCCTTGGCCATGTGGCCGACTACAGGGAGCGCCGTATGCAGGCTCTCTACATCGAGGATGAGGGCAAGCAGGTCAGAAAGTCCCACGAGAACCCGGACATCATCGCCCTGTATGAAAACTATCTGGGCGAGCCCTGCGGTCACAAATCCCACGAGCTGCTACACACGACCTACACCCCCCGCGGCAAGTTCGACCAATAAAACTGACCGCGGCATAGCATCCAACCGAAAAACAGCCCCGGCGGGAATTTCCCGCCGGGGCTTTCTTATGCTATGATTATTTTACGCAGCCGGGGTCACGCGACCAGCAGGAGCTACCTCATCGGGATAGATGGTGTACTCACCATTTTCAAGGAACTCGCACCAGAGCTGGGCCATTTCGGAATTGGAGGCCACAATCTCCGTACCCTCCGGCACGGTCATGTCGCCGCCGCCAACCTCTGCGGCGCAGCCCACCGTCCAGTCCTCATCCACCAGGTATTCCCCGTGGTCATAAATCAGCTCATCCCCAACGGTCAAAGTCGTGACCTCAAACGTGTCCGGGTCATAGGTGCAGGTCAGGCCCGCCACCTGATACATATTGTTGTTCTCCTCCCCCATTTTGGCACAGGAGGTGTTCATCAGGCTGACAAGCTTCTCCGCCGTGTACTCGGCGTAATAAATCTTCAAGGGGTTCGCAAACACGGACAAAGCGTCCACCAGCGTGATGTCCCCCGCCTCGATAGAGGAACGCACCCAGAAGCCGGGATACAGGGCGATGGAAATTTCATCTCCGTCCCAAAGCTGTTGGGCGGTATACAGGATGCCATCGGCTACCAGGTCGCCCAGGTTCGTCTCATTGGCGCGGACGCCGCCGCCCACATCGCCGGAGCTGATGCGCTCACCGTTCAGGAAATACTCCGTTGTGGCGTAAACCTTGGTGTAGCCGTCCGCCTCCAGGCGGTCATAGCAGCGGTCAACCGCAGCCTGAACCTCCTCATCCGGCTGGATGCCTTCCCATTCGCCGTCGTCGTTGGTGGTCAGGTTCTCGCTGTCCTTGGCAACCACCTGGCCGTCCTTCAGATAGAGATACAGCACGCCAATGGCCTCGCCCTTGCAGTTGGCCTGGTTCACAATGGTGTCAGATTCAGACTCATCGAACAGCCAGCCCTCGCCGTCATTGATAACGGAGTGGGTATGGGCGTCGATGATGGCGTCAATGCCCGTGGTCTTCAGAGCCACCTGGGCGGAGTTCGTGTCGTTGGAGCTGGCCTCTGTGGAGTCAGCCCCCATCCAGCCGGTATGGCAGACCATGACCACCGCGCTGGCTCCGTCTGCAATCAGCGCATCCGAAGCGTTCTGGGCCACGGTGATGGTGGACTGACCGCCGGCGAAATAAGCGTCGGTGATGGAGCCGCCCTGGGTGGACTCCCCAAACAGACCGATCAGAGTGCCGTTCGCGGTCTCCACGATCACGCCGTCATCCAGGGCGTTGTCCCCGGCGGAGAGATTATAGCTCTCCAGGTCGATGGCGCTGTAGTCAATGGTGCCGTCCTCGTTCAGGGACAGAATATCAGAATACAGATCCACAAATTCCTCTGCGCCCACCGCAGGCTCATAGCTCTCCGCATAAGCCACCATGTCGATGTCCTCTGAGGCGTTCTGATTCGCCAGCAGCGGGGTCAGGCCGCTCTCCTGACTCAAAATGGACAGGAAATAGGTACCCAAGCCCTGGTCGGTGATGCCGCCGTCGTTATTGCCCCAGGTATAGTAGTCGTAAATCATTGCCATGATATAGGGGATATACTCGCCCTCATATACATGGGCCGCCGCGTAGCCGCCGGCATACAGATCACCGCCGCTGACAGCCAAAACCAAACTGTAATTGCCGGACTGCTCCAACTGGGTCTTCAGGCCCTTCACGTAAGGCTCCGTGGTCAAAAAGCCATGAGTGTCGTTGGTGTGGACAATGGCCACCACCTCGTCATAATCGCTGACGAACTGGACGTTTCCAATAACCTGGCCGTTTTCCACCGTGCTGCTCTCCGAGAAGAACACGATCACAGGAAAGTCCGCCTCCACGGTGGCTCCGTCCTCGATCTCAAGGGAATCCACCACACAGCTATCCTCTACCGACCAAGTCTCTCCGGCGGCGACAGTAATATCCCCAAGGCTCTCGCCGTAGTCCTCGCCGGTGTATAGGCCGTCCAGGTCAATGTCCAGCTCCTCCACCGGCTCATAGGCCTGGTAGCCAATCAACATTTCATCGCTGGGCGTCTCCTCAGAAGCATCCACAGCGCTTCCTGCTTCCTCCGAGGAGGCCGCGACCGGCACAGCCAGACAAAAGGCCAGGCAAAACGCCAGCAACAGACTTAAAGCTTTCTTCATTCGTTCTCCTTTCAATATAAGGGGTTCTCTTTTCCTCTTCCAAGGGCAGTTATCAGCGCCTCAGGCTCGATCTGCATCAGCGCGGCGGGAAGCGTCTCTCCTCGACTGCAAAGAGCCGCCATACACCGACTTGACACATTCTTTACAATCACATTATAATCCATGAACACCCATTCTGGCAAGGACTTTATTACATTTTGTTGAGAAAGTGAGAGATATTCCTCCTTACTGGCCGCCTTAACCCATGCCTCCTTCCGTGTCCATATGCGAAAAAAGGCCTGCTCCCGCTCCGCTTCCGGCTGGGCTTTCAGCCACGCCTGCTCCTCTGGATGAAATCTTTTGGCAATGGTCAGGTTAACAGGCCGCGTCTGCTGCACATCCGCCCCTACCGGCACATTTCCAATGGCGCACAGTGCCAGCGACCCGGAATTTGAAAGGCTGAAAAACACCGCTCCGTCCGTTGCCACCGGCTTGCCTGCAGGAAGACAGGAGATGTCCATATCCGGGTCAAAGCCGCTTTCTTCCATGGCCCAACGCCACAGCAGACCTGTCCATATACTCTCCTCCCTGGCCGCCGGGCGGCGCAGCCCTGTCGCCCGTTCCCGCCGCCAGACGGGCAGCAGCGCCACAGCGTTCTCCGGCAACAGAGCGCCGCTCCAATTTAAAATGTATGCTTTTACCATACTTTCAATTCTCACCGATCTGGCTCGTACCAATAGTTATATATCGTATAGTTTTGAATATGAAACAGCTCTAAATCCCCATGTCTCTCTGAGCGGGTATCCTCCAGCTCCACATCATATATCCAGTCGATGCCGTCCTCCGGGATAACCACCCAGCTATGAGCGCCGTAGAACTGATTGACCTGCCCGGCCACGATATAGGCCGTCTCCCCTAACAGACGGGCCAGGATACCGAAGGTAGCCGAATAGCCATAACAGGTACCGCCTCCATTTTGGAAAAACCGCAGCGCCCTGGCGTATTCCCAGCCGGTGGTTCCCACATCCTCCGTCGTCATATCCTCCGCCATGACCAGATATTCAAAATTCTCCTTTATATAGAGGTAAACCGCCGCCAGCGCCTCCTGCTGCTCCGGCAAATCATTTGCGCCGCTTTCCTCCAGCGTCTGCGCCAGATACTCATCCAGCTCGTCGCTGCCGGTTGTATACTTACCATCCAGACCAAAGGTCCACACGCCGTAATCCATGTCCCGCATGACGGTTCCGTCGTCCCAGGCGGCGTAAAGCCAGCCATACAGCCGATGAACGCCCGGCTCCGCCGTCTCCACAGCCCCCTCCGTCAGCGCGTCCGTGACGTAGGCCCAGGCCCAGCTATCTGTGTCCATATCCTCTGGAATATTCCCGGTGAAAAACAGGGCATCCTCGTCAATCGCCTCATTCCGACCGGCCAGGCGCACCAGAATGACGGCAAGCTCATCCCGCCGCAGCAGCTCATTCTCGCTTCGAACAGCGCCGCTTTCGCTGGTGGCGCCGGAAGCTACCTCCACCCCCAGCGTCTGCACGCGGGTCTGCTCTGTTCCCGAAAGGCAGGACGCCAGCCGCACCAGGATGTCGGCCACCCATTCTCTTGCGGCATATTGACCGGGTGCAAACGTCTCTCCCGCAGTCTCCTCCAGCAGCCCTGCCAGGTAAAGGCTCGTAATGGCGCTGTACGCCTCGCTCTCCTTGGTGACGTCCGGGTAGGGACAGTCTGTTCCCTCTGGCAAACCGTCCAGCAACGCGGTCAGCAGCAGACAAAATTGGCCTCTGGTCATGCAATCCTCCCCGTGGAACAAGCCGTCCGACTCCAGACTCATCAGGGCGGGATGCGATCCCTGATCAGCCACAGTCAGGTAGACATTGGAGGCCGGCGTTGCCGCTGTTATCACCGCCGTCGGCGTCGGTTCCGTCGTCGGAATTGGCTCCGCCGTGGGCGTTGGTTCCACTGTCGGAGTTGGTTCCGCTGTCGGCGTTGGCTCTGCTGTCGGCGTTGGCTCTGCTGTCGGCGTCGGTTCCGCTGTCGGCGTCGGTTCCGCCGTGGGCTCCGGCGTCGGTTCCGCCGTGGGTTCCGCCGTTGGTTCCGCCGTTGGTTCAGGCATAGCCGTAGCCATCGGTTCCGCCGTAACCGCAGACACAACGACAGCGGAGGACACCGCAGCGTTCTCCGCCTCCTGCGCCGCCTCCGATGTCCGGGCCATTACCGTCTCCTCTTCCCGCACAGAAAGAGAAGCGCGCATCCCGGACAGAAGAACAGTCAGCACAATTAGTATAAAGCCAATATGTAAAAATCTATATCTCATCCGCTGCAATGCACTGTAACAGCGTCCCGTTCCCATTTGGGAGCGGGACGCTGCCCTTTAGGTTTTTTCTGTCAACTTCAGTCCGTCCTTACTGGATGACATCCTCCAACAGGGCGGCCACCAGGCCGGTGGGATCCACGATGGTCAGGGTGCCGGTCTCCGCGTCATAGGAGACCTCCGCGCCGATGGCGGTCAGCAGGTCGCTGACGGAAACGGTCAGCGCGCCCTCGCTCTCGGCGGCAGCCTCGTCAGCACCGTCCTCCACCAGGATCACAACGCCGGTGTATTCCACACCCGCCTCAAAGGCGTCAATCTGGGTGCCGGTGGTGATGTCGTAGGTCAGCTCATCGTTGCTCATGCCGCAGTCCACATAGATGGCAAGGCTCTTGCCCTCCGGGGCCTGCACCACAGCGCCCTCCTCCAGGGTGAAGCTGTAGAGGTTGGAGTCGCCGGTAACGGTCCAGACGGAATCCGCGTCCATGCTCATACGGACGCCCCAAACCGTTTCATAGGTGTCGTTGTAGATGGCGTTTTTCAGGGTGGCCTCCATAGCGGTCAGCTCATCGGTGGCCTCCTCCAGCTCGTCCTCAGGCAGAGCCTCGGCGGCCTCTGTCCAGTAAGTGTTCCAGGCAGCCAGGGTGGTGCCCACCACAGCGCCGGTCAGGTCAGCGTTCTCCAGGGACAGAACCATCTTGCGCATATAGTCCTCGTGGAGAATGTCGCCCTCGGCGGTCAGGTTCGCCAGAACCACCTCGTCGCCCACGTACTCGGTACCGTCCACAGGATAGATGCCGGAGGCCATGGAGTCATAGGTGAACATGGAGTGAACCAGAATCCCGGTGCGGCTGGCAAGCTCGCAGTTGTCAATAACCACCTTGCCATTGTGGCTGGCGATGAAGACAAGCGCGCCGCTCTGATACTCGCTGATCAGACCGCTGATGCCGGTGCTTTCGCCGTCGACCCAATCCTCATAGGTAGTGCCGTCGGCAAACTGGACATCCTCGTCCAGGGTGGAGATGTAGGCGTTATACAGATACGCCTCGCCCACAGAATCCGCGCCGGCCATATCCGCATGAATCTTGATGGCGTAGTCATGGGCAATCAGCTCGGTGGCGCCGTCCGCCGTGGCGGAAGCCTCCATCAGGTCGGCCTCGCCGTCATAGGGGTCGGTGGCAGTCTCGTCCGCGTTCTCCAGAGAGTCCACTGTCAGGACAGCCGTCCGGCAGACGGTGATGCCGGTGTTGCCGGCCACAACGCGGCTGCCATACACAAAGGCGGTGCAGCCCGCGGCGTCATAGATAGCATAGCCGCCGGTGCCAATGTTCTCCACATCGGAGTTGACCACATACATGGTGGTGGAGGTGTTGTCATAGCTCAGGCCGCCCCAGGAGTTCGTCAGGACGGTGGAGTTCAAAAACCACACGTCGCCGCCCATCAGAAGCAGGGCGCGGGTGGAGTGGTTCACAAACATACTGTCCACGCAAATCAGGTCGGGAAGCTGGGTGGCGTTGGAGTCACGAGTGGTAGAGGGGATATGAACGGTGGGCCGCCCGGTGCCGTTGGACTCCACATAGACGTTCTTCAGTTCGATAGCAGAGCCGTTGAAGGCCAGGGCCACGCCGGGGGCGGTCTCCGTAGCGTCGCTGGCCAGCTCCTCGTCCTCATCTACCTCCATAACGATGACGGAGTTATAGGTTTCGCCGTCGGGGGCCTCGTAATAGTCCTCCTCACCGCCGAGAACCACCGGGGTGGTCTCATCGGTGAGCTGGTTGATTACGACGCCGCTGTTGCCGACAGCCTCTTCCTCGTCCCAATCCTCTGCACCGCAGTAGATGTAGATGCCGCCCAGGGTGTAGGTCTCGCCCGCCTCAGGGGTAGCGACATCTTCCTGATACTCTACTTCATAGGAATCGGTAACGTTTTGACTGACGGTATAGCCGTCCTCCCCATACTCGATATACAGGGCGGCGCGGGTACCCAAGACATCCACCGCCTTGGTGGAGTTGTCCGGCGGGGCGCTGGTGGCGCTGCCGCCCATAGAGGTGTCCGGCATATCGCTGGAGGCGAATGCACTTACGCTCAACAGCATGCACAGGGCCAGAACCAACGCCAAGATTTTACAGCTCTTCATATTACGTTTCTCCTTTCAATTTCTTTCTGCCATATATGATGACAAAAAAATGACGTATGGTCATTATAGCACACTTCCTTAAAAAAACAATCCCTATTTTTTTCAATTTCATTGACATGACAAAAACAAGGCATTATATTATAAATTGTTATATAACGAAGCGAGGACAAACCTGATGAAAAAACATTATCTTCTCTCTCTCCTCTCCCTGACGTTGGCAATCGCCCTGCTGTGCGGCTGCGCTCAGCAGGACACTGCGTCAGCGGAGGCTGCCGTTACGGAGGTTCCAGAGGTTCCATCTGTGCAGGATTCCACCGAAGCCACTGCCCTGTCAGTCCAAAGCCTCGCCGCCTCCGAGGACGAGATTGTGCTGAACGGAACCACAGCCAGCGTGCCGGAGGGCGTCTCCTTTGCGGACGGAACCGTCACCATTGAGAGCGCCGGGACATACCGGCTCACCGGCTCTCTGACCGGGCAGGTGATCGTGGATGCAGACGGCCCGGTGGAGCTGATATTGGCCGGGGCCAGCGTCACCGCCGCCCAGGCGGGAGACTGCGCCATGGAGATACGCTCCGAGGCCGACGTGCTGCTGACCCTAGAGGCGGGGACGGAAAACACCCTCTCTGACGGGGCCTCCGCAGCAAACAGCGCCGCCTCCGCTGCCCTGTATTCCAAGGGCAGCCTGACTATTGACGGGCAGGGCAGCCTGACTGTCACCGCCGGAGCCAATAACGGTATCCAGTGCAAGGCGGCTCTCACCGTTTCCGGCGGCCAGTTGACTGTCACAGCAGCCAACCATGGGCTGAAATCTGCGGGCCTGCTGACCGTTTCCGGCGGAACTATAACCGTGCAGTGCGGCGGGGACGGCCTGTGCGCCCAGGCCGGACGGCTGGTGGCGGGAGATATTCTCCTGTCCGGCGGCAACATCTCTATCAGCGCCGGAGAGCGGGGCATGGACAGTGAAGGGACGATCACCGTCACCGATGGGAACGTTTCCATTCTCTCCACAGACGACGGCATCCGAGGGGCAAGCATATCGGTCAGCGCCGGGTCTATTGTCATCGACGCCGGGTGCGACGGTATCCAAGCCGAGACCCTTCTCTCCATCGCCGGGGGGAATTTCCAAATCACCGCTGGGGGCGGCGGCGGGGACGCCAGCAGTCACGCCGGGGAGAGCTTTGGCATGGGCGGCGCTTCCGGCGAGGCAAGCGGTGAAACGGAGACATCCTCCGACACCAGCGCCAAGGGCCTGAAAAGCGATGGGGACATTACCGTTTCCGGGGGTGTATTCAATCTGAACACCTCTGACGACAGCATCCACTGCGCCGGGCTTTGCACCATCGATGGCGGAACCATCACCATATGCTCCAGCGACGACGCCATTCATGCGGATGATATGCTGGTGATAAACGACGGAACCATTACCGTCACCGACTGCTTTGAGGGTTTGGAAGCTTACGCTATAGAGATACACGGCGGCGAGATAGACCTCCGCTCGGTCAACGACGGCATCAACGCCAACGGCCCGGAAACCATGGGCATGGGTGGCTTCGGCAGCGCCTCCGGCGAGGCAAGCGGAGAGTCGGAGGAGGACAGCGCCACTGATTCCCTCAGCGGCTCGGACATCACTTATTACCGGCAGACGGGAGGTAGCGTGAATCTGGTCGTAACCGGTAGCATGAGCAACGTGGGCGACGGCCTGGACTCCAACGGCAGCGTGTATATCGACGGTGGAACCCTTATTATCTCCACCGACGGCAGTACCCAGGAGGGAGCCATCGATTATGGCGGCGGGGAGTTCGTTATCACCGGCGGCATGGTCATTGCCGGAGGCTCCTCCATGATGCAGGAGAGCCTTTCCGCCAGCTCCACCCAATGCTGCGCTATTCTGGCGACAAACACCCAGGCTGCCGGAACGGAAGTGACCATTCTGGACGAGGACGGCAATATCATCGCCTCCGCCGTCATGGAGGACACTTTCTCCTGCCTTATTATCACCCACCCGGACATGACCGTGGGGAATGTGTACACCGTGACCTACGGCACAGAATCCACCACCCTGGACTTCACCAGCACCACCGTGATCAACTCCTCCGGCGGCTTCGGCATGGGCAGCATGGGCGGCGGTATGCCCGGCGGCATGGGAAGGCCTGGCTTTTAAACTGAAATAACTCAAGCGCCGCGTCAGGCATTACGCCTGGCGCGGCTCAGTTTTTTATACGCAAAATCAGGGCTTGATGTTCCCCTTTTCAATATTCTCCCGCAAAATCCCGCAGGTCACGTCGTAAAGCCTTTGAGAACCGGCCTTTGTCCGCTCCTGGCGGCCATAGACCTGGGCGGCGGTAACTCCGTGGGCGCGCCAGTCTCCGCCGTTGTTGCTGTGGTTTAAGAGCAGGGGCTGGAAATTATCCATGGCGTGGGCGAAATGGGCTTCAGCGGTCTCGTCCGCCTCAAACTCATCGAACACCGCCGCCAGCTCCGCGCCCAAATCCTCCGGCAGCAGGCCATAAATACGCTCCTTTGCAGCAGCCTCCCGCGCCTGCTGCGTGGCAAGGCCCGCCGCGTCATAGGCATAGGTGTCCCCGGCGTCGATCTCCACCACATCGTGGAGAAGGCACATCAGCATGACCCGGCCAATATCCACCGGCTCGTTTGCGTATTCCCGCAGCACATAGGCCATCACCGCCATATGCCAGGCGTGTTCTGCGTCGTTCTCGTTCCGCCCCTGGCCGGACAGATGGGTCTGACGAAAAATGTTTTTCTCCTTGTCCAGCTCCAGGATAAAATCTATCTGCTTTGACAGCCGATCGTCTGCGTCCATAATACCCCGCACCTCGTTTTTCCAATTTCCGGCCCCTCCGGGCTGGATTTTTTATTGTATCACATTTTTGCGTTGATGCCAAAGAACAGACTGAAATCGAGCAAAAGAATATGCCCCACCTCGAACGGTTGCGTTCGTTGCCGCGCTCATTTTTCCAGCATATTCCAAATTCCAACGGAAACTGTGACGATTGTGTGCATGACTGGTCGTTCAATAAACTCTATCATGCCGCATCTTACGATAAGATTACGAATCGCATAAATACATATGTGTTATTTTTGATTGTCAAGAGGAAAAAAGTATGTTATAATGATTTTAATCTTGTGAAAATATCTACGTTATGGTTTCGCACAGAAAGGAGTTTTTCCATGAAACATTCCAAGCGCACTTTGAGTCTCATCCTCGCCCTGGTGCTGGCCCTGAGCCTGCTGGCAGGCTGCTCCGGCAGCTATGTGGACATCGACACCGCAGGCGCGGCAGCGGCAGCCGCCGCCGGCAGCGCCACGCCGAAGCCCACTGCCACAGCCAGCGCAGCATCCACTCCCACCGCCCAGACCACCACCGACACCGGCGCGTCTTCCGAGATGTCCGGCGGTGCCTCCGGCGAGACCACCGCTGCTGACACCACAACCGCAACCACCGACACCGGCGCCGCCGCAGGCACCTCCGCCTCCGGCGAAGCATCTGGCGAGGCCTCCGGCGAAATGCCCACCGCCTGATAGCAGACGAAACCAGATACTTTGGGGAACCACCGATCCAATGACCGCACCGCGTTATTTGATCTGCGGTTCCCCTCCCTTTTATCCGTCAAAAATTGGAAAGGAGAAATAACTATGAAGAAGCTGTTAGCCCTGCTGCTGGCCATGACCATGCTCATGTGTCTGGCAGCGCCTGCCCTGGCCTCTGACGAAGCCAGCGGCGAAACGGCGGACGCCTCCGCCGAAACCACGGAGGAAGCCGAAGAGGAAACCGGCCCTATCGCCGTCATCGTCATCACAGATGAGGGGGAGGACGAGGCCCAGGAGCAGACGGAGGACATCGACCTGACCTTCTTTGAAGGCGGCGAGCAGACGGAAACCGGCATTTCCGGCTTTCTGATGACCTCCGACGACTCCCAGGCTGCGCTGTATTATTCCGAGCTGAGCGAGGACACCGGCGCGTTCTACACCATCGGCGGCAACGGGGTCAACGTGGCCCTGGACGAATACGACGTGACAGAGATTGCCGCCCAGTGGCTGGAAAATCTGGGGCTGGAGGGCTTTGACTCCGCCGTTATCCTTGGGGACGGAGACGAGGCAGATTCCTGCTCCCCGGTCATCTCCGCCAAGGGCTATACCTATTTGAACATTGTCAACACCCTGGTTCTGGCCTCCGGCACGGCCCGTAGCGCCATGTATTCCGACGTGGTGGGCGGCACCACCGTGGCCGGCCCCGGCGCGGGCGGCATGAGCCAGGGCAGCGAGGAGCCTGTCGTCGTCATCACCGGCTCCCTGCTGGAAACCCTGGGCGGCCCGGAAGAGCAGGCGGAGGACACCATCACCGTCACCAGCACCGGCAACCGCGCCCGCGGCATTCAGCCCCAGGGCAAGAGCATAACATACCTCTATGATTCCGCCATCGTGTCCCACACCTGGGGCGCGTGGAGTACGGACTCCGCCCGCGTCAGCCTCGACCTGGTGGCCTACCGCAGCCTGGGTCTGAGCCAGGGCGGCTATGGCGCTTATGCCGACACAAGCTGCCATCTGTTCCTGTACGGCAGCACCGTTATGGGCAGCTCTGACGGCATCGTCGCCTCTAACGACGGCGAGATCTATGCCGTTTCCAGTGACTGCACTGACGACTCCGCCACACTGCGGGCCATTATGAGCAAGTCCGGCGATCGCGCTTTGAGCTGGCAGGACTACGAGACCGAGGAGGGCGACGTGCTGGAGAGCGTGATCTCCGGCGGCGCTACCGCTGTTCAATTCCACATGCCCGACCAGGGCGGCACCGGCGCGGGCAACACCCGCAAGGGAACGCTTTACATGAACGGCGGCACCCTCAGCACGGACGAGAGCCTGATCGACGGCGGCGCGGAGAGCCTGGACGCCTATGAGCAGAACTACGCCGGGGCCTGCATCGTCACCAAGTCCACCCAGGCCAACATTCTGCTGGTCGGCGTGGAGATGGAGAGCTGGAGCGGCGTGCTGATCCATGCGGTCATCAACAACGACTCCAACGTGAACAACATCGCCGACGGGGACGAGGCCCTGGGCAGCGACATTACCCTACAGGACATGGACGTGACCGGCGACATCGTGAACGACGACTATCAGCGGGCCATGCGTGTGGTTTTGGATAACACCACCCTGACCGGCGCAATTTATTCCAATACCTGCGAGGACTGGAACGCCCTGTGCGAGGCACAGTTTGACGGAGAATATATTCTCAACGAGGACGGCTACGAGACCGTTTGGGGCGTTGAGCTGACCCTGACCAACGGCGCTGTCTGGAACGTCACAGAGACTTCTGTGGTGGCCGAGCTTATCATCAACGACGGCTGCACCGTCAACGGCGTCATCACCGAAAACGAGGACGGCACCCTGACCGTTTCTCCTCTGGAGACCTCCGCCTCCGGCGAGGCTTCGTAATAACAACCCGCCACAAATAATCGGGGAGCGCTGGAATCCAGCGCTCCCGTTTTTATTCTGATTGAGCGTATCCGCACGACGACTTGCGTCCGTGGGACAAGCTTGTCAGGGCTGTGGGTTTAATTCACGAACGTATACGACAGCGTGTCGGCATAGCGGTAATAGTAGGTATCTCCCTCCTCCATGCCGGAAAGAATCTCCACCACGTCGCCGTCGGACATACCTGTCTCTACCTCTACCAGGCCGCTCAGCGTATCGGTAGACTCTTCATACTCGGTGTAAACATAGGTTTTGCCGTTATCCTCCACCAGGGCCGCCACGGGAATAGTGACAGCAGCCTCCGTGACGTCCGTGACGATCTCCACAGAAACGTTCATCCCGGCCAGCATCTGAGAGGTTTTGGAAATCGTTACCTCCACGCTGAACTTCGTGTTGCCGCCCTCGTTGGTGCCGGTAGTGGCGATATAATCCACCAGGCCGGTAAAGGACTGGCCCTTCAGGGCGTCCAGCGTTATCTCGGCCTCCAGGCCCACCGCCAGCTCCAGAATATCCAGCTCGTCAATGGTAATGGTGACAGTCACCTCGTCCTGGGGCGTGATGGACAGAACATCCTGTTCCGCCACGCTGTAGGTCTCATAGGCGTAGGTCTCCTCCTCTGTCATACCGCTGACAGCGGATGCTCCGCTGCTGCCGCCGGACATGGACACAGAACCGCCGCTGCTGCCGCCGCCAGACATTCCGCTGCTGCCGGACATACCGCCGGTGCTGTCGGAGCCTTCGCTTTCGGTTATCTCGCCGGAGGCGCTGCCGGCGGAGGCTGTGACCAGAAGAACATATTTCAGCACCTCAGCGTCCTCCTCGTCTTTTGTGAACACCAGCACCACCAAATCATCAGCGGCCAGACTGTCCAGCGCCGAAGCCTCCCAGGTGTCAGCGTCGTCCAAATAGGTATAAACCGTCACGTCCGTAGTATCGTCATAGCTGCACTGGACGGTTTCTGTCTCCGCATCCTCCTCGGCCAAAAGGGCGGACAGAGCGGTATAATCCAAAGCCGTATAATCCTCTATGTCAGTGGCCTGGGAAAGGCTCACATAGGACAGGATGTTCTCCTCGTTAGCGGTGACAATGGCCACATAATCGATTTCCGTGCCGTCAAATTCGGGGGCGTCGTTCTCTGTTATTTCATCGCTGGCAGTTTCGTCCTCCGTAGACTCCTCCTCGGTGGAAACAGGCTCCGGCGTCGCCGTTGCCTCTGCTTCCGCTGTGGCGGTGGGTTCCGGCGTAGCCGTCGCCTCCGCTTCCACCGTGGCGGTGGGTTCCGGCGTAGCCGTCGCCTCTGCTTCCGCCGTGGGGGTGGGTTCCGGCGTAGCCGTTGCCTCTGCTTCCGTTGTGGCGGTGGGTTCCGGCGTAGCCGTTGCCTCCGCCCCTTCATCCTCCTCCGTGGCTCTCAGCAGCGTGATGGTTGCGCCGCTGTTCCCACTGCCGCCGGAATAGGACAGGGTGGTCAGCACCGCTGTAGAGCTGGATTTGCCGGAATAGCCGGTTTCAGAAACAGTGGTTTCCTCCTCGGAGGTATCGGCGGCGTCGGACGCCTCGGCGGTATCCTCCGTCAGCGACACATAGGTCGCGTCATCAGAAATGCCGGACACTATGCCGTCTGTCTCCGCATAGATATACCCGTCTGTGTAATACTGGAACAAGGCCTCCATCTGATCCTCCAGCTCATACCGGCGGTTCAGCAGGGCCGTATAGGTGGATGTATGGCCGGAATAGGACAGAGTCAGCAGGGTATCGCCTGCGTCCACCTCCTCATTCTCGGACACGTCGATGTCGGATACCGTGCCGTAATAGCCCATGATTTTCAGCTCACTGTGGATATACAGCGTACCGCCGCCCAGGAGATTGCCGTCCTCATCATATACTGTCACTTCATCCAGATAGACCGCCGTCTCGTCGGACACGGTGATGGTAACGGTTCCGTCGCTGACGGAGGCCACGCGGCCCTCCTCGCTGGTGCCGTCGGAATAGGTGACGGTGACAGTGTCGTCCACCGTCAGGTCGGCGTCCGATTCAAACTGGACGGCCATCTCCCCATCCAGAGACAGTAGCATCAGCGCGCCATATTCATAAATGGTATCGGCCACGTCCACATCCTCTTCTGCGTAGATGACCTTGACTCGGCCTGCAACCGTGGCGGTCAGGTCTGTCTCCGCCTCCTCCTCAGATTCCGCTTCCAGCTCCTCGTCCAGCTCGTCGATGACATCCTGAAGCTCCACAATGGCCGTGGCCACTGTGACAGTATCTACGGAAGCGATGATGTCGCCAGCCTCCACTGTATCTCCGTTCTGGACGTGATAGGCACTGATGGTAACAGCCTCCGGGATGCTCAGGGTGACGGCGTCCTCATCCTCCAGCGTACCCGCGCCGGACAGGGTCGTGGTGATAGTATCCGCCTCCGCCGTGCCGGAAATCACCGAGCTTTCCACGGTGACGGTGTCGCTCTCCGTGGTGGAGCTGGTCAGGGTGGGCAGCACCGCCACCACAATGGCGATAACGGCCACCGCAGCCAGGGGGATAATCCACATCCGTCTGCTCTTTCTTCTGCGGGCCTCCACCAGCTCCTCCATGTCGAGGGGTGCCTCTTCCTCCGGGAACGGCTCCTGCTCCAAGGCCTTTCTCTTTTTGCGAACACGGACAAGCAGGATCAGGCTGATCAGCTCACCCAGCACGGCAATCGCCAGAATGGGAAGCCAGTGCTGCCGGGCAAATGTCCGAATCCGCATAAACACGCCGGTGCTGCCGGAGGCGGCGGCCATACCGCCGAAAGCCTCTGTGTCGCCGTCCGATTCATTCTCTTCATCGTCAGCAATCGTGCCGGAACCGAACTCCGCCGAGGCGCCGCCGCGGGTCATCTCCCCCGACGCGCCGCCGGAGGAAGTCCTATTCTCCGAAGCGGTATCGCTGTCCGCCGCCGTGCCGCTCTCCTGGGAGAAGTCGGCGGCAAAGGAGGACATATCCGCATCGGAAAAGTCCATGCCCGACATATCCATGGAGGCGAATCCGCTGGCGCCCGTATTGGAGGTCAGGGCCAGGTTCGCCAGATCCGCCGCGATAACAGCCGCGAACAGAATCATAAGGACAACGAATACAATACCCTTTTTCTGCCTCTTGGGGGGCTGCTCCTCCTCCCAATCCTCCGGGCCTTCCTCCTCCGGGTCGTTGGGTTCCGGGGGAACAGGCGGTTGGGGCTGGGCCGGAGGTGCGGCGGGCGCCTGGGGTTCAGGATTGTGAACCGGGCCTGCGGGGGCTTCCGCCGCCTGGGGCGGCTGGGCCGGAATCGGCTGCTCCTGCGGGGTCGGCTTTTCCACCGGCTGGGGCGGCTGAGGCGGCTGAGGCGGCTGAGCCGGAACGGTTTGAACCCGCTCCAGATTCGGTCTGGGGGATGGCCGCATTTCGGTTACAGGCTTGGCCGGTTCGGCGCTCAGTATCTCTGTTTTCTGCTCGCTGACAGGGGCAGCCGCGCCTTGGGAAACGGTTTCCACTGTCGTATCGGGACGAACGCTTCCCGGATTATATTTTTTCCTAAACATAGTTCTCTCCCTTTCTCAGCCATCGTAATGCAGCGCGTCAATGGGGGCCATTTTTGCCGCCTTATTAGCCGGGTACAGTCCAAACACGATTCCGATGAAGAAGCAGAAAGCAACGGCAATTATAACCACCGTTACGTTCATTTCAAAGGTCATGCTCAGGCTTGACACGACGACTGTCACCACCTGCAAAACAGCCCAGGACAGGAATACGCCGATGGCGCAGCCTAACATACACAGCACCACGGATTCCAGAAGAAATTGCTGAAGAATTACCCCCCGGCCCGCGCCGATGGCCTTGCGGATGCCGATCTCACGGGTACGCTCTGTGACAGTAACCAGCATGATGTTCATAATGCCGATGCCGCCCACGATCAGGGAGATGGCCGCAATGCCGCCCAGCAGGATAGAGAGGATAGAGGTAATACTGCTCATAGTGTCCTCCATCACATCCTGGGTGGAGACCTCGAAGGCGTCCTCGTCCTCCTCAAACCGCGCCATCAGCAGGGCTGTAATAGCCGTCTCGGCGGTGGTCATGTCGGAGTCCTCCGCCGCGCTGACCGTAAAGCTGGTAATGTCAGAAGATACCGTAGAGGACAGGCGCAGCAAAGTGGTATAGGGGATATAAATCGTATAAGAGGAGCTGCTGACCACAGAGGTCAGAGAATCGTCGTCATCCTCCAGCACACCTACGATGGTGAATTTCATGCCGTCCAGGGACAGCTCCTCCCCCAGGCAGTCGGTGTAGCCCACCAGGGCCTCAGCCGTTGCCTCGTTGATAACGCAGACGTTGGTGTGGTTGTCCACATCGGAGGACTTAATGAACCGGCCCAGCAGCAGATTCAGCTCGTTAATGGTCTCGTAGGCCGGAGTCGTGCCGTAAACCTCCGCTGTGGTGCTGGTGGAATCGTATTTGGCGGTGACACTGGTCTCACCTACCGGAGCCAGCAGGCCGATTCCATCCTCCTCCATCCACTCGTCCAGGGTGTCCAGGGTGATAGGATTCCCCTTGTCGTCCGAAACAGTAACAGTAATCAGGTCGGTTGCCAGGCTGGAGATGGTGTCCGTCACCGTTCCCGTGGCCCCGTTCACCAGGCTCACAAGGATGACCAGGGCCATCACGCCAATGATAATGCCAAGCATGGTCAAAAAAGCCCGGAATTTGTTCCCCGCAATGGATTTGAGTGCCATTTTGAAGGACTGGGAGAACATTTTGAAGAAATGTTTCATATTTTCACCTCCGACAGCTTGCCGTCCAGAATGTGAACCACGCGGGAGGCCTGGCGGGCAATGTCGTCGTCATGGGTGATGAGAACGATGGTATTCCCCTGCCGGTGAAGCTCGTGGAATATCTTCATGATCTCTCCCATGGTCTTGGAGTCCAGGTTGCCCGTCGGCTCGTCCCCCAGTATCAGGGAAGGGTTTGTGGCAATGGCGCGGGCGATAGCCACACGCTGCTGCTGGCCGCCGGACAGCTCGTTGGGCAGGTGCTTGGCCCGCTTCGCCAGGTCTACCCGCTCCAGGGCCTCCTGCACCCGCTGGCGGCGCTCCGCCTTGCCAACCCCCTGGTATATCAGGGGCAGCTCCACGTTTTCCTCCGCCGTCAGCTTGTTTATCAGGTTGAAGCTCTGAAAGACAAAGCCGATTTTCTGGTTTCGAATAGCGGCAAGCTCGTTTTCTGTATAATCCTCAATAGGCGTATCGTCCAGCAGATAGGTGCCGGAGTCGGCCATATCCAGGCAGCCGATAATGTTCATCAGCGTGGATTTGCCGCTGCCGGAGGGTCCGATAATACTCACGAATTCCCCCTGGTCGATGTGAAGGTTCGCCTTGTTCAGGGCATACACTTTCTCGGCCCCAATCTGATAGACGCGGGATATGTCAATCAAGTCGATCATAGCGCGTCCTCCTTATTCACCGCCGGGCATGGACATACCGCCGCCGATGTTGCCGCCCATATCCATACCGCCGCCGGAGTTGCTGCCGCCCATGCTGAACCCGGAGGAATCGGATCTATCCATGCCGCCGAAGCTGAATGTAAAGGAATCGTCCTCGCTTTCAGTATAGTACACCGTATCGCCCTCGGAAAGGCCGTCGGTGATCTCAATATAGGTTCCGTTGGAAAGGCCGGTCGTCACCTCCACCATGCCGCTCAATTCCCCGGTGGTCTCGTCATACGCGGTATAGACGTAGGAGGTGGAGCTGGTGCTTTGCACCGCGTCCTCCGGCAGGAGCAGGGCGTTTTCTACCCCCTCGATGGTAATATACACCGAGGCGCTCATGCCGCTGAGCATTTCATCCGTCTTGTCCACCGTGACCACCACGGAATAAACAGACACGCCGCCGGAGCTGCTGGCCGTTTTGTCTACCTCCGTCACAGAGCCGGTGTAGGTCTCATCTCCGATAGAGCTGACGGTAATAGACGCCTCCTGCCCCACCGCCACGGAAAGAATGTCCGTCTCATCTACGCTGATGGTGACAGACATGGATGTATTCGGATTGATGGTAACAACTGTGGTCTCGCTGCTGGAGGAGCCGGAGCTGCTTACCTCCGTCATGCCGCTGGTAGTATAGCTGCCAGACGAAGATGTGGATGTATCGGAAACGCTCTCCACCGTGCCGGAGATGGGAGCCACGATAGCCCCATCCTTATAGAGGGTTATCAGGGTCTGGTAAAGCTCCTCCAGCTCCTCCCGCTCGGCCAGAAGCTGGTTGTAGTTTGCGGAATAGGACGTATTCGACAGCGTTAAAAGGGTGGTTCCGCTGCTGACGGACGTGTTTTCCGACACGCTGACGGCGGAAACAGTACCGGCGTAGCCGGTGATCTTCAAAGGCTCATGGATGTAAAGGGTGCCGGTGTAGGTCTCATCCACCGTCACCGTGTCCTGATAGGCCGGGCCGTTGTCCGTAAGGAGAATGGTGGTCACACCGGCGGACACCGCAGAGACCGTGCCGGTATAGGAATCCCCGTCAGAATCCACCACCGTCACGGAATCTCCCACGGCGTAATCCGTTGTATCAATATCCACGGCCATGTAACCGTCCAGGGACAGAATCACCAGCGCCCCGTACTCATACATAACGGTGGAAACATCATCATCCGTTTCCGCATAAATGACCTTCACCCGGCCAGAAACGCTGGATGTTAACGTGGAGCTGACCGCGTCCTCGCTGGCTTCCTCCAGCTCCTCGTCCAGCTCGTCAAGCTGGGTCTGCACATCGGCCAGGGCCTCCAGCACGGAATCCGTGTCTATGGTGGCCAGGACGTCCCCTTCTTCCACCGTATCCTCTGCGGAGACGTAATAGGTGCTGATGGACACACTGCTGGGAATCGTTACCTCCTCCACGTCATCGCTGGTCAGCGTGCCGGAGCCGGAAACCGTGGAGATGATGCTTCCCGTTGTCACCTCAGCAGTCTCTATCTCGCTTTCGGTGGAAGTGCCATAGTTCTCCGTGACGTACTGCCGCAAAATCAGCACCGCGGCAACCAGCACCACGGCTACAATAAGCAGAATGATGATGGTTCTCCTGACGCGCTTCTTCCGAGCGGCGGCTTTACTTTGCCTTGGCGCCATACTCATGGTTTGTTTCCTCCTTGAACCTTTCGTTTTTCGTTTTCTCCTTGGCAAATCCTCCCGTCTATATGCGGGCAAATATGCACATGACAGATTATAAAAGAGTGTTAAGGTTAATAAAAGGAATAGGAGTGAATATTTTATTAACATTTTGTAAACCATTCAAAAAATCCCTAAAACAAAGAGACTATCTGTATTCCAGAAGGAACAGGTAGTCTCTTTATTTACACGAATATTACAAGTAATTTATATTTTATTCAGCCATAATATTCACCGGCCCATTGGGACTGACGATGCGGTAATAAGTCCGGGCAGTCAGACCGTACACCATGGCGTATGCGGCGGCGAACAGGGCAAAGCTGACGGCGGCGGTGATGTAATAAATGCTGTGGCTCGCCAGCATGAGAACGTCCATAATCTGCAAAATAATGGACATGGCGAACAGCTCGTGGACACCGGCCATTGCCAGGGGCAGGAAGAACACCGTAAGCACCTGGGAGCGGATGGCCCGCTTCACCTCCAGGCGGCTCATACCCACCTGCTGCATAATCTCAAACCGGCGGCGATCCTCGTAGCCCTCGGAGATCTGCTTATAGTAAATAACCAGAATGGCGGCAATCATAAATAATACGCTCAAAAATACCCCCAGGAAGAAGAAGCCGTTATAAATGCTCACCAGCTCATCCCGCTCCCACGCCTGACATTCCAGGCTTCCAAAATAGCCTTCCTCCTCCGAAGCGGCCTGCCGAAGGGTCTGGTATATCTGGATTTTCGTCTCGTCGTCAGCGTCCAGGTTGGCTCCCCAGAACACCGCCAGCTCATATATAGAGTTCTCCTCCAAATAGGAAAGCTGGGCCTCGTCCCTGACCACGACGCAGTAGCTGGGATAGATATAAGCCATGACCTTCCCGTTCCCAAGAAAGCTGTCCACCCTGTCCGCCACGGCATAGGTTCTGTCAAAGATGGTCAGGGTGTCCTGGTCATAGTCCGTTTTGCTGACATAGAGGAGAATTTCATCCTCGGCCAGGTTTCTGTTCTCCCCGGTGAGCCGGTTATAGTCCTCCAGGGTGATGAAATAGGCAATCCCCTCCGTATAAGCGACCCCCTCCGGCGAGCCATCCACAGCGCTTGTCACAAGAACGTCCTCCTGCCGCAGCACATACATAGCCAGATAAGAATAGCTTACCTCCTCCGTCACAGCGGCGCCCTGGACTGCCGCTTCCTCCGCCGTCTTCTGGCTGAGCCAGGCGGCGGTGTATTCATCAGTTCCATCGTTTGCCAGGTCATAGGGATAGCGCAGCCTGACCGCCTGCTCCGCCCCCGCCACCAGGCTGGCCGTGGTGGAAATCATCACCAGCACCATGGTAGCCAGGATGCAGATGTTGGCAAGGCCCACCGCGTTCCGCTTCATGCGATACATCATGCCGGACACGGAGACGAAATGGCGGGCCTTATAGTAGTACCGTTTGTTTTTTTGCAGCAGCTTTAAAAGGGCAATGCTCCCGGCGGTGAACAGCAGATAGGTGCCAATAATAACCAACACCACCGCCACGAAGAACCAAAACATGGCTCCAATGGGGTCGTCCACCGCCTGAGAAATGGCATACCCAGCCCCCAGGCACAGCGCCCCCAGCAGGGCCAGCAGCCACTTGGCCTTCGGTTCCCGCTCCCCATAGCTTTCCGCCTTCAAAAGCTCGATGGGGGCGGTTTTCCGCACCTGACGCAGACTGTTCAGGAGTATCAGGCAAAAGATGACGGCGAACAGCCCCAGCGTGGAGACAATGGCCTCGCCGGAGAGATGGAACCCCAGAGTCGCCTCCCCGCCCAGGGCGCGGGTCAGCAGCAGAAACATCAGCTTGCCCAGCGCCACACCGGCCAGCAGGCCCAGCCCCAGGCTGATGAGAGCGATATACATGGTTTCCAGGAAAATCACCCGGCACAGGTGCCGCTTTTCCATCCCCAGGACGTTATATAGCCCAAACTCCTTTTTCCGCCGTTTCATCAAAAAGCTGTTGGTATAAAACAGGAAAATAACGGCAAAAATCATCACCACCCAGGAGCCAAGGCCCAGCAGCGAAACCACGCTGTCCCCGCCCCGCATGGCCTGTACCCCGTCGTTCAGCGCCAGGGATTTTATCATATAGTACATGGTGATAGTCAGCACACAGCTCAGGATATAGGGGAAGTATAGCTTCCAGTTTTTCCCTATTCCATCCCAGGCCAGCCGGTTATACAGGCGTTTACGCATCGTCCTGCCCTCCCGCGGCCAGCAGGGTCAGGGTATCGGAGATCTTCTGATACATCTGTTCGTCCGTGCTGCCGCCCCGATAGAGCTGGTGGAACAGCTCTCCGTCCTTAATGAAGATGACCCGCCCGGCGTGGCTGGCGGCCTTGACAGAGTGCGTCACCATTAAAATCGTCTGGCCGGAGGCGTTCAGCTCCCCAAATATCCGCAGCAGGCCCTCCGTGGCCTTGGAATCCAGCGCCCCGGTTGGCTCGTCCGCCAGGAGCAGCTTCGGCTCTGTAATGATGGCCCGCGCCACCGCCGCCCGCTGCTTCTGGCCCCCGGAGACCTCATAGGGGTATTTTGTAAGAATATCCGTGATCCCCAGCTTTTGAGCAATGGGAATGAGACGCATATTCATCTCCACATACGGCTTTCCCGCCAGCACCAGGGGCAGATAGATGTTGTCCCGGATGGTGAACGTGTCCAGCAGGTTAAAATCCTGGAACACAAAGCCCAGATTGTCCCGCCGGAAGGCGGCCAGCTCGTCCTCCTGAATGGCGGTGACACTGCTGCCCTGGAGCAGCACCTCCCCGCCGGTGGGCCGGTCGAAGGCCGCCAGCATATTCAAAAGCGTGGTCTTGCCGCTGCCGGACTCCCCCATGATGGCCACATATTCCCCCTGCTCCACGGAAAAGGACACGTTGGACAGGGCTTTGACCTGGCTGCCGCCGAAGCGGGTGGTATAAATCTTTTCCAGGCCCCGAACCTCTAAAATCGTCATTGCCATGACCTCCTTTGTGTCCTGAGTATACCGCAGCCCGGCCCACGCCGCCATCGAATCAGGTGACGGCGGCGTGACATTTTTGTAAGGCGGAGATCACTCCCTGGTGTCCAGCGCCTCTGTCCGCAAATCCAGGGTGAAAACGCTGCCCTGGCCGGGGACGGAGGCGGCACTCAGCCGGTGGCCCAGCCGCTCCGCCGCCTGGCGGCTGAGATACAGCCCCAGGCCCGTAGACTTCTTATCCAGGCGGCCATTGTAGCCGGTGAAGCCCTTCTCGAATATCCGGGGTATATCCTCCGGGGCAATGCCGATGCCCGTGTCTGCGATACGCACCACCGGCCCCGCCTCCACGGTGATGGTGACGGCCCCGGCGGGGGTATATTTCACGGCATTATCCAATAGCTGCTCCAGGATGAACAGCAGCCATTTCTCGTCCGTCAGCGCCTGTGCCTCCACTGGCTCATAGCGCAGACCCAGGCGCTTTGCCACGAACTGGGACGCGTATTTCCGCACGGCCTGGCGGATGATGTTGTCCAGGTCATAGGAGCGTATCACCAGATCCCGCGTACCGCCCTCCAGCCGGGCGTAGCACAGGGCCATTTCCACATACTGGCTGACGCGGAAAAGCTCCGAACGCAGGGCGCGGCTCTCCGGGGTGTCCTCCCCCTGAAGGCGCATTTCCATGACAGCGATAGGGGTCTTTATCTGGTGAACCCAGGCGGCGTAATAATCCTGACTCTCCCGCTGCTCTGTCGCCCGTGTGGTCATCAGAGCGCCGTACTCTCTTTGCAAAGCGGCGGCCATGGCCCGGAAATCCGCGCCCTCCAATGTGTCCGCCTCCGGCAGGGACGCGGCCAGAGGCAGGCCCTCCCAGGCGGCCAGCCGTTCCCGCCGCCGGGCATAAAACCGCCGGAACCCCGCCCCCAGCAGAACGCACCCCGCCAAAAGGCACAGCCCCAGGGCGTAAAGCACCGCCTCCCCCGGCAGACCGTACAGCCAGCACACTGCGCCAAAAATCCCGGCGCAGAGGCCCCAGGCGGCGACAGTCCAGCGGCACTGCCCTATATACCGCCCCAGCAGCTTTGTCATACGCAGCGTCTCCATCACTGAATGATATACCCGCTGCCCACGCGGGTGGTGATAAAGCCGGAAAGGCCCGCGTCCTCCAGCTTCTTCCGCAGGCGGGTCACGTTCACGGTCAGGGTGTTCTCCTCCACATAGGAATCCGCCTGCCAGAGGCGGGTCATCAGGGTGTCCCGGCTGACCACCTTCCCCTTGTTTTCCATAAGCGTCTGCAAAATGCGAAACTCGTTTTTCGTCAGCTCCAGCCGCTCGCCGTTATAGGTAAGGCTCGCGTCGTTCAGATTCAGCGACGCCCCTCTATGCTCCAGCATGGGCGCACGGCCTCCCATGTCATACGCCCGGCGGAGAACGGCCTGTATCTTCGCCGTCATTACCTCCAAATCCACCGGCTTGGGGATGAAGTCATCCCCGCCCATGTTCATGGCCATGACCACGTTCATATTCTCCGAGGCGGAGGAGATGAACACCACCGGCACGTCCGACACCCGCCGCAGCTCCGTACACCAGTGGTAGCCGTTATAAAAGGGCAGCATAATGTCCATCAGCACCAGATGGGGCCGGCAGGCCAGAAAATCCCCCAGCACGTCCTGAAAGTTCGCAGCAAAGCAGACCTCATGCCCCCAGGCTGTCAGCCGCTCCCCCATAGCCTCCGCCATGGCCCGGTCGTCCTCCACAATGAAAATTTTGTACATAGCAAAAATCCCCCTCGGAAGAGTCTTTTAACATAGTCTCCGGGAGGATTATAGCAAATTTGAGTAAAAAAAGAAACAGGCTTGCAATCTCCCACTTCTCAACGGTTCGTTCACAAAATGTTCATATATTTATTCATCTAATATTCATAAAAGAGTTCTATGATATTTTTACAACAATAAACAGCGGCATCTCCAAAACGATATGCCCAATTCAATGGAGGAACACACTTATGAAGAAGCTCACCGCAATTTTACTGGCCCTGGCGCTGACGCTTGCGTTGGCAGGCTGTTCCGCTGCGGCGGCATCAAACGAGAACAGCGGTGCGGAAGCAGAAGCCGAAACGACCGAGGCTGCGGAGACCGAAGCACCCGAAGGGGAAAGCATCGCCCTGACAGACTATTATCTTGTCACGGATGTCTATGGCGACGGGCAAAAGCCCTGGTATGTGGTGCTTGAATACAGCACTGCTATCGACCCAGCCAGTGTCTCCACAGAGGACTATGAGATCGACGGCTACACCCTGACGGCTGTATACACCAGCGAGCAAGCATCCATCCCGGAGGAAAATACCACCGGATGCTACATACTGCTGGAAATGTCCACGGAGTACACTACCTCCAATTACGGCGGCAGCGGTTCCTCCGGCGGCGGTGACACAGCCTCCTTTGGCGGCTCTGGCTCCCGCTCTGACGCTCTGGATAACTCGGAGCTTGCCAGCGATGAGATTGCCTATGACAGAACCGCCTCAACAGACCTAGAAGACTCCGGCGAGCTTTCTTCCGACGAATATGATAGCCGGAACGCCAGCCAGGACAGAGGCTCCTTCGGCGGACAGGGCATGGTGACGCTTGGCGCTACCGGGAGCAACCAACTGACCGTCACCTTCACCCAGACCGGCGAGATTGCCTCCGCCAACGGAGATATTCTGGAGCCTGACAGTCAGTCCTATTCCACGAGCTACGAGGAGAACGTCAACCTGCTGGTAGAGAACTTTACCCTGCATACCATGACCCTGTCCAACGGAACCACAATGATGTATAGCCTGTATCTGCCGGAGAATTATAACGAGGACACGGCGTATCCCCTCGTGCTGTTCATGCCGGACGCCACCGGCGAGGGCAGTGACGAATACCTGGCTCTGACGGAGAGTCTGGGCGGCGTCATATGGACGACGGAGGAATGGCAAAGCGAGCATGAGACGATTGTGCTGGTACCTCAGTATGAAAACGCCAACACGAGCGACCCCGCCTACACCATGGAGCTGCTGTCCGCCATCGTGGACGCTTACAGCGTGGATACCACACGGGAATATCTTGTGGGACAGTCCTCCGGCACCATACGCTCCATTAAACTGCTGATTGATTATCCCGACGAATTTGCGGGAGCCTTGCTCGTTGCCGGGCAGACGGATTCCGCCTATACCGACCAGATGGCAGAGCTGGCGACGGCAAATATCTGGATGATATGCTCGGAGGGCGACGCCAGAGCCTATCCCGGCATGACGGAAATCACAGAGGCAGTGGAAGGCGCGGGCACGGAGGTAACAATCGCCCAGTGGTCCGCCATGCTTTCCGATGAGGAGCAGGAGGCTCTGACCGCAGAGCAGGCCGCAGCAGGAACGTCTATCAACTGGACAATCTTCGACGCAGAGACAGTTATGCGGGACGACGTGACTCCCTCCGACGCCACAGAACATATGAACACCTGGCGGGTCGCATATGACCTGGACACCATTCGGGAATGGCTGTTCGAGCAAACCGCCTGACCCCAAAATCAAACCGGCCCGAACGACGCGGGCCGGTTTGATTTATTTTCCATTCGTGTTGATGGAGTCCCGGAACACCACGAACCGATCGAACAAAAACTCCGTGACAAAATTCGTCACCATGGTTCCGGCCAGGACGAGATATTCCATCCAGCCCAGAGTCTCCGTCAGGTAGTTTCCCACGACTGTGGAAATTGGGGTGAACACGCAGTAATAGCCCAAAACCTTCAGCATAGCCACCGGCACGTTGGCGGCGGATTTGAAGGTGAACCGGCGGTTCAGGGTAAAATTCCACAACACGGACAGGGTCAGGGCGATCAGATAGGAGGGCCAATAGGGAAAGCCGGTCAGCTCGTTTAAAAGGGCGAAGCTGACGGCCTGGATGATGCCCGCCGAGCAGGAGAACAGAGTAAATTTTACCCCCTGCAAAATATTATCCTTTTTAGACAGCTTTGCCATGTTCTCCTCCTTATCCCGCGTAGAGCAGACCCACCAGCCGGTTGAAAAGCCCCGTCGGCATAAGCTTTGAAAGCGCCTTCACCAGCCCGTAGAAAAAGCCCAGGCTGTAAAGGGGCTTGACCCGCTTTTTCAGGCACAGCTTCGCCACATAAGCCCCCACCTTCGCCGGGGCCATGCCTGTCTCCTCGTCATGCTCCATTTTCGCCACGGAGCGGCCAATCCGCCCGCCGTAAATGTCGTCCCCCTGGTGGAGCTTGTCCCGCGCAGCGGTGAAGCCGGTGGCAATATCCCCCGGCATGAGGGCGCATACGGTAACGCCGAAGGGCCGTATTTCATTGGCCAGGGCCATGGTATAGCTGTGTACCGCCGCCTTGGAGGCGGAGTAATACGCCTGGAAGGGGATGGGAACGATGCCCGCGATGGAGCCGATGTTCACAATGCGGCCCCCGCCCTGGCGGCGCATATAGGGCATGACGGCGTCGCAGAACCGGGTCATGCCGAAAAAGTTCACGTCGAACAGATGCCGCCCCGCCGGGCCGCCGTTAAACTCCGCCGCGCCGGAGATGCCCATGCCCGCGTCGTTCACCAAAATGTCGATGCGGCCCTGCTCCTGATATACCCGCTCCACGGCGGCTTGAACGGCCTCGTCCTCCGTCACGTTCGCCTGGATATGGAAAACCCCCGGCTCCTCAAAGGGCCTGCGGCTCACGGCATAGACCACGCACCCCGCCTCCCGCAGGGCCCGAACGGTCTCTAGCCCAATCCCAGAGCTGCCCCCCGTCACAATCGCCACCTTCGCCATATATCCGCCCC
>JAJPYE010000049.1 GCA_021205095.1 Oscillospiraceae bacterium | reverse complement strand
TTTTCAACACTTTGCGGCACATTACAAAACGATAACGCACGCAATATTTCGCGCTCATAACCCGGAGGTCGGAGGTTCAAATCCTCCTCCCGCAACCAATTAAAAACCCAGTGTTTTCAAGGCTTTCAGCCTTTGGACACTGGGTTTTTGTTTGGGAAAATATGGCAAAACATTCAACAAAAGTTCAACTCTTTTTTTATCCAAACCGTATCACGTTATCCAGCGGAACGGACATGATAACCGCACCGGCGGGAGTTTTCAGGCCATGCTTCAGGTTTACCATTTCCATGACGGCGTTCCGGGTCTGGCCGGAGGCGGCAATGAGGATGATTTCCTTTTCCCCCTGCACAGTGATGCCGTAAAACCGGGCCACGTCCTCCTCCCCGGCGTAGCGGGCGCGAAGGATGGTGCCGCCCCTGGCTCCCGCGGCCCGTGCGGTATTCATCACATCGTCCGTGTGACCGTTATTGACGATAATAAAAATCAGGCTGTCTTCCCTCTCCGTGTCCATAGCCGCGCCGCTCCCTCCTGTCTCCGCCACGGACTGCCCCTGACGCTCCAGGGCTGTGGCAACAATGTTATTCAGTCCCGAAAGGCTGGCTGCCAGGGCAATACCCTTGGCCTCCACCTCAAGGTAGTTCTCGTCCAAATATTTCATAAGTCTGTCCGTACATCTCACGGAGCCAAGGCTGAACAGAATATCCCGCTCCGTGCCGCCCAAACCCAGCACGTCCAGCAGCTCCGAAGGAGCCGTCCCCTGGCCGATGCTGTGGTAATGCCATGGCACCTGATGCTTCGTGTAAAGCGCCGCCACATCCCGGCCCTGGCCCCGCTCCACAACGGTAATGATGAGTTTGACGCCCTCCGGCCTCTCCTTCGCCATGGTTCAAGCCTCCCCGAAGAATATGATGGTATCCTCCACCTCGCTGGCCGGAATTTGCCGCCTGAGCGCCTTGCGAAGACGCAGCTTATCCACCAGGCCAAGCACCTGAATGGTGACGAGCGGCATCATAGCCACCAGCGCCACAATCCCAAAGGCGTCGGTCATAACGTTGCCGCCCACCGCCTGGCAGGCTCCGATAGCCAGCGGCAGCAGGAACGTGGTAGTCATAGGCCCGCTGGCCACGCCGCCAGAGTCAAAGGCAATACCCGTGAAGATCTGCGGCACAAAAAAGGTCATCACCACGCTGATGATATAGCCGGGAATCAAAAACCACAGGATAGAGATCCCCGTCAAAATACGCACCATGGAAAGGCCCACGGCGCAGGCAATGCCGATGGACAGACTGATTTGGATGGAACGGCGGGTGATGGAGCCGTTGGTAATCTCCTCCACCTGGCGGGTCAGAACGCCCACTGCGGGCTCCGCCTTGACGATAAAGTAGCCAATCACCATGCCCAGCGGCACCAGAAGCCACCGGCTGCTTCCGGCCCCCAGGGTCTCTCCCAAAAGCTGGCCCACCGGCATAAAGCCCACGTTCACCCCGGTGAGAAACAGCACCAGCCCCACATAGGTATACACAAAGCCCGCAGCAATACGAACCAGTTGCCGCCGGTGAAAACGCCGGAAGATGATTTGAAACAGCAGGAACACCGCCAGAATCGGCACAAGGGCCACGGCCACCTCCCGGCCATATTCCGGCAGGGCCTGGATAAAGGCCGCAGCCGCCTGCCTGGTGGTGGTAATCTCCGCGACAGAGGCAGAGGTATAGCTGACGCTGTCCGGCTGATAGAATATCCCCAGCACCAGCACGGACAGAATAGGCCCAATGCTGCACATAGCCACCAGGCCAAAGCTGTCGGTGGTGGAGTTTTTATCGCTTCGCAGGGAGGCAAGGCCCACGCCCATAGCCATAATAAAGGGTACGGTAATCGGCCCGGTGGTGACGCCCCCCGCGTCAAAGGCGGCGGGAATGAAGGTGTCCGGCGCCAGATACGCCAAAAGGAACACCAGGGCATACAAAACCGTCAGGCAGACGGACAGGGGGATTTTCAGCAGCATACGCAGCTCCGCCAGGGCCAGAAACAGCCCCACGCCAACAGCCACCGTTATGGTAAGCACCCGATTGGGTACGGCGGGCATTTGCTCCGCCAGGACGGTCAGATCCGGCTCCGCCAGGGTTATCAGAACGCCCAGCACAAAGCAGATGAGCAGCGGCACCACGATTTTCTGCGAGTGGCTCATTTGAACACCGATGCCCTCCCCCATAGGGGTCATAGCCATATCCGCTCCCATGGTGAACAGCCCCATGCCGAAAACCACCAAAACCGCCCCAAACAAAAAAAGCACCAGCGTTCCCGCGTCTAGCGGCGCAATGGTGATACTGATAAGAAATACAATAGCAGTGATGGGCAGCACTGATGACACAGACTCCAACACCTTTTCCCGCAATAACTGACCGCCTCCCACAACGACCTCCTTTCCTAGGCCACGCCCCGCGCCCGGAACGCTCGCGAACATAAATTTTTTATTGATATTGATTTTATCATATTAGAAAAAATTTAGCAACTGAGTTTCCCTCCCCAGTCGCTAAATTTCAAGTTTATTCACATATCCGTGGCACACGCCCCTGCCGTCCTCTCTGTCACCGCAAAGGCAACAGTCATGGCAAAAACTGTCAGCGCCGCTCCTGTGATTACATCTGTGGCGTAGTGCATCCCCAGAATCATTCTGGAGATCATAACACACAGCGTAAATCCGATCGTGGCGCATAGCGCGATCCAATAGAACCGCTTTGTTCTGTGTTTTTCTGCAAATAAGGGAATCAGGAGCGTCGCCATACAGGTAGCCGCCTGGGCGGCATGGCCGGAGGGAAAACTGGAATTTACGGAGAGCGCCGTGTGCGGCTGCCGGGCAAACCAATAGGTGAATTCTCCGACGGGATCCTCCAGCGTATTAAATCTGGGCCGGGACATAAATTCCTTCAGCAGCATCGGCCCGAATACTGCCGCGCCGCAGCCGGTCACGCCGATTATAGCGGCACGTCGGAGGCCTGCCCTTTTTCCTGATTTTATCAGTTTTACGGACAGGATCACAGAAGCCGGGATCCACAAGAACGTGACGACCAGCATGGGAATTTTCCCCTCCGGCAGAGCGTTTGCAAAGCTCCGATATGCATAGAACACGAAATACGCCAGAAGCAGCACCCCAAAAAAACAGTTCAGCGCCGCCCCCACCTTCCTCTGCCTGTCACAGGTCAGAATCCACGCCACGCAGGAAAAAACTCCCACGACCGGCATGGGCAGCGTGCCAATAATCTCAAAAAATCTGCCAAACATGCTGTCAGCATTATATATCCACAGCGCGATGGGCAAATCTACGAACATAAATCCCAGCATAAGCGCACAATAGACAATGACCATACTTAGCAGCAGCATGATTCGTTTTACAAACACAGCGCACCCCGCCCTTCTCTGAATCCTTTGGAAAAGCCTACCATGCGCCCTGTAAAAAACGCTATCAGTTTTCGGTAAAAGGTTTATAAAATACGGGCTTCCTTTCCCCGCTCCAACAGACTGCCCTCCGTCCTTTAACATAGAAATAGACGCAGGCGCAGCCGTGAAGCTGCGCCTGCGTGAAACGATGTTATGTTATGCGGCGGCAGGGGTCTCCTGCTTTTTATTGCGCAGGAACTGGAAGGCGAAGATGGCCACGATGACCACCAGGCCCACCACGTCGCTGAGTGTGCCGGGATAAATCAGGAACAATCCGCCGGCGGCGGCGACGATGCGCAGCGGCCAGGGAACAGGCCCCCGGAGATACCCCTCCAGTGCGACGCCCAGAGACACCATGCCCACAACGGAGGTGATGATAAGCTGGATGACCTCCAATGCGTTTGTGTCGATAAGCAGCATAGCCGGGTTAAAGGCAAAGATATACGGTACCACAAAGGCTGCGATGGCCAGCTTTGTGGCGTTCACTGCCGTTCTCATTGGCTTCGACCCCGCTATGGCCGAGCCTGCGTAGGCTGCCAAGGCCACCGGCGGGGTAATATCCGCCACGATGCCGAAGTAGAACACGAAGAAGTGGGCCGCCAGGGTGGGCACGCCCATCTGAATCAGGATAGGCGCGCAGGTGGAGGCCATGATGCAGTAGTTCGCCGTGGTGGGCACGCCCATGCCGAGGATGATGCAGCAGATCATGGTAAGCAGCAGCGCAACGATCAGATGGCCGTTTGCGATGGTGATAACGGCGGTGATAATCTGGGAGGCCAGACCCGTCATGGTGATGCACCCGGCAATCACGCCGGCGATGGCGCAGGCCGCCGCCACGGAGATGCAGGACTGACCGCCCTTCGCCAGCGCATCGAACAGTACGGCGGGGGTCATGCGCGCGTCCTTATTAAAGAGGCTCACCACAATGCACGCCATAATGGAGATGGTGGCGGCATAGGCCATGGTGCGGTTGCCGCTGCAAACCAGATAAATCAGAATGACCAACGGCAGCAGGAGATACAGCTTCTTTGCAAGCATACGGAACTTTGGAAGCTGCTCCCTGGGGATGCCCTTCAGGCCCAGGCGCTTCGCCTCCAGATGGACGCAGATGAAGATGCCCAAAAAGTACAGCACTGCGGGCAAAATGGCCCGGACAATAATGCTCGAATAGGACACGCCCACATATTCCGCCATCAGGAAGGCAGCCGCGCCCATGATGGGTGGCATGATCTGTCCGCCGGTAGAGGCCGCCGCCTCCACCGCCCCGGCAAACTCCGGCTTGTAGCCGGTCTTTTTCATCATGGGGATGGTGACGGATCCGGTGGTGACGGTGTTGCCCACGGAGGAGCCGGACACCATGCCGCACAGAGCGGAGGAAATAACCGCCACCTTCGCCGGGCCGCCGCTGGAGGAACCGGCCAGGCAGTTGGCAAGACTGATGAAGAAATCAGAGATACCCGTGCGCTCCAAAAACGCGCCGAATATGAGAAACACCACGATAAATTTGGCGCAGACCTGAATAGGCGTGGTCATAACACCGGTGGTGGTATAGGTCAAACGATAGGTGAGCTGGCTGACAGCGTTTCCGAAGCTCAGGCCCTTGCCAATCCAGAAATAATAGATGGCATAGAGGATAAAGCATCCGGCCACGACCATGATGGGAATACCTACGCTCCGGCGGCACAGCTCGAACAGGGCCAGGATGGCAATGATGCCAAGCACTATCTCATACCAATAGAGGTATTTATAGCCCACAGCCCGGACGGTCAAATCCTTGGCGTTTACGACAATATACAAAAATGCGCAGGTTCCCAGAATCATAATGATCCAGTCGAACCAGGGAATGTGGTTGACCTTCTGCACGCCCTTTTTTGCCGGAAAGTTCAGATAGCCAATGAGCATGATGCAGGCCACAAAGGAGGGGTACCGCACCAGATCCAGCCAGGTGGCAAACAGCGTCACATAGATGGAAAACAGGGAGAACGCGGCCATCAGGCCGTATACCACCCATTTCTGCCAGCCCTCCCAAATGCGGGTATTGGACTCCCGGTCATATTTTTTCATGACCGCGTCCACGGCGTCAGCATCGAAGACCGGCTCCTCCGCTGTTTTCGCAGCGGCAGCCTCCGCCGCAGCGGCCGCAGGCTCCTCCTGCCCTTTCTTTTTGAACAGCGCCATACAGCACCTCCTGATAACAGAATATTGCAAAAATCCCTATCTTGGGAAGAAATTCTTATATAAGGGCAATTCCTGTCTCAGAAGGAAAACTCTTATATAACGGGGGATGGAGCGCCGCTGTGCGGCGCCCCGTCCTGAGTTGTTATACTTATGAATTAATCGACGGTCTCCACTTCGATGCCATGCTCAGCGAAGTACTTGGCAGCGCCGCTCGCGAAGGGAACCGCGATGCCCTCGGTGGCGAAGGTCAGGTCAAGCTCAGCGCCCTTGGCGTGCAGCTCGGTGATGGCCTCAGCGTTGTCGAAGATGGTGGCGACGATAGCGTAAGCCGTATCCTCATCCAGGTCAGCGCGGCAGACCAGGGTGGCCTTCACGGTGATGGTGACGCAGTCCTCGTCAAATCCGGCGTAGGTACCGGCGGGGATAGTCAGAGAGGCATAGTAGGGGCAGCTCTCCAGCAGGGTAGCCATATGCTCGTCGTCGATGGACACGAGATACACAGTCTGGCTGGTGGCCAGGTCGGTGACGGCGGTGGTGGGAGCGCCGGCGCAGATGAACGCGGCGTCGATCTTGCCGTCCTTCAGGCTCTCGGTGGAATCACCGAAGGACTGATAGATGGGGGTGATGTCGTCCAGGGTCATGCCATAGGCAGCCAGGATGTCAACAGTGTTGTAGTAGGTGCCGGAGCCAACGTCGCCCACGCAAACGCTCTTGCCAGCCAGGTCGGACACGGAGGTGATCTCCGGGTCAAGGGTCACGATCTGCACAGTCTCGGCATACAGGGCGCCCAGAACCAGGAAGTCGGTGTTGGCGCCGGTCTCCTCGAAGGAGTTGGTGCCTTCATAGGCATAGGTCATAACGTCGGACTGAACGAGCGCCAGGTCATACAGGAACTCGCTGATGCCCTCGATGTTCGCGGTGGTGCCGCCGGTGGACACGGTGTTGATGCTCAGGCCGGTGTTCTGGCCAATGTAGTTGGACAGCACGCCGCCGAAGGCGTAATAGGTGCCGGACTCACCGCCGGTGCCCATGGTCAGGCTGCCGGTGATGGAAGAGAAGTCAGTCGCAGCGGCGGTCTCCTCCTCAGCCTCGGCTTCCTCGGTCTCCTCAACCTCGGCCTCTTCGGCAGTCTCTTCGGTGGTCTCCTCGACTTCCTCAGTCTCGGTCTCCTCGGTCTCGTCGGCGTCGCTGGAGCTGGAGCAGCCGGCGAACATACCAAGCATCATGACCAGGGCCAACACAAGCGCAAGAGTCTTCCACAGAGTCTTTTTCATTTGATTAGTCCTCCTAAAAACGATTTCTTGCATTTTCTTTTCGGGAATAATTCAAGATGGATTTATTATACTCGCATCTTTTTGAATTGGCAAGGAAAAAATGAAATTTAATCTGTTCAAACTTTCAAAATTATGACTTCTTCCCATGTATTTCCCTGAAAGACACCTGTTTTTGTGATATTTTACAAACTGGGTACCTGCAATTTACCATTAAACTTTTTTAACATTTTATCTCCGTTTCCCTTGACATTTCCCAGCGAGATTATTATAATTATCACAAGCCTAGCAACAATAATAGGTTTAGAAAGGAAAATTGGATAATGAAAAAGATCATCGCAATTGTTCTGGCTGCTGTCATGTGCCTGTCTCTGGCAGCGTGCAGCAGCAGCACCGACTACACCAGCCAGCTGGACGGCATCCAGGATTCTCTGGACGACATCCAGGCTCTGCTGGATTCCCTGACCGCCGAAGACACTGCCGAAGAGGCCGAGGCTGAGGAAGCCGAGGAAGTCGAAGAGGTCGAAGAAGTCGCTGAGGAGATCTCCGACAAAATCACCGTCGATTTCGAGTGGAACGGCCAGATGGAGGTTTGGTCCATCCTGCCCACCACCGGCGCTGAGGGCCTGGTACTCATCAACGACGCCATGGGCGCTATGATGGAGGCCGAGGGCTTCACCTATGTTAAGAAGGACGCCCAGGGCGACCCCTCCGCACAGGTGCAGTTTGTTGAGGACGCCATCGCCGCCGGCAACGTCGGCTGCCTGATGATTGCCGCCATGAGCGTGGATATGCTTCAGGACGTAGTGCTTGACGCTCTTGATGCCGGCATCGCCGTGGCCATGCTGGGCGCTGAGCCTACCGCTTATGGCATCTCCGGCTGCGTTTACACCGCCTATGAGATCACCGGTATGTACGCTGTCCAGGCCGCTGAAGACTGGGTCACCAACCGTGTAGCCGAGGGCGGCAACGTCCCCACCAATGCCGACGGTCTCTATGAAGTCGCCTGCGACGTTTACACCGACATCCAGGACGGCGTGTATCGCTCCAATGCTATGACCGGCACTGTGGACGCCTCTGACATTCTCGTCCGTGTGTCCACCACCTCCTCCTATGGCGATTCTGCCTACTCCGACGCCTATGACAACGCGCAGGACGTGCTGGGCGCGAACCCCGACTGCCACATCTTCATCGCCTACGAGCCGGAAGAGGCCATGGGCGCCGCTGACGCCATCGCTGACTACTGCGACCAGAACGGTCTTGACCTGGCCGACTACTGCGTTATCCCCTGCTACGGCGAGGATTCCACCTTCCTGGATCTGTATGCCGACGCGCAGGAGGATCCCTCCTCCACCGCCATCAAGGGCTACTCCACCTACGGCGACCCCGCCGAGACCGACGCTGACGGCAATGTGACCAAGGACTCCGCCACCCTGACCGGCGAGCATCTGGGCGACATCCTTCTGTCCGCCTGCGGCATCGAGGGCTATGACTTCGAGTATGGCGCAACCTATTACGACACCATCACCGTGAGCAACATCTACGGCTACTCCGATTCCTGGGTCAACGGCAACGACAACCCCGCTATCGAGTACAAGATTACGGAGTATATCGGCTAATTTTAGCCACTCTGTATTTCCTTAAATCCTAGGCTTTCGAGGCGGTGCGACGAGCTTCGCACCGCCTCTTTCAAAAAATCCTATCTTATCCCATTCAATAAAGGCAGGTGCGTTCCTTTGACTGAAAAAGAGCCTGTTCTCTCTTTAAAAGACATCATCAAAGTCTTCCCCGGCGTGGTGGCGCTGAACCATGTCTCCATGGATTTCTATCCCGGAGAGATACACGCCATTGTGGGGGAAAACGGGGCGGGCAAGTCCACCCTGATAAAAACCATCACCGGCGCTCACGCCCCGGACGGCGGCACCATTACCCTGGACGGCGAAACTTATTCCGCCATGACCCCGGCCCTGGCCCGGCAGCACGGCGTTGAGTGCATTTACCAGGAATTTAACCTGATCGACGTACTTTCTGCGGCGGAGAATATCTGCTACGGGGAGAACATGGGCCGCCTGGTGAATCAGAAGGCCATGAACGAAAAGGCCCAGAAGCTGTTCGACGACTTTGGCGTGGATATAAACCCCGCCACCCTGGTGCGGGATCTGACCCCCGGCCATATGCAGATTGTGGAGATTGCCAAGGCCGTCTCCAAAAACGCCCGCATCCTGATTTTGGATGAACCGACCGCGCCTCTGTCTCTTGCGGAGGTGGACATTCTTATGTCCATCGTGCGCAAGCTGAAGGCGGACGGCGTGGCGATCATATATATCTCTCACCGTCTGGATGAGATATTCACCCTTTCCGACAAGGTCTCCGTTCTGCGGGACGGGGAATACATCGTCACCCTGGAAACCGACAAGACCACCCACCCGGAGCTTATCAAATATATGGTGGGCCGGGAGATGACCCAGACCTTCCCCCCGCGGAACGCAGAGATTGGCGACGTGGCCCTGGAGGTCAAAAACCTGACGGGCAACGGGGTGAAAAACATATCCTTCCAGGCCCACAAGGGCGAAATACTGGGCATATCCGGTCTGGTAGGCGCGGGCCGCACGGAGATTATGAAGGTCATCTTCGGCGCGGAGAAAAAGCAGTGGGGCGAGATATACGTAAACGGCGAACCCGCCAACATCAAATCCCCGCGGGACGCCATGCACAAATACGGCATCGGTATGTGCCCGGAGGACAGAAAGCGCGAGGGCTGCTTCCTGGGTGAGACAATCTCCTGGAACCTGGTCTATAACGTGCTGGGCAACATCTCCAACCGCTTCGGCGTCATCAACCGCAAAAAGGAAAAGGAGATTGCGGACTACTACGGCAAGTCCATGCGCATCAAAGCGCCTGACCTGGACAAGACCAAGGTTCTGACCCTCTCCGGCGGCAACCAGCAGAAGGTGGTGGTTGGCAAGGCCCTGGCCGCCAACGCGGAAATCATCATCTTCGACGAGCCAACCCGCGGCATCGACGTGGGCGCGAAGTATGAGATATACGAGCTGATGAACGGCCTGGTGGAGCAGGGCAAGACCATTATCATGGTCACCTCCGACATGGAGGAGCTTTTGGGAATGTCCGACCGCATCGTGGTATTTGGGGAGCGGTGCCTGGCGGGAACGCTGGAAAAATCGGAGTTTTCCCAGGAGCGCATCCTCGACATGGCATCCACCAGTGTTCACGATGAGAATTAAATTTGTGGGGGCAAAAACAACATGGAGAAAGTAAAAAACAAGCTGAAGGATATGACCATGGTCTTCGTCCTGATTGGACTGCTGATCATCTTCTTTGTCCTCTGCCAGATCATCACAGGGCGCAACTTCCTGAGTCTGGCAAACCTTCTGAATATTCTGGGCCAGAACGCCTATCTTGTCATCATCGGCGTCGGCATCACCTTCATCATGCTGGGCGGCGGCATGGACTTGAGTACCGGCTACCTGGTCTCTACCGTCGGCATTTCCATGGCGCTGATTAACCTCGGGCTGATGAACAACGGCATGGCCAGCTTCCCCGCCTTCCTTATCGCGGCTGTGGCGGGCGTGGCCCTGGCCACCGGGCTTTCCGCCATCAACGGCGTGGTCTACGCCTGGCTGAAGGTGTTCCCCTTCATCATCACCCTGGCCATGCAGTACATACTCAACGGCGCGACCTATCTGCTGTCCGGCGGTATGACCCAGACCTACCGCAACCTGTCCAACGGCTTCAAGATTTTGGGCGGCTACAACATCAAAATCTTCTCCGGCAACCTGAAAACCGGTGTGCTGGTGATGGTTGTCATGGTGCTGATCGGCTCCTTCATTCTCAACAAGACCCGCTTTGGCCGGAACGTCTACGCCCTCGGCTCCAACCCGGAGGCCGTGGCCCTGTCCGGCGTTTCCGTGGCGAAAATGCGCATCGCGGTGTTCGCCCTGGCAGGCGTGTTCTTCGGCATCGCTCAAATCGTGAACATCGGTCGTATAGGCTCCGTGAACAACTCCATGGGCGTTGGCACAGAATTTACCGTCATGGCCGGCGCTATGCTGGGCGGCGTAAAAATGGGCGGCGGCGGCGGCAAGATGTCCAACATGGTCGTGGGCGTCCTGATCATCGGCGTGCTGAACTCCGGCATGAACTTCCTGAACCTGAGCCAGTACTGGCAGTATGTGGCTCTGGGCATCGTCCTTCTGGCCGCCATCATCCTGGACACCCTCCAGACCGAGAACGTCCAGAAGCGCGCCAAGCTGGTCACCGGCCAGGATCCCGCTCTTCTGCAAAAGACCGAGGAGTAAAATTCCTTTTAAAAAAACAAACTGCGGCGGCTGCTTCTGCAACCGCCGCAATTCTGTTTGTCAAAAAACAGCAGCTCCGGCATGATCGGTTCTGCTGTTTTTGGGCATATGTGCGAACTTAACGCGAATCTTTCTCCGGCCCCCTTATTGCAACCCCCCCAGGTTTGCGCCAGCCAGTATCTTCACACACAGGGCCGCCATTTCCTCCGGGGACTCCTTCATATCGGATTGGATCCAGCCTCGGATAATATTCACAAACGCGCCCTCGAAGGCAAGATTCAAATAGTGCCTCTCGGCGCTTTTTGGCGCACCATCCCGCTCGATCAGAGATGGCAGAGAAAGCACCGAGCCAAAGGGTACCTTGGCAATCATAAAATTATGGGCCAGTTTCTTATTGCCACGAACCTTTTGGAAAAAGGCGAGATACTGTTCATACCCTCTGCCCTGAATGGCTGCCTGTATAATGCTACTGATTTCCTGCGTCACGGAGTCCGCCACCTCCGCCAGCAGCTCCTCCTTGGTGGCGTAATTCCGATAGAAAGTAGCCCGCGATACCCCGGCGCGGCTGACAAGCTCCGTGACGGATATTTTTTGAAGCTCCTTTTCACTGAGCAGGTGAATCAGTGCCGTTCGCAGGCACTCTCTTGATATTCGATTGGATTCCTCCCCGGACAAACGCTGTATTTTGCGCTTTTCCAGCTCCGTTTTCTCTTCCGGCATAACACAATCCTCCAAATCTGTCTCTATGATTCAAAGCTTTTGTAATTGTCTATTTTCAAGGGATTCCTATGGATTTTTCCTTCACAGTGTGCTACTATTGTCCGCAGAGACATTTGTCTCACCGATTCAATCGTATCGCCTTCGGCGTCAAATGTCAACCTGAAGCGAATTTATGGCCCGTTTCACGGGCGGAAAGGTGTTCTTAACCATGAAAGCAATCAAGGAAAATTCCAGCAGCCTGCTTGTCAGTGCGGCGGAGATTATTGTGGGCATACTGCTCTTTATCAACCCCACCGCATTTACCTCCGGCATCATCGTCCTGGGCGGCATCGTTCTGATCGTGATGGGAGCCATCAACGTCATCGCCCACCTGCGCCAGCCGGCGGAGCTTGCCATTCACGAGCGTCGGCTGACCGTGGGCCTGGTGGAGATCGTCGTGGGCCTGTTTTTCATCATTCGCCCAAGCTGGCTCACCGCCGTTTTCCCGGCTGTGACCATTATCTATGGCATCGTCATGTTGGTGATGGGCTTTGTGAAGGCCCAGTACACCATCGATCTGCTTCGGCTGAAGCAGCCCCAGTGGTTCCTGGCCCTGATCAGCACAGTGATTTCCATTGTGGCCGCCATTGTTATTCTCAGTCATCCTCTCTCCTCCACCGCGTTCCTCTGGAACTTCACCGCCATTATGCTGATCATCGAGGCTGTGATAGACATCGTCACCGTGTTCTTCAAGGGCGGCAAAAACGCCGGGGCCGGTGCCACAGAGCAATAAATCGAACCCTCTCGCTGGAGAAATCAAAGAATGAAACAAAGCAAGCATCCTTACATCTCCCTCATGCTGGCGCTCTTTGGAGCGGCAGCATTGAGTGTATTATTCTACTTTTTGCTGTCCAGTGCCTCCGCTATCCAGGCGGGCTGTTCGGCTTTGCCGGGATGCTCCTGGGCGTGTCGGTGTTCGCGGTAATTTATGACATCATCCGCAAGCTGACAAACGGGGGCGTTGCCCGTCGTGCTGCTAAGGACGGGCCGACAGAACCCGTATCCTGCGAAAATACTGAGATGGAAGGAGAAGAACCATGACCCAGCATATCACCCTCTCCCCTGGGGCCTTGAAGCCCCTTCGGAATATCGATCCCATGCTGATGAGCTATAACATCGAGTTTGCGGAAGTAACCGGCGGGACATTCTGGAAAGCCTACACGCCGGGCCAGATTGCCGGAACGGAACCCTTTTATGTAGAGCCGTCCCAGGATGGAATAGAGGCCATGTATAAGGATCTGATGCAGGTCTATCCCCCCATCGACCTGAAAAACGAAAAGCTCATTGCCCTGACAAAGGCCCTTGGCCCCGCCTGGGTGCGGGTGTCCGGCACATGGGCCACCAAGACCTATTATGATTTTGACGGAACCACCGGCGGCAAGGCCCCGGAGGGCTATCTGAACGTTTTGACCAGAGAGCAGTGGCTGGGCGTGCTGGACTTTGTGAAGGCCACCGGCACAAGGCTGATGATTTCCCTGGCCAACTGCCCCGGCCTCCACGCCGCCCACGAGCCTTGGAACCCCACTGAGGCGGAAAAAATATTCTCCCTCAGCCGGGACTATGGGGTTCCCATTTCCGCTGCGGAGTTTGCCAATGAGCCGAACATGATGGAGGGAACCGGCTTCCCCAAGGGCTACACTCCCGCCGATTACCGCCGGGATCAGGATTTGTTTTTCCGCTGGCTGCGGGCCAATTACCCGGACTGTCTGTGCGTCGGCCCTAGCTCCACCGGCGGGGACAGCGTCTCCTTTGGCCGCATGGACGGCTCCGGCAAGAGCGGCGGCATTGAGCAGCTTATGCCCGGCATATGCGGGTGCGACGCCCTGATGGACGGAACCACAGAGCCACTGGACGTTTTCAGCTATCATTATTATAATGGCATCTCTGACCGGCTGGCCTCCCTTTTGCCGGAGGGCCACTGGCAGCCGGAGGAGGCCACCAGCGAGGCATACCTGGACACAGCCATGGCTTTTGCCCGCACCTATGTCCCCTTCCGGGACAAATACTGCCCCGGCGGGGCCATGTGGGTCACGGAATCCGGAGACGCAGGCGGGGGCGGGGACACCTGGGCCTCCACCTATCTGGACGTGTTCCGCACCCTAAACGAGCTGGGCGGCTTTGCCGCCATCACGGACGGGGTGGTGTTCCACAACACACTGGCCTCCTCGGATTATGGATTCCTGGCCCGGCAGACCTTCGACCCCCGGCCCAACTATTTTGCCGTGCTGCTGTGGAATCGCCTGATGGGAACCACCGTCTACGATACCGGCGAACCCATCCGGGAGGGCGCTCACGTCTACGCCCACTCCCGCCGGGACGGGAAGCCGGGCGTTTCCTATCTTATCATCAATAATTCCCGAACCGAGACCACCCAGGTCACACTTCCCGTTCCCGCCCGGCGCTATACCCTTGCCGGAGCAAACGGAGACCTGCGCGCCTCTGTTATGACCCTCAATGGACGTCCCCTAACTTTGGGCGTAAATAACGCTCTTCCTGACCTTTCCCCTATCGCACAACCCGCCGAAACCTTTGACCTTGCTCCTGGCACCTGCACATTTTTGGTGATGTGACGCATATCAATTCATAGCAAAACCCGTGGCCGCCGCACATGAAACGGCTGCCACGGGTTATTTTTGTTCCACAGGTCAGTTTTTCAGGCGAACGGAGCGCTTTTTTGCCTGTGATAATATTTTCGCTGTAACGTTTATCTCTTTCCCAACTCAGAACAGCCCGGAAATGACGCCGTTTTCATCTACGTCTATCTTTTCCGCAGCGGGTACCTTGGGGAGACCGGGCATGGTCATAATGTCGCCGGTCAGGACGACCACGAAGCCAGCGCCGGCAGAAACCTTGACCTCCTTCACCGTCACGGTAAAGCCCTCCGGCGCGCCCAGGAGGGACGGGTCGTCAGAGAAGCTGTACTGGGTCTTGGCAATGCACACCGGCAGACCGCCGAAGCCCAGGTCTGTCAGGCGGGCAAGCTGCTTTTTGGCGCTGTCCGTGAAGGCCACGCCCGCGCCGCCATAGACCTTGGTGACGACCTTTTCAATCTTCTCCTCCAGGGTGTCGGAAAGCTCATAGCTGAAGCGGAAATCGGAGGGTTCATCGCACAGACGCAGCACCTCCCGCGCCAGGGCCTCGCCCCCTTCGCCGCCCTTGGCCCACACGTCGGACAGCACTACGTTCACTCCCAGCTCCTTACAGCGGCGGATGATAAGCTCCACCTCGGCGTCCGTGTCGGTGGGGAAGCGGTTCACCGCCACCACCGCTGGAAGGCCGTATACATTTTTGATGTTGGAGACGTGGCGCAGAAGGTTGGGAATCCCCTTTTCCAGGGCTGTCAAATCCTCGCTGCCCAGGTCGGACTTTGCCTTGCCGCCATGCATTTTCAGCGCCCGGATGGTGGCCACGATAACCACCGCGCTGGGCTTCAGGCCCGCGTAACGGCACTTGATGTCCAGGAATTTTTCCGCCCCCAGGTCGGCGCCGAAGCCAGCCTCCGTCACGGCAATATCCCCCAGGCGCAGAGCCATGCGGGTGGCCAGCACGGAGTTGCACCCGTGGGCGATATTGGCGAAGGGGCCGCCGTGAACAAGGGCAGGCGTTCCCTCTAGGGTCTGCACCAGGTTCGGCTTCAGCGCGTCCTTCAGCAGCGCGGCCATAGCCCCCACGGCCTTCAAATCCCCGGCGGTAACAGGCTTGCCCTCATAGGTGTAAGCTACCACAATGCGGCTCAGGCGTGCTTTCAGATCCGTGATGGAATCCGCGAGGCAAAACACGGCCATGATCTCCGTGGCCACAGTGATGTCGTATCCATCCTCCCGCGGCACGCCGTTCACCCGGCCTCCGATGCCGTCTATCACATGGCGGAGCTGCCGGTCGTTCATGTCCACGCAGCGTTTCCAGGTGATGGTCTTGGGGTCGATATGCAGGGCGTTGCCCTGATAGATGTGGTTATCCAGCATGGCGGCCAGGAGGTTGTTTGCCGCGCCGATGGCATGGAAATCCCCGGTGAAGTGGAGGTTTATGTCCTCCATCGGCACCACCTGGGCATAGCCGCCTCCGGCAGCCCCGCCCTTGATACCGAACACCGGCCCCAGAGACGGCTCACGCAGGGCCACCATCACGTTCTGCCCGATACGGCGCAGGCCGTCGGCCAGGCCGATGGTGGTGGTGGTTTTCCCCTCCCCGGCAGGGGTGGGGGTGATGGCCGTCACCAGCACCAGCTTGCCATCCGGGCGCTTGCTCTCCCGCAGGAGAGCATAGTCCACCTTGGCCTTATAGCGGCCATAGGGTTCCAGATATTTCTCCTCTATCCCAGCGGCCTCCGCGATCTGGCCGATGGGACGCATTTCACACTGCTGGGCGATCTCAATATCCGTCATATTCCGCACTCTCCCTATTCCCTTACTTCACGGGGTTGGTGGTTTTCAGGGTCACGTCATGGTAGCCGCCCTCTACAATGCTGGTGGCGGAAACCAGGGTCAGCTTGGCGTCCTGCTGAAGGGCCTGAATGGAGGTGACGCCGCAGTTGCACATGGTGGATTTCACCTTATAAAGGCTCTTCTGTACGTTTTCATGGAGACCGCCGGCATAAGTGACATAGCTGTCTACCCCCTCCTCAAAGCTGAGGGTCTCCGCGCCGCCCAGGTCATAGCGCTGCCAGTTTCTGGCACGGTTGGAACCCTCGCCCCAGTATTCCTTCACATAGGTACCGTTGATGTTCAGCTTGGGAGTGGGGCTTTCGTCGAAGCGGGCAAAATACCGGCCCAGCATGATGAAGTCCGCACCCATAGCCAGGGCCAGGGTGATGTGATGGTCATGGACGATGCCGCCGTCGGAGCAGATGGGGACGTAGACGCCGGTCTCCTTGTAATACTGGTCGCGGGCCGCCGCCACCTCTATCAGAGCCGTAGCCTGGCCCCGTCCGATGCCCTTTGTTTCGCGGGTGATGCAGATGGAGCCGCCGCCGATGCCGACCTTCACGAAATCTGCGCCGCACTCCGCCAGGAAACGGAAGCCGTCCCGGTCAACCACGTTGCCCGCGCCCACCTTTACGTCCGGGCCGTAATGCTCGTGAATCCAGTCCAGGGTGTACTTCTGCCAGCAGGAATAGCCCTCGGAGGAGTCGATGCACAGCACGTCCGCCCCGGCCTCCACCAGCGCGGGAACACGGGTGGCATAGTCACGGGAATTAATGCCGGCGCCTACCATCAGGCGCTTTTCATCGTCCAGCAGCTCGTCAGGGTTGCTCTTGTGACTGGCGTAATCCTTGCGGAACACGAAGTATTGCAGCCGTCCGTCCTTGGAAACGATGGGCAGGCTGTTCAGCTTGTGATCCCAGATGATGTCGTTTGCCACCTTGAGGCTGGTACCCTCCGGGGCTGTGACCAGCTTGTCCCAGGGCGTCATGAACTGGGACACGGGGGTATCCAGCTCCATGCGGCTGACCCGGTAATCCCGGCTGGTAACGATGCCAAGGAGCTTTCCGTTGGCCGTGCCGTCCTCCGTCACTGCCACGGTAGAGAAACCGTTTTTCGCCTTCAAATCTAAAATATCCTGCAAGCTGGCCTGGGGCGTCACGTTGGAGGCGCTGACCACAAAGCCGGATTTATAGTTTTTCACCCGCGCCACCATGGCGGCCTCATCCTCTATGCTCTGGGAGCCGTAAATGAAGGACAGACCGCCCTCGCGGGCCAGGGCAATCGCCAGCGTGTCGTTCGAGACAGACTGCATGATAGCGGAGGTCAGGGGGATATTCAGCGAAATTGCAGGTTCCTCCCCCTTCCGATACCGCACCAGCGGCGTTTTCAGGGAGATGTTCGCGGGAACGCACTCCTCCGACGTATAGCCGGGAATGAGCAGATATTCGCTGAAGGTGTGGGACGGTTCGTTGTAATAATGCGCCATGTTTATACTCCTCCTGATTCGATAATTAATTCTCTTTGAAATATTTTACAGCGGACTGGAACATATGGATGTCATAGTCCCCCGGTACGTTTTTATAAAGCCCCGGCCCCTTCCGCTCGGAATGGCCCATCTTGCCGAAGACCCGGCCATCCGGGGAGGTGATGCCCTCCACGGCAAAGGCAGAGTTATTGGGGTTAAAGCGCACATCGCCTGTGGGACGGCCCTCCAGGTCTACGTATTGGGTGGCTATCTGGCCGTTTTGCGCCAGCTTTTCTATCAGCGCGTCCGAGGCAAAGAAGCGCCCTTCCCCGTGGGAAATAGGTACGGTATAGACCTGGCCCACCTCCGTGGCCGCAAGCCATGGGGATTTATTGGAAGCGATACGGGTATGAACGATGCGGGACTGGTGCCGCCCGATGGTGTTGAAGGTCAGGGTGGGGCAGTCCTCATCCGTGTCGATGATTTTTCCATAAGGAACCAGGCCCAGCTTTATCAGCGCCTGGAAGCCGTTGCAGATACCGGCCATCAGGCCGCCCCGCCGATCCAGCAGATCCTCCACTCCGGCCTTGATGCTGTCGTTGCGGAAGAAGGCGGTGATGAACTTGCCGGAACCGTCCGGCTCGTCCCCGCCGGAAAAGCCGCCGGGCAGGAACACGGCCTGGGCCGTACGCAGCGCCTTGGCAAATTGATCCGTGGAACGGGCGATATGCTCCGCCGTGAGGTTCGCGATGATGAACACCTCCGGCTCCGCTCCGGCGTCCGCCAGGGCGCGGGCGGTGTCGTATTCGCAGTTGGTGCCGGGGAATACGGGAATGAGAACCTTCGGCCTGGCCGTTTTCACCAGCGGCGCGGGACGGCTGGAGGCCGTATAGGAGAAGGCGGGGATGTCCCGTCTATCCCCCGGAATATTGCAGGGATAGACCGGCTCCAGCTTGTCCTCGTAGGCCTGCTGAAGCTCCCTGAGAGACAGGGTCTGCTCCCCATAGGTCAGGGTGTAGTCCCCGGTGGTATGGCCCAGAACAAGGCCCTCCGCCGTGACGCCCTCCGCCAGCTCTACCACAAACGCGCCGTATTCATAGCCAAAAATCGTGTCCAGCGTCACATCCGGCCCGTAGGCAAAGCCAATGCCATTTCCGAGGCACATCTTCATCACAGCCTCCGCCACGCCGCCGTAGGTGGGCGTATACACCGCCAGCGCCCTCCCGGAGGAGGTCAGCTCATGGACAGTATCGAACAGCGCCCGCAGGCTCTCCGCCTCCGGCACGCCCTGGCTGTCACGCCGGGGCCGCAGAAGCATAACCGTATGCCCCGCGCCCTTGAACTCGTTGGAAACAATCTCCCCGGTTTTCCCGGTGGTGACGGCAAAGCTGACCAGGGTGGGCGGCACGGTCAGATCCTCAAAGGTGCCGGACATGGAGTCCTTGCCACCGATGGCCGCCACGCCCAGATCCATCTGGGCCTTGAAAGCCCCCAGCAGGGCCGCAAAGGGGTCGCCCCAGCGGGCGGCGTCCTGGCCGGGCTTGGCAAAATATTCCTGGAAGGACAGGTACACGTCCTCAAAGGAGGCCCCGGCGGCGATGAGCTTGGATACAGATTCCACCACCGCCAGATAGGCGGCGTGATAGGGATCCTTCTCCCCGATAGCAGGGTTATAGCCCCAGCTCATAAGGGAGCAGGTGTCCGTGTGGCCCTTTTCCAGAGAGATGGTGTGTACCATGGCCTGAATGGGGGTCTGCTGATATTTGCCGCCGAAGGGCATCAGCACTGTTCCCGCGCCGATGGTGGAGTCAAACCGCTCGGAAAGTCCCCGGCGGGAGCAGACGTTTAAATCCCCGGCCAGGGCCTTGCAGCCCGACGCAAAATCGGCGGGAATCTCCCTGGCCCAGGGCTTCGCCGCTGCGGGATGGACGATAATATGCTTTTCCGCGCCGTTTGTGTCCAGAAATGCGCGGGATATATCCACAATGGCCCTGCCGTTCCAGGTCATGGTCAGGCGCGGCTCCGCCTTCACCGTGGCGATGACAGTGGCCTCCAGGTTTTCCCCGTCGGCAAGCTGGCAGAACCGCTCCGCATCCTCCGGGGCGACGACGACGGCCATGCGTTCCTGGGATTCGGAGATAGCAAGCTCTGTGCCGTCCAGGCCGTCGTATTTCTTGGGAACCTTGCTCAGGTCGATGTCAAGCCCGTCCGCCAGCTCCCCTACTGCCACGGACACGCCGCCCGCGCCGAAGTCGTTGCAGCGCTTGATAAGCCGAGAGGCCTCCGGGCTGCGGAACAGCCTTTGCAGCTTCCGCTCCTCCGGGGCGTTGCCCTTTTGTACCTCCGCGCCGCAGGTTTCCAGGGAGTGAAGGTCATGGGATTTGGAGGAGCCGGTGGCTCCGCCGCAGCCGTCCCGGCCTGTTCTGCCTCCAAGGAGGATGACCACATCCCCCGGCGCGGGGCGCTCCCGGCGCACATTCTCCGCCGGGGCGGCGGCGATGACCGCGCCGATTTCCATGCGCTTGGCGGCGTAGCCGTCGTGATACAGCTCGTCCACCATGCCGGTGGCGAGGCCGATTTGGTTGCCATAGGAAGAATAGCCCGCCGCAGCGGTGGTGACGATCTTCCGCTGGGGCAGCTTGCCGGGAAGCGTTTGCTCCACCGGGCGCAGGGGATCCGCCCCGCCGGTGACACGCATGGCCGCGTATACATAGCTCCGCCCGGACAGGGGGTCGCGGATGGCCCCGCCAATGCAGGTGGCCGCCCCGCCGAAGGGCTCAATCTCCGTGGGGTGGTTGTGGGTCTCGTTTTTAAAGAGCAGCAGCCAAACCTGCTCCTCGCCGTCCACATTTACCTTCATTTTCACGGTGCAGGCGTTGATCTCCTCGGACTCGTCCAGCTTGTCTAGCTGCCCGCTGGCCCGCAGGCTCTTGGCGGCAATGGTACCGATGTCCATCAGCGTCACAGGCTTTGTCCGGCCCAGGGACTGGCGAACGCTCATATACTCCTCATACGCCTTGCGGAGATGCTCGTCCTCAAAGGTGACGCCGTCGATCACGGTGTTAAAGGTGGTGTGGCGGCAGTGGTCAGACCAATAGGTATCGATCATACGAATTTCCGTCACCGTGGGGTCGCGCCCCTCCTGGCGAAAATACGTCTGGCAGCACAGCAAGTCCTCCTGATCCATGGCAAGACCGTTATCGGCTAAAAAGCGAGCCAAACCTGCGCTGTCCAACTCTCTGAACCCTTCCAGAGTGGCCACTGTCTCCGGGATGTCATAAGTCGTCTCCAGCGTATCCACCGGCTCCAGGCTTGCCATGCGGCTCTCCACCGGGTTTATGACATAGGCCTGAATAGCCGCCACCTGCTCCGCCGTCAGGTCGCCAAAGAGCATATACACCTTGGCCGTCCGCACGGCGGGCCGCTCGCCCTGGGAGAGGATCTGGATGCACTGGGCCGCCGAATCCGCCCGCTGGTCATACTGTCCCGGCAGGTATTCTACCGCGAACACCACCGCGTCCGCCGCCTCCGGCTGGTCGTAGTACACATCGTCAAGCTGCGGCTCGGACAGGACGGTTTTCACCGCCCGCTGAAACAGCTCCGGGGAGATATTTTCCAGGTCGTAGCGATTCAGAAGCCGCAGCATACGCAGCTCCCGGACGCCCAGGAAATCCCTTATGCTGTTATACAGGGCCACCGCCTCCTGGGCCGCGCCCTTTTTCTTTTCTACGTATACCCGATAGACCATTTGTCAGCCCTCCAGCGCCTGCAAGGCACGGCTGCCGATGTCATGGCGGTAATAGGCGTTTTGGAAGTGAATCTTTTCCACCTGCTTATAGGCCGCGCCGATGGCCTGCTTCAGCGTGGGAGCCGTCATGGTCACGCCAAGCACCCGGCCTCCATTGGTCAGAAGCCTGTCTCCATCCAGCTTGGCCCCGGCTACATAGACCTTAGCCGTCACATCGTCGTCCATGGTTATCTCATAGCCCTTCTCATAGGCGCTGGGGTAGCCGTCGCTTGCCATGACCACACAGCAGGCAGCCCCATCGGAAAAGCGAATGTCCGTCTCCGCCAGCGTCCCGTTTCGGCAGGCCAGCATGGCGGCGAGAAGGCTGCTCTCCATCAGGGGCAGCACCACCTGGGTCTCCGGGTCGCCGAAGCGGCTGTTATACTCAATCACCTTCGGCCCCTGGGGCGTCAGCATCAGGCCGAAATACAGGCACCCCTTAAAAGGGCGGCCCTCCGCCTGCATGGCCGCGATGGTGGGCTTAAAAATTTCCTCCATGCAGCGCTCGGCAATCTCCGGGGTGTAATAGGGGTTCGGCGCGATGGTTCCCATGCCACCGGTGTTCAGGCCCTGGTCGTTGTCCCTGGCCCGCTTGTGATCCATGGAGCTGACCATGGGAACCACGGTGTTCCCGTCCGTGAAGGACAGGACGGACACCTCCGGCCCGGTGAGAAATTCCTCTATGACAATCTGGTTGCCGCTGTCTCCAAACTTTTTGTCCTCCATGATGGAGCGCACCGCGTCCTCCGCCTCCTGGCGAGTCTGGGCAATGACCACGCCCTTCCCCAGGGCCAGGCCGTCCGCCTTAATCACGGTGGGCAAAGGCGCGTCCTTCACATAGTCCAGCGCCGCCACCGGGTCTGTAAACACCTGATAGGCCGCCGTGGGAATTCCATATTTTTCCATGAGGCGTTTGGAAAAGACCTTGCTCCCCTCGATGATGGCCGCCTTTTTGTCCGGCCCGAAGCAGGGGATCCCCGCCGCCTCCAGGGCGTCCACCGCTCCCAGCACCAGGGGGTCGTCCGGGGTGACGACGGCAAAATCAATAGCCCGCTCCCTGGCGAAGGCCACCATGCCGGGAATATCCTTGGCCCCGATGTCCACGCACACGGCGTCCCGCGCAATGCCCCCGTTCCCCGGCAGAGCGTATATCTCCGTCACGGCGGGGTCTTCCTTCAGCTTGCGGATCACCGCGTGTTCGCGGCCTCCGCCGCCTATGACCATCAGCTTCATTCCGTCCTCCTCAATGGTGGAACAGCCGCAGGCCGGTGAAGGCCATGACCATTCCGTATTTGTCCGCCGCCTCTATGACGTTGTCGTCCCGGATGCTGCCCCCCGGCTGGACGATATACTGCACGCCGGATTTTCTGGCCCGCTCCACATTGTCCCCAAAGGGGAAGAAGGCGTCGCTGCCCACGGTCACGCCGGACTGGGTAGCGATAAAGGCTTTTTTCTCCTCCGCCGTCAGCGGCTCCGGGCGGCGGGTAAAGGTCTGCTGCCAAACCCCGTCCGCCAAAATGTCCTCGTACTCGTCAGAGGTGTAGACGTCGATGGCGTTGTCCCTGTCCGGGCGGCGGATGCCCTCCTTAAAGGGCAGGCTCAAGACCTTTTCGCACTGGCGGAGATACCAGTTGTCCGCCTTGTTGCCCGCAAGCCGGGTGCAGTGGATGCGGCTCTGCTGGCCCGCGCCCACGCCGATGGCCTGGCCGTTTTTCACATAGCAGACGGAGTTCGACTGGGTGTATTTCAGGGTAATCAGCGCCGTCAGCATATCCGCCTTGGCCTCCGGGGGAAGATTCTTATTTTTGGTTACGATGTTTTCCAAGGAGGCCGCATCCGGCACATAGCTGTTCCGCCCCTGCTGGAAGGTGATGCCGAACACCTCCTTATGCTCCGCCGCGGCGGGAACATAGGCCGGGTCTATCTGCACCACGTTGTAATTGCCCTTTTTCTTGGTCTTGAGAATCTCCAGAGCCTCCGGCGTGTAGCCGGGGGCGATGATGCCATCGGAGACCTCGTTTTTCAGGTACAGAGCCGTGGCCGCGTCGCACACGTCCGACAGGGCCGCCCAGTCTCCATAGGAGCAGAGTCTGTCTGAACCCCGCGCCCGGATATAGGCGCTGGCGATGGGGGAAAGCTCGGCACCCTCCTCCACGAAATAGATCTTTCTGTCCGTCTCCGTCAGGGGAAGGCCCAGCGCCGCCCCGGCGGGGGAAACATGCTTGAAGCTGGCTGCGGCGGGCTGGCCGGTGGCAGCCTTCAGTTCGCTGACAAGCTGCCAGGAATTCAGCGCGTCCATGAAATTGATATACCCCGGCTTGCCGTTCAGTACGGTCAGGGGCAGGTCTCCCCCGTCCGCCAGATAAATGCAGGCCGGCTTTTGGTTCGGGTTGCACCCGTATTTCAGTTCAAGCTCCGTCAATGCCCTTCCTCCTCACTGATTTTTATTGACGATTACCGTGTCCCGCTCCCCTGTGGCAAGGTCGATATACTGCACGAACAGGGACACCTTATTCTCCTCGTTTAAAGCGCCCCATATCTCCTCCGCCAGGGACTGGGCGTCCGGGGCGGACAGGGCCGCCATCACCGGCTCTCCCTGGAAGGAGGGCAGCGGGCTTCCATCTCCCATATAGGTATGGATGATATGGCCCATGCCGGGCTTGGGGGCGTCGTATTCATAGAAATACCGGCAGCAGCAGGCCGGGTCGCCGTCCAGGCTTTTCAGGATGGACAGGGCATATTTCCCGTCCGGCTCCACTACGCCGGAGATGCGGGGGGTGTAGTTCGGCCCGTCCGGCTCGAAGGTGCGGGTGTGCAGCCCGTGGCGGTAGCAATGACCGGCGGCCATATGCTCCCGGATGGTATCGGTCTGGTCGCCGTTGGTGACGATGGTGGTACCCTCATACACCCGAACGGGATGATAGATGATAAGGCTGGGATCCTCCATTTTGGAGGGGTCGTGGGCCTGGGTGCGGATGCCGTCCTCCGTGGTCACAAAGACCCGGTTCCGGCTGTTCTGGCTCCGGCCCATGATGAAATAGGCGATCACGGCCTTTTTATTATCGGCGCTCCGGCCCAGGAAAATGCCCCGGCCAGGGTATGGGTTTCCGCCCAGATAGGCGGACAGTTCGACAGCGCTCATTGATTTTCTCCCTTCACAAGCTGGGCGCAGACAAGCTCTGTCGCCTGGGGCAGCAGGATCCATTCCGCCTGCTCCATGACCCGGCGCTGCAATACCTCCGGCGTGTCTCCGTCCTGGACGGGGACGGCCTTTTGCAGCAGGATCCGGCCCCCGTCTGGTATTTCGTTTACAAAATGCACTGTGGCCCCGGTGACTTTGACCCCGCGGGCCAGCGCCGCCTCATGCACCCGAAGGCCGTAATACCCCTGGCCGCAGAAGGCGGGTATCAGGGACGGGTGGACGTTCAGCATACGCTCCGGGTAACGGTCTGTGAAGTCCCGGCTCAATATGCTCATAAAGCCCGCCAGGACAATAATATCTATCTCATAAGCCTCCAGCTTTTCCAGAATGGCGGCCTCGAACGCCTCCTGGCTCCCCAGCTCCTTCCGGGAACAGACCACGGCGGGAACCCCGGCCTTTTCCGCCCGCGTCAGGGCGTAGGCCGCAGGGCTGCTGGACACCACCAGAACGATCTCCCCGGAGGGGATTTTCCCGGCGGCCTGGGCGTCCAGAAGAGCCTGCAAATTCGTCCCGCCCCCGGAGACGAAAACGGCGACACGGGCCTTCAGCATAAGGCCACCCGCTCATCGCTCTCCACAAGCTCGCCCAGAACATAGGCGTTCTCCCCGTTGGCGCGGAGAATCTCTATGGCCTTATCCGCGTCGGATTTATCCACCACGGCGGTCATGCCCACGCCCATGTTGAAGGTATTGAACATATCCCGCTCCGGGATGTCCCCGGTCTTTTGGATAAGGTCGAAGATGGGCAGCACCCGTACGGCGGATTTCTCGATCTTCGCCCCCAGGCCCGCCTTGATGCTGCGGGGGATGTTTTCATAAAAGCCGCCGCCGGTGATATGGCTGACGCCCTTGACCGTGACGGCATCCATCAGGGCCAGCATGGGCTTTATGTATATCTTCGTGGGCGTCAGAAGGGTCTCCCCGATGGAGGCCCCGTCCAGGGCCGCGCAGGAAGATTTTATGTCCGCCGTCTCTACATTGAATATTTTCCGCACCAGGGAGAAGCCGTTGGAGTGGACGCCGCTGGAGGGCAGAGCCAAAATAACGTCCCCCGGTTTCATGGCGGAATTATCCAGCATTTTTTCCCTGTCCACGATGCCCACCACGAATCCGGCCAGATCGTATTCCTCCGCCGGATAGAAGCCGGGCATTTCCGCCGTCTCGCCGCCGATCAGGGCGGCCCCAGCCTGGACGCAGCCCTCCGCCACGCCGGATACGATACTGGCGATACGGGCCGGGTCGTTCCTGCCGCAGGCAATATAGTCCAGGAAGAACAGAGGCCGCGCCCCGCAGCACAAAACGTCGTTGGCGCACATGGCCACGCAGTCGATGCCCACGGTGTCGTGCTTGTCCATCAAAAAGGCCAGCTTCAGCTTCGTGCCGACCCCGTCCGTGCCGGACACCAGCACCGGCTCCTTCATGCCGGTCAGATCCGGGGCGAACAGGCCGCCGAAGCCTCCCACGCTGCCGATAACCCCCGGCGTAGTGGTGCGGGCAATATGCTCCTTCATCAGCTCCACCGCCTTATACCCGGCGGTGATGTCCACCCCGGCGGCGGCGTAGCTTTCGCTGTAGCTGTTATTCATGTCTGCCTCTCCCCTCGCTTATTTTGTATTCAAAGCGGCTCTTGCCGCCCTCGGCGGGTATCTCCGTGGGATAGTGATTGGTAAAGCAGGCGTCGCAGAAGCCCTCCGCCTTATCGCTCCCCAGCAGATAGCACAAATCCTCCGCCGGCAGGTACCCCAGGGTGTCCGCCCCGATGAGGCGGGCCGTCTCCTCCACCGTATGATGGCAGGCCACCAGATTCTCCCGCGAGTCGATGTCCGTGCCGTAGTAGCAGGGATTGAGAAAGGGCGGCGCGGATATGCGCATATGCACCTCTTTCGCGCCCGCCTCCCGCAGAAGGGCCACGATGCGGGCGCTGGTAGTACCCCGGACGATGGAGTCGTCGATGACCACCAGCCGCTTGCCCCGCACCACGCTGGACACGGGGTTCAGCTTGATCTTCACCAAATCCTCCCTGGCGGTCTGGCCGGGAGAGATGAAGGTGCGGCCTATGTAGCGGTTTTTGATAAAGCCCACCCCGTAAGGGATGCCGGAGGCTCTGGCGTAGCCCAGGGCCGCGTCCAGCCCGGAATCCGGCACGCCGATGACCACGTCCGCCTCCACAGGATGACGCAGGGCCAGCCGCTGGCCCGCCCGAATCCGGGCCTCGTGGACGCACACCCCGTCCACCACGGAATCGGAGCGGGCGAAGTAGATATGCTCGAATATACAGGTGGTTTTCGGGGCCTTTCCGCAGTGATCTTGTATGCTTTGCACCCCGTCCTTGGTAAAGACCAGTATCTCCCCCGGCTCCAGATCCCGGATATACTGGGCCTGAACCGTTTCCAGGGCGCAGGTTTCCGAGGCCACCACATAGGCCCCGTCCTCCCGCACGCCGTAGCACAGGGGGCGGAAGCCATGCTCATCCCGCACAGCCAGCAGCTTGGACGGGGACATGATAACCAGGGAATAGGCTCCCTTGAGCTGGTACATGGCCTGATTCACCGCCTGCTCGATGGAGGGAGCGGTGAGCCGCTCCTTGGTTATCACATAGGAAATGACCTCTGTATCGCTGGAGGTATGGAAGATGGAGCCTTGCAGCTCCAGGGTCCGGCGCAGCTCGGCGGAGTTCACCAGATTTCCGTTGTGGGACAGGGCCATGCGGCCCTTGATGTGATTCACCACAATGGGCTGGCAGTTTTCCCGTCCGTTGCCGCCGGTAGTGCCGTAGCGAACGTGTCCCACAGCCATGTTCCCCTCCGGCAGGGATTCCAGCACAGAGCGGCTGAACACCTCGCTGACAAGGCCCACGTCCTTATAAAAGCTGAAAAGCCCGTCGTCGTTTATTACGATGCCGCAGCTCTCCTGCCCCCGGTGTTGGAGGGCGAAAAGCCCATAGTAGGCGGAGGCGGCCACATTGGTTCGGCCAGGGGCAAAGATGCCCCAGACCCCACATTCTTCATGTATATTGCTCATCTATCTCCTATTTATAAGTCCGCTTCAGCCCAGGATGCGGTGGAGCATTTCCGTGTAGGCGTCCTCCACATTCCCCAGATCCCGGCGGAAACGGTCTTTGTCCAGCTTCTCATGGGTGGTGCTGTCCCAGAAGCGGCAGGTGTCCGGGCTGATCTCGTCCGCCAGGACGATTTGGCCGTCCGCCGTCTTGCCGAACTCCAGCTTGAAGTCCACCAGGTCTACGTTCACCCCGGCAAAGAACGCCTTCAGCACATCGTTTATTTTGAAGGCCATGGTCTTGATAAGGTCTATCTCCTCCCGCGTGGCCAGCTTCAGGGCCAGGACGTGATATTCGTTGATAAGCGGGTCGCCTAAATCGTCGTTTTTATAAGAGAACTCGATGGTGGGCTCGTCGAACACAATGCCCTCCTCCACACCGTAGCGCTTGGCAAAGGATCCGGCGGAGATGTTGCGGATGATGACCTCCAGAGGTACGATGGAGACCTTTTTCACGGCAGTCTCCCGGTCGTTCAGCTCCTCCACAAAATGGGTGGGAACGCCCTCCTTTTCCAGGAGCTGCATGAGATAATTCGTCACACGGTTGTTGATAGAGCCTTTTCCGGCGATCTGGCCCTTTTTCAGGCCGTTGAAGGCGGTAGCGTCGTCCTTATAGGAAACGATAACCACCTGGGGATCTTCTGTGGCGTAGACCTTTTTGGCCTTGCCCTCGTAAAGCTGTTCCGTTTTCGTCATGATTGCGTCCTCCATATCTTTTGTTTAGTTTTAGTTGTTATATTTTGCCTCGATGGCGGCGTTCTTTTCCAGCACGCGGGCCGTTTCCTCCGCCCGCGTCTGTTCCAGCGCCGCCGCAAGGGTCTCGTCAGACAGGGCCAGTATCTCCATAGACAGCAAGGCGGCGTTGACCGCACCGTCAATGGCAACAGTGGCCACAGGTATGCCGGAGGGCATCTGCACTGTTGAAAGCAGGGCGTCAACGCCGTCAAGGACGGTGGATTTCAGGGGTATTCCAATGATGGGAAGGGTGGTGTTGGCGGCCAGAGCCCCGGCCAGATGGGCGGCCTTGCCAGCGGCGGCGATAATCACGCCAATGCCCGCCTTCCTGGCTCCCTGGGCGAAGGCGCGGGCCTCCTCCGGGGTGCGGTGAGCGGAGAAGATGTGCATCTCAAAGGGTACCTGATAGCGGCGCAGGGTGTCCGCCGCCTTCTCCACAACGGGCAGATCGCTGTCGCTGCCCATAACAATCGCTACTTTTTTCATAGATTCCCTCTCTCCTGTTTTTCAGGGTATTTTAAGATTTTAACAAAAGACAGCCCTATCCCGCATATGAATAGAGCTGCCCAGACGGTCGGCATATTGCAATGAAATTGGCTCCTTTGCGTGCACTCGCATTCCGTCGGTTGCCAACTCACACTTTGATTTCTTACATTATATCAAAGGAAAAAATGTAAAGTCAATTCCTCCTTTTCCCCAAAAGAAGATAATTTTCTCCGTGTAGGAAGGCTGATTTTGTCTATTTTGTATAGATTCCTCTCACATGCCCTCTGGGACGGATTTCTACATTCCACAAAACGCACGCCTTCGGCTCTTGCAGATGAATTTTTGCTTGCATCAAATCCCCGGCGGGTGTATCATTAATTTGTATGGCCTTTGCAAATTTTCCTTAAAAACAAACCAACCTAATTATTGGCGTTTGACATAGGACAGGGAGAAAAGCGAAAATGGAAGCATTTTATAGGATTCTTGCGCTGTTAGGCGGCCTTGCCATGTTCCTGTACGGTATGCGTCTTATGGGGGACGGGCTGAAAAGCTGCTCCGGCGGCGCGATGAAGGCGGCGCTCGCGAAGGTGACGAACAAGCCCATTCGCGGGTTTATTCTGGGTATGCTCGTCACGTGCATGATTCAAAGCTCCACCGCGACGATCGTCCTGACCGTGGGCCTCGTCGGCGCGGGCTTCCTCACGTTCCGGCAGTCCATCGGCATCGTGCTGGGCGCGAACGTCGGCACGGCCATCACCGCGCAGGTGATACGGCTCATGGACTTGGACGCCGGCACCTCCCTGCTCAATCTTTTCAGTGCGGACAATCTCGCGCCTATCGCACTTATCGTCGGGATTATCCTGATTATGTTCGTGAGCAGCCGGCGCAGCTCCATGAAAAACGTCGGCACCATTTTCGTCGGCTTCGGCATCCTGTTCATGGGCCTTATGTATATGAGCGACGCCGTGAGCGAGATGGGCGATTCCCTCAGCCGGCTGCTGACCGCGTTTGAGGACAGCTACATCCTCGGCTTCCTCGCCGGCGTCGCCGTCACGGGCGTCATTCAAAGCTCCTCCGCCGTTATCGGCATTTTGCAGACGCTTGCAAGCTCCGTCGGCGTGCGGTTCTGCGGCGTGGTCGCGGTTATCGTCGGCGTGAACATCGGCGACTGCCTCACGACCTTCCTTGTGAGCCGCATCGGCGCGAAGCCCGACCAGACCCGCACCGTGCTCGTGCACGTTATCTATAACATCTGCGCCGCCTGCCTCATCGGCCTTGTGCTCGTCATTGGCCGCAGCACCGGCCTTATCGGGGACAGGCTGTGGTATATGTCCCTCGATTCCGGCGGCGTTGCGAACGTCCACGGCCTGTTCCGCCTGGTTCCCGCCGTGCTGCTGCTACCGTTTTCCAATCGCTTCGCGGCGCTGGCGGAAAAGCTGGTGCCGGACAAGCCCATCGACCCGGAGGACGCGGATATTTTGGAAAACCTCCGCGAGCTGGACGACCGCCTTATCACGAACCCCGGCCTCGCCCTCGACCAGGCCGCGCACCTTATCGGCCATATGGCCGACGTCGCGACCCACAACTATGACGCCTGCATCCAGCAGATTTATGAGTTCGAGCCGCGCCGCGAGGAGCGCATCCGCCAACGGGAGGATCTCCTGGACGAGATGGCTGACGCCTCCAACCAATACATTGTGGCCGTGTCGCCGTATATCACCCTCGATTCAGACAACCAGAACCAGAACTTCCAGATAAAGGCCCTCACATGCTTTGAGCGCATCGGCGACCTCGCCGTGAACATCACGCACAACATGGCCCAAATGCGCGAGAATAACCGTCATTTCACCGACACCGCCATGCGGGAGCTGCATATCGCCGTGGACGCCGTGAGCGACATCCTCGCCACCGCCACGCGGGCGTATAAGGAGACCGACTACGACCTCGCCCGCACAGTCGAGCCGATGGAGGAGGTCATTGACGACCTTATCGAGGCGCTCAAGGAGCGCCATGTGGAGCGCATGACCCGCGGCGAGTGCGACATCTTCAACGGCATACAGTTCCAGAACGTGCTGCAAAATATGGAGCGCATCTCCGACCAGTGCTCCGACCTGGCCGTGTATATGCTCAGCCGGAAGGACACCGCCATCTCCGGCCAGGAGCATCAGTACCTTCACAACCTGCACCATTCCAGCAACGAGGAATACCGCCGCCTGTTCGGGGAGAATTATAAGAAATACTTCTCCCGCCTGAAGGAGAGCGAAATCGGCCAGCTTTCAGCAGAAAAAAAATCTTGACAAACGCCCCTGCAGGGCCTATAATCAGAAAAAGAGCAAAGGTGTTCTTCGTGGAGAAGTATGCCTTTGTTTTTTTATGTGCTAATTTGACCATACAGGAGAGTATAATTCTATGTGTGCTATCATGGGCTTTACCCAGCGGACGCTGACAGAGGAGCAGCTCCGCCCCTACTTTGAAAAAACGGTTTCCCGCGGCCCGGACATGAGCCGGGTTGAGGAGGCTGGCTCCGGCTGGCTGTGCTATCACCGGCTTGCCATCATGGGCCTGAACGAGGCCGGTATGCAGCCCTTCCACCTGGACGGGGACATGGCCATCTGCAACGGGGAGCTGTATCTGTTCCGGCCCCTGCGGGCAGAGCTTGCCAGGGAATATGATTTCATCAGCGATTCCGACTGCGAGATTATCCTGCCGCTGTATCACAAATACGGGCTGGAAATGTTCTCCATGCTGGACGCGGAGTTCGCCATGCTGATATACGACAGCAAACGGGACGAAATCATTGCCGCCCGTGACCCCATCGGCATCCGCCCCCTGTTCTATGGCTATATGGAGGACGGTAGCATGGTCTTTGCCAGCGAGGCGAAGAACCTGGTGGGTCTGTGTGAAAACGTGAACCCCTTCCCTCCCGGCCATTACTACGCGGGAGGCCGGTTCGTCCGCTACGCCGACCTGACCACCGTGAAGCCGGAGGAATACGTCACCGACGACATAGAGACCGTCTGCAAGAACATCCGTGAAAAGCTGATTCTCGGCATTGACAAGCGCCTGGACGCAGACGCGCCCTTGGGCTTTCTCCTCTCCGGCGGGCTGGATAGCAGCCTTGTGTGCGCCATATCCGCCCGGATTCTGGGCAAGCACATCCGCACCTTCGCCATCGGCATGGACAAGGACGCCATCGACCTGAAATATGCACGCCAGGTGGCGGACTTCATCGGCGCGGATCACACGGAGGTCTACATGACCCGCCAGCAGGTGCTGGACTCTCTGGAGGAGGTCATATCGCTGCTGGGAACCTACGACATCACCACCATCCGGGCCAGCATGGGTATGTATCTCTGCTGCAAGGCCATCCACGAGACCACCGATGTGCGGGTGCTTCTGACCGGCGAAATATCCGACGAGCTTTTCGGCTATAAATACACCGACTTCGCCCCCTCCCCGGAGGCGTTCCAGGAGGAGGCCAAAAAGCGGGTGGACGAGCTGTATATGTACGACGTTCTCCGGGCTGACCGCTGCATTGCCTCCAACTCCATCGAGGCCCGCGTCCCCTTTGGGGATCTGGAATTTGTGAAATACGTCATGTCCATCGACCCGAAGATGAAGGTCAACACCTACGACATGGGAAAATATCTGCTGCGCCACGCCTTTGAAAAGGATCACCTGCTCCCGGAGGACATTCTCTGGCGGCAGAAGGCCGCCTTCTCCGACGCCGTGGGTCACTCCATGGTGGACGATTTGAAGGAATATGCAGAGGCCCACTACACCGACGAGGAATTTGAGGAGCGCCGCAAGGCCTATAATTTCGCTCAGCCCTTCACGAAGGAGAGCCTGCTCTACCGGGAAATTTTTGAAAAATACTACCCCGGCCAGGCCCCTATGGTAAAAGACTTCTGGATGCCCAACAAATCCTGGGAGGGCTGCGATGTGAACGATCCCAGCGCCCGCGTTCTCGCCAACTATGGCGCAAGCGGCCAGTAAAAACTGACCGCCCACTACACTTCGTATCAGCCGGCAAGCACTCTGCCGCTGATATATACTCTCTCCTGCCGGAGCGGCCAGCACACCGCTCCGGCACTTTATTTTATTATTGTATCATGTCTTGCGGTTCCGCCCAACGGGCGGGAGCAAGACGATTAAAATCAAGATATAATAACGGCAGACCGTTATTATATCTTAATATCTTACAGCCGCAGCACGGCCTGAATGGCGGTCTCCCCCGCCGGATTTTGGACAAGAAAATGCCAGCCCTCATCGTCCTTTCTGCGATAGATGGAGAGAGTCTGTCCCTCAAAGCAGGCGGCGCGATAGGCCACCTCTACCTCCTGAACAGCCATATCCGCCAGCTCCGCTGTGGTGAAGGTACCCAGCAGCATACGCACATAGGCGACGTTATTCATGTGGCGTCCCGTGTCGATGTCCTGAGAGCCGACGGTATAGGTCTTCACAAGGTTTTCCGCCGCGGACGTCTCCCGGAAGCGGGTGAACGGACCCGGACACATTTTTTCCGGCCAATGCTCCATGTTCAGGGGGTATCCGCTGTCCGCCGGCTTGACCATGCGTCCGCTGTCCATATTCTGCACGATCCACTCCGTCCGGCCCTCTGCCAGAACCTCCTCCCCCTGCTTGATGCGGTAATTGCGGTCGTCCTTCACCGCGCCGGGAACATTTGGCCAGCTTTGCACATGAACCGTTTCCATCATCTTCGCCCGGCGGTAAATGCGCACCCGTGTGCGCACAGCCACCCAATAGGTTCGCCGCTGGGCCATGTCCCAAATACCCACTCCCAGCTTTTCTGCGTGCTCCGCCGCTAGATCCTCAAACAGGTCAAAAATCGCCGGGATGCTGTGTTCTCCCTGCGCGTCCGTCACGCTGGATAGAATCTTCAGGTCTCTTTCCAATAAACCGTCCATATATCATTCGCCTCTTTTCTTAAAATCCTTATGTCCTATATTCTAAACCATCCCGCCATAAAATTCCAGCCTCCCTGCCGGAAAAAGCAGGGAGGCTGAAAAATTTTTATCCGTTCCAAAGGACGACCTGGCCGGACTCGCGGGTTTTGCGCAGGTCTATGAGCCGCTGATTTCTGGAGCCTCGAAAGCGAAGGCCCACCTCTTTTTTCGCCAGTATGAACGGCCCGTCCACCAGTACGTCCAGCATGGACAGCATATCGTCCGTCGTCTCGCACCGAGGGTGGCTGTCGGGACGCAGCAGGTCTTCATAGAGGAAACCGGTGAAAGCCCATATATCCTTTTGCGGGAACCGCTCCCTCACCCGTTTGAGGAAGGGCGTCAGCGCCCGCTGGTTTTCCGGCTCGAAGGGATCGCCGCCCAGGAGGGTCAGGCCGTTTATGTAGCCGGGGGCCAGCATATCCAGGAGAGTGTCCTCCGTCTCCGACGTGAAGGGCTGGCCGTAATGGAAATCCCAGGTCTCCGGCTGAAAGCAGCCCTCGCAGCAGTTGGTGCAGCCGGAGACGAACAGCGTCACCCGCACGCCAATACCGTCGGCGATGTCGCAGTTTTTGATATTGCCGTAATACATGGTTCTATACTTTTACAGGTGCAGCACCCGGTCTTTAATTTCCTGTGTGCGGCCCTGATTCCAGAACTGGGTGCCGATATAGCCGCAGGTACGGCGGGCCACGTTCATCTTGTCCTGGTCGGTGTTGCCGCAGCGGGGGCAACGCCAAATCAGCTTGTTGTCCTCCTCCACGATCTCTATCTCTCCATCCCAGCCGCATACCTGGCAGTAATCGCTCTTGGTGTTCAGTTCGGCGTAGATGATGTTATCATAGATGAACTTCATGACCTGCAAAACGGCCTCCAGGTTATTCTGCATATCCGGCACCTCCACATAGCTGATGGCGCCGCCGGGAGACAGGTGCTGGAACTGGGCCTCGAATTTCAGCTTGGTGAAAGCGTCAATCTCCTCTGTCACATGGACGTGGTAGGAGTTTGTGATATAGCCCTTGTCCGTAATACCCTCGATGATGCCGAAGCGCTTTTGCAGGCACTTGGCGAATTTATAGGTGGTGGACTCCAGGGGCGTGCCATACAGACTGAAGTCGATGTTGTGCTGCTCCTTCCACTTTTTACAGGCGTCGTTCATGTGGGTCATGATTTCCAGCGCGAAGGGGGTGGCCTCCGGGTCGGTGTGGCTCTTGCCGGTCATGTACTTCACGCACTCATACAGCCCCGCATAGCCCAGGGAGATGGTGGAATACCCGCCATACAGCAGCTTGTCGATAGGCTCGCCTTTTTGCAGCCGGGCGCAGGCCCCATACTGCCACAGGATAGGCGCGGCGTCGGACAGGGTTCCCTTCAGCCGCTCGTGGCGGCACATCAGCGCCCGATGGCACAGCTCAAGGCGCTCATCGAATATCTCCCAGAATTTTTTCATATCCCCGCCGGAGGACAGGGCCACGTCCGGGAGGTTAATGGTGACGACGCCTTGGTTGAAGCGGCCATAATACTTGGGCTGATTGGTTTTCGGGTCAACATAGGGGGTCAGGAAGCTGCGGCAGCCCATGCAGGTATAGCAGTGGCCCTCGCCGTTTTTGTCGATTTTCAGCTCCAGCATTTTCTTTTCGGAGATGTAGTCCGGCACCATCCGCTTGGCCGTGCATTTGGCGGCCAGCTTTGTGAGGTAGTAATACTCCGTTCCTTCCTCCACATTGTCCTCCTCCAGGACGTATATCAGCTTGGGGAAGGCGGGCGTGACCCAGATGCCCTGCTCGTTTTTCACGCCCTGATAGCGCTGAAGCAGGGTTTCCTCTATGATGACGGCCAGGTCTTTCTTCTCCTGCTCGTTTTTCGCCTCGTTCAGATACATGAACACGGTCACGAAGGGAGCCTGTCCGTTGGTGGTCAGAAGGGTGACGACCTGATACTGGATGGTCTGCACGCCCCGGCGGATCTCCTCCCGGAGACGTTTTTCCACGATGTCGTCCACCTGCTCCTTGGTGGGGATAACGCCAAGAGAGCTGATCTCATCCCGCACAATGCTGCGAATTTTCTCCCGGCTGACCTGGACAAAGGGAGCCAGGTGGGCCAAGGAAATGCTCTGCCCGCCGTATTGGTTGGAGGCCACCTGGGCCACGATCTGCGTGGCGATGTTGCAGGCGGTGGCAAAGCTGTGGGGCCGCTCGATCAGCGTGCCGGTGATGACCGTGCCGTTTTGGAGCATATCCTCCAGGTTCACCAGGTCGCAGTTGTGCATATGCTGGGCGTAATAGTCCGTGTCATGGAAGTGGATGATGCCCTCCTCATGGGCCTGCACGATGTCCGGGGGCAGGAGGATGCGGTTTGTGATGTCCCGGCTGACCTCTCCGGCCATATAGTCACGCTGGGTGCTGTTCACCACCGGGTTTTTGTTGGAGTTTTCCTGCTTTGCCTCCTCGTTGTTGCACTCGATGAGGGACAGGATGCGGTCGTCCGTGGTGTTGGACTGACGCACCAGGGAGCGGGTGTAGCGGTAGGTGATATACTGCTTGGCCACCTCATAGGCCCCGTGGGCCATGATCTGCTGCTCCACCATATCCTGTATTTCCTCCACCGCAGGGGAGCGGCCCAGCTCCACACAGGACTTCTCCACGGAATCCGCAATGCGCCGAATCTGGGTAACGGTCATGCGCACATCCAGCGGCACCGCATTGTTGGCCTTGGTAATAGCCGCAACGATTTTCTCAATATCAAATACAGCCTCTGATCCGTTTCTTTTTATAATCTTCATTTTGCCTCTCCCTGACGGTTCTGGTGTGGCGGGATGCCCCGCCGTTTTACATAATCTTGTCGACGAGACATATATTAGCACAACATCTTGTGGTTGTCAACAGGAATCCTTCCAACATTTTGTGAAACAGTACGTCAAGCCCCAAACCCTTGATACAAGCGGGTTTGGGGCCGTTTTTTGCGGTCGGCGGCAGGAAAAATGTCTCTGCCGGGATGAAATTTTCGTCGAAATGCCGTCCCGGATTCAGGCCACATCGCCGCTGGGAACAGCGGTATAACGGCACAGGGTGTCATAAATAAGCCGCTGCCCCTCCCAGGAGGGGTGGATACCGTCGGCACAGAGAAGTGACTCCCAATTTCTGTGCCGAAGGAATGGACGCCGCAGATCCACGAGCCGCACGCTCTCCTCCCTGGCCGTCTGCTCCGCCAGATGGGAATAGGTCTCCTGCCAGCGGAATATCTGCTCCACATCGCCCATCCAGGACAGGATGCTCTCCCTGGAAAGCCCATCCCGGCAGATGAAGTTCAGATACCGCTCCCCATGAATGGGCGGCAGGGTCAGGATGACCGGCTCCCGACCGCTCTCCCGCACCAGACGGACAGCCTCCCGATACCGGGAAACAAACCGGGCCGGAGGCGTGTTGCAGCTATGCGCCTGCTCCGGCGCGGCGGCAACCTCCGCCCAGTTATAATCACAGTCGTTGCCTCCAAATTCCAGCACCGCCACATCTCCCGGCTCGCAGGGTCGCACACAGTCCCGCCGAATGACCGCCATAGCCTTTTCAATGGTGCAGCCAAAGCGGGAACGATTCGTCACGCTGACGCCATGCTCCCGAACATAGCGTTCCTCCCAACGGCGATTGACGACATAACGCCCGTTTTCCAGCAATATCCCTTTCAGGATAGAATCTCCATAGACCGTAATCGCCATGGCCTGCCACTCCTTTAATCCAAAAATCAGTTAATCTAGTTTTTATTACTATATTATCAGATGTTTTAATCCGTGTCAACCATTGTTTTAAAATGTTTCTTGTCATTTTTTGCCCAATGTGGTATAGTGGTTTTATAAAGAGTATTTCCCAAATAAAGGATGGTATGTATCTATGAACGAAGCCTCCGACGCTCTCTTCAACCAAATATGCCGCCAGATGGCCGGACAGACGCTCCCGCGCTGGGATGATCTGCCGAATCTGGATCTCTATATGGACCAGGTGCTGGCACTGGTGGATCACTATCTGGGAGATTACCCCGGCTTTGACGAGAAGGGACTGACCGCCTCCATGGTGAACAACTATGTGAAGCTGAAGGTCATCCCCGCTCCCACGCGCAAGCGCTATACCCGCACCCATCTGGCCTATCTGATCATCATCTGCGTGCTGAAGCCCTGCCTCTCCATCACATTCATCCAGCAGCTCCTGCTTTGTGAGCAGGCTCACAGCGAAGCGCTGAACGCAGACGGGGAACAGCCCTGCTTTGGCCCCCTTTATAACCGCTTCTGCGATATATTTGAGCAGTCTGTCCACGCCGTCGCCAAGGCCGCCGGAGAAACGCCCCTGTCTGAGGAAAGCAGCGCGCTACCCCAGGCAATTTACTATGCCGCCCTTCGGGCGCAGGCGGAACAAGCGCTGGCCACAAAATATCTGTCGCTCCTGTTCGACGCAAGAAAAAAGACGGATAAGACAGAAAAGTCCGACAAGGCAGAAAAGCCATAAATTGCAACAGCCAGCCTCGGAGACTGCCGATAGCGCATGGCTCCAAGACTGGCGCTGCTTTTATGTGCGTCTTCACAAAGCGAAAGATAAGCAAAAATTCTTGGTTGATTCTTTCCAGAAGGTGCTGTATGATGCAAGAGAGCCGCACAGAAGGGAGGCGCATCCCATGGAACACAGTGGCAGCTACCGACGAGAGGGCTATCTGCAGGAAAATTACAAATATTTCCACCTGCGGGACACCGATGGGCAGGAGCTGGATTTCCACTTTCACGAGTTCGACAAAATCGTTATTCTCCTGTCCGGCCAGGTGGACTACATGGTGGAGAGCTGCACCTATCCCCTGCGCCCCTGGGACATTCTTCTCATTAAGCATCACGCCATTCATAAGGCGCTGATCGACCGCTCCACCCCCTACGAACGGGTTATCCTATACCTGGACGGCCAATATCTGGGCCGCTCGGTGCCGGATATAAACGTGCTGACCTGCTTTGACCAGGCCGACCAGCAGGGCCAATACCTGCTGACCCCATCTCAGGAGGATCGCACGCACCTTTCCACGCTGTTCGACGCCATGGAATCGATGCTGAAGGATGAGCAATTTGGCGCCCAGACCCTGCAGGATACATTCGTGATCCAGCTTCTCGTCTGCATCAACCGTATCGCCCAGCGAGCAGGCGGTTTCCAAAGTCCAAAAACAGTATATAATCCCAAAATTGCCCAGACCCTTTCCTATATCAACGAGCATCTCTCCGAGCCGCTGACCGTGGACGAGCTGGCTGGCCGTGTATACCTCAGCCGGTACCACTTTATGCGTCTTTTCAAGGCGCAGACCGGGGCCACGGTACACAGCTATGTGCAGCAGCGTCGCCTGCTGTACGCCGCCCAGCAAATCCGCCGGGGCGTTCCTGTGAGCAAAGCTGCGGAGGACAGCGGCTTCCCTGAGTATTCTACCTTCTATCGGGACTTCCGCGCCGCTTTCGGTGTCAGCCCCAAACAGCTAAAATAACCATCCTGGAGGCTACATATGGATTATAAGAATTTTACGCTCCGAACCATGGAGCCGGATGAAATAGAACAGGCCATCGCCATCGAACAGATTTGCTTCCCACCCAACGAGGCCTGCTCCCCGGCCCATATGCGCGTCCGCGCCGCCGCCGCGCCGGATTTATTTCTGGTCGCCATCGACCAAAAAACGGGAAGGCTGGCAGGGTATTTAAACGGCCTCGCCACCGACGAGAACGTTTTTCGGGATGAGTTTTTCACCGACGACGCTCTCCACAACCCGGTGGGCCAGACCGTCATGCTTTTGGGGCTGGCTGTCCTGCCCGCCTATCAAATGCAGGGGATCGCCAGGGCGCTGGTGAAGGAATACCGCCGCCGGGAGCGGGAAAAGGGCCGCAAAGCTCTCCTTCTGACCTGTCTGGACGCCAAGGTGGAAATGTATAAAAAGCTGGGCTTTACCGACAACGGCCTCGCCAATTCCACCTGGGGCGGCGAGCAGTGGCATGAGATGGCGTGTTGGATTTAATCTCCCTTGATATTACGATATTCTCTTGCATTAAAAAGGTTCGATCTCCAAAATTGAGCCTTGCTATAACGTAAAGCGCAGGGAGCACTTCGTGTTGAAGCGCTCCCTGCGTCTCTGTCGATTTTCCTGTCCGGCGTGGTTTCTTACGCGCCGGATATAAATTTTTCCTTGGTGATACGCTGCCCGCTGCCATCCAGCCACAAGGCCCCGTCCAGTGATCGTTCCGCAAGGGAGGCAAAATAGCGTTCCTCCAGGGGAATCCATTTCTCCCGGAACATCTGAAGCCCCTCCGGGCCGTTGCGCTGGCTTATGCGGCGGCGCTGCTCCGCCCTGCCGATGGTCAGAAACACCCGGCAGCAGTAATGCGCCCACAGGGCCGGATGGCAGCTATAGCTCCCTTCTACGATGGTTATGGGCGCGGGCTTTATGAAAACCGGGGGACGAAACGTCCCGCTGTGGCAGTCGTAGGGCTGATAGGAAAACGGCTCTCCCCGGCACAGCGGCTCCAAAACCGTGGTCAGAAACCGCTCATAGTCCACATTACCCCCTGGCTCCGCCAGGCGCTGAACTGTCCGCTGCTCTGGCCGGAGAAAGAAATCGTCCATATGCACCACGCCGCAGGAAAGGGCCTCCCCCAGCTGCCGGGCCAGGGTGGTCTTTCCTGCGGCGCAGCGACCGTCAATGGCGATAACAGCAGGCGAGGGCGCAGGATGCGCCCTCAGCCACTGCAAAACGCTTCCGGCGGCGTCAGACTGTCGCATCTTCCGCCCCGTCCTTCGCCGGGGGATTTTTGGAGAAGCGCACAAGCCCGGTGCGATCCAGGGCCACCATAATGGCCGGAATCAGGACGAGCTGGATAATGATGCCCGGTATGGCGTTCAAAAACGCGCCGGACATAAAGGCCGCCCAGGTAAAGCCGTTGTCCCCCAGGCCCAGCAGAATCACCTCCGCCACACCCCACACGGCCCGGCCCGCCAGCATGGCGGCAATCAGGCAGCGGTAGAGGGCCACAATGCACTTCCAGCGGGAACGGGAATATAAAAATCCCGTCACGAAACCGTAGGTAGCCAGCTCAAAGGCCATGGCAATGCCATTGGGATAAAACGGCGGCATACCGAACAGAACACCCCGCAGCAACGGGGTGATAAAGCCCACCACCAGGCCGTACTGCCAGCCGCAAATCAGCCCGCAAAGCAGAACGGGGATGTGCATTGGCAGCAGCATATTGCCAATCTGTGGAATCTGCCCGGTCAGGAAGGGCAGCACCAGGCCCAGAGCCAGGAACATGGCCCCCAGGGAGGTGTTTCTAACGCTTGCTTTTCGTTTTTCGTGCATGGGGCGTCTCCTTAGTCGATGGAAATGATTTCATATTCCCGGACGCCCAGGCCAAGCTGGGCGGCGGCTTCTACGGTGTGAATGGCATGGCGGGAATCCATCCGCTCGATGAGGGACTTCTTCCCAGGGTCGGGGGAATTTATCACCGCGTCATAGCAGGCCTGATCCAGGGCCACCGGGTCGATGGAGGCGAAAATGCCGATGTCGGCCATCTCCGGCGGGTGAGGGTTGGAGTCGCAGTCGCAGTCGATAGAAAGATTGTTCGCCACGCTGATATAGAGGATGTTGTCCTTCCCCATATAGTCGATAACGCTCTTGCAGGCGTCCGCCATGGACTCCAGAAAATCATCCTGCTCCGCCGTGGTATTCCACACGGCCTCGCAGTCCGAAGTAACACCGGCAGAGTGGATGTTGGCCTTGCCGTGAGAGGAGGCGATGCCGATGCTCATATTTTTCAGCGCGCCGCCAAAGCCCCCCATCATATGCCCCTTAAAAAGTGGGAAAGAATCAGCATGGAATCATAGCTGGTAAAGTGGCTGCCCACAATGTTGGTCTTCAGGTGGAACCCATCCTTCACCGGCAGCTCTACCTCCCCCATCTCATCCATGATGTCGCAGGGGGCCATGGCGGAAAAGCCGTGGTCTTTAACAGTCTGCCAGTGATCCTCCACTCTCATGCGCTTGCCCTCGTAGGCTGTGCAGCACTCCACGATGGTACCCGTCACCAGATGGGTCAGGTCGCCGATAAGGGCGGGCTGGAGAAAGTTGTGACCGCCCGGCTCGCCGGTGGATATTTTCACCGCCACCTTGCCGTGGAGATTCCGGCCCAGGGCCTTATAAATGGCGATCAGGCTGGCCGGGTTGATTTTTTCCGTAAAATAAACCTTTGCTTTTTCCATGGTTTTACCTCCAAAAAAATGTTTTATTGACGTTATTATCCCGTATAAGTGATATTTTTGTCAGAACTCTTCATAAAATTGGGAGCATCAGTGGAATCTGTCCGCCACGCCCCCAAATCCTTGGAACCCGCAAATGCAGGTTTTCTGTTACTGCTGATAGGTCTCCAAAAAGTCGCCGATGTCCAGCACGGCCCGGTAGATTTTCTCCGCCGCCGGGAGAAGCACCAGGCGGAAGTGGTCGGGTTCTGGCCAATCGAAGCCGCTGCCGGCCACGATGAGGATGTGCTTGGCGTCCAGCACGTCGAAGGCGAACTGCTTGTCGTTTTTCACCTTGCCGCCCAGTATTTTCGGGAACACATAAAACGCCGCATGGGGCCGCCGATAGGATACCAGCCCCCGATCCGCCAGCTCGTCCAGAGCCTTGCAGGCCGCCTCCCGCTGTTCATAGATGCGCCCGCCGGGAACCAGCATAGCTTTGGTGCTTTCCGGGTCGTTCATAGCCGCCGGGATGACAAGCTGGGTCAGGGCGTTGCCGCAAAGGCGCATGGCGCAGAGCTTTCCAAGACATTCCTTCAGCTCCGCCGTCAGGTTGCGGGGGCCGGAAACCACCGCCCATCCGCAGCGGAAGCCGCAGATGATGTGGGACTTGGAAAGACCGTTCAGCGTGACCACCGGCAGATCCGGGGCGATAGCCGCAGTGGAGCGGTAAGGTACGTCGTCGATGATAAGGCGGTCATAGATCTCGTCGGAAATAACCAGCAGGTCATGCCGCCGGGCAAATTCACAGACCTGTTCCACCAGCTCCGGGGCGTATACCTGGCCGGTGGGGTTGTTGGGGTTTATGAGCAGGACAGCCTTGGTGCGGGCCGTGACCTTCTTTTCCATATCCGCCACATCGGGGTACCAGTCGGACGCCTCGTCGCAGGTATAGAACACAGGCTTCGCCCCGGCAAGGTAAGCAGCGTTTGACCACAGGCTGTAGCTGGGGGCGGGCATGAGCAGCTCATCCCCGGCGCTCAGAACGCTGTTGCAAATCATGGGGGCCAGCTCGCTGACGCCGTTGCCGATATAGATGTCGTCCGGGGTAATATCCTGGAGACCCCGGCTGGTGTGGTATTCCGCCAGGGCCTGGCGGGCCTCCGGCATACCCTTGGCGTCGCAGTAGGCCACGGCCTTGTCCGCATTGGCCAGCAGGGCGTTTTTCACGCTGGGAGGCATGGTGAAGCCGAAGGTTGCGGGGTTGCCGGTATTCAGCTTCAAGACCTCTATCCCCTGGCGGCTCATTTCCTGGGCCTTCTCAAACACAGGGCCGCGTATATCACTGTGAACAATTTTCAGCTTGTCAGAACTTTCCACAGGTTTCATTGACTCGTCGCTCCTATATAAAAATATTGTTTCCCATATTTGGCGGCCAGGGCCGCCGCCAAAGTATATATTAGCACATCTTTCCAGTCTGCGCAATCACTAATATGAAATATAAATAATTCTTCTCTTCAATCCAGCTTTTCTTATTATGCCAACGGACACAAATACCGCCGGAACAAACGTTCCGGCGGTTTGGAGCGGGCAACGAGATTCGAACTCGCTACCTCCACCTTGGCAAGGTGGCGCT
>JAJPYE010000006.1:27092-44497 GCA_021205095.1 Oscillospiraceae bacterium | reverse complement strand
TTGCACTGATACAAGAAACTTTAACAAGTTTACACAAAACTATTGACACAATCGATGGCGGCTGTCATTCCATACAAGTATACCCGTTTGGCCCCGGATTGTAAAGGAAAACAGGTTTGACATCCGCCGCCGCAGGCTATAGAATAAGGCGTAACAAGCGATAAAGGAGAGGTGCTGTTTATGGACAGGATCATTCGGGCCACAGCCGGAAATGATTTTATAAAAATGTCGGTCATCGACGCCAGGGACACGGTGCAGCGGGCCAGGGAGATACACAACTGCGCCCCTACGGCGGCGGCCATCCTGGGGCGGACGCTGTGTGCCGCGTCCCTTTTGGGAAACATGATGAAGGAGGACAACGGCAGCGTCACCGTTCGTATAAACGGCGGTGGCCCCGCCGGGACGGTTATCGCCGTCTCAGACAGCCAGGGGAATGTCCGGGGCTATATGGATAATCCCGCTGTCAGCCTTCCCCTGCGGCAGGATGGAAAGCTGGACGTGGGCGGCGCGGTGGGCCGGGACGGGATGCTCACCGTCAGCCGGGACATTGGACTGCGGGAGCCGTATGTGGGTTCCACAGCCCTTGTCAGCGGGGAGATCGCGGAGGATCTCACCGCGTATCTGCTGGAGAGCGAGCAGGTTCCCTCCGCCTGCGGCCTGGGCGTTCTGGTAGACCGGGATACGTCCGTGAAGGCTGCCGGGGGCTTTGTGGTTCAGCTTATGCCCGGCGCGGATGAAAAGCTTATCGACCTGCTGGAGGAAAATATTTTTATGATGGATCAGCTCACCACCATCCTGGACGAGGACGGGGCGGAGACCCTGTTTGACCAGGTTTTGAAGGGGCTGGATTATCAGATCGTCAGCCAGGAGCCGATCGCCTATCGCTGCGGATGCAGCCGGGAACGCCTGACGGAGGTGCTTTCCTGCGTTGACCGTGCCGAGCTGGAGGACATGGTCGCCCAGGGGCAGGACACGGAGATCCGCTGCGATTTCTGCGGGAAACGGTATATATTCACCCCGGAGGATATTCGGGGGATGATGGGCCAATAAGACAAAAACTGAAAATCCCGCACGGTTCGCGTCGATGGACGTAAGCCGTGCGGGATTTTTTTGTCAGGAACAGAAACGATTGGGGAAAAAGATAAAAAATTCCCGCATATAATCGTGTTGTTTGCGCCAAATTTGTGTTGTTTGTGCCGGGAAGATTGCATCCCCGAAAAAAATCCTGTAAAATGTAAAATAAATAATTATCGAATCAGGAAGCAGGGGAGATGGGCGGCTACCGGGAAAGACGGTTCGTCCGACTGTAAATCCGTGAAATCTGCCGGGACGTATCCCGTCCCGGCAATTTTATTTTAATACACTGAAAAGGAGCATACGGAAATGAAGAAGCTATTGGCGCTGCTGCTGGCGGCCTGTCTGATACTCTCTATGAGTGCGGCGGCCTTTGCCAGCGGAGAAGCCTCCGGAGAGGCGTCGGCGGAGAGCGAAGCCGCCTATTACACCACGGAGGACATGGAGCCGTCCAGCTATGCCTATCAGGTGTCCGACACAGGCCGTCAGTCCAAGGACGCGGGCCATGTCTACATCGGCTATGACATCGAGGACGGCGAGCTGGTGGCGGAGGAATCTGCCTGGACGGAGGAGGACGCTGTGTCCTTCACCGCAGACGGGGAATATGACGCCGTCATCGACATGGACGTGGAGGTAGAGGGCGCCGGATTTACCTCCGTGCGTTCCACGGGGGACAGCACGGTGTACATCACCGGCGACTATTACATCCACGATGACACGGACGGCTATTATGCCTCCGACTTCACCGGCACCGGCGCGTCCTTTATCTCCAACCTGGGCAGCCATATGGTCATTGAGGACGTGAATTTCATCTCCGAGGGCTTTGTGCGGGCCTTTGCCATGTGCTATGGCACCAAGATGAGCATGAACGCTTCCGCCGACGCGGTCTCCACGGTGCTGGACATCCGCAACTCCACCGTTACCACCTACGGCAAATACGCCTTTGACGCCTGGGAGGGCTATACCTCCAGCGCGGACACCTCCATCATGATCACCCCGCCCTATGTGCTGGGCATTTATGGCGGCATCCGCACCATTAACGTGCTGGGTACCCGGTCGACCCTGATCATCGAGGGTTCAAGCCTGGCCTCCGGCGGGTGGGGCGTTCTGTCCTCCGACGGATGCGACACCCCCTATTTCTGGATCATCGACACCACCCTTTCCGCCATCCCGGAGAGCGAGGGCGGCATGAACAGCGGCTGGGCCATCTTCGGCTATGACGAGGACGCCTACGGCTCCGCGTATGGCTCCTATCTCATCGGCGACGCCCAGGAGTATTTCTACGGCGTGAACTTTGAGGGCCTGACCTACTGCTCCATCCTGACCGGCGGCGACGCCTTCATCGACAGCATCCACGCCGGGGACGAGATAGACCTGCTGGACGCCGCCACGGACGAGGTCATCCGCACCTATACGGCGGAGGAGGACATTATCTCCCATGTGAACACCGTGTTCGGCTGGATGGCCCACAACGAGGGCACCATCACCGTGGGCGACGTGGTCGTCACCCCGGCGGAATGTGTGTTCCTGTATAAGAGCGCGGACGTGGCCTTCACCCTGGACGGCACCACCGCCCAGCCCGGCAACGGCATCCTGCTGCAAATGATAGACAACGACGACAACGGCTTCTCCACCTATCAGACCGAGGCCGCCGGCGTCCAGACCGAAGCCGCCAGCATGAATGTGTCCTACGCCTTCACCACGGACACCGCCGTGCAGGAGGGCAAGACCTATTATCAGCGGGTGGACGAGGACACCTATGTGGAGGTGGAAAATCCCACCGACGAGGGTACTGTGGATTACTATGAAAAGACCTACAGCGGCAATAACGTGACCCTCGACCTGATGAACAACGATTACGAGGGCGACATCTGGAACGGCACTGGCTATTACAGCGAAAACGGCGACGTGCTGACCGTCACCCTGACCGATGCCACCCTGACGGGCCGCATCTGCCTTTCCACCGCGCCTCACGCCATCTCCCTGGAGGGCCGGGACGTAGAGGAGGTCATTGCCGCCATCGACGCGGCCAATGCCGATAACGCCACCATCGTCTATGGCGATTCCGACGGCCTGGATCCCATCGAGTATGAGTTCCTGGATGCGGACGGCAACGTCTGCGAGCAGGAGGACGCCGCTTATATCCACTTCACCAAGTGGAGCGTGAACCAGTATTATCTGCTGGGCCATGTGGAGAACTTCGTGAACGTGAACGGCGCGGCGAACATCAACGTCATCGTGTCCGAGGGCAGCGCCTGGACCGTCACCGAGGAGAGCGTCATCAGCTATCTGAAGGCGGAGGGCGACGTCTACGGCACCCTGACGGAGAATGACGACGGCACCATCACCCTGATGCCCGGCGACGAGCTGATCCCCGCCGGGGAATACGGCGTGCAGGCTGTGGTCGGCTCCGCTTCCAGCTCCAGCGCTTCCGGCGAGTCCAGCGGCGAAGCGTCCGGCGAGGCGTCCGGCGAGGCATCGTAAGGAGAGCGTACGGCTTCCTCAATCGAGCTTTTCCCGGCTGGGGAAGCCGCGTTTACTCAGTTTATCATTTTATTTTTTAGGAGGAATTACATGAAGAAAACACTATCTGTCATCCTGGCCCTGGCCCTGGCGGTTTGCCTGTGCGTGCCGGCCCTTGCCAGTGGGGAAGCCAGCGGCGGGGCCTCCGGCGAAGCGTCCGCCGTGGAGGCGGTCATCACCGTTACCGACGGCGCGGCCACCCTGAACGAGGATTACCTCGCGGAGCATGAGATCGAAATGAGCTACGACGCCCTGGATGACTCCGGCGTGGACGGCCTGGTGCTGGATACCAGCGATATGCTGGTCTCTGCCGTGGCGGTCAGCGGGGACGATTCCGTGTTCACCATCTCCAACGCGGAGATTCACCTGGGCGTGAACGAGGAGACCGCCTATGTGGCCAGCAGCACCACCGCGGGCAGCGGCGCGCTGGTTAGCAGCGGCACCCTTTACATCACGGACAGCACCATCACCGTGGACGGCGGGGCCAATGGCGCGGAGGGCGGCCACTATGCGGTGGAGGCCTACAGCACCGGCACCCTGGTGGTGAACAACTCCTCCATGATCCAGACCGGGCGCGGCGGCGCGGACGGCCTGACCGATGAGAGCAACGAGCCTGGCTCCAACAACGGCCTGCTGATCGCCGGGTATGCCCGTTCCAGTATGTCCATTGGCGCGTCTCAGACCTATTATTATAACTCCTATGTGGAGACCGAGGGTTGGGCCGCCATGTCCACCGACTCCGCCAGCGGCAGCGGCCTGGACTTCTATTCCTATAATTCCGAGGCCTATGCCGTCTCCGGCGGCTATGGCATTTACGCCGACTCTAGCTGCCGGGACTGGCTGTACGCCACCACCCTGCGGGGTGCGGAGCATGGCGTCATCATCTCCAATAACGGCGCTGTCCATGTATACAGCGGCGCTTCCGCCACCGAGGAGGACGCGCTGGCCTATTACCCTGAGGATGGGGAGCTGACCGACGCCGGAAGCCTTATCGAGGCCGGGCGCAACTGCTTCTATATCCACTCTCCGGGCACCGGCTCCGCCTTCGGCCAGCAGGCAGTGGTGGAGGTCATGGATTCCACCCTCCGCACCTCTGAGGAGCTGAACGATCAGCAGACCCTGGTGGATTATGCCGAGAAGTACAGCCAGGGCGTGGCGGATTATCTGGACTTTATCCGCGGCTCCATCATCCTTGTCAAGTCCCACTCTGCGGACATCGACCTGACCAACGTGGAGATAGACAGCTATTCCAACACCATTCTCATGACCGCCCTGAACGCGGACAGCTCCAGCCGGTATCTCTATACCGACAAGGAGGACACCGCCACCAGCCTGACCATGACCGACATGGACGTGACCGGCGACGTGAAGAACTATGATTATCAGCGCAATGTGGAGATCCTTCTGGACAACACAAGCTGGAACGGCGCGTCCCTTGTGTGGGATGCGGAGGACTGGAACGCCTATTGGGATTATGCGGACGGCATGGACAGCGTCTACTGGTGCAACCTGGACGCGGAGTCCTATAACGTGGATCATCACGGCACGGCCCTGACCCTGGAAAACGGCTCTGTCTGGACGGTCAGCGCCGAGTCCCAGCTTGACAGCCTGACCATCAGCGCGGACAGCCAGGTCATCTATGGCACGGCCACTGTGGACGGCGAGGCCGTCACCCTGGAGGCCGGACAGACCTACGAGGGCGAGATTGTCATCACCGCCGCCGAAGGCGCTTCCGCTGAAGCCAGTGCTGAGACCGCTGACGCTGGTGAGACCAGCGTGGAGGAGGCCTATGTAGAGTATATCCACGAGTGGCTCCTGGCGGAGCTGGAGGTCAACTCCACCCTGACCGAGGATCAGGTGGAGAACGAATTCATGCCCCTCATCGAGGCCGGGGACTATGTTTCCTTCCCTGCTGAGATGCTCTATGGCGGGATGCTGGAATCCGGCACGGCCATGACCTTCGAGGAATTCGCGGCCCAGTATTGATAAGATAATGCGGCCTGAAAAATGCACAGGTCGATAAACAGCAAGCGCGGGAGCGTCCGAAAGGATGCTCCCGCGTTCGCGTTGTCGTGGGGATTTGCGGGCGGGGTCATATTGCCCGCCGGGTTGATTTTAATGGGAATCCGTATTATCCGTTCCGATGGTGACGACCACAGCGCCAATGCAGGTAGATTCCTGCAGCGCCTGCAAAATCGAGTCGTCCGCAGCGGAAAGGCTGAGGGCAAAGGAGTCCGTTCCCAGCGGGGTCAGCAGGGAGGAGGTCTTGTCAAAGCTGCCAAGGATGCCGGAATAACCCTCTGCGGGCTGATAGCTGACCGAGACGCTCACGGACGCATTGGAGCCGTTGGTAACAGTGATGATATTTCCCCCGTCGGCCCAGCTCCAGACGGACGAAGCCGCGCTTTCATATTGATGGGTTTCGGGATTCCATACGTCCGTGGCCGACTGATAGGTAAAGGCCAGGTCGCCCCATGCGATCTCCACGGAATAGACCGTCGGCTGATCGGCGTTAAACCAGCCCCGGCCCTCCTCATAATACACCGTGGCCCCGGAAAAGGCGGGAATGTCGCTCTGGCCCAGCGTCTGATACCAGATCTGCGTTCCGTCCGTCGCTCCGTCTTCCCCGCCGTTCAGCAGCCAGGTGACTTCGCCGGAGGCAAATGCCTCCGCGTTTTTTGCCTCAGCGGAAACAGTGCCGGACGCGTTGTTTGACGCAACGGCGCTGTCCGCCGCCGTGTCCAAATAATAGGAATTATCAATAGTGCCGCTGCTTGCGACATACCCCGCTATACCGCCGACGCTGCTCCCGCTGACATTGCCGACGCTGCAGCAATTCATCAGAGTGCCTTTATTAAAAGCGCCAATGATACCGCCTGCATACGGAGTGCCGGAGCTGGCGGTGGCGCTGACGCTCCCGATGTTCAGGCAGTCGGCGATGGAATAGCCGGTGCTCACGCTGGCGTTTCCCACTATGCCGCCCACGTAGGTGGTGCCGCTGATATTTCCGCTGTTGCAGCAGGTGGAAATACCGTTGCTGGACGGGAGGTAGCCCACTATACCGCCGACATCATAGCCGCCCGCTGATACGTCCCCCTCGTTAGAGCAGTTTACAACGGTCGCGGTGATACTGGCATAGCCGATCACACCGCCTGCATAATAGCTCCCGCCGGTGATATTCCCGCTGTTGGAGCAGTTTGCAATGTCCGTGGTGCAACTGCTCTTTATATAGCCGATCACGCCGCCGACATATTGAGACGATCCGCTGACGTCGCCGGTGTTATGGCAGTCCGTGACGCAGGTGCTGGCTCCGGATGCCGCCAGCCCCACCACGCCGCCGACATAATAGCCTGCGCCTGCAACGTTGCCATGATTCGTGCAGCCGGAAACCGTACTGTTGTAAATATACCCGGCGATGCCCCCGGTGTAGGTAGAAGAGGAAGAAGAACCCTTTACATATCCATTGTTCACACAGCCGGTGATGACGTTGTTGGCAACGAGTTTTCCTGCTATACCGCCGACATATTGGGTGCCGGTAATACTGCTGTTGGAGACGGTGACGTTCTGAACCGTACCGCCGTATAAACCACCGAACAGCCCCTGGTACATGGTGGATGCGTTTATGTAAATGCCGGAAACCGTATGTCCGTTTCCGTCAAAACTGCCTGCGTAGGCATTGCTGCTGCTGCTGCCTCCCCCTATGGGCGTCCAGCTTCGGGGCGTTCCGCTCCCCGTATATGTCCCGTCCTGGGCGCTGAAGCTGAATCCCGGATTCAGGTCGATGTCCGCCGTCAGGACGGCGCTGGCGGATGTGCTGCCGCCGTTCACCAGCGCCGCGAACCAGAATAGCTGGCCCGCGTTTCCGATTTCATAGCAGCCGTTTTCGTTCAGCTCGGCGCTCTGATATGCGCCGCAGCCCGTGCATATGCCGTTGTCGTAATACCCGCTCCCGCAGTTCTCGCACAGGTCTTCCTCCTCCGCCGTCGTCGCGGTACCGCCGCTGAAAAAATCCAGCAGGGCGAACAGGGCGTCGCTGTTGGAGACCTGCGCCTGCTCCTCCTGGGTCAGGGCGCAATACGCGTCGTATGCTGCCGACGCCTGGGCGTAGACCTGACTTTGCCCGTCGTCGCCCAGCGATTCCGCCTCTGCGGCGGAGGGGAGGGCCGCGATCTGCGCCTCCACGGCGCAGACGGCGCAGTCCGCCTCTGCATTTCCATGGGCGCAGAGGGCCTGTTCGTCGTCCTCCTCCAGGCTGACGCTCGCCGGGAGCGCTGAAGCGTCTGTGTCGCCGCCGTCCAGGTCGTCGGCAGTCTCCTCCGACGTCTCCGGGGGTTCCGTCGCTTCCGCCGCAGTTAAGGCGTCCGCGTATTCGTCTGCGGAGACGGTATCCTCCTCATCCGCCAGCGCAAGGGCTGGCGTCAGGCACAATACCGCCGCCAGCGCCAGAATTATGGCCACCGCTCTTTGTCGTTTCATTTTTCGTTCCTCTTGGATATGTTTACATAATTATATTATATGTAGACAAAACTTTGGTTTGATGCATCAATTCGTTTTGTGAAACGCTTTTTGTAAATTATATAACATTCCTGCCGCGTTTACAAGAGCCTTTGTTTCATCCAATGGCCTGGCGGTGTATCGCAGGAGGAGGGTTGAGGAACGTATTCCCGGCGCTATCGGTCGTAAAAATCGTTCAGCGTATAGGTTTCTCCCTTGGTCTTATATCCGGGGAAGGTGTCCAGACAGACGCTGTGGAGGCTGTTGAATATGCTCTTTTCAATGTTGGGGTCGTCCTGTCTCATGTGGCGGAGGAGGACTTTTATCTCCTGGCGCTTGGAGCCGCCGCTGCCGCAGGAGGCGCAGTTTTCTGTGAAGCGGCAGGCGCATTGGATGAACTGAAGCTGGTTGTATCTGGCCCAGGCGATAATGTCCTCCTCGTGGACGCAGTACAGGGGGCGGATAAGCTCCATGCCGGGGAAGTTGGTGCTGTGGAGCTTTGGCATCATGCCCTGGAGCTGGGAGCCATAGAACATCCCGATCAGAGTGGTCTCGATGACGTCGTTAAAGTGGTGGCCCAGGGCGATCTTGTTGCAGCCCAGCTCCCTGGCCTTGCTGTACAGATACCCCCGCCGCATACGGGCGCAGAGATAGCAGGGGGATTTTTCGGTGCTGTTGGCCACCTCGAAGATGTTGCTTTCAAAGATGGTGATCGGCACCTCCAGCAGCCGGGCGTTTTCCTCTATTCTTCGCCGGTTCAGCTCGTTGTAGCCGGGATCCATGACCAGAAATGTCAGGGAAAAGGGAACCTCGCTGTGGCGGTGAAGCTCCTGCATCAGCTTTGCCATCAGCATGGAGTCCTTGCCGCCGGAAATGCAGACGGCAATGCTGTCCCCGGCCTGTATCAGGCTGTATTTCTTGACCGCGGCGACAAAGGGCGTCCACAGGGCCTTGTGATATTTTGTGATAATGCTCCGCTCGATGAGCTGGCAGCGGGTAAGCTCTCTTGCCATGGCGGATAAATCTCCTTAACATACTGTGATTATAGGAAATCATAGCATGATTCCTGACCTGTGTCAATTCTGCGTGGAATAGGGACTGTACATTTTGGAGAAAACCTATTATAATGGTAAATTATTAAAGCAATACCAATACCCGTAAGGAGGGCCGGGATGAAGCTGAATATTGACGAGGCCCTGCGGTATGCGGGGGTGCGGGGAGAGCCGACCGAAGCGCTGCGGCGTCAGGCGGAGGCGGTGGCCGAAGAGCTGACTGCCGCTGTCCGGCCCAGGTATACCTATCGGATATTTGAATTGCAGCGGCGCGCGGACGGTTTTTATCTGTCCGGGGCGGACATCCTCCTGCCGGGGGAGAGCGCGGGCCGTATGCTGGCGGAATGTGACCGGGCGGCGCTGCTGGCCTGCACCCTGGGGGCGAAATTTGACGCCATGCTCCGCACGGAGCAGGCGCGGGATATGGCCCAGGCCCTGCTTCTGGACGCCTGCGGCAGCGCCTGGGTGGAGGCGGGCTGCGACGAGGCGGAGCGGGAGCTGAAAGCGCGTCTGCCGGGGATTTATCTGACCGACCGCTTTTCCCCCGGCTATGGGGATCTGCCCCTGGCGCTCCAGCCCGCCGTATGCGCCGTGCTGGACACCCAGCGGCGGCTGGGGCTTTGCGTCACGGAGAGCCTTTTGATGAATCCCGGCAAATCCGTCACTGCCGTTATCGGCCTTGCGGACAGACCCCAGGCGGCCCGGATACGGGGCTGCGCCTGCTGCGCTATGCGGGAGAGATGCACACTGAGAAAGGGAGGAAAGCACTGTGGGAATTGATTTCACCAGCGGTTTTATCATATTGGACGGGGCCATGGGTACCGTATTGCAGCAGCGGGGCCTGCCCCCCGGCGGGCAGCCGGAGCTTCTGAACCTGACGGAACCGGCCCTCCTGGCCGGTATCTACCGGGAGTATATCCAGGCGGGCAGCCAGGTGGTATACGCCAACACCTTCGGGGCCAACGCCCTGAAGCTGAAGCGCACCGGCCACAGCGTGGGGGAAATCATCACCGCCGCTGTCCGCATTGCTAAGGAGGCGGCAGGGTCGGACGCCCAGGTGGCACTGGATGTCGGCCCCCTGGGGGAGCTGCTGGAACCCATGGGAACCCTGACCTTCGAGCGGGCCTATGACCTGTTCCGGGAGATGATGGAGGCCGGGGCCGCCGCCGGGGCGGATTTGATCGCCATTGAGACCATGACGGATCTCTATGAAGCCAAGGCCGCCCTGCTGGCGGCCAAGGAGGCCACGAGCCTGCCCGTTTTGGTGACAATGTCCTTTGACGAGAGCGGCCGCACCTTCACCGGCTGCACCGTGCCCTCCATGGCCCGAACGTTAGAGGGCCTGGGGGCGGACGCCATCGGCCTGAACTGCTCCCTGGGGCCTGACCTGCTGGCGCCTCTTTTGAAGGAGCTTTGCGAAAACACCCGCCTGCCGGTGGTGGCGAAGCCCAACGCGGGTCTGCCCGACCCGGTGGACGGCCACTACGACATGGGGCCGGAGGAATTTGCCCAGGCCCTGCTCCCCTGCGTGGAGGGGGGCGTCACCATTCTGGGGGGCTGCTGCGGCACCAGCCCGGATTATATCCGCGCTCTGGTGCAGGCCCTGGCGGGCCGGACGCCGGCCCAGCGGCATTACGACGATGTCAGCTTCGTCTGCACCCCTGTGTGTCCCACCCGGCTGGACGGGGTGCGGGTCATCGGGGAGCGGATCAATCCCACCGGGAAAAAGCGGTTCCAGCAGGCCCTTCTGGAAAACGACCTGGACTATATCCTGGACGTAGCCATCCAGCAGGAGGATGCGGGGGCGGATATTCTGGACGTGAACGTGGGCTTTCCCGGCGTGAATGAGGCGGAAATGCTGCCCCGTGTGGTGAAAAAGCTGCAAAGCGTCATCTCCCTGCCGTTGCAGCTTGACTCCTCCGACCCAGATGCCCTGGAGGCGGGGCTGCGGGTCTATAACGGCAAGGCCGCGGTGAACTCCGTCAACGGGGAGGCGGAGGTGCTGGAGCGGGTGCTGCCCATCGTGAAAAAATACGGTGCGGCGGTGGTAGGCCTGACCCTGGACAAAACAGGGGTTCCCCAGACCACGGGGGAGCGGGTGGCCATCGCCCGGCGCATTATGGACGCGGCGGCGGCCCATGGCATCCCCAGGGCGGATCTGTGGATCGACTGCCTGACCCTGACCGTCTCCGCCCAGCAGGAGCAGGCGCGGGAGACCCTGGAGGCGGTGCGGATCGTCCGCCATGAGATGGGCTTGCAGACCGTGCTGGGGGTATCCAACATCTCCTTCGGCCTGCCGAACCGGCCCCTGATCACCCAGACCTTCCTGACCCAGGCCATGACCGTGGGCCTGACCCTGCCCATCATCAACCCCAACCAGCGGGAGATGATGGACGCGGTGTTCGCCTTCCGGCTCCTGTCCTGCGAGGATAAGGAGTGCCGGGCCTATGTGGCCCGGTTCGCGGGACAGTCCCCGGCGGTGCAGACAGCCCCTGCCGGGAGCGGGGCGCTGACCCTGGACGACGCCATCATCCGGGGCCTGAAAACCGACGCCGGGAGGCTTGCCAGGGAGGCCCTGGACAAAGAGGACGAGCTGGCCCTGGTGGAGCAGCACCTGATTCCCGCCCTGGACAAGGTGGGGGAGGGGTACGAGGCGGGGACACTGCTCCTGCCCCAGCTTCTCAGCGCGGCGGGGGCCGCCCAGTCCGTGTTCGAGGTCATCCGGGCCTCCATTGCGGAAAAGGGGGGAACCCCGGTGAAAAAGGGCCGCATCGTCATGGCCACCGTTCAGGGGGACATTCACGACATCGGCAAGAACATCGTGAAAACGGTTTTGGAAAATTACGGCTATGAAGTCATCGACCTGGGGAAGGACGTACCGCCGGAGACGGTGCTGCAAACCGTGCAGGAGCAGGACATTCGGCTGGTGGGCCTGTCCGCCCTGATGACCACCACCCTGCCCTCCATGGAAAAGACCATTCAGGTTCTCCATACGCTGCCGGAGCCGCCGGTGACGTTTGTGGGCGGCGCGGTGGTGACGCCGGAATACGCAAAGAAAATGGGCGCGGATTACTATTCCAAGGACGCCCGTCAATCGGTGGAAATTGCAAGAAAGGTATTGGGCTGATATGGACATACGCGCATATTTATCCCAGGGCAGGCCCCTGCTGTTCGACGGGGCCATGGGAACCTATTTCGACGCCCTGTCGGGCCGGGCGCAGGGGCGGTGCGACCTGGCGAATCTGAACCAGCCGGATCGAATCGCCGCCATACACCGGGCCTATCTGGACGCGGGGTGCATGGCGATTAAGACAAACACCTTCACCGTCAGCCGGGACATGGCCGCCGGGGAGGCGGCCCAGGCGGAGCAGTCCCTGGACGCGGCCTGCCGCCTGGCGCGGGAGGCGGCGGAGCCTTATGGGGCCTTTGTGTTCGGGGACATCGGCCCCGTCCCCCAGGAGGCGGAGGATTCAGCCCCAGCGGAGATATACTGCCGCCAGGCGGCGCTGTTTCTGGAGCGGGGGATCACCTGCTTTCTGGTGGAGACCCTGGCCTCGGATGAGGGCATACCAGAGCTGACCGCGTTTCTGAAATCCCGCTGCCCGGAGGCCTTCCTCATCGTCTCCTTCGCCGTGGGGGCGGACGGCTTCACCCGCGGGGGCCTTTCCGGGCGAACCCTTGTCCGCCGGACGGCGGCTCTGCCGGAGGTGGATGCTGTGGGCTTCAACTGCGTTTCCGGGCCGCACCATCTGTTGCAGCTTGTTCGAACCGTAGACGTTGGGGAAAAGCGCCTGTCCGTCATGCCGAACGCCGGGTACCCCACGGTTTTGGGCCGCCGGACGGTGTTCGGGGGCCAGCCGGATTATTTTGGCGAGCAGCTTGCTGAAATCGTCCGGGCGGGAGCCTCCATCGTGGGGGGGTGCTGCGGCACCACCCCGGCCCATATCGCTCAGGCTGCCGCGGCCCTGGAAAAGCCCCTGCCCCCGTCTGTTTCCGTGGCGGAAAACGCCCCGGCGGAGACGGCCCCGGCCACAAATCCTCTGTGGGACAAGCTGGCCGCCGGAAAGCGGGTGGTGGCGGTGGAGTTTGACCCCCCGGCGGACGACGACATCGCCCCCTTCCTGGAGGGCGTGCGCGCCCTGCGGGACGCGGGAGCCGACGCCGTGACCATCGCGGACTGCCCCATTGGCCGCCCCAGGGCGGACAGCAGCCTGCTGGCCTGCAAGGTCAAGCGGGAGCTTGGCATGGAGCCGCTGCCCCACATGACCTGCCGGGACAGGAACATGAATGCCACCAAGGCCCTGCTGCTGGGCCTCTCCATGGAGGATGTCCACAACGTCCTGCTGGTGACAGGCGATCCTATCCCCACAGAAGCCAGGGACGAGGTGAAAAGCGTTTTCAACTTCAACTCCCGCAAGCTCATCCGCTATGTTGCCGGTCTGAACGAAACGGTTTTCCGCACCCCCTTCCGCCTATACGGCGCACTGAATCTGAACGCCAGAAACTTCCACATTCAGCTCAGGCTGGCCCAGGAGAAGGAGGCCAACGGTGTCTCCGGCTTTTTGACCCAGCCTGTCCTGTCCCGGCAGGCCCTGGATAATCTCCGCCTTGCCAGGGAGACGCTGCACGGAAAAATTCTGGCCGGTATCTTCCCGGTGGTCAGCCACCGCAACGCCTGCTTTCTCAATAACGAGATCGCCGGGATGTACGTCTGCGACGAGATCGTGGCCCTGTATGAGGGCAAGGAGCGGGAGGAGGCCGAGGCTCTTGCGGTGAAAATCTCCGCCGAGATCGCCCGCCAGGTCACTCCCTATTCCGACGGGCTGTATCTGATGACCCCCTTCCGGCGGGTGGGGCTTATGTGCCGCATTATAGAGGCGCTGTGACCGGGAACCTGCGAAAATATTGGCCTGCCGTCTTGTAATGACATTCAAACCATGGTATAATTACAAAGTTTTATAGGTTAATTCATTAACCTGAACATGAAAATGGAAAGGAAACGAAAGGAGCAACACATGAAATTTCGCAAGCTGATTGCCCTGCTGCTGATGGGCGCCATGCTGCTGGCAATGTCCGGCTACACGGTGAACCTCACCATCGACGACCCGGAGCTGCAGGCGCTGGTGGAGGAGGCCATGTCCTCCGCCGACACGGACGAAGCCCAGGAGGGCGAGGTCTATGTCTACGGCGGCTGGTACTACACCGTCTCGGACGGGGAGGCCACCATCGTATCCACCAGCGACGCCATCAAGGCCGCGGAGGTCATTCTCTTCCCCGCGGAGCTTGGGGGCTATCCCGTGACCGCTATAGGCGCGAACGGCACCGCCGTTATCACGAACGCCGACGGCTGGGTGCTTATTCCCGAAGGGGTGGAGAGCATCGCCTCCGGCTCGTTCTATGACCTGAACCGCACGCCGGGCTGGAGCTTCCCCTCCACGCTCACCGACCTGCCGGAGACGGCTCTGGCTAGCTGCGGCGGCACCTTCTACGCTGCCGTATGTCCTGCCGCCCAGGAGATGGGCGAGGCCACCGGCCATGAGATCGACCTGACCGAGATGGAGACCGTCACCATTGACGGCGCGGTCTATAACGTTCCCGCCGACCTGGCGGACGTGGATCTGACCGTCTACGCCGCCACGGAGGACGACGCCACCATCGACGTATACGCCGCCGCTGCTGCTGCCGCCACCGTGGACGTGCCTGCCGATTCTATCATCGACGGCGCTGTCGCCGAGGGCGTCGAGCTGCCGGAGGACGTGTTTGATGAGGTCGCCGACGTGGACGGTGAGGGCACCAACAAATATATCTCCACCATGGGCGTCGAGACCGGCACCACCTATGCCGTGGACGGCTGCCTCTATGAGATGATTTACATCACCCAGAACGTTCGCTATTCCACCAAGGCTCAGATCATTAACGCCGTCTATGAGACGGAGGGCCTGGTATACGGCGAGGACTATGACCTCATCCGCCTGTATAACTATGTCCACAGCTACGCAAACGGCCCCCGGCCCGGCGACTTCCACATCTACACCTGCTACCTCTATAAATCCGTGGGCGACACCATTGACGGCGCTACCACGAACTTCGAGTGGGAGCGGGCCTATGAGCATATCGTGGACGGCGTTGACCAGGTCATTCAGGGCGACGTCGCCACCCTCATGGTGCAGGCGGGGGACACCGTCACGGTGAATAACCTCTATTCCTGCAACAACACCATTGCCTACGGCCCCTCTGAGGCCGCGAACTTCTATGGCCTGGGTTCCTCCGTTCTCGTGGACGGCGGCAACTCCACGGACTACAGCATCTCCTCCTATGAAGAGATCGACTTCGGCACGGACGACAGCTCCGTTATCCTGAACGACCCCACCATCGTGGGTACGGAGAACGTCCTCTATGCCGTGGCGGGCGGCACCGCCTATGTATACGGCGGGCGCTACTTCGGCTGCTCCAGCGGCGGCCACGGCTTCTATGTGGGCATGGGCGGCAAGATTGCCCTGAACGCGGACGACTTCATTGACGCCGACGGCCAGCCCATCATCGACTATGAAACCCTTCTGACCCTGGTGGACGAGCGTCCGGGCCTCGACCTCGGCACCGCCCAGCGCACCGAGCTTACCGAGGACTGGAACGCCTATGCCGAGCCTGTGTTCTCCGAGGTGGAGGATGAGGACATCGCCATCCTCGTGACCGCTGATGAGACCGGTACCGCCCTGACCACCGACACCGGCGGCGGCGTCATCGTCGCGAACCGTATCTCCGCCACCACCTATGGCCGCGGCTGCGCGGGCGTCTACTCCATTGGCGGCGATGAGAGCTATGTGTTCGTCTATAACTCCTCCCTCCACTCCAACATGGACGCGGCCCTCTGCTCCGCCTCCAACGGCTACATCTTCGCCTTCAACTGCGACCTGGAGGGCGTTTCCGGCATCAAGACCCGTTCCGGCGGCAGCGGCACATGGATCGGCGTCGAGGCGTATAACAGCCGCATCATCTGCTCCTTCGACCCGGATGCGTATGACTTCTATGACCTGGGCTCCGACGAGGATTCCTGGGAGCTGGACGCCGCCATCTATGAAAACTGGGCCTGGGCGGACGACGCCAGCATGGTCAACGCCCCCATGCTCAATATGTTTGTCAATAAGACCAACTGCACCTGGGGCGACGATTTGACCACCGTCCAGAGCTACTGGTTCCAGGATAAGACCACCGCGCCGCAGACCGGCGAGATTATGGCCTGCGTCATCCTGACCGGCACCGCCCCTGTCACCGTTCACAGCTGCCTGTTCGTGAACGAGAACTATGAACTCTACGCCGATGAGGGCGCCACCAACTACCTGGTGGCCGGCGACAACGGCGGCAGCGGCAGCATTTACTTCTATGACCAGAACAGCGAGACGAAGTGGGATCTGACCGGCGAGAGCGACGAGACCACCGAGCTGGTGGGCGACATCTATGTGGCGGAAATCGTCACCATGACCGGCCCCGACGCAGGCTCCGGCCCCTCCACCGTGAACGCCTACTTCTATAACTCCGAGTGGACTGGCAAGACCGTCAATTGGATGCAGAACGCGAACCTGACGTTCGATGCCGACTCCACCTGGACGATCACCGCCGACTGCGGCGTGGGCGACCTGGTGCTTGAGAGCCTTGACCAGCTCTCCGCCGAGGAGCCTGTGACCCTGACCGTGTACTACAGCCTGACGGTCGGCGGCGAGGCCGTCACCGAGGAGACCACCACCGGCAACGTGACCATCGTCTTCGAGGAGCCTCTGGAGGCCACCCAGTCCTCCACCTCCTCCGCCAGCGGCGAGTCCTCCGGCGAGGCCAGCGGCGAAGCCTCCTGACAGCATAACCCCATAAAACACGCGAGTCCCCCGGAGCCATGCTCCGGGGGGCGTTTTCATCGAATCGCTTTGCGCTTGTCCTCTTGGGTTCGCCGGGAACGGCGGGCTTTTTGATTGCAAATCATATCGGCTCCCGCATGGCGTGCTTCCTGCAGGCAGCCGCATATAGCGTATTTCCGCGTCAGTCCACACAATGCCCGTGCCGACATTCATGGTCTTCTCTGTGATGGTGTCCGTCATGCTCGCCGCAGTGATGCTCTCCTGCATGATGGCTGCACTGAATGTCCGGCACATAGGCCAGGTTTCCGGCCAGAAGCGCCTCCACGGCATCATCCGCATTGCCGGTCACGCCGCCGTACAGCTTAATGCCTGCCGAGGCCAGCGCGTTCTGTGCGCCGCCGCCGATCCCGCCGCA